>DXAL01000051.1 GCA_019117125.1 Candidatus Mediterraneibacter merdipullorum
CATAGCATAATTCTGCCCTTTTTTCTGTCAAGCGAGAAATTGCACAAAAAACAGAAGGCGTATTCTGTCCGATTTGCATGGACGGGATGCACCTTCTGTTTTTGTGCTTTAAAAATGAAAAAATCTGGAAGAAAGGTGTATAAAGAAATGAAAAAACGATTCACTTCGGTTCTTTTATCGCTTATGTTGATGATTGGGCTTATGCCGGTAACAGTATTCGCCGCAGGTCCGGAAGGAGTCTGGACGGATTACGCAGCCGAGGCTTTTGCAGGAGGAACTGGAACAAAAGACGCCCCTTATCTGATAGAAACGGCAGAGCAGTTAGCCAAAATTGCAAAAGATGTGAACGATGGAAGCAATGAGTAAGACGGCGTGTGCTTCAAACTGGAAAACAATCTCGATGAGCCTATAGGCCTCCAATAATGCGCGCCCCTGCGAGGATTATTATGGCGGTCATCAGTACAGTACCGAGCTCACCATTGACAAGCAGCCCACCTGTACGGAAGACGGAAGCCAGTCTTATCACTGCGAACGCTGCGGCGACAAAAAAGACAGCCAGCCGATTCCGGCTATTGAGCACGATTGGAGGGAGCCGGAATGGAGTTGGTCGGAGGATTATTCCAGTGCTATGGCAACCTTCACCTGCCAAAACGATGACACACATCAGGAGACGCTGCAAGTGACAGTCACAAGCAGGGTTATCCGTGAAGCATCCTGTACCGCAGACGGAGAAAAAATCAATACTGCTTCTGCCACCTTTAATTGCCAAACCTATACGGATGAACAAAAAGTAACAATAGCAGCTACCGGCCATCAGGCGAGCGCCGAATGGAAGGCGAACGGCGAAAAGCATTGGAAGGAATGTACCGAGTGCGGCGAGAAGCTGAACGAAGCCGCCCACACGTTTGAGTGGGTAATCGACAAAGAGGCAACCGCAGCCGAGAAAGGCTCCAGGCACGAGGAATGCACCGTCTGCGGATATGAAAAAGCGGCGGTGGAAATCCCGGCGACAGGAACACCGTCAGATACTGACACAAATTCTCCCCAGACCGGTGATGACAGCAATATCGCCCTTTGGACTGCGGTCATGCTTGCAGCGGGCGCTGTCCTGACCGGCACAGCCGTTTACAGCCGCAAGAGGAAAGACAGCAAATAAATCCATACAGAAAGCGCCCTGTGGAATGAAGCCACAGGGCGCTTTCTGTATATCAGTTCTCTCTGTTTCAGACTGTTTTACGAGCGCCTGCCCTCATCGGATGTGTTTTTTCAGCGCATCGAAACTCTCTGCGCTTATCACATGCTCGATGCGGCATGCGTCTTCCGCGGCGGTCTCCGGAGAGACGCCGAGACGCTGCAGCCAGGAAGACAGGAGGGTATGGCGTTCATAGATGCATTCGGCGATTTTCCTGCCGGTGTCGGTCAGTGTGATATAGCCTTCGTTAGAGACGGTGATATGACCGCTTTCCCGGAGCTTTTTCATGGCGACGCTCACGCTTGGCTTCTTGAAATCCAGTTCTGTCGCAATGTCGACAGAACGCACGACAGGCAGGCGCCTGCTCAGGACAAGTATCGTTTCCAGATAGTTTTCAGAAGATTCATTACCGTACATCTAAGTCCACCTCAATCCTGTGTTTCTCATCGTTCTATCCGCGTATGAATTGTTCTTTTCGCGTATAACCGGATTATAGCACATCCGGTATCCAACGGCAAACCGGAAATTGAAACCGGAAATTGAAACCGGAAAATATCAGCGGAAAATATCTGAAAAAGGGATTGACAAAAGCTGGTAGTTAGTTTAAACTATCAACTGTTAGGAATGACAACCAAAAGAAAGTCACAGATAACCCGATAGGGACCGAAAGAGAGGAAGCAGATGTTATGACTTTACTGGATGCCAGGGAAGGCGAAGAATATATCATCAAAGACATCGTCACAGAGGATGAGGAGATGGAGGCTTTCTTGTTTTCGCTGGGCTGCTACAGCGGCGAACCTGTCACAGTGGTATCAAGAGTGCGGGGAGGCTGTACGGTTTCCATCAAAGACGGAAGATATAATATCGATACTGATTTAGCGAAAGCTATTTCAATATAACATGCACCGGCAGAGTCCCGTCATATCCGGCGGGGCAGAGAACTGGCGGTGCGGAAAAAATAGCAATCTCAGCCTGCTATTTTTTTTACATAAGGGTTAGACATAACTAATCGGAATGAAGGAGGAGAATTGGAAAATGAGAATTGCTTTTGCGGGAAACCCGAACAGCGGCAAGACGACCATGTACAACGCGCTGACCGGCAGAAATGAAAAAGTCGGCAACTGGGCGGGCGTCACGGTCGAGCGAAAGGAGAGCCTGATTAAAAAGACGTATTGCAAAGGTGCGGAGGACATTGTGGCAGTGGACCTGCCGGGCGCATATTCCATGTCGCCGTTTACCTCAGAGGAAAGCATCACCAGCGGCTATGTGAAAAACGAGCATCCGGATGCCATCATCAATATCGTGGATGCGACGAACTTAAGCCGGAGCCTGTTCTTTACCACACAGCTCCTGGAGCTGGGAGTTCCGGTAGTCGTGGCGCTCAACAAGAGCGATATGACGGAGAAGAAGCAGACGAAGATTGATGAAAAGCTGCTCTCCGAGAAGCTGGGCTGCCCGGTCATCAAGACGGTATCCACATCTTCCGGGCATACCGGACTGAAGGACGCTGTGGAGGCGGCTGTCTCCTTAAAAGGAGCAGGACAGGAAGCTCCCTATGTACAGGCGGACATCGACCTGACGGATAAGGCGGCGGTAGAGGCTGCCGACCGGAAGCGGTTCGAGTTCGTAAATGACATTGTGAAGCAGGTCGAGCAGAGGAAAGTATTTACAAAGGATAAGAATTTCCAGGACAAAGTGGATGCGGTCATCACCCATAAGATTGTCGGCATCCCCATCTTTGTGGCAGTCATCGTCCTTGTATTCTACATATCCCAGACAACGGTCGGGACGTGGATTGCGGACTGGCTGGTGGCATGGATTGAGACATTCCAGGGCTGGGTGGGCGGCCTGATGGAGAATGCCAACCCGCTTCTGTACGCGCTGCTTGTGGACGGCATCATCGGCGGCGTGGGCGCGGTGGTCGGTTTCCTGCCCCTTGTCATGGTCATGTATTTCCTGATTGCTCTTCTGGAAGACTGCGGTTACATGGCGCGGGCGACGGTTGTACTGGACCCCATCTTTAAAAGAGTGGGGCTTTCCGGAAAATCCGTCATCCCCATGGTCATCGGTACCGGATGCGCGATTCCGGGCGTGATGGCGTCCCGCACGATACGCAATGAGCGGGAGAGAAGGACCACGGCAATGCTCACACCCTTTATGCCCTGCGGCGCCAAGATACCGGTCATCGCACTGTTTGCGGGCGCGTTTTTCGCAGACGCGTGGTGGGTATCCGCGACTATGTATCTGATGGGCATCGTGCTCATCCTGCTGGGCGCGCTCCTGGTAAAGAGGATTACCGGGCAGAAGTACCGCAAATCCTTCTTTATCATCGAGCTCCCGGAATATAAGCTCCCGAGCCTGAAACGCGCGTGCATTTCCATGCTGGAGCGGGGCAAGGCGTACATCATCAAGGCAGGGACCATCATCCTTGTGTGCAACACGGTCGTGCAGATTATGCAGACCTTTAACTGGCAGTTCCAGCTTGTGGAGGAAGGAGCGGAGAATACGTCCATCCTGGCGAGCATCGCCCATCCCTTTGCAATCCTGTTTATCCCTCTCGGGTTCGGCGTATGGCAGCTGGCAGCAGCGGCAATCACCGGATTTATCGCAAAGGAGAATGTAGTCGGTACGCTGGCAGTTGTATATGGCGTGACGAACCTCATCGACACAGATGCACTGGAGCTGGTCGGAAGCGGCGGCGAAGTGGCGACAGTCATGGGACTGACAAAAGTGGCGGCGCTCGCATACCTGATGTTCAATCTTTACACGCCTCCGTGCTTTGCGGCTCTGGGAGCGATGAATTCGGAGATGAAGAGCGGCAAATGGCTGCTCGGCGGCATCTGCCTGCAGCTGGCGACCGGATATACCGTGGCGTTCTTTGTATACCAGATAGGGACGCTGATTACCACAGGCTCTCTGGGAACTGCGTTTGTGCCGGGACTTATCGCGGTGCTCGTATTCGCCCTTATCATCCTGTGGAGAATACGGAAATCAGACCGGGAATTTGTGGCACAATACAGCCTGCACGGGAAAAGTGTGGTATAATAATTGCGCTGACGCGCAATCCAGACCGGAATGTATGTAATAGAGAGGATGGAAACATATGCTGACAGACCTGATTATCATTGCCGTCCTGGCTGTACTGGTGGGCGGCGCCATTGCCTATATCGTCAGGGCGAAGAGAAGCGGTGTGAAATGCATCGGATGCCCGGCAGGCGGAAGCTGCCCGGGCGGAAGCAAGCCCCCCAGGAAAAAACTGTCCGGACGCGTCATCGGACGAAAGACAATGGGGATTTCAGGCATGCACTGCGCGCACTGTACGGCGGACGTGGCGATGTGCCTCAACCGGATTGACGGGGTGAGCGCGGAGGTCAGTCTGTCCAGAGGGCTGGCAAAGATTTCCTATGACCGGGAAGTCAGCGATGACATCCTGAAAAGTGCGGTAGAGAAGATTGGCTATCATGTGACGTATCTGTCATGACAGTCTGAGAGAGAAGAAAACAGAAAATCCGGACGTCAGGTCCCGGGAGGATTCCCGGGACCTGCTGCGTCCGGATTTTCTGTTTGCCTTAGCGTCAGTGTACACTGACGCTAGTACTTCCGCTTATAAATCTGGATGGACAGAAGGCAGCTCAGCCCATACAGGACGAATGCCGCCGGGATGAGGATGAGGGCGGGCATCCATTTATCCAGTGCGAGGAATTCCTCCAGTCCGTAGATGGAGGCGGCAGAGCCGTATACCATGGCAATTACCATGGCGATTATGACGTAGATGACGGTCGCCGCTTTCTTTCCGAGCAGGAAGAAGAACACATAGGAGAGCGCCGTAAAAGCCAGGGCAATCCCTGCGCCCAGGAGGCAGACCTGTATCCCCTGCGCCAGCGTCACCGTACCCCAGATATACACGTGGGCAAGCAAGAAGCACACGGATATCAGGTTGGCTGCTGCGTGGAAGAACAGGGCGAGGAGATACTTGGCGAGGATGATTTCTCCTTTCGTCACGGGAAAGGATATCTGCAGCCTGTCAAAGGACGCCTTCTCATCCTGCTCTGTTGCGGATTCCAGGGCGGCGGAGCCGAGGATGCAGGGGAGGAGCTCTGCGAACAGGATGAAGGAATAGGTCGTGGGAGAGAGGACCAGGCACACGAGGATGAAGCCGACTCCGAAGATGTAGCTCAACAGGTTCTTTTTGATGTAGAAATTATCATAGAGGTCTTTCAGCATGATTCCCTTCATTTTACGGATTCCCCTTTCCTGTTATCAGTATCTGCTTTTTCCCCTTTGACAGAGAACAGCATAATGTCCTCGATTGAGGCGTTTTCAATGGCAACGTCTTGAAAGACGCGGCGCACTTTGCTCCGGTTCCGGATGAGCACGCGGTAGCTGTACGGCTCCTTCCGGTATGCGGCGATGTCGTCCGGGCTCAGGGCGTCGAAGAGCTGCTGCCCGCAGGTGATGATGCCGTAATCGCTGCGCAGCCCGTCGCAGGACTCGACAAACTGCATCCTGCCTTTGTGGAGAAAGGCGATGTAGTCGGCGACTTTATCCAGGTCGCTCGTGATATGGGAAGACAGGAGCACCGCGTGGTCTTCGTCTTCTGTAAACTCCCTTAAGATATCCAGAATCTCATCCCGGGAGACCGGGTCCAGCCCGCTGGTCGCCTCGTCCAGTATGAGGAGCTTCGGATGGTGGCTGAGGGCGGCGGCAAATTCCAGCTTCACCCGCATGCCGGTGGAAAAGGTGCGTATCTTCCGTTTCTCCGGGAGGGAGAAGCGCTCCAGATAAGAAGAGAAGAGGGCGCTGTCCCAGCTCGGATAGACCTTTGACAGGATGTGCCCGATGATTTTCGGCGTCAGGCCGGTATCAAAGTGGGAGTCGCTGAAAATGGCGGCGACGTCCTGACGGATGAGCTTGCCGTGGGTCTTCACATCCATCCCGAGCATTGCCGTCAGGTCGGAACGGCTGTCCGTGATGCCAAGGATGGCGTTGATGAGGGTGGACTTCCCGGCTCCGTTTTCCCCGATGAGTCCCATGATGGTCCCGCCCGGCAGGGCAAAGGAGACCTGGTCCAGTGTAAAGTCTTTATAGCGTTTTGTCAGGTTTCTGACTTCGATTGCGTAATCCATAGTGATGCTCCCTTATGTGATGTCATTCCTCTTCGTACACGACTTCCAGCGTTGATTTCAGCTCCTCCAGGGTCAGTCCGTTCTCCCTGCCGAGGGCTGCGGCGTCTGCGAGGAGTTTCTCGATGCGGCGCAGGTTCTCCTCCCGGATGAAATCCTGGTTCTGGGCGGAGACAAAGGTCCCCTTTGCAGGGACTGTCACGATGAAGCCGTCCCGTTGCAGGTCGTCGTAAGCCCGCTGGGTAGTGATGACGCTGACATGCAGGTCTTTTGCCAGCCTGCGCATGGAGGGCATGGGCTCTCCGGGCTTCAGCACGCCTTTCATAATCATCTCTTTAATCTGGGATGTAATCTGTTCGTAAATGGGGCGGTCGCTTGCATTGCTTAAAATAATCTCCATACGCTCACCTCTCAAATCCGTTTCTGCGGTACAGCACGAGGAAGAGGACGGCGGACAGGACAAGCTCCGCTGCCAGCACAAGGATTCCCTGTGCATCCAGGGCGGGCAGCCCGTTGTGGATGTTGGCGACAGCGTCAAAGGCAATCCCGGTGAAGAGGAACATGCCGATGGTCTTTAAGGTGTCGCTGAATCCCGTGAACATGGGAATCATCATAAATACCAGTATCGCCGGCGTTGTGATGGTGCTCGCGGAAATCTGGTTCTTTGCGAAGATGCCGAGAATCATGCCCACCACGGCAGCAATGACGGAGACGGCAAAGGTGACTCCAAGGTATGCCGCCCACTGTGCTGGAGTCATGGAAATCCGGGCGATGAACACGCAGAGTACATTGACGGCTTCGCTCATTAACACCACCGGTATCAGGCTCCCGAGGAAGAATTCCAGTCCGTTGACCGAGGAGGTCATCAGCGTGCGCAGCGTATGTTTCTCTTTCTCTTCCGCAAGGGAGGCGGCTGTGCAGTAGATGCCTGTCATGGAGATATTCATGAGCATGCCCATTGCGAGGGCGTAGGCGTTCATGGCAGCCATCCCGCCGGATATCCTTGCGTAGAGGAGCTGCATCAGGAAGGTAAACCCGAGCGAGAAGACAGGCATGATGATAAAGTTTTTGCTGAAAAGCGCCCGCCCTTTCACATCAATGATGGCGAGGAGCTTCCGGATGCGGACCGGTCTGACGGTAAGTGTTTTCTTCATTGTAATTCCCTCCCTGTAACTTCCAGAAATACGGTTTCCAGTGTGGGCTCGCATGTGTGGAGCGTCTCAATCTGATTTTCCAGGAGCCATGCGGATATGCGCCTGGCGGTCTCATCGCTCTGCAGCAGGAAATGCTTCGTGCCGTCGCGCAGCTGCACCCGGTACTTTTTGACGGTGTTGTACTTCAGGCAGATTTCCTCCGGCGTACCGTGCTCTACGATGACCCCTTCATTTAAAAGGGCGACGCGGTCGCAGAGCTTTGTGGCTTCCTCCATATTGTGGGTCGTGAGGAAGACCGCCATCCCTTCCTCGCGCAGCTCCCGGAGCATCCGGTGTATCTCGAGGGCGGTGGAAGGGTCCAGCCCGCTCGTGGGTTCGTCCAGGAAGAGGACTTTTGGACGGTGGAGGATGGCTCTTGCCAGGATGAGCCGCTGGGTCTCTCCTTTGGAGAGCTTTGCAGCGGGCTTCTTCCGGTGTTCATAGAGTCCGATGCGCTTTAAGAGCGGGTCGAGCTGTGTCAGCGGGACGCCGAGGATGCGGGCGAAATATTTCAGATTGTCATAGACGCTCATCCGCTCGTAGACGCCGCTTTCGTCTGTGACGATGCCAATCTGTTCGTAGATGCGCTCGTCGATATCCCGGCAGTCGATGCCAAGGACTTCCGCCTCGCCCGATGTGGGGAGGAGCTGTCCGGTGAGTATTTTGATGGTGGTCGTCTTGCCTGCGCCGCTGGGACCGAGGAAGCCGAGTATCTCTCCGCTGTGGAGGTCGGCGTTCAGGTCTTTGAGGACAAGGTCTCTGTCATATTTTTTGGAAATATGGCTGGCATGGATGTACACTTCGCTCATGTTCGGGTCTCCTTTATATTCTGTTCTGATATTACTGTACTTATCTGACATGTACAGATTAACACAGAATGTACTGACTGTCAATATGTAATATGTACAGTTTTGAAGAAATAAAAAAAGCAGCCCGGAAGACCGGACTGCTGATGGTCAGGATTTACTCTGCTGCAAATTCTCTGGAAACGAGTTCTGTGCCGTCGCTTCCGACATAGCGGACAACGACTACCGGGTTTTCCACTTCGATGGCTGCCGGGAGCGTGCCTGCCACAGACTCAAAGGTCGAAGCCTGGGAATCCAGTGTGGACTCAAGGGTCGCTGTATCCATTGCCGCGGACAGAGCCTCATCTTCAATAATAAAGGTGTAGATGAGTTTGTTGTCTTCGCCGGAGAGCTCCATCGTCATTCCTGTGCCTTCCAGAGAAGACATCTGGGACTCGAGCTGGCTCTGCATGATATCGGATTCTACGAACTCCTGGATGGAAGCAAACTTGCCGGTGACTGCCGCGTCATCGCCTGCTGCGTCTTCCTCCGCAGCCTCAACGGATTCCGCCGCTTCATCCTCTGCGGCTTCCACTTCTTCTTCCGCAGCTTCCTCTTCGGCTGCAGCTTCCTCCTCTGCCTGTGCGGCGTCGTCTGCCTTGTCTGCGTCGGAAGAGCCGCCGCATGCGCTCAGTGAGAATGCGAGCATGGAAGCGCACAGAAGAAGCGCCAGTTTACGTAGTCTGTTTTTCATAGTCCTATTCCTCCTTTTTCCTCCGGAAGACAAGATGCCTGCCGGAATACTGATAGCATCATTATGCCACAGTGATAAAATCATAGCAAGTTAAATTGTGAAAAATATGTGAAAACAGTATGAAAAGAGCCGGTATCCGGTCGGGATGCGCACTGTTCAGGGGAAAAACGCGGCGGGAGCGGGCGGGGGAGCGTATCAGGTATAAAAAACAAGAAAATGTGTAAAAATGAAATGAGCTACACTATATTTTGTGGTTGGAACACAAACTTTTTATTTGTCAAGACTTGATATTTTATTTTTGAGATGATACGCTCATTAGCGTACGGATAAAATGCGGGCGGACCGCAGAGAAAAATATCGGAATACAGAATACAGTAGAAAGAGGGAACGAAATGACAGTAGAAGAATGGCTGGGGGAAGAGAACCAGCTCGGCACAGACATCTGGACGAAAAAATACTGCTGCGACGGAGAGAACTTCGAGCAGTGGCTGGACCGCATCAGCGGAGGCAACCGTGAGATTGCGGAATACATCCGGCAGAAAAAGTTCCTGTTCGGGGGAAGGATACTCTCAAACAGGGGAATGGACCAGAAGGGGAGGAAGGTCACGTACTCAAACTGCTACGTGATAGCGCCCCCGGAGGACAATATCGAGAGCATCTTTGACTGCGCCAAGAAGCTGGCACGCACATACAGCTACGGCGGCGGATGCGGCGTGGACATCTCACGCTTAAGCCCCCGCGGCGCGAAAATCAACAATGCGGCAAAGGAGACGAGCGGCTCGGTCTCCTTTATGGAGCTCTATTCCCTGGTGACAGCGCTCATCGGTCAGAACGGGCGCAGGGGAGCGCTCATGATTTCCATCGACAGCTCCCATCCGGACGTGGAGGAGTTCATCGACCTGAAGACGGACCTGGAGAAGGTGACGAAGGCGAACATCTCCGTGCGCATCCATGAGGATTTCATGGAAGCGGTGAAGAATAATGAAGAGTATCTGCTCCACTATACAAGAGAAGCCACAGGCGAAGTGGTGGAGCGCAGCGTGAACGCGCGGGACCTGTTCCGCCGCATCGCGGAGACGAACTGGGACTATGCGGAGCCGGGCGCCCTTTTCTGGGACCGCATCGAGGGATGGAACCTCCTGAGCAATACGGAGGAATTTTCCTATGCGGGCGTGAACCCGTGCGCGGAGGAGCCGCTACCGGCAGGGGGGAGCTGCCTGCTGGGGAGCATCAACCTGTCCGAGTTTGTCAACGACCCCTTTACCGGACATGCGCAGTTTGACTTTGAAGGGTTCAAGCACTGTGTGGAAGTCTCAGTGGGCGCGCTCAACGAAGTGCTGGAGGAAGGGCTCCCGCTCCATCCGCTTCAGGAGCAGCAGGACAGCGTGGGACAGTGGCGCCAGATTGGTCTCGGCATCATGGGGCTTGCAGACTGCCTCATCAAGCTCGGGCTGACCTACGGCGAGGAGGATGCGGTCAGCATGTGCGATGACATCGGATTCGCCATGGCGGACTCCGCTATCGCCGCATCGGCAAGGCTGGCAAAAGACAAGGGCGCGTTCCCCAGGTGCAATGTGGATGAAATCATGTCCACCCCGTATTTTGAGGCGAATACTTCCGAGAAGACCCGGGAACTGGTGCGCAAGTACGGTCTGAGGAACTCTCAGCTCCTGACGATTGCGCCGACGGGAACCCTCTCCACCATGCTGGGCATCTCGGGCGGCATCGAGCCGGTCTATGCGAACTACTATGAGCGCAAGACAGAGTCCCTGCACGGCACGGACGTCTATTATAAGGTATATACGAAGATTGTGGAGAGCTATATGAAGCAGCACGCTTTAAAGAGCGATTCCGAGCTGCCGGATTATTTCGTGACCGCCATGACGCTGGGATACCGCCAGCGCATTGATATGCAGGCAATCTGGCAGACGCATATCGACGCGTCCATCAGCTCCACGGTCAACGTGCCGAACCGCTTCACGGTAGAAGAGACGGAAGGGCTGTACATGTACGCCTATGAGAAGGGGCTCAAAGGCATCACCATCTTCCGGGACGGCTGCAAGAGAATCGGCATCCTCAACACGAGCGAGAAGAAGGAGAAGGAGAGCCGGAAAGTCCTGGCAGGGGAAGGGCTCAAGCGCGGAGAAATCCTGCTCGTGACCGACGATGTGGTCGGGAAGAAGCGCAAGCTCACTACCGGCTGCGGAAGCCTGCACTGTATCGCCCTGTTCGACCCCCATACGGGAGCGCTTCTGGAGACTTACCTGAGCAAGGGCTCCACCGGCGGATGCAACAACTTCATGGTAGGACTTTCGCGGATGATATCCATCAGCGCCCGGGGCGGCATCGATATCGAGACTATCGTGGACCAGCTCAATTCCAGCGGCTCCTGTCCGTCCTATACGGCGAGACGGGTGTCCCGGAAGGATACGAGCAAGGGCGCGTGCTGCCCGATGGCAGTGGGCAACGCCCTGCTGGATATGTACAATGAGATGCAGGCGGAACTGGCGGAGCGCCAGGGAAAAGCCAGCGTGAAGACGGCAAGGAGGACCGAGAAGGTGCCGAAGCCAAAGGCGGTGACTTCCGAGGCGCCGACGGACAAGATGTACTGCCCGGAGTGCGGGGAGCCTCTCGTGTTTGAGGAAGGGTGCAACATCTGCAAGTGCTGCGGCTGGAGCAAGTGCCACTAGGGGCAGCGGACATGCAGGGAAAGACGGATGTGAAGCGGAAGGCATTTCGCGCCGCATTCCCCTATACGATACCCATCTTTGCGGGATTCTGGTTCCTGGGGATGACGTACGGCATCTATATGAATGTCTCGGGTTTTTCATTCTGGTATCCGATGCTGATGAGCCTGACCATCTTTGCGGGCTCCATCGAGTTTGTCACAGTCAATATGCTGATGGGGGCGTTTGCCCCCATCCAGGCATTTCTGATGACGCTGATGATTAATGCCAGACATCTGTTTTATGGCATCTCCATGCTGGATAAATACCGGGGGACCGGATGGAAGAAGATTTATCTGATATTCGGGATGTGCGACGAGAGCTTTTCCATCAATTATACAGCAGACATACCAAAAGACGTGGACCGGGGATGGTTCATGTTTTTTGTCACGTTACTGGACCATTTTTACTGGGTCTTCGGAGCGACGCTGGGAGGCATCTTCGGCTCCTTCATTCAGTTCAGCACAGAGGGGCTGGAGTTTGTGATGACAGCGATGTTCGTCGTCATCTTTCTGGAGCAGTGGCTCAAGGAGAAGGACCACAGGAGCGGATTGTTCGGACTGTGCCTGTCCGCGCTCTGCCTGGCAGTGTTCGGACCGGACCGGTTCATCCTGCCGGCGATGGCGGTCATCCTCCTGATTCTGACGCTCCTGAAGGGGACGCTTGAGAAAGGAGGCGGGGAAGGATGACGCTGACACAACAGGTGATAACGGTCGCCATGGTCGTCCTCGGCACGGCGGTGACGCGGTTCCTGCCGTTTCTTCTGTTTCCGGCAGGGAAAAAGACGCCGGAGTATATCCGATACCTTGGAAGAGTGCTCCCGGCGGCAGTGTTCGGACTGCTTGTCATCTACAGTCTGAAAGATGTGGAGCTTTTATCCGGCAGCCACGGGATTCCGGAACTGATTTCCATAGCGGTGGTCGCAGCGCTGCACGTGTGGAAACGGCAGATGCTCGTCTCCATTGCAGGGGGGACGGTCTGCTATATGGTCCTCGTGCAGATGGTATTTTAATGAAATAAGAGCCATGAGGTTGCATCTGCAGCTTCATGGTTTTTTATATCATCTATCGGATTGGAGGGATGCTTCACTTCCTGACATGCCTTAAATGCATGGAAACGGATAAACCATAAGTATTAGACATTGTGTGAAGAGACTACTATACTGTAAATGAAACAGAATCAAAAGTCAGGAGGATGCTTATGAAATATGTGAAACTGGGAACTTCGGAGTTAAATGTATCCCGCATCTGTATGGGATGCATGGGGTTCGGAGACGCGAAGAACGGACAGCATACCTGGACCATCGACGAGGAACATACCCGGGAAATCATCCGCAGCGGGCTGGAATCCGGGATTAATTTTTACGATACTGCCATCGGATATCAGAGCGGCACGAGCGAGCAGTATCTGGGCAGGTCGCTGCGGGATTATGCAAAACGGGATGAAGTGGTGGTTGCCACCAAATTCCTTCCCCGCACGCCGGAAGAGATAGAGCAGGGCGTTCCGGCACAGGAGCATATTGAGCGGATGCTCAACAAGAGTCTGGAAAACCTCGGGATGGATTATGTGGACCTCTACATTTATCACATGTGGGACTATGCAACGCCGCTGTATGACATCATGGAAGGTCTGAACCATGTGGTGAAAGCCGGAAAGGCAAGATATATCGGCATTTCCAACTGTTTTGCGTATCAGCTGGCAAAGGCAGTCGACCTCTGTCTGACAAAGGAAGAAACCGACTATCTGGAAGAGCCTTATGTGCCGCACGCGCTGGTGGGCGTTATGGCGCAGAATACAGCGGAGCAGGCGAAAGAAAAACATGTCTGGTCCACGGGAAATCAAAAGCTGTAAAAAATAAAAAACGATAAGAAAATAATATTGACACAGCGTCAGAACAGTGGTGATATGTAGTTGTTGACACGGTGTCGGAATATCTTGAGATGATGAGAAAGGAGAGACTGGAAATGCTTGGTAATTTTTCATACTGTAATCCGACGAAACTCTATTTTGGAGATAACGCGCTGGACTATCTGAACACAGAACTGCCGAAATACGGCAGCAATGTAGTGCTCGTTTACGGGGGCGGCTCCATCCGGAAGAACGGGATTTATGACGATGTGTGCCGCATCCTGAAGGAGAACGGCAAAAATGTGGCGGAGATATCCGGCGTCATGCCGAACCCGACGCTTCAGAAGCTGTATGAAGGCATGGAAATCGCAAGAGGTCATCGCGCGGATTTTATCCTGGCAGTCGGCGGAGGTTCTGTCTGCGATTACTCGAAGGCGCTGTCCGTATCCATCCACTGCAAGGAAGACCCGTGGGAAAAGTACTATGTGCGCTTTGAAGAGCCGGAGTGCGAGGTCGTTCCGGTGGGATGCGTGCTGACGATGGCAGGGACGGGCTCCGAGATGAATGCGGGCGCTGTCATCACGAACCGGGAGACGAAGCAGAAGTTCGGGCATGTGTTTGCCGATGAGAACATTATGCCCAGGTTTGCCATCCTGAACCCGAAGTACACGATGACGCTGCCCCGCTATCAGATGGCGGCAGGCACTTATGATATCTTTAATCATATCTGCGAGCAGTACTTCTCCGGGGAGGACGATAACACGAGCGACTACATCAGTGAAGGGCTGATGCGCTCTGTCATTCATTCCGGGCGCATCGCAAATGAAAATCCCCAGGATTATGAAGCGCGCAGCAATATCATGTGGGCTGCCACATGGGCGCTGAACACGCTGGTATCCAGAGGAAAGGAGACGGACTGGATGGTCCACATGCTCGGGCAGGCAGCAGGAGGCTATACGAATGCGACCCATGGGATGACGCTTGCTTCCGTATCTCTTCCGTATTACCGCTATATCATGCCGTATGGCCTTGCGAAATTCAGACGGTTCGCGGTCAATGTATGGGATGTGGACCCGGCGGGCAAGACGGATGTCCAGATTGCGGAAGAAGGACTTCAGGCGATGGGGGACTGGATGAGGGAACTGGGTCTTGTGATGAGCCTGTCCGAACTGGGAGCGACAGAGGACATGCTGGAAGGCATTGCAGACGGCGTGCTCGTCATGACAGGCGGCTACAAAGTGCTTGACCGGGAAGAAATCATCCGGATATTAAAAGAAAGCCTGTGAAGAGAAAGGAGACGGTGACATGAACGGAAAGAAACTGGTGGCATATTTTTCGGCAAGCGGAGTGACGGCGGATGTGGCGCGGAAGATTGCGGATGCGGCAGGAGCGGACCTTTACGAGATACGCCCGGCGAAGCCCTACACAGCGGCGGATTTGGACTGGACGGATAAGAAGAGCCGCAGCACGCTGGAGATGAACGATGCAGCGTGCCGTCCGGAAATCGCCGGGGATGTCGGGGATATGGAGCAGTATGATGCCATCTGGCTGGGCTTCCCCATCTGGTGGTATGTGGAGCCCCGCATCATCGATACATTCCTGGAATCTTATGATTTCTCCGGAAAGAAGATGATTCCCTTCGCCACATCCGGCGGAAGCGGCATCCGGCGCGCAGAGCAGAGCCTGAAAGCGCATTGTCCGGCAGCAGACTGGCAGGAGGGACGCCTCTTAAATGGCGCCGACGTCAAATCCTGGGTAAATGAACTGCTCTAAGGAGGACATACAGATGCCAAAAGGTTCTGAAGAACGGACAAATGCAAGGAAAGAAGAAATCATCGACGCCTGCGCCGGGCTCTATGAAACGATGAACTTTAAGGAGATAACCATCCGGGAAATCGGGAAGCAGACATCATTTACCCGGACGTCCATCTATAATTATTTCCAGACAAAGGAAGAAATCTTCCTGGCGCTGTTCCAGCGGGAGTATGAGCGGTGGGTCAGGGACCTGGATGACATACGACTGAGACATGAGCAGATGAGTGTGGAGGGATTCGCCGACGCGCTGGCGCATACGCTGGAAAAGCGGGAGCGGCTTTTAAAGCTCCTGGCCATGAACCATTACGATATGGAAGCGAACAGCCGCATGGAAAATCTGGTGGCGTTCAAGACCGCTTACGGCAATTCCCTTTCTGCGCTGTCCCGCTGCCTGGAGAAGTTCTTCCCGCAAATGCAGGAGAAGGACATCGAGGGATTTCTCTATGCGTTCTTTCCATTCCTGTTCGGTGTGTATCCATATACCAGCGTTACGGAAAAGCAGACGGAGGCGATGGACCGCGCCGGCGTCCGTTATGTATGTTATTCGGTCCGGGAAATTGTCTGTTCCATGACGAAAAAGCTGCTGGAAAGGTATCGACAATCCGCTCCGGTTGTATTATAATCTTTCCCGTTGAGGTGTTTTCAGGGTGCGGGCGCCGCACACATTTTCTGCACCTTGACAGGACAAAAGAGCAGAAACAGACTTACCGGAGGAATCAGTACCATGAGTTTTACATTTATCAAACAGCTTCCGTCGCCGGACCAGGTGAAGATGCAGGAGCCCATGACAGAGGAGATGAAGAAGGCAAAGCAGGTACGCGACAGACTGATACAGGATGTCATCGCCGGAAAATCCGACCGTTTCCTCGTCATCGTCGGACCCTGTTCGGCAGATAACGAGGACGCTGTATGCGAGTATACAACGCGCCTGGCAAAAGTCCAGGAAAAGGTGGCGGACCGGCTGGTGCTCGTGCCGCGCATCTATACGAACAAGCCCCGCACAACGGGCGAGGGATACAAGGGCATGCTCCATCAGCCAGACCCGGAGGCAAAACCGGATATCCTTGCCGGCATCCTTGCCATCCGCCACATGCACATGCGGTCCATCGCGGAGACCGGGCTGACATCAGCCGACGAGATGCTCTATCCGGATAACTGGCATTATCTTTCGGATATCCTTTCCTACGTGGCAATCGGCGCCCGCTCGGTGGAGAATCAGGAGCACCGCCTGATGATAAGCGGGCTGGACATTCCGGCAGGCATGAAGAATCCGACCAGCGGGGACTTCTCCGTCATGCTGAATTCCGTTGTGGCAGCGCAGGGCGGGCATGACTTTATCTCGCGAGGCTGGGAGGTCCGCACAAAGGGAAATCCGCTGACCCATACCATCTTACGGGGTGCGGTGAACAAGCACGGCAACACGATACCAAACTACCACTATGAGGACATCCAGCTCCTCCTGGAGATGTATGAGGAGCGGAATCTTGAGAATCCGGCAGTGCTCATCGATGCAAATCATTCCAATTCAGGGAAGAAATACAAAGAGCAGATACGCATCGTGAAGGAAGTGCTCCACAGCCGCAGGGTGTCAGACGATATCCACAGACTGGTAAAAGGCGTCATGATAGAGAGCTATCTGGTCGAGGGGAGCCAGCCAATCGGACCGGACCACGTATACGGCAAGTCCATCACAGACCCGTGCCTCGGCTGGGAAGATACGGAACGGCTTCTGTATACCATCGCGGAACAGTGCTGACCATGAAATCAGGATAATAACAGACAGGCAGCCCGGAAATAAGGGCTGTCTGTTTTTTGCATGGAAGAACACTTGTTCGATTTCCGATTTTGTGATATGATGAGGAAGGAAGGGGAATACTGAAAGAAACGGAAGAAGCAGAAGGAGCAGATACTGCCGGGACAGGGAGAGGATGAACATGGCGGACAGGACTTATATCGCGATAGACTTAAAATCTTTTTACGCCTCGGTGGAGTGTGTGGAACGGGGACTGGACCCGATGACGACTCATCTGGTAGTGGCGGACAAAAGCCGCACGGAGAAGACCATCTGCCTTGCCGTGAGCCCGTCGCTGAAGGCATATGGGATACCGGGGAGGGCGCGGCTTTTTGAGGTGGTGCAGAGAGTAGGGGAAGTCAACGCGCTGCGGCAGCAGGCTGCGCCGGGGCGGAGGCTTTCCGGTTCTTCCTGCCAGGCGCCGGAGCTGGAGAAGGACCCCTCGCTTGCTGCGGATTATATCGTCGCGCCGCCTCAGATGGCACGCTATATGGAAGTCAGCAGCAGGATATATGATGTATATCTGAACTATGTTGCGCCGGAGGATATCCATGTCTATTCCATCGACGAAGTGTTCATGGACGTCACAGCCTATCTCGGGACATATCGGATGAGCGCCCGCGCCCTGGCGGTGCAGATGATAGAAGAGGTGCTCCGGACGACGGGCATCACGGCGACGGCGGGCATCGGGACGAACCTGTATCTCTGCAAGGTCGCCATGGACATTGTGGCGAAGCGCATCCCGCCGGACAGACACGGCGTGCGCATTGCAAATCTTACCGAGATGTCCTACCGGTGTCTGCTCTGGGACCACCGTCCGCTCACGGATTTCTGGAGAGTGGGGAGAGGTTATGCAAAGAAGCTGGAGGAGCATGGGCTTTACACGATGGGAGATATCGCGCGCTGTTCTCTTGGCAGACCGGATGAATATTATAATGAGGGACTTTTGTATGACCTGTTCGGGGTGAATGCGGAGCTGCTCATCGACCATGCGTGGGGATGGGAGCCCTGCACCATCGCTGATGTCAGGGCGTACAGACCCAGGAGCAGCAGTGTGGGCTCGGGACAGGTATTAAAGCAGCCCTATCCTTATGAAAAGGCGAGGCTTGCGGTGCGGGAAATGGCGGATATGCTTGCGCTGGACCTGGTGGAGAAAGGACTTGTGACAGACCAGATTGTCCTGACGGTGGGGTACGACATCGACAATCTGAAAGACCCGGTCCTGAAAAAAGCGTACCGCGGCGAAGTAAAGACGGACCACTACGGGAGGAAGGTGCCGAAACATGCACACGGCACGGCGAACCTGGGCTGCCGCACATCCTCCTCAAGGGAAATCATGCAGGCGGTCACCAAACTGTATGAGCGTATCGTAAATGAAAAGCTGCTCGTGCGCAGGCTCACACTGTCCGCAGAGCATGTCCTGCCGGAGGAAGAAGCGGAGGCAGAGGTCCGGTATGAGCAGATGGACCTGTTTACCGACTACGCCGCCCTCCGAAAAAAGCAGGAGCAGGAGAGACAGGTGCGCACGCGGGAGAAGGAGATGCAGAAGGCGGTGCTGCAGATAAAGAAAAAATTCGGGAAAAATGCGGTCCTGAAGGGGATGAACCTGGAGGAAGGGGCGACGGCGGTGGAGCGGAACGGTCAGATTGGAGGGCACAGGGCGTGAGGGCAGAGGAAGAGAAAAAGGGAAGGTATGAGGATATCCTGTCCCTTCCCCATCATATTTCAGAGGTCCACGCACAGATGCCGGTCTCTGCGAGGGCAGCCCAGTTCGCCCCGTTCGCGGCGCTGACCGGATTCGGGGATGCGATACAGGAGACGGCGCGGCTGACGGAATCCGCGCCGGAGCTTCCGGAAGACCGGCTCGCGGAGCTGGATGAGAAGATGCGCCTGCTCTGCGCCCTGCCGCCGGATAAGCGGGAAGTGACCGTCACGTATTTTGTGCCTGACAAGAGAAAAGAAGGGGGCGCGTACCGCACGGCGTCCGGGCGACTGGAACGGGTGGATGCCGAAGGAGGGAGGCTCATCCTGGAGGGCAGTGTGTGCATCCGGACGGAGCAGATTACGGATATTGAAAAAAGTACTTGATATTCATTCTCATTTTGTGTATGATAACACTATAAGTTAGCTGTGACTAACATATAAAGCATGTACAGAGAAAGGCAGTTTGTTTTCAGGAGGTTTCATATGAGTGTTGTCATCATAGGCGGTCATGACAGGATGGTATGTCAGTATAAGAATGTGTGCAGGCGGTTCCACTGCAAGGCGAAGGTGTTTACCCAGATGTCCGCATCGCTCGCCAAACAGATTGGGAGTCCGGACCTGATCGTGCTCTTTACCAACACCGTTTCCCACAAGATGGTGAAATGCGCGGTGGAAGAAGCGGGAAGATGCAATGCGTGTGTGGTGAGATGCCATACGAGCAGCAAGAATGCGCTGGAGGAAATCCTGTGCAATGCATGCGCGTAGCGCAAAAAGAGCAGGTCATGTTTTTCGCATGCCCTGCTCTTGCCTTAACTTTTCTCTATTCTCTTACAGTTTCAGGTTCTTGAAGAGGTCCCCGAGGCTTGTTCCGATATCTTCCGCCTTCGGAAGTACGACTTTTTCCACCGGCTCTTCCTTCGGCTCTTCCAGCGCCTTCATACTCAGGCTGACTTTGCCGTCCTTGATGCCGATGACTTTCACCCGGACTTCATCGCCCACTTTCAGCACATCCGCCGGAAGCTTCACACGCTTCTGGGAAATCTGGGATACGTGGACCAGACCAGAGAGACCGTTCTCCAGTTTGACGAATGCGCCGTAATTCTGCAGTGTCTCGACTTTACCGGTCAGGACTGTGCCGACTTTCAGGTTCGCAATCTGCTCTTCCCGCGCTTTCTTTTCCTTTTCTTTCAGGATTTCCCGTGCGGAGAGGACGAGGCGGTTATTCGCCTGGTCCGCTTCGATGACCTGCACTTCGATGTCCTTGAGCAGGTAGGTCTCAAGGTCTTCGATGTAGGACAGGGAGAGCTTGGAAGCGGGCACAAAGCCTCTCAGCCCCTCGACCATGGCAATGACTCCGCCGTTTACGATTCCCTCTACTTTGACAGGAAGGACGGTCTTCTGTTCCATATATTCAGCAACCCTGTTCCATGGATTGGCGTCGTCGATGTGGTCTTCATAATCCGCCATCGTCTCGACCGGCTCTGTCCGGGCAGTTTCATTTTCCTGTAATTCTTCTCTCATTTCTTCGCTCATTGTACAGCACCTCAACTTACTTTTTTTCGATACAGCCGGCGCCGCCTGCGGACCCTGTCAGGACAGGATGCAGGACAGCCGGACCGGACTGCGCCTCAATGCAGATATTATAGCATAAACCCCATGAAAAAAACAACTCCGGCTTGACTATCCGGGGAAAAAATGGCACTCTTTAGTATAGGGAGACAAAAGGGACAGAACAGGGAGAGGTATTATGAGCAAAGAAAAAATCAGAAAAGTATATGTCGTAGGACACAAGAATCCGGATACGGATTCCGTCTGTTCCGCGATTGCCTACGCGGCTCTGAAGACCAAGCTGACGAACATGCCGTATGAGGCGCGGAGGGCAGGACAGCTCAATGAGGAGACGCAGTACGTCCTGGAACGTTTCGGCGTGAAGCCGCCCAGGCTGCTGTCCGACTTAAGAGAGCAGATAAAGGACCTGGAATTAAAAGAGGTGGACGGCATCAAGAGCAGTGTGTCGATACGCACGGCATGGGAAAAGATGCAGGAGTCCAATATACATACCCTTCCGGTGACGAGAAACGGGAAGCTGGAGGGCGTCATCACCATCGGCGATATCGCCAAGACCTACATGGAAATCTATGACAGCACCATCCTTTCCAAGGCGAGGACGCAGTACCGCAATATCGCCCGCGCAGTGGACGGGGAAGTGCTCACGGGAAACGAGCACAGCTATCTGCTGAAAGGGAAGGTAGTGATTGCGGCGTCCAGCCGTATCCTGATGTCCGATTTTATCAGCCGCGACGACCTGGTCATCATGGGAGACCGGAAAGACGCCCAGACGTGCGCGCTGGAAATGAACGCAAGCTGCATGGTCGTCTGCCAGAACGCGGCGGTATCGGACGAAGTCATCAAAAAGGCGCAGGAGAGGCAGATTGTCATCATTCGGACGCCCCATGATACATTTACGGCGGCACAGCATATCAACCAGAGCATCCCGGTCAAGTATTTCATGACCCGGGAGAATCTCGTTACATTTAAGATGCAGGATTATGTGGACGATGTAAAGGAAGTGATGGCGCAGAAGCGGTTCCGCGACTTCCCGGTGGTGGACAATAAGGGCAGGTTCCTCGGGCTGACCTCCAGGCGTCGTCTCTTAAATGTCCGGAAAAAACAGGTGATTCTGGTGGACCACAATGAAAAGAGCCAGGCAGTGGACGGCGTGGAAGAGGCGGATGTGCTGGAAATTATCGACCATCACAGGCTGGGCAGCATCGAGACGATGGCTCCTGTGTTCTTCCGCAACCAGCCGGTGGGCTGCACGGCGACCATTGTATACCAGATGTACCAGGAGGCGGATATCATCGTAGACCCCGTGACAGCGGGACTCCTCTGTTCGGCTATCATTTCCGATACGCTGATGTTCCGCTCCCCGACCTGTACGCCGCTGGATGAAAATTCCGCAAGGAAGCTGGCAGAGCTGGCAGGCGTGGACGTGGAGACTCTGGCGCAGGAGATGTTCAATGCGGGAAGCAACTTAAAAGGGAAGACAGCGGAGGAAATCTGCTTCCTCGATTTCAAACAGTTCAATGTCAATGACACGGTATTCGGCGTCGGGCAGGTCAACTCCCTGAGCGCGGATGAGCTGAAAGAAATACGCGGCGTGGTACGGCCTTATCTGGAGCGGGCGAGAAAGAGCCATGGTCTGGACATGATATTCTTTATGCTGACGAATATCCTGACGGAATCTTCCGAACTGCTCTGCTGCGGTCCGGAGGCGCTGGATATCATCCGGAGCGCCTATGATATACCGGAGGAAGCAGAGACCGTCATGTTAAAAGGCGTGGTCTCCAGAAAGAAACAGCTCGTCCCCACGCTGGTGGGCGCCCTGCAGCAGTAACAGATATCGCCGGCAGACGCCGTGCAGCAGTAAAAAGTATCGCTGGCAGGCGCCGTGCGGAAAATCACATACAGGAGAAGCAAGAATGGCAAAACAGATATGGAAACCGGGAAACATGCTCTACCCGCTGCCTGCCGTCATGGTGAGCACGGCGGACCGGGAGGGGCACGCCAATATCCTGACCGTGGCATGGACGGGAACGGTGTGCACGAATCCGCCGATGGTCTATATATCGGTCCGGCCGGAGCGGTATTCCTATCAGATGATAAAGGACAGCGGCGAGTTCGTGATAAACCTGACGACGAAGAAACTGACCCGCGCGGCGGACTACTGCGGCGTGCGTTCCGGCAGGAACGAGGACAAATGGAAAGCCTGCGCCCTCACACCGGAGAAAGCCTCAGCGCTGGACTATGCGCCGATTATCCGTGAGTCGCCGGTGAATATCGAGTGCAGGGTGGAGAGCATCCAAAAGCTGGGAAGCCATCACATGTTCCTGGCGGAAGTGGCGGCGGTCCAGGTGGATGACGCTTATCTGGATAAGAATGGAAAGTTCGACCTGAACCGGACCGGGCTGGTCGCCTATTCCCATGGGGAATATCTGGACCTGGGAGACAGGCTCGGCACATTCGGGTACAGCGTCAGGAAGAAGACCGGCAGGCGGAGAAAGGCGGCAAAATGATGCTCTGTTTTGAAAATGATTATTCGGAAGGCGCCCATGAAGAGGTGTTAAAGCGCCTCATCGAGACGAATATGGAACAGCTCCCGGGATACGGAACAGACCGGTACAGCGGGCAGGCGAAAGAGAAGATACGGAAGGCATGCGGCTGCCCGGATGCGGATATCTATTTCCTCACCGGCGGGACCCAGACAAATCAGACGGTCATCAGCGCCATGCTGGATTCCAATGAGGGCGTGGCCGCGGCTGAGACCGGGCATATCAGTACGCACGAGGCGGGCGCCATCGAGTGCACCGGGCACAAAGTGCTCACCATTCCGCAGAAAGACGGGAAACTTCCGGCAGAGCGCCTGGAAGCTTATCTCAGAACCTTTTATGCGGATGAAAACCACGAACACATGGTATTCCCTGGGATGGTCTATATCTCACACCCGACGGAGTACGGCACGCTCTACACGAGGGGCGAGCTGGCGCAGCTCTCGGAGGTCTGCGCCCGGTACCATATCCCGCTCTATCTGGACGGAGCCCGTCTGAGCTACGGTCTGGCGGCGGACGGGACGGACGTGTCATTAAAAGATGTGGCGGAATACTGCGACGTATTCTACATCGGCGGGACGAAAACAGGAGCGCTCTGCGGGGAAGCCGTCGTCTTTCCAAACGGGAATGCGCCCCGCCATTTCGTGACAAAAATCAAGCAGAGAGGCGCGCTCCTTGCAAAAGGCAGACTGACGGGGGTGCAGTTTGACGCGCTCTTTACAGACGATTTGTATCTCCGGGCGGGCAGAAACGCCATCGAGACAGCGAAAGCACTGAAGAAGGCATTTCAGGAGAAGGGGTATGAGTTTTATATCGATTCCCCGACCAACCAGATATTTGTGGTCCTGATAGACGAGCAGGCGGAGAGGCTGAAAGAACATGTGGTGTTCAGCTTCTGGGAGAAACCGGATGATGCGCATACCGTCGTGCGGTTTGCAACGAGCTGGGCGACGAAGATGGAAGATGTAGAAAGGATGGAGAAATTTCTCTGAAAGGGGAAATCCTTCCGGATTGGAATATTTGAAAGAATAATCCGGTATATTATCCTTTCCTGCGGTAACAATAATTCCATCAGGAATAACAGGAAAGGACGAAAAAACATGGATTATCTGGAGATTGAATCTGTAGCCGGGCGGGAAATCATCGATTCCCGCGGAAACCCGACGGTCGAGGCGGAGGTATATCTGGCGGACGGTACTTCGGCAAGAGGCGCGGCGCCAAGCGGCGCATCGACCGGAGAGTTCGAGGCGCTGGAACTGCGGGACAAAGAGAAAGGGCGCTTTGGCGGGAAGGGCGTATCCAAAGCCGTGGGACATGTAAATACGGTTATCTGCGACACGCTCAGAGGAATGAACGCCGCTGATACCTACGGAGTCGACCGGGCGATGATGCGCTTGGACGGCACAAGAGATAAGTCGAACCTCGGGGCAAACGCCATCCTCGCTGTCTCCATCGCCTGTGCGAGAGCGGCGTCCCGGGCGCTGGACGTGCCGCTTTACCGCTTCCTCGGAGGCGTGAACGCCAACCGGCTCCCGGTCCCCATGATGAATATCTTAAACGGCGGAGCCCATGCGGCGAATACCGTGGACGTGCAGGAGTTCATGGTCATGCCGGCGGGGGCAAAGAGCTTTTCGGAAGGGCTGCGGTGGTGCACGGAGGTGTTCCACGCGCTGCAGGCACTCCTGAGTGCAAAGGGGCTTGCCACTTCTGTGGGAGACGAAGGCGGCTTTGCGCCGGACCTTGCAGGGGACGAGGAAGCCATCCGATACATCCTGGAGGCAGTCTCAAAGGCGGGGTACGAGCCGGGGAGAGACTTCGTGCTGGCGCTGGACGCTGCGTCCAGTGAGTGGAAAGGCAGCAGGAAGGGCGAATATGTGCTGCCGAAGTGTGGAAAGAAATTTACTTCTGCTGAACTGGTGGAGCACTGGAAGACGCTGGTCGGGAAATATCCGGTCGTCTCCATCGAGGACGGTCTGGACGAGGAGGACTGGGAAGGCTGGAAGCTCCTCACAGAAGAACTGGGAGAGAAAGTACAGCTCGTCGGGGACGACCTGTTCGTGACGAATACCGAACGCCTGCAGCGGGGAATCGAACATGGATGCGGCAATTCCATCCTGATAAAGCCAAACCAGATAGGTTCGGTATCCGAGACGCTGGAGGCGGTGAAGATGGCGCACCGGGCAGGCTACACAGCCATTGCTTCCCACCGCTCCGGAGAGACGGAGGATACGACCATCGCAGACCTGGCGGTGGCGCTGAATACATGCCAGATAAAGACAGGCGCACCAAGCCGCAGTGAGCGTGTGGCGAAATACAACCGGCTCCTGCGCATTGAGGAAGAACTGGGAGAGAGCGCGGTGTATCCGGGATTTGCGGCATTTCGTATAAAAAAAGAATAGTGCAGGCTTGAAATCCGGGGAAATGTATGATTTATTTCTCCGGATTTTTATTTTAGACCTTAAACTTTCTTTTTTGAAATTCTTGACAGATTTGTTTTAAAAATGAATAATGGAAGAAGAAATACAAGGGAAAAGGGGAACACAGGACAGATGCTGAAAAAGAGGACAGCAACGAAAGACTACACGTTGTTTGAAATGTCAGATATTATTGAACGCATAGCTGCGGTAGGAGTAACGAGTGTAGCTACAGATTACGGAACCGGAGAGAAATACAACCCGGTAGAGGTACATACACTTAGCCACATAGCGGAGCATCCCGGGATATCGGTATCAGAAATTGCCAGAGACTGGGGAAAAACGAAAGGTGCGGTTTCCCAGATGATTCGGAAACTGAGTCTCCAGGGGCTTGTCTGTAAAAAGAAAATGGATGGGAATGACAAAGTGACCTGCCTTTATGTGACGGAGAAAGGGGCAGAATTGGATAAACTGCACAAAATTTATGACACATCAAATTATGAACGATTTTTAAAAGTTCTGGGTGAGAGAGTGACGCAGGAGGAACTGATGACAGCATTTAAGGTGATGGAAAACTGGATAGAATTATCATTGGACTGGATTCCGCATTGACGGATGATGAAAGAAGGATAATGGATGAAAAGAAACTGTTGACTTTGGAATAAAGCAACAGTTTTTTTGTTAGATATACAAAATTCACAAAACAAAATAAAAAAGTGAAAGTTGATTGACAATAACAGGAAAATGGTTTAGTATCTAAATATAAAAGTTTAGAAACTAAACTATATTGTGATCACAAAAAGCGGAACAGGAAAAGAAATTCAAAGGAGGAAATTATGGTAAAATTCAGCGACAGAAATCAGCAGGAATTTCAGGAAAGAATACAGTCTGTTATGCGTGAAAAAGGTGTTGACGGACTGATATTGACTGAATTTGGAGCAATTTATTATGCAACCGGACATTACAGTACTTTTCAAAAAGTGACAAATGTTCCCGGATACTGTATTGCAGTCTGCCCTGTTGAGGGAGAATTTACGGTTATTATGCCGGACTATGAGACCATGTCTCTTGAACAGGTCCCCGGATGTAAAATTGATGTTTCCACAACTGGGATATATATTGACGGATTAGAAAAAATCACTGGCAAACCGGCGCCGAAAGTCCGACCGTCTACAGTAGATGGAAGCAGAACATTCCGGCAGGCTCTTGATATCATCAAAGCGAAGAAACCGGACGCAGTGATTGGTATCCAGTCAAAGCTCCTGACTCATGATGCGATGAAAGTTTTTGAAGAAAATGCAGGTTCCTGCACATATGTAGATTGTGATGAAGTATTGAGCCGCGCCCGGATGATTAAGACAAAGTGGGAAATTGATGTGCTCCGCACCGCTGCACAAATGAGTGAAAAGCAGATGACAGCGACGGCGAATGCCATGCATGAAGGAATGACAGTAGGTACGCTTGTCAATCTTGCTTACCAGAATTGTTTCGCTCAGGGCGAAGGAGTGACCGGAGCGCGTCCGGTTCTTTCTGTAGGCGGAAGATACTTTGGTAATTTCGAGATACCGCCGGAGGATACACTGCGTAAAGGAGATATCGTGAGAATGGACTGTGGTCCTTTCTATCTGGGATACATCAGTGATATATGCCGCGCATATTCCGTCGGAAAAGCAGGAGACGAAGCAAAGAAAATATATGCGGCACTGATGGAAGGGTATCACAGGGAACTTGAAATGATAGGTCCGGGTGTAAAAATAGCGGATGTATACCATGAGGTTATGGCGATTGTCCGCAAAACGGTTCCGGACTATGTACGCGGACACCTTGGACATTCCATCGGAACTTATTTCCTTGCAGAAGAGTATCCATATATTTCTCCATATGTAGGAGATGAGACATTCCAGCCGGGAATGGTTGTAAGCTGTGAAGTTCCATACAGCAGCGCAGTGCTTGGCGGGATGACGCCGGAAGACTCGATTGTAATCACGGAAGACGGGTATGAGCGGTTTACATATGTTCCGGAAGAGATTGTAGAAATTGGAGTTTGAAATCGGAGGAGAAAAACGTGAATTTTGATCAGATTATAGACCGGACGGGAACACAGTGCTGCAAATGGGATTCAGAAAAAGAATATCAGAATGGAAAAGTCCTGCCAATGTGGGTTGCGGATATGGATTTTCCTGCTCCGGATGAAGTGGTGGATGCGCTTCGCAGAAGAGCGGAACATCCGGTATACGGCTATCCAAATGATGACGGGAGTATGGCGGACTGCCTGCAGAAATGGCTGAAAAGGCGGCATGATTGGACGGTGAATACGGAAGAAATCATAATGAGTCCGGGAGTACTGATCTCAATGGCGTTGTTCATTCATGCAGTTTCAGAGCCGGGGCAGAGTATTTTAATCATGTCGCCTGTTTATTATCCGTTTACAGACTATATTATCAATAATGGAAGAAAAGTGAAACGGAGCCGCCTGATTTGCAGAGATGGTGAGTACACGATTGATTTTGATGAATTTGAACGATTGGCGGCAGAAGAAGACACCGTGGCGTTCCTTTTGTGCAGTCCGCATAATCCGGTTGGAAGGGTATTTACAAGAGAAGAACTGAAAAAAATATCGGACATCTGCCTGAAAAATGGATTGAAGGTTTTTGCGGATGAAATTCATTCAGATTTGGTAATGCCGGGATTTCATCATACGCCTTTTGCATCACTTTCGCCGGAAACGGCAAAGATGACGGCGGGAGCATATTCAGCGTCAAAGACATTCAATCTCGCAGGGCTTCAGGCATCGGCGTTGATTGTCGCAGATGAAGAACTCAGAAATAAGATTTTACAGCTGAGAGATGCGTGGGGGCTGTTCAATATCAATAATTTCGGACTTGAAGCATTTGAAGCGGCTTTTCGCAGCGGAGACAGATATGTGGATGAACTGACTTTATATATCAGTAAGAACAGGGATTATGTTTCAAATTTTTTGGAGACAGAGCTTCCGGAAATCCGGTGTTCAGAACTTCAGGGCACCTATCTGATGTGGTTCGACTGCAGCGGGCTGAATATGACGGATGAAGAACTGGCAGTTTTTTTCCGTGAAAAAGCAGGGCTGGTATTAGATGAAGGGACACTCTTTGGTCCCGGTGGTGAACAGCATATGCGTATGAATATTGCATGCCCCCGCAGCGTGCTTGTGAAAGCTGTGAATCAGCTTATGCAGGCTGTGAGGAACAGAAAATAAGAGGAATGAGGTCACAGGAAATGTAATGTGACAGAAAGGATAAGTTATGGGAGAAAAAAAGGAATTAAAAAGAGTCCTTGGTAAATTTGATCTCTGGGCTCTTGGATTTGGAGCAATTATCGGATGGGGCTGGATTTCAATGGGCTCTACCTGGATTACCAGTGCCGGGTCGCTTGGAGCGTGTCTTTCTTTTGTGTTTGCAGGATTGATGATGATCTTTGTCGCTCTGTGTTATGGAGAGCTGGCTTCCGCAATGCCGAAAGCAGGAGGACCTCAGAATTTTGCGTGGCGTGCATTCGGCACAAAGGCATCATTCATTGCCGGATGGGCATGTCTTCTGAATCCGGTGCTGTTTGTAAGTTGGCTGTGTAATGCAGCAGTAGTGGCAATTGATTATCTGTTTCCTCTTACAGAGACACCGCTGCTCTATACCGTGTATGGATATGAAGTCCATGTTGGGACACTGGCAGCAAATATGCTTACCTGTGCGACCTTCCTGGCAGGTTTTGAGTGTATACCCCAGGCATCTGAGGAATCTGTCGTTAAGCCGAAAGACCTCGGCAAAGTAATCGTAATCGTTATGATTACAGCAGTTGCGTGGTTCATCCTGACAATCATAGCGACATGCCTGGGACTGTCTCACGAAGATATTTCAAATTCCAGCCTGGCGGCTGTGGATTCCATGACTGCAATCTTTAATGGGAACCCGTTAGCAGGAAAAGCAATGATTATTGTCGGTATTTTAGGGATACTTACTTCATGGATTTCAACATACATCAATGGAAGCCGTCTGATGTACAGTATGGCACGCGGCGGAATGCTTCCGGATTATTTCAGCAAACTGCATGACAAATATCAGACACCGTACAGGGCAGTCATCATAATGGGAATCTTCATGCTTATATCAGGATTTATGGGCGGTGGTGTAAACGTGTGGTATCCGACAGCGGGCGGATTTGGAAGCGTTGTAGCTTATCTGATCGTAGCAATTTCATTTATTAAATTGCGTAAATCAGAACCGGATATGAAACGTCCATATAAGGTAAAGACGATTTTAGTAGGATATATTGCCGTACTGATGGGGGCTGCTCTCGTTTTAATCTCACTTCCCGGCTTCCCGGGCTCGGGTCTCAAATGGCCATATGAAATTCTGATGGTTCTGATCTGGATTATACTTGGCTTTATATTATATTTCCGGGCAAGGAGCAGAAAAGACGGTTTGAAGAGGATTGACGAAATGATGGGTTCGGTCCTTGTAGATGAAGAAGCAGAGAAAGAGTGAGAAATGGAAAAAACAGAAGGAAAGGAAAACATTATGAAGAAAGTGATTTCAACAACAAAAGCGCCGGGCGCCGTTGGACCTTATTCGCAGGGATGGCGGGCAGGAAATCTGGTATTTGTATCCGGTCAGCTTCCAATCGACCCGGAAACATCCGGGATGCCGGATACGATAAGAGAACAGGCAGAATTAAGCTGTAAAAATGTACTTGCTGTTCTTGCAGCGGAGAATATACCGGCTGAAGATGTCGTAAAGACAACGTGCTTTCTTGCAGATATGGAAGATTTTGCGGCATTTAACGAGATATACAGCAAATATTTTACCGGGCATCCGGCAAGAAGCTGCGTGGCAGTAAAAGAACTTCCCAAAGGGGCATTATGTGAGATTGAAGCAATAGCTCTGGGATAAAAAATAAAATGAAAACAGGACTTGTCAGGGCATTTATTCCGTCGTATAATTACCCTCGACGTTTGAAAACATGCAGTCAGGAGTGCGTCAGCACTCCTGACTTTCTGTGAGGAGGAAGGCGTATGGGGAAAGAGAAAGTCCTGGACATGACGCAGGGGAGTCCTGCGAAGCTGATTATGCAGTTTATGATACCGATGTGCCTGAGCAATATATTCCAGCAGTTCTACAATATAGCGGATTCTGTTGTGGCAGGGCAGTTCATCGGAGTAGATGCGCTGGCAGCCATCGGGAGCACGGGTTCCCTGATGTTTTTCGTGACCGGATGGCTGAACGGTCTGAGCAGCGGGTTCGCAATCCTGGTGTCCCAGTGGTTCGGCGCAAGGGATTACGACCGGATGCGCCACTATGTGGCGATGTCCGTCTATCTGGCGGCGGGCTGCGCAGTCCTGATGACAGCGGTGCTGCTCTTTGTCAATGAACCCATCCTGCGGCTGATGAATTACTCGGATGACATCATGCCGGATGTGAAACTGTATATGGGCATCATCTACGCCGGGCTTATCGTGACGGCGGCGTATAATTCCCTGGCAGGATTTCTGCGGGCACTGGGAGATTCCAGGTCGCCCCTGTATTTCCTTATCATATCCGCAGTCATCAATGTCTTTCTCGATATCGCATTTATCGTGTGGTTCGGCATGGGCGTGGAAGGCTGCGCCTACGCGACGGTAATCGCCCAGGCAGTGTCGGCGCTGCTGTGCTATTTCTACATACGGAAGAAGTTTCCTATCCTTCATCTGATGAAGGAGGATTTCCGCATCCGGATGAAGAGCTTTTGGCGTCTGCTGGCGCTGGGCATCCCCATGGGGCTGCAGTTCTCCATCACAGCGGTGGGGACCATCATCGTGCAGGGCGCGGTGAATGTGTACGGGGAGGCGTATATGGCGGGCTTCTCCGCAGCCGGAAAGATACAGAACATGATTGCCACGGTATTTACATCTTTTGGCGCGACCATTGCCACCTATGTCGGACAGAACCGCGGAGCAGGGAAAATGGACCGCGTCAGGCAGGGCGTCCGCTGTACGCAGGTCATGATACTGGTCTGGAGCGTCCTGGCGATGGTTCTGATGTTTTTCTTTGGCAGACAGATGACCTGGCTGTTCATCAGCCCGTCGGAGACCGAGGTCGTCCATGCCTCCGTGACGTATTTCCGGGCGGTGTTCTGGTGTTATCCGTTTCTGGGAAGCATCTTCCTCTACCGGAATACGCTCCAGGGGATGGGATACGGACTTGTCCCGATGATCGGGGGTATTTTTGAGCTTGTGGCACGGAGCTCCATCGTGGCGGTCGTAGCCGGACATGCGAGTTTCGCAGGCGTATGCCTTTCGGACCCGGCAGCATGGATATCGGCGCTCATACCGCTTGTCCCCTACTATTTTTATACGATGCGCCGTTTCAAAAAACAGGAGGAGGAAACAGCATGTCTTATGAATCACTGAAATTCTGGTTTTATGCTTCCCGCGCGGACGCACGGCGGGACAGAGGTCTGAGGACGCCGGATGAGATATTCCGCGTCAGCGATATCCCATACGGACCGGATGCGCGGTGGAACACGCTGGATGTGTACAGACTGCGGAAGGAGAAAGGGAAACTCCCGGTCATCGTAAACATCCACGGCGGCGGGTATGTGTACGGCAGTACAAAGCAGTATCAGTTCTACTGCATGGACCTTGCGCGCAGAGGGTTTGCCGTTGTCAGCTTCAACTACCGGCTGGCGCCGAAATACAAATTTCCCGCCCCGGTTATTGACACCAATCTCGTGCTCCGGTGGGTGTGCCGCAAGGCGGACATCCACGGATTTGATACAGAGCGGGTGGCCCTTGTGGGGGATTCTGCCGGCGCGCAGCTTGCCAGCCAGTACGCAGTCATCTGTACGAACCCGGAGTATGCGAAAGTAATGGAAGTGACGCCGCCGGAGTTTGGTTTAAAAGCAGTGGGACTCAACTGCGGCATGTACGACCTGAAAGAAAGAGCCGGGCAGATACCCGGCAATAAGCTGATGATTGATTATTTTACGAAAAATCCGTCGGTGTACGGGGAAAAGCTGGATGTGCTCTCCTATGTGACGGAACAGTTCCCGCCTGCATACCTGCTCACGGCGAAGGGAGACTTCCTTCTGGAGCAGTGCCGCCCGATGGCAGAGCTTCTCCGTTCCAGAGGGGTGCCGTGTGCGTACCGGATATACGGCGATGAGCACACCGGCCACGTTTTCCATCTGGATGTGCGCTCCGCCCTGGCAGGGCAGGCAAACGATGATGAGACAGCGTTCCTGAGACAGTATCTGTAAAGAACGGTAACGGAACGGGTTTATTCCACTTTTACCCGGCTGTTGAACTTATCCAGCGCCAGCGCGGCAATGATGCCCACGATGATGCAGATGAGGTTCACGGCAGTTGTCTCTGCTGTCTTGAATCCGGAGAAGGGAATCGTCATGATGGTGGCAGCGATGACGATGCCGATGATGCCGTGGAAGGCGATGGAGTAATAGTGGTCGAACAGCGCATTGATTGCCTTTGCCAGGCAGATGACTGTGGCGACTGCTCCGATTCCTCCGGGGATGAGGATTCCCATGTCAAAGTGTCCGATGCCGTCCACGAAAGGCTGATACAATCCGAGGGGCATCAGGAGGGTGGAAAAGCTCATGCCCGGCGCGATGACACTGAGCGCGAGGCAGAACCCGCAGAAGAGGAACCATGCGAAGTTCGGTTTCACGTCGATGGAGAACAGCTCCACGCTGATGAGCACGGCGAATATCACGACCATGCAGACGAACATAGAGACAAAGGAGCTCCTGCTCCGACCCTGTTCCCCTGCCTCCCGGAACAGGGAGGGCAGCATCCCCGTGATGAGTCCGATGAACACGCACACGGACGGGGCGGGATACTCCTCCAGGAAAAAGGAGAGGATGTTCGCCACGCCGAGAAAGCCGATGACGCCTCCGATAAATACCGGGATGAGCGGCGGCACATGGGTCTTAAAGTTCTTAAAGGGATGGGCTAAAAGCTCCATGATGGGCTTGTAGATGCCGAAGATGACACCGAGGACGCCTCCGGAGATGCCCGGAAGGACCGCACCCAGCCCGATGAGCGCACCCTGGAAGATGCGGAAGACAAACTGGAGCGGGTTCATACTGCTTTTCTGGTTTTGTTCCATATGTTCAAAGTTCCTTTCCTGTTCTTTTATTTTCGTCAAACATAATATTTATACTATCTTTTATGCCATTTTTCAAGAGGGTATGTGTCAGTCTGCGGGCAAAGCTGCGCCGCCCTGCCCGCAGAAGCGTGCAACCTGGCAGGGGCGTGCGACCTTGCCATCCCGCCGGATTCTGTGCTAAGATGGATGGAGCGTCAGTGTACAGGGGGACGGCTGTATTGTGCCATTGTACACTGACGCTGTGCAGAGAGAAAGAAGGGGAAGAGATGGAGAGTTTTATCCTGGCGCTGAGCGTCGTCGTCCCGCTGGTCGTCTACATGGCGTCAGGCGGGCTTGTGAGAAAACTGGGTATCATGAAGGAAGCGCATTTCAAGGCGGTGAACGATATGGTGTTCCGCCTGTTCATCCCCCTTACCCTTTTCTTCAATATATACCGGGTGGATTTAAAGACTGCCATCCAGCCCAAAGTGGCGGGGTACTGTCTGGCAGGCACCGTGCTCGTCTTCGCCCTTGTCTGGCTTGTGACGGACCGGTTTGTGGAGGACCTTCCCACCGGCTCTTCCATCATCCAGGGAAGCTACCGGAGCAATTTCGTCCTGTTTGGCAATATGATTGCACTTACCTTGTGCGATGCCCGGGGCGTGGCGCTTGTATCCGCCCTTTCCGCCATCGTGGTCCCGGTCTTTAACATCCTCGCGGTCATCCTGTTCGAGGTGAGGAGGGGGAATGCTCCGGGACTTTCCGGCATCCTCCTGAGCATCTGCAGGAATCCGCTCGTAGATGCGGGCGTCCTCGGATGCGTCTTTAACCTGCTGCATCTTCGGCTCCCGGTTCTCCTTGAGGAACCGCTGAGCGTGATGGCGGATATGGCGACGCCCCTTGCCCTCGTCACCCTGGGCGGGCTGCTCTCATTTGGCAGCATGGTCAGCCACAGGAAGTACCTGGCGGCGGTCACGGCGGTGCGCCTGGTCTTTGTTCCGGCAGTGATGCTGGGCGCTGCGGTCCTGCTCGGCTTCCGGGAGAATGTGCTGGTGGCGGTCCTTGCGGTCTTTGCCTCCCCCACAGCAGTGGCGTCCGCCCCGATGGCGCAGGCGATGGGAGGAAACGGCGCCCTTGCTGCGGAAATCGTGGCAGTGACGTCGGTGTGCTGCATCCTCACCATATTCCTGTTCGTGTTCGGACTCTCCTGGGCGGGCATGTTCTGAGTGCGGGGCATGTTCTGAGTGCGCGGGGATGCTCTGGGAAAACTTGCTTTTCCGGGGACGTTGGATTAAAATGGGTTCAGAAATGATACAGTCCAGGAGGAAGAGAGAATGAAAAAGAAACCGGTTCTTGTGATTATGGCGGCAGGTATGGGGAGCAGATACGGCGGACTCAAGCAGATTGACCCGGTAGATAAAGAGGGCGACATTATCATGGATTTTTCCATCTACGATGCGGAGCAGGCGGGATTTGAGAAGGTCGTCTTTATTATAAAGAAGGAAAACGAGGCGGATTTCCGGAAGGCGGTCGGGGACCGCGTGGAAGGGTCCATGGAAGTAGCTTATGCATATCAGGATATCGCGGCTATCCCGGAAGGGTTTACCGTCCCCGAAGGCAGGGTGAAGCCCTGGGGAACGGCGCATGCGGTGCTGAGCGCGGCGGACGAGATAGACGGTCCCTTCGCGGTCATCAACGCGGACGATTATTACGGCAGGCATGCGTTCCAGGTCATCTATGACTACCTGACAACGCACAGCGACGATGAGAAATACCGCTATGCCATGGTGGCGTACCGGCTGAAGAATACGGTGACAGACAACGGATATGTCTCCCGCGGGGTCTGCGGGCTCAATGAGGAGCAGGAGCTTGTCAGCGTGACAGAGTGCACCCGCATCGAGAAGAGGGAGGGCGGCATCGCCTGCTCTGAAGACGGCGGGCAGACGTGGCAGGAGATGGACGGCGACACGCTGGTGTCCATGAACATGTGGGGATTTTCCTACAGCATGCTGGAGGAGATACGGAAGAGATTCCCGGCGTTCCTCGAGAAGGGACTGAAAGAAAATCCCATGAAATGCGAGTATTACCTGCCGGCTGTGGTGAGCAGCCTGCTCGGGGAGGAACGCGCGGCTGTGAAAGTCCTGGAGTCGGAAGACAAGTGGTACGGCGTGACCTACAAGGAAGACAAACCGGTAGTGGAAGCGGCAGTGCGGGACATGAAAGAGAAGGGACTCTATCCCGCACATCTCTGGGACTAGGGCATCCGGTTGGTCATGCAACATTTTTACCATAGGATGAGTTAAAAGTATAAAGCATTTCCCCGGGAGTTATGTTATACTGTGCGTGAAAACAGAAAAACATGAGCAGCAGTCGTATCTTGAAGGAGGAAGCGATATGTCTATCTTGGTAACCGGAGGCGCCGGTTTTATCGGCAGCCACACATGTGTGGAGCTTTTAAATGCAGGCTATGAAGTAGTGGTAGTGGACAACCTGTACAATGCGTCGGAGAAAGCCCTTGACCGGGTGAAGGAGATTACGGGAAAGGACCTGACATTCTATCAGGCGGACATCCGGGACAAAGAGGCGATGGACGCGGTCTTTGAGAAAGAGGACATCGAGTCAGTCATCCATTTCGCAGGACTCAAGGCAGTCGGCGAATCTGTGCGAAAGCCGCTGGAATACTATGAGAACAACATCGGAGGCACCATCAACCTCTGTGATGTGATGCGCAGCCACGGCGTGAAGAACATCATCTTCAGTTCTTCCGCCACCGTCTACGGCGACCCGGCGTTCATCCCCATCACGGAAGAGTGCCCGAAGGGGACGTGCACCAATCCCTATGGCTGGACGAAGTGGATGCTGGAGCAGATACTGACCGACCTGCATACCGCAGACCCGGAATGGAATGTCGTGCTCTTAAGATATTTCAACCCCATCGGAGCGCACAAGAGCGGACGCATCGGCGAGGACCCGAAGGGCATCCCGAACAACCTGATGCCTTACATCACCCAGGTGGCAATCGGGAAGCTCCCGTGCCTGGGCGTCTTTGGAAATGACTATGACACCCACGACGGCACCGGCGTGCGCGATTATATCCACGTGGTGGACCTTGCCATCGGTCACGTCCGCGCGGTGGAGAAGCTCAGAGAGAAGGCGGGCGTTTCCGTCTACAACCTGGGCACCGGGAACGGATATTCCGTGCTCGATATGGTCAAAGCCTTCGGGAAGGCATGCGGAAAGGAAATCCCCTATGAAATCAAACCCCGCCGCGCCGGAGACATCGCGACCTGCTACTGCGACGCCACGAAGGCGAAAGAAGAGCTGCACTGGACGGCGGAGCGCGGGCTGGATGAGATGTGCGAGGATTCCTGGAGATGGCAGAGCCAGAACCCGGACGGGTACGCTGACTGAGCAGCTGCACACTGACGCCGCAGATTGCACAGAGCCGCACAGCACCATGGCCAGAGGCTGAGCGGACATCTTTGGTAAAAACAGGATGTATATGGTAAAAAGACCGGAACGGTTCCCTCATTGCGGAGCCGGAACGGTCTTTTTTTCTTGACAGGAAGGCGCGGATGGGAGAAAATGGAACGCGGACACACAAGAAAGGAACGACTGATGAAACGAAACGTAGACCTCAATGAAATATCAGACGGACGGCTCTATTCCTCCGGCGATATGGTGAAAGCGGACTGCCGGGACTGTAAAGGCTGTTCGGCGTGCTGCCGGGGCATGGGTTCCTCCATCATCCTGGACCCCATGGATATCTGGAGGCTCGGACAGGGGACCGGCAAAGACTTCGCCGCGCTGATGAGCGGAAACGACATCGAGCTGGGGATGGCGGACGGCATGGTCCTGCCGAATTTGAAGATGGACGGAGAGCGGGATGCATGTCCCTTCCTGGACGCGGAGGGCAGATGTTCGGTGCATGCATACAGACCGGGGCTCTGCAGGCTCTTTCCCCTGGGACGGTACTATGAGGAAGGCGGGTTCCGGTATTTTATCCAGGTCCATGAGTGCCGGGAGAAGAACCGGGGAAAGGTCAAGATAAAGAAATGGCTGGGCATCCCGGACCTGCGCTCCTATGAGCGGTACATCCTCAGATGGCATGACTTCCTGAACAGCTGCGGGGAGGCGCTGGATACGCTGGACCGGGAAAAAACCGGGATATTGACGCTCTATGTCCTGCGGAAGTTCTATGAGACCCCGTACAGGGTTTCGGATGACAGCGGGTTCTACGCAGAATTTGATATCCGCATGAGAGAGACGGAAGAGAAACTGGGATTTGGGATACAGGAGAGATAAAGTTATGAAACTATTTGCAACACTCAGGAACTATAAAGCGGAATATCTGCCGAAAGATATTTTCTCCGGCATCATTATCGCGGCGGTGTCCATCCCCATCGCGATGGGATACGCGCAGATTGCAGGGCTTCCTTGGCGAGCTGGATGAGGACCTGCTCCTTGCATCTCTGGAAGAGCAGATGGAGGAACTGACCGAAGAGTTGAAAGAAAAGAAAGAAGAGATTGCAGACCTTATCGGAAGCCGGAGAAAGCGGCTCCGGGAAAAGCTCTTAAGAGAGCATCCGGAGATGACCGAGTATCTGGAAGAGAGCCGGAGCCACCGGATGTCAGGCAGACGGTAATACAGGCAGCCACTTGACGCGCGCGGAGCGCATCAGGGGCTGCTTTTTTGCTGCTTTTTTCGCGCGGACAGGCTGTTTTCTGCGTGCGGTTGGGCGGAGGATGCGGGATGGCGGACGGGCGGAAGATGCGGGAGATATGAAAATACTGTGAAAACACGGAAAAGTTTAAATTCAGTTTAACAAACGGTCATAAAATATGTCGTGAAGTAAAATGCAGCGTCCGTGTACAAAGGGAGTGTGCTGTCTCTTGTATACGGACGCGGAAGAAAGGACAGCGCTATGATAGAAGTGAACAATCTGACGAAATATTACGGCGGCCACAGGGCTGTGGACAACATCAGCTTTTCTGTCAAAGACGGGACCGTGTGCGGATTCTGCGGTCCGAACGGAGCCGGAAAGTCAACGACCATGAACATCATGACAGGATGCCTCTCCGCCACATCGGGGACGGTGACCATCGGCGGCTACGACATTTTCGAGCATCCCATCGAAGCCAGGAAGCTCATCGGATACCTGCCGGAGCAGCCGCCCCTTTATCTGGAGGAGACGCCCCGGGAATACTTAAGGTTTATCGCGGAGGCGAAGAAAGTGCCGAAGGAGCGCGTGGCGGACGAAATCGCACGCGTGATGGAGGAGACTCAGATAACCGATGTGGCGGGCCGGCTCATCCGGAACCTCTCCAAGGGGTACAAACAGAGGGTCGGCATCGCCCAGACTCTTCTGGGAAGCCCGAAGGTCATTATCCTCGACGAGCCCACCGTGGGGCTGGACCCTATCCAGGTTGTGGAGATACGGGAACTGATAAAAAACCTGGGAAGGCGGCACACTGTCATCCTGAGCAGCCATATCCTGTCGGAAGTCCAGCAGATGTGCGATGAGATTATCATCATCGCAAAAGGCAGGCTCATCGCATACGATACGGCGGAAAATCTGGAGAAGATGCTCCAGCCGAAAGTGACGCTGGAAGTCCAGACGGATGCTTCCCTGGAGGAAGGGAAAGAGGTGCTCAGCGCGATGGACGGCATCGAGAAGGCAGAGTACAGCCAGGAAGACGGACTTCTGAACATCCTTATCACGACCGCTCCGGAGAAGGAGCTGGATGTCCGGAAGCTTTTGTCCAGGAAATTTGCAGCCATCGACCGTGCGATACTCAAAAACGACAAGGTAAAAGCAAACCTGGAAGAAATCTTTATCGAACTGACCAGCTCCGGACCGGAGGACGAGACTCCGGGGGATGAGATGTCGGAGGACGAGACTTCGGAAGATGAAGCACTGAAAGATGAGACTCCGGAAGAAGACAAAGAATGGGAGGATGTATTATGAGTGCTGTATTCAGACATGAGCTGCGCATGATGTTTTCCAGCCTGACCGCCTATGTATACGGGATGTTTTCCCTGCTGGCAGTCGCCATCTACATGATGTACTACAACCTGAGCGTCGGGTATGCGAATTTTGAATACGCTCTTGCGGGAGCGTCTTTCGCATTCCTTATCATCATCCCCATCATCACCATGCGCATCATCGCGGAGGAAAAGAAGCAGAAGACGGACCAGCTTCTGTATTCCCTCCCCATATCAACGAGCCAGGTCGTGGTGGGCAAATTCCTGGCTGTGTTCGTCACATCCGTCATCCCGCTCTTCATCGTGAGCGTATATCCGGTCATCCTGAAAAATTACGGGAATCTGTACCTCCCGACTGCGTTCGGAGCGCTGTTCGGCTACATCATGCTGGCGGCGGCGCTTCTGTCCATCGGAATATTCATCTCCTCGCTCACAGAGTCCCAGCCCATGGCGGCGGGCATCTGCTTCGCGGTGATGATACTGAACTTTTACATGGTTACACTGGCGGAATATTCCACGTCTTCCGCATACGGCTCCCTGATAGCCCTTCTGATTGCAGAATTCCTTCTGGCGCTCCTGGTCCGGCATATGACCGGGAACGACCTGATGGCGGAAATCATCGGAGGCGTAGCGATGGCGGGGACGCTTGCCGCATATTTCTATAACAGAGACTGGTTTGAGGGACTGTTCCCGGCGATACTTCAGAAGCTTTCGGTCTACGAGCGGTTCTATGAATTCGTGGACGGCATCTTCGACTATACGCACGTGGTGTACTTTATCAGCGTCATCGTGTTTTTCCTGTTTTTAACTGTCCAGTCGCTTGAGAAAAGGAGATATAACTGATGAAAGAATCATGCAAGAACCGTCTGACAAAAGTCAGAGAGCAGTTCGGGACGCGTTCCAGCAAGGTCGGAAGCTACAGCTTCTTTCTGACAGTCATCGTGCTGGCTATCCTGATTACTGTGAATTTCGCGCTCAGCTTCCTTCCGGACAGCTATGCGCAGGCGGACCTGACCGCGAACCAGCTCTATTCCATATCCAGCCAGTCCAAAGTCATGTTAAGCTCGCTGGAAGACGACATCACCATCTACTGGATCGTGGCGTCCGGCCAGGAAGATGAATATGTGGAGAAACTGCTGCACAATTACGAAGACTACAGCAGCAAGGTAAAAGTAGAAAAGAAGGACCCGGATTTGAACCCGGATTTTACCAACGCCTACACGGATGAAGAGATATACAACAACTCCATTATCGTCGAGTGCGGGGAGAGGTACCGTTACATCAGCTACGAGGAGATGTATGAGGTCAGCAGCACGGAGTACTATTCCATGTACTCCAGCGCAGACGAGTTTTCCGGTGAAAAGCTCATTACATCGGCGATCTCCTACTGTACCACCGAAGAGCTCCCGGTCGTCCATGTGCTGGAAGGGCACGGGGAGATGGAGATTTCTTCAGGCTTCGCAGATGCCATTGAGACGGACAATCTTGAGACAGAGTCTCTGTCGCTTCTGAACGGGGAATCTGTTCCGGAGGATGTGGAGTGCATCCTCATCAATGCGCCTTCTACGGATATCTCGGAAGAAGAAAAGGAGATGCTTATCGAATTCCTGGAGGGCGGCGGACGGGTGCTCATCCTGAGCGGGACCGACACGGAAGGAGAACTGCCGAACCTGAAAGCAGTCGCTGAGTATTATGGGATATCCGTCCTGGAAGGCGTCGTGATAGAAGAGAGCGCGGACCATTATGTATTCAACATGCCGGTTCTCCTGATGCCGGATATGGGAACCAGCGATATCACGGACCCGCTCATCTCCGACAACTATCATGTCATCCTCCCGGTGGCAAAAGCCCTGGATGTATCCGAGCCGGACGGCGATGTGACCGTGACGCCCCTTCTGACATCCTCGGAAGATTCCTTTATCAAGGAAGAGGGCTATGAGATTGAAAGCTACGAGAAAGAGGAGGGGGATACCCAGGGACCGCTGACGCTGGCTGCGCTGGCGACGAAGGATATCGACAGCGAGAATCAGATGCAGCTTGTGTGGGTCGCATCCTCCCTCATGCTGGACGATGCGTACAATCAGTATTCTTCCGATGCAAATGAGGACTTTGTGCTCAACGCGCTGGAGATGATGTGTGAAAAGGACGACAGCGTCTCTGTGCGCTCCAAGAGCCTGACGAACGAATACCTCACTGTCAGCACCAGCGACGCTTCTTTCCTGAAAGTCGTGACCATCGGCATCATCCCGGCTGCATATCTGGTGATTGGCATCGTCGTAGTAGTAAGGAGGAAACGCAGATGAAACGAGAACGGAAACTCATGATACTCTCCGGCGTCCTCGTGGTGTGCGCAGCCGGAGCGGTCGTCCTCTCCCGGATGGATTTCGAGGAGAAGATGACCGGCACCGAGACGGTCATTGTGGATGCGGACAGCAGCGATATCACCTATCTGGCATGGAACTACGAGGACGACCGGATGGCATTTGAAAAAGAGGACGGGAAGTGGACGTATGAATCCGATGGGAAGATGTCCGTGGACCAGGACCTGCTGGATGAGATTGCGGAAAATCTCTCCTCCATCGTCTCAGACAAGAAAGTGGAGGAAGTCCAGAGCATGGGGGTCTACGGGCTGAGCGACCCGGCGTATGAGATTACCATAAAGACCGCAGATGATACGTGGGAGATCGCGGTCGGCGACGAGACATTCTCAGACGGGGAAGTATACATCTCCAACGGCGACGGATATGTCTACCTGACGGATGCAGGGCTGACCGACTATATCGCCTATACCCTGCTGGACTGCGTCCGGAAAGAAGAGATACCGGAGATGGAGAGCATATCCGAAGTGTGCGTGACAAAGGAAGACACAGTGGATATGGTTTATCAGGAAGACGCAGGGTACTGCTACAGCGATGCATATACCTACTATCTGAAAGACGGGGATGAGTACAGGAATCTGGACAATGCGGATGCCGAAGATACATTCCGCACGCTCTCGGAATTCTCCTGGAACGAATGTGTGGATTACTATGCGGATGAAGGGGAGCTGAAATCCTACGGTCTGGAAGAGCCGGACGCCACGGTGTCCATCACCTACCGACCGGCAGAAGAAGAGTCTGAAGATTCGGACGGGGAAGAAGAAACCTCCGCAGAGGACGATGGGACAGACGCGGCAGAGGAACAGGAATTTGAATACGAAGTGGGAACGGCGGACAATGGGTATTACGCAAAACTTGTGGATTCGGATATCGTCTACAGCATCAGCGAGGATGTCTATCAGGCGGCGGTTCATGCTTCCTATGAGAAGTTAAAGCCGGACGAAGTCATCCTGCTGGACTGGGATAGCGTGGAGAGCATCGGGGTCGAACTGGACGGGAATGTCTATACCGTGGACGTGGAAAAAGATGGCGATGACGGTTATGTCTATACCATGGACGGAGAAGAAATCGGATTCGACAGCGCCATCGAACAGCTGGAGGCAGTCACGGTCGCAGAGGACAGTGCAGAGGAAGCGGAAGAGGGGCAGAGCGTGCCGGAGGAAACGCCGGATGGAAAAGGCAGGAAGTCCGAACTGAAGCTGACATTCTACCGCAATACAGAAGACTATAAGACGGTAGAATTGGAGTTCTTCCAGTATGACGGCTCCTACTGCATCAGCAGCCTGAACGGAGAAGAGGTGAACTATACGGACCGGTCGCCGGTGGCGGATTTAAAAGAAGATATCAATTCTGCCATCCTGGACCGCTCGTCACAGGACTGAGGACAGCCTGATTGAGCTGAGACACCTGATTGAGCTGGGCTTTGTATCCAAGCCCGCGGATTGTTACAATGCGGAAGTCCGGATTGGATGCAAAGCGCTTCCTCAGCCGGTTGATATGTACGCTGACCGTCGCCTCCATGGATTCCGTGGACGGTCCCCAGATATCGTCCAGGAGCTGGATGCGGGTGAAAATCTGATTCGGACAGGATAAAAGTTTGTACAGAAGGAGGAACTCTTTCAGCGGCAGGGTGGACACGTGCCCGGAAGAGCAGACGGACAGGGCGTCGTAATCCAGCGTCGTCCCGCCCACCGCGAGTTTGTGCCCGGAAGCGATACGGGAGCGCCGGAGCAGCGCCCGGATGCGCAGGAGGAGTTCCGCTTCATCGGCAGGTTTGGTCATGTAATCGTCTGCGCCGGCGAGGAATCCGTGCCGGATATCATCCGGGAGCCCTCTGGCGGAGAGCATGAGGATGGGCAGGTCACAGCGGCATTCCCGCAGCAGTTTGGTAAATGTATATCCGTCCATGCCGGGCATCGTCACATCCACAATGAGAAGGTCAAAGGAATTTTCTTTTATGAAGCGGAGCGCTTCGGCTGCGCAGGAGGCGCAGCAGGGGGTGTAGCCTGCGCCGTTAAGGAGCCTGCGCAGGAGACGCCGTGTGTTTCTGTCATCATCGACAATGAGTATCTGGAACATGGTATCCTCCATCTGATAAACCGGATAAAACGAAAGAAAACCGGTGGATGCATCCCGGTCGGGACTCTTCCACTGTGGGAAGTATAGCAGTGGATTGTGAAGGATTTGTTTCGGACGGGAGTGGTTCACAGAACGTTCATAAATGTGATTTTGAGAGCTTGAGAATAGTAAAAATTTCCAGAAATATGTAAAATAAAGCGAGGGAAACTGCAGTTTACGGAAAAATATTGACATCTGAAACCGGCATGGGTATAATTCAGTCCGGTCATGCACACGGCGGAACTCTCTCCGGTGCGGACGATAACACGTGAAAGGAGAAGAGACGAAGCGGATGTCTACGGACGATTTGGAAGACATCGCAAAAAAGACATTTGAAAAGAAATAAGGCAGAAGAGGAGAAAATCACATTATGAAAAATTCTAATTCAGGGGCTTTAAAAGCCTGCGGACTTATTATGCTCATCTTTGGCATCGTATATGTGCTGGTAGGGACAATGGCCCTGGCAGGCATAATATCAAACGTACTCCCGGGACATGAGGCGCAGGAAGTCATCATCATCGTGCTTGCGTATGCCATCGCACTCCTGGGAATCGTATGCGGAATCGTATGTATGAAAGGAATCACAGGAGCTGCAAAAGTATGCGGCATCATCTTTGCAGGCATCGGTCTGGCTTCCCTGATTTATCAGCAGGTAGTATATGATACATTCGCATTGGTAGACTCCCTGGCAATGTGCTATGGTATCGCAATTTTTTCTATTGCATCCAAAGTAGAGAAAGAGAACTAAAAAACCATATAAAAATATCTGGTAAAAAACTGTGGCAGTCCTTTTCAACGGGACTGCCTCTTTTTACGCAAATGCGGTGTGTGCCATGGGCAAACGTGATATGCGTCGGCTATACAATCCGGTCCTGTATCTGTCCGGAAGCCGGAGACAGGACAGGCTGCGCGCTTTCCGCGATATCCGTGACGCCTTTCCCGGTGTTCGGATGGAACTGGGAGTACACGGCGTCTGCCGCAAAGAGCAGCATCAGCGCAGAGCAGACCGCCATAAGCGCTTTTTCATTTACCTTTGCAATCAGGTTGTCGAGGATGGGCGCTGCCATGTAGGTGATGGCGAGCCCGCCGATGCCGAATACGAGCAGGCCTTCCGCACAGATTCTGCCGTTCAGGTTCAGGAAATAGCCGCTGTAATCCCACCATTTCGTGCCGCCCGTGGCAATCTCCATGACAAGAGAGGTCATGTACTCCAGGAATCCGCACAGCACCACGGTCGTGCCGAAGAGAAGCGCGGGATTCCTGCGGAACCGGTACAGGACGGTCAGGATAAGCACTCCTCCTGTGCCGTAGATTGGGAGCCACGGTCCGTGGAGGGCGCCCCGGTTGACGAGTTCACCGGTGGATATCAGATGCATGCCCACTTCCCAGAGCCATCCGAACAGGGACATGCTCAAAAAGACGGTAATCAGCGCCCAGACCGTATAATGCCGCATATAGTTTAAGGACTGGACCAGCTTGCGCCGCTCTTCCTCCGGAATGGGATAGAGCCGGACCGGATAGGCCTCGCCCTGGACGTCATCCACCATGGAGTGGATGCGGACGTATTCCGCCTGGTGTCTCTCGTATGCCCGGTCCTGAGGTCTGCGCAGGAAGAGGATGCCGAAGTTGTCCGCCAGAAATCCGCGCCAGCCCTGCATCTTTTCTTTTTTCCCTTCCGGGGCGTCCATCACCCGGATGACATCCGGATAGGTGGCGCGGATGAGTTCTTCCCCGGCTTTCTCATAGAGATATGTGTCGCATAAGCGCTCTGAGCCCGGGATATGTTTTGCCAGCGCTTCCGAACGCAGTTCGGCATAGTACCGGGTGAATGCGGCGACTTTGTATGGGTTGGTGTAGAAAATATTGAACACGCCCATGGTGAAGATGCCGAGAATCTGCCATCCCACGAACGAGAGTTCAAAGACGAAACACTCCCATTTGTGACCGTCCATCATCTTCCGGGACAGGGTGACTGTCTCCCGCGCCGTCATATCCGGATTTTCCGCCGCGATGTACGGGACGAGATAATAGGAGTAGCGCTTGATGGCAATGCCGACGATGGTCGCGCACCACAGGGTGTAAAAGACATATTTCACGAACATAATCCAGGATGCCTTCAGCCATTTCCGGATGCGCATCAGGAAGGTGAAGCGCTGGGAAGTGACCCGGTCGTATATCATGCCTTCCAGGAAAACTCTGCGCGTCACGACCTGGAATACATTGACGACGAAGAACCAGAAGGCGAAGGCGCCCAGCGCGCCCAGTGCGATGAGGATGAGCACGCCCAGATTCTTCGAGCCGGTGATGGATGCAATAGCAGCCACCATGGTCACGATGATGGAGCCGGAGCTGAGTTGGTTGACGATGCCGGAAAGAACGCCCCGGGTACGCCCGAACGCCGGGTTTCCTTTTTCTGAGTCAAGGATTTCCTCTTCTTCTGCCTGCTGTGTCAGTTCCCGTCCTGCCTCAGTGCCATGCTCGGTGATGGTATGAAGCACATCGCTCCAGGAGATGCCGCTCACCTCGGTCTTGACCATGGCGTCGTCGGAAAAATCTCCGTGCAGGTTGGCTTCAAACTCCTGTACCGTCTGCTCCCGCGTCTGGGCGGAAGAAAAATCCAGGGAGCTTGTGAACTCCGAGCCAAGGAACGACGCGATGAGGCAGGCGGCGACGAATATGAGGTAATGCTTCTTCAGGGAACGTCTTCCCAGTTCTTTCATCTGTTTTCTTGTCTTCATCTTGTGTATGCGGCAGGACCGTCATGCGGATTCCTGCGCCCTCCTTATTTCAGTCTACAGACAGTATATGGAGGAAACAGAAAAAACGCAAGCGATTGCTGATTTTTTGAAAAAGATATCTTGTCAAATTATTAACAATGTGATATGATGGGAAAAGCGAAATCTGATTAATAAAGTGAGGAGTCACAGACCGATGTACAGACAGAAGGGATAAGAAAGCAGGATTCTTAATGTGGGCAGACAACGGTGGTTTAATCATGATTTCTTTTTTTATTTTCAGAAAACGAAAAACAACAAGAAAGGCAGAGGAGAAACTATGAGCAGCAAAATCACAATCATCGGCGCCGGAAGCGTCGGAGCGACAATCGCGTACAAACTTTCCTATGAAGAATTCGTATCCGAAATTGTCATGATTGACATCAACAATGACAAGGTCGAGGGAGAAGTCATGGATATCGAGCAGGGTACCTGCTTCAGAAGCCCGATTTCCATCGTCGCCGGAACATACGAGGATGCAAAGGATTCCGATATCGTGATTATTACATCCGGTATCGCGCGCAAGCCGGGTCAGACAAGAATCGAACTGGCGCAGACCAACGTAAATATCATCAAGTCCATCACACCGGAGATTGTCAAGGCAGCGCCGAATGCGAAATACATCATCGTAAGCAACCCGGTGGACGTGCTGACCTATGTATTCACAAAGATTTCCGGACTTCCGGAGAACCAGATTATCGGTTCCGGCACACTGCTTGACACCGCGCGTCTGCGTTACGGACTGTCCAGACATTTCAATGTGGCACAGAAGAACATCCACGCATATGTATACGGCGAGCACGGCGATTCTTCCTTCGTTCCGTGGTCCGGAGCAAACATCGCGAGCATGCCCATCGATGACTACTATAAAGATATGACGGCGCGCGGCGTAGAGCTTACCGAACTGGACAAGCCGGCGATGGAAGAGTACGTGCACAAGTCAGGCGGACAGGTTATCGCGAAGAAGGGCGCTACCTTTTACGCAGTATCCATCTCTGTTGTAGAGCTGTGCAACCTGGTGCTGGCAGCTTCCAATTCCGTTGCGACGGTATCTTCCATGATGCACGGCGAGTACGGCATCGAGGATGTGTGCTTAAGCGTTCTTTCCCTTGTAGGACCGGACGGCGTGGTCGGCAAAGTCCCGATGCACCTGACAGACGAGGAGATCGAGAGACTCCAGGCAAGTGCAAATAAGCTGAAAGACGTTATCGCTCAGCTTGATATTTAAGAGATGTTTCCCTCTGCGGGCTTTCTGCAGAGGGTTACTCAAGTAACAGGACGGAAGACCCGTCTGACAGACAAGGAGGTAAACACTATGAAATACAGCTATTTTCCCGGCTGTACGCTGAAGAATAAAGCTGTGGACCTGGACCGTTACGCCAGAATCTCCGCTGAGGCTCTCGGATTTGAGCTGGAGGAGATTGAGGAGTGGCAGTGCTGCGGCGGCGTGTATCCGCTTGGCACCGATGAGATTGCCACGAAGCTGGCTTCTGTCCGTGCCCTCAACGATGCGAAAGAGCACGGTCAGGACCTGGTGACGGTCTGTTCAGCATGCCATCACGTGATTAAGCGCGTCAACGACGACATGCAGAACGTGGATGACATCCGCACAAGGGCGAACAATTACCTGAAGCTTGACGAGCCCTATGAAGGCGAGACGACGGTGCTCCATTATCTGGAAGTGCTCCGCGACCGCGTGGGATTCGATGAGCTGAAGAAAAAAGTCGTGAAACCCCTTACCGGAAAGAAGATCGGCGCTTACTACGGATGCCTGCTCCTTCGCCCGGGCAAGGTCATGGCATTCGACGATCCGGAGAACCCGACCATCCTGGAGGACTTCATCCGCGCCCTGGGCGCTGAGCCGGTAATCTACCCGTACCGGAACGAGTGCTGCGGCGGCTACATTTCCCTGAAGGAAGAGGACATGTTAAAGAACATGTGCCGCAAGATCGAGGAGAGCGCGGCGGGATTCGGCGCGGATATGCTTATCACGGCCTGTCCGCTGTGCATGTACAACCTGAATAAAAACAACGGCGGCAACCTGCCGGTATACTATTTCACAGAACTTCTTGCAGAGGCTCTGGGACTCAAAGAGGAGGTGGATGAGCAGTGAAAACCGAACAGAAACGCGCGGAGATGATTAAGGAAATCAGCGGCGTCAATCCGCTCAAATGCATGAAGTGCGGCAAATGTTCCGCTTCCTGCCCGTCCTACAACGAGATGGATATCAAGCCCCACCAGTTCGTGTCTTATGTGATTAATGAAGATATCGAATCCCTGGTAAAATCAAAATCCCTCTGGAAATGTCTTTCCTGCTTTGCCTGCATCGAGAGATGTCCGCGCGACGTGAAGCCGGGCAAGCTCATCGACGCGGCGAGACAGATCGTTGTGCGTGAGAGAGGACAGAATTACCTGCTGGCGGATGAGATACCGGAGCTTGTAGACCCCGACACACCGCAGCAGCTTCTCGTAAGTGCATTAAGAAGATACAGGAGGTGATAACAGGTGCAGAGGATAGGAGTATTTGTCTGCCACTGCGGATCAAACATCGCCGCAACGGTAGACGTTAAGAAAGTCGCTGAGATGGCGCTCCATGAGCCGGGCGTCGTACATGCGGAAGACTATCAGTATATGTGTTCCGAGGCCGGCCAGGAGAAGATCAGGGAAGCCATTCAGCAGAAACATCTGACAGGACTTGTCGTCTGTTCATGTTCTCCGCGTATGCACGAGACGACATTCAGAAACGCAGCGGAGAGAGCGGGCCTGAACCCGTATATGGTGGAAATCGCCAACATCCGTGAGCATTGTTCATGGATTCACAAAGATATCGAAGAAGCTACAGAGAAGGCAGTCATCCTGATGCGTGCGGCTGTTGCGAAAGTGAATCTTGACGCGCCGCTGCAGCCGGGCGAGAGCCGTGTGACGAAGCGTGCACTTGTGATCGGAGGCGGCATCGCCGGCATCCAGACCGCGCTCGACATCGCGGAAGCGGGCTACCCGGTGGATATCGTGGAGAAGACGCCGAGCATCGGCGGAAGGATGTCCCAGCTTGACAAGACATTCCCGACCCTGGACTGCTCATCCTGTATCCTGACCCCGAAGATGGGTGAAGTGAACGCGCATCCGCTGATCAACATCTATACATACAGCGAGGTGGAGAGCGTATCCGGATTCGTGGGCGACTTTACAGTCGAAATCCGCAAGAAAGCAAGAAGCGTGGATATGAACAAGTGTACCGGCTGCGGCCTCTGCCAGGAGAAGTGCCCGAGCAAGAAGACGCCCAGCGAGTTCAACCGCGGCTTAAGCACCAGAAGCGCCATCTACACACCGTTCGCACAGGCGGTTCCGAACGTTCCGGTGATCGACCGTGACGCATGTATCAAGTTCAAGACCGGAAAATGCGGTCTCTGCGCAAAAGTGTGCCAGGCAGGAGCTATCGACTACGACCAGATCGATGAGATCGTAACAGAGAAGTACGGCGCCATCGTTGTCGCTACCGGATTCGACATGATCAAGCTGGATAAATATGACGAGTACGCATACAGCCAGAGCAAGGATGTCATCACATCCCTGGAGCTGGAGCGCATCATGAATGCGGCAGGACCGACAGGCGGACATCTGGAGCGCCTCTCCGACGGCAAAGCGCCGAAGGAGCTGGTATTCATCCAGTGTGTGGGCAGCCGGTGCGCAGACGACCGGGGCAAGAGCTACTGTTCCAAAGTCTGCTGTATGTATACGGCAAAACATGCCATGCTGATCCGCGACAAGTATCCGGATACCAACGTGACCGTGTTCTACATCGACGTGCGTACGCCGGGCAAGAACTTCGATGAGTTCTACCGCAGAGCCGTTGAGGATTACGGTGTAAACTACATCAAAGGCCAGGTCGGAAAGGTCATCCCGCAGCCGGACGGCAAGCTGCTCGTACAGGGCGCGGACCTGATCGACAACAAGCAGATCCTGAAAGAGGCGGATATGGTCGTTCTTGCAGCTGCCATTGAGCCGAACCCGGATGTGCGGAAGATCGCGACCATGCTCACCGCGAGCATCGACACGAACAACTTCCTCACAGAGGCGCACGCGAAGCTCCGTCCGGTGGAGTCTCCGACAGCCGGCATCTTCCTCTCGGGCGTATGCCAGGGACCGAAAGATATCCCGGAGACCGTATCCCAGGCAGGAGCTGCCGCTGTGAAAGCCATCGGCCTTCTTGCAAAAGATAAACTGCTGACCAATCCGTGTACGGCACATTCCGACGAACTCCTGTGCAACGGATGTTCCCAGTGTGCGAATGTCTGCCCGTACGGTGCGATCACCTACGAGGACAAAGAGGTGAACGATCACGGAATCCGCGAGACAAGACGCATTGCGGTTGTAAATGACGCACTGTGCCAGGGCTGCGGTGCCTGCACCGTAACATGTCCGTCCGGCGCAATGGACCTGCAGGGATTCTCGAACAGACAGATTCTAGCGGAGGTGGATGCGATATGTCGATAGAAAAGAATGAAGAATTCAGACCAAAGATCGTGGCGTTCTGCTGCAACTGGTGCAGCTACGCCGGAGCAGACCTGGCGGGAAGCAGCCGTATGTCCTATTCGGCAGACGTGAAGATCATCCGCGTTCCCTGTTCATGCCGCGTCAATCCGATGTTCATCTTGAGAGCATTCGAGAAAGGCGCCGACGGCGTGATCATGTGCGGATGCCATCCGGGAGACTGCCACTATACGTCAGGCAACTACTATGCGAGAAGACGTATGACGCTCCTGTTCTCCATGCTGGATTACATCGGAGTGGAGAACGGACGTACCCGCGTTGAGTGGGTATCCGCCGCAGAGGGCGCAAAATTCTCACAGACCATGCATGAGTTTGTGGACAAGATCAAATCCCTCGGCAAGAATGTAAGATTGGAGGATTTAAGATGCAGGAATTAATCAACCGCGCAAAAGAGCTTCTGGCCGACGGAACCGTGGCAAGAGTGCTCGGATGGAAAGCCGGGGACCTGCCTTACAATCCGGAACCGGCTTACTTTGAGAAAGAGGAAGACTTCGCAGACTTCGTTTACAACGGCTTCTGCGGGGCCAACTTAAGCAAATATATGATCGAGGCTTCCAAGCTGGAGGGCAAAACCCTCGTATGCCTGAAGCCGTGCGATACATACAGCTATCAGGAACTGTTGAAAGAACACCGTGTGGACCGCGAGAAAGCGTATATCATCGGCGTGGGCTGCAAGGGCAAGCTGGACATCGAGAAAATCCGCGCCATGGGCATCAAAGGCATCAAAAACATCTCCGGCGCAGAGATTGAAGATGAAGCGGAGACGCTGACCATCGATACGATCTACGGTGAGAAGACATGCGCGTATACAGACGCCATGCTGGAGCGGTGCCACGTATGCAAGGGCAAGGACCATATGATCTTTGACGAGATCATCGGCGAGTCCAAAGAGACGAAAGATGCAGACCGTTTCGCGGAAGTGGAAAAGATTGAGGCCATGAGCCCGGAAGAGAAGTTCGCATTCTTCCAGAAAGAGCTGAGCAAATGCATCCGCTGCAACGCCTGCCGCAATGTATGTCCTGCATGCAGCTGCCGCAAGTGTGTATTTGACAGCAACAAGTTCGACAGCTCACAGAAAGCGAACGTGGATTCCTTCGAGGAGAAGATGTTCCACATCATCCGCGCCTTCCATGTGGCCGGAAGATGTACGGACTGCGGCGAGTGCAGCAGAGTATGTCCCCAGGGCATCCGCCTGCATCTCTTCAACCGCAAGTTTATCAAAGATATCAACGAGCTCTACGGCGAGTATCAGGCCGGGGCGGACCTGGAGCCCAGGACTCCGCTGACCAACTATACGACGGAAGACGCAGAGCCTGGAATTGTGGCAGAAAGGGGATAATGTTATGTATAAGATCGCAAAAGAAAATCTGACGGCATTATTTCAGAAGATCGCCGCAGAACAGGAATTATATCTTCCGGTCCGCAATGAAGGACAGGTGAACTTCGGCGCCTGGACGGAAGGGGCGGATGTGGACATTGATACGCTCAAGACGGTCAAATCTCCGAAAGACGCGTTCTTCCCGCAGAGCGAGACGCTTTACACCTGCGTGAAGGAAGGGAAGAAGATCAGCGTGACGCCGGAGGCGTTAAAAGAGCAGAACTTCGTTGTATTTGGCATGAGAGCCTGCGATGTGAGAGGCGTGGAAGTGCTGGACAAAGTGTTCCTCGTTGACCCGCTGGATACATTCTATGCGGCGAGACGGGACCACGGCACCATCGTTGCCCTTGCCTGCCACGAGCCGGAAGAGACCTGCTTCTGCAAGGTGTTCGGCATCGATGCGGCAGAGCCGGCGGCAGACGTTGCAACCTGGCTCATCGGAGATGAACTGTACTGGAAACCGCTCACTGAGAAGGGCGAGGCGCTGACAGAGGCTGTGAAAGACGTGCTTACAGAGGACGGCAGCGCAGATGAGACGGTAGAGAAAGAAAAAGAAGCCATCCGCGGCATCGTGGAGCAGCTTCCGTACACCCACCTCTCCCTGGAGGGATGGAACGGCGACGTCCTGATGGAGAAATTTGAGGACCCGCTGTGGGATGAACTCTACAAACCGTGCCTTGCATGCGGCACCTGCACATTTGTGTGCCCCACATGCCAGTGCTACGATATCAAAGACTATGACACAGGAAAGAACGGCGTGCAGAGATATCGCTGCTGGGATTCCTGTATGTACTCAGACTTTACGATGATGGCCCACGGCAACAACCGTAAGTCACAGAAAGAGAGATTCCGCCAGAGATTCATGCACAAGCTTGTATACTTCCCGGCGAACAACGACGGGATGTACTCCTGCGTAGGCTGCGGCCGCTGCGTGGAGAAATGTCCGGAATCCCTGAACATCGTGAAGGTGATCAAAGCATTTGCAAAAAGGGGAGGTGAAAAGTAATGAGTGAATGTACATGCCATAAGAACTATACACTGGATACCCTGATCCCGAAGGTAGGCGTGATCACAGATATCCGCGAGGAGACGCCGGACGTGAAGACATTCCGTGTCAATGCGCCGGAAGGCGGCAAGCTCTTCGAGCATATGCCGGGACAGTGCGCGATGCTCTGTGCGCCGGGGATCAGCGAGGGTATGTTTTCGATTACTTCTTCGCCGACCAACAAAGATTACCAGGAGTTCAGCATTAAGAAGTGCGGAATGCTCACAGATTATCTTCACAGCCTGGAAGTGGGCGATGAGATCACTGTCCGCGGACCGTACGGCAATCATTTCCCGGTAGAGGACAAGCTCAAAGGCAAAGACCTGCTCTTCATCGCCGGAGGCATCGGCCTTGCGCCGCTGCGTTCCGTAATCAACTACGTGCTGGACAACCGTGACGACTACGGCACCGTGGATATCGTATACGGTTCCCGCTCCGCAGACGACCTGGTACAGTTAAAGGAGATTCAGGAAGTGTGGATGAACGCACCGGATGTGCATGTCCACCTGACCATCGACCGCGAGCAGGAAGGATGGGACGGCCATGTGGGATTCGTGCCGAACTATGTGAAGGAGCTTGGCTTCGATGTGAACAAGACAGCGCTGATCTGCGGACCTCCGATCATGATCAAGTTCACGCTGGCCGGACTGGAAGAGCTGGGATTCTCCAGAGATCAGGTCTACACGACGCTGGAGCTGCGTATGAAATGCGGCATCGGCAAGTGCGGCAGATGCAACATCGGATCAAAATATGTATGTAAAGACGGCCCGGTATTTCGTTGCGATGAGATCGATGAGATGCCGAATGAGTACTAGGGAAAGGAAGAAATATCATGGAAAAGATGGTAAATGTATATTTTTTCGGTAAGAAATACAGTGTGCCGGCAGACCTGACGATCATGACAGCGATGGAATATGCGGGTTATACACTGAAAAGAGGATGCGGCTGCCGTCACGGTTTCTGCGGTGCCTGCGCGACGATTTACAGGATCAAAGGCAAGAATGAGCTGAAGACATGCCTGGCCTGTCAGACACAGGTAGAAGAGGGCATGTATGTGGCAAGCATCCCGTTCTTCCCGACAGACAAGAGAACCTACGACATTAACGAAGTGAAACCGGAGCAGCGCATCATGATGGACCTCTATCCGGAGATTTACAGCTGCATCGGCTGCAACGCCTGCACGAAGGCCTGCACACAGGACCTGAACGTCATGCAGTACATTGCATATGCACAGCGCGGCGAGTTCGAGAAATGTGCGGAAGAGTCCTTCGACTGTATCGGATGCGGATGCTGTTCCGTAAGATGTCCGGCAGAGATTTCCCACCCGATGGTCGGAGTCCTTGCAAGACGTCTCACAGGAAAATACATCGCGCCGGAGTCCAAACACCTGACCGAGCGTGTGGAAGAAATCCACCACGGCGAGTATGACCAGCTCATCGAGCAGATCATGGAGAAGCCGATCGAAGAGATGCAGGAACTTTACAACAACAGAGAGATCGAGAAATAAGGAGGGAAGATCATGTTTACACCGGAAATGATGGAATCCGTTCAGAAAGTGGAGGCCACCAGAGAAGCGCGTCTGGGCGTTGAACCGAGACGTATGACTGCGGATGAGAAAGATGCTCTCCTTAAGGAGTTCCATCCTGATTACAAGGAAGACGCATTCGCGGAGATCAAGGTAGGACCGAACAAAGGGCAGAAAGCGCCGAGGGAGCTGGTACATCTTCTCCACTCCAACAGCCGTCTGCTCACAGACAAAGTAGATATCAGCAAAGTGGATTATGACGTGGACGTTCTCGTGATTGGCGGCGGCGGAGCGGGAGCTTCCGCAGCCATCGAGGCAAATGAGGCGGGCGCCAACGTTATGATCGTGACAAAACTCCGTATCGGCGATGCCAACACCATGATGGCAGAGGGCGGCATCCAGGCTGCAGACAAAGAGAACGACTCTCCGGTACAGCACTACCTGGACGCATTCGGCGGCGGACATTTCGCTGCAAGACCGGAGCTTTTAAGACGTCTTGTCATGGAAGCGCCGGACGCCATCAAATGGCTCAATGAACTGGGAGTTATGTTCGACAAGGATGAGACGGGCCGTATGATCACCACACACGGCGGCGGAACATCCAGAAAGAGAATGCATGCCTGCAAGGATTACTCCGGAGCAGAGATCATGCGTACCCTTCGCGACGAAGTCCTGAACCGTCAGATCCCGGTCGTTGAATTTACGGCTGCGGTAGAACTGATCAAAGACGACAGAGGACAGGTTGCAGGCGCGGTTCTCCAGAACCTGGAGACAGACGATTACCTGGTGGCAAAAGCGAAAACCGTCATCATCGCCACAGGCGGTGCGGGACGTATGCACTATCAGGGATTCCCCACATCCAACCATTACGGAGCGACAGCAGACGGCCTGATCCTCGGATACCGTCTGGGCGCACCGCTCCTTTACCAGGATACAATCCAGTATCACCCGACAGGCGTGGCATTCCCGTCACAGATTTTCGGCGCGCTGGTTACAGAGAAGGTACGTTCCGTAGGCGCACAGCTTGTCAACGTGGACGGCGAGGCATTCATGCATCCGCTTGAGACCCGTGACGTGGCTGCGGCATCCATTATCCGTGAGTGTACGGCGCGCGGCAAAGGCGTGACCACACCGCTCGGAAGCGGCGTATGGCTTGATACGCCGATGATCGAGATGCTCGGCGGACCGGGAACGATCGAGAAACGCATCCCGGCGATGCTGCGTATGTACATGAACTATGATATCGATATGAGAAAACTTCCGATCCTTATCTACCCGACCCTTCACTATCAGAACGGCGGACTTGAGATCGGAGGAGACGGCTTTACAAAAGTCATCGACAACCTGCTCGTTGCAGGCGAGGCTGTCGGCGGAATCCACGGAAGAAACCGTCTGATGGGCAACTCTCTCCTTGATATCATCGTATTCGGACGCAATGCAGGAAAGGCTGCGGCTGCCAAAGCAAAAAATGTGGAACTGGGCAATATGAACCTGAACCACATTGAAGCTTACGCAGAGGAATTAAAAGAGGCAGGGCTGAGCACAGAAGACGTCTCTCCGCTCATCCTTCCGAAATATGCGAGACACGAGAGATAGAAAGGGAGAGTAGAGTAAGATGTTTTTAGTAAACTGGTTTCAGGAGAGCGTCATGGGCGAGACGCTGATGGTCCTCTTCCTGGTGGCGTTCGTAGGCTACCTTGTGGGAAGCATCACCATCAAGGGCGTAGAACTGGGGACGGCAGGCGTACTGCTTGTCGCCCTGGTATTCGGACATTTCCTCGGAAATGATGAAGCGCTGGTGGAAGGGCTTGGCATGTTCCAGGACCTGGGACTCATCTGCTTCGTGACGTCCGTCGGATTTATCGCCGGACCGAAGTTCTTCCGGAACTTTAAGATTAATGCAAAATCCTATATCCTTCTGGGATTCATCGTTATACTCATCGGAGCGCTCACCACAGTGGGCATCATCGAGATTGGCGGCATCCCGACGGATATCTCCGTGGGCATGATGTCCGGAGCACTTACCAGTACGCCGGGACTTGCGGCAGCCCTTGACGCCACCGGTTCTGCCAACGCGTCCATCGGATACGGTATCGCCTATCCTTTCGGCGTGGTCGGCGTGGTGCTCTTCGTGCAGCTGATTCCGAAAATCCTGCACACCGATATGGATGCGGAGCGCGCGAAATTCGAGGCGGCGCAGAATGTGGGAGATGTGCAGAAGAAGGATAAACTGTTCCATGTGGACCCGATGGGATTCTTCCCGTACGCGCTGGCGATTGCCCTGGGCATCGTCATCGCAAAGATTGTCATCCCGCTTCCGGGCGGTGCGGAGTTCTCACTGGGGACATCCGGCGGTCCGCTCATCGCAGGTCTGATTCTGGGACACTTCGGGCATGCGGGCAAAATCAGCTTCCATGTGGAGAAATCCGTGCTCGAGTGCTTAAGAGAGTTCGGTCTCGCCCTGTTCCTGATTGGAGCGGGCGTCGAGGCGGGCGCAGGGTTCATCGAGATACTGAAGGAACACGGACTCATTCTGTTCGTGTACGGCGCGCTGATTACCCTGATTCCGATGGTCATCGGATATTTTGTGGCGACGAAGTTCATGAAGCTGAGCCTCTTCAATACGCTCGGTTCCATCTGCGGCGGCATGACGAGTACACCGGCTCTCGGAACTCTGATTCGTGTGACCGGCACAGACGATGTGGCAAGCGCCTATGCGGCGACCTATCCCGTCGCGCTGGTATTCGTCGTACTGGCGTGCCAGTTTATAGGCATTTTCTTATAATGAAAGGAGTTGACTTCCAATGCGTGAAATCAATGTAAGTACACTCACCGATGTAATCGAGAGACTCTGCATCGATGCAAACAATCATCTCCCGGGAGATGTGAAATGTGCCATCCGTGACTGCCGTGCCTGTGAAGACGGCGAGATAGCACAGGGAGTCCTCGATAATATCATCGAGAACTTTGAGATCGCGGACAGCGAGAACGTGCCCATCTGCCAGGATACCGGCATGGCGTGCGTATTCCTTGAGATTGGACAGGACGTGCACCTTGTGGGCGGCGACTTGAGAGAAGCGGTAGACGAGGGCGTACGCCGCGGATATACGAACGGATATCTGCGCAAGTCTGTAGTGAAGGACCCGGTGCGCCGCGGCAATACCGGCGACAATACACCGGCAATGCTCTACACGGAAATCGTGCCGGGCGAAAACATCAAGGTCACGGTCGGACCGAAGGGATTCGGCAGTGAGAACATGAGCCAGATTCGGATGTTCAAACCGTCGGCAGGTCTCCAGGGCATCAAGGATTTCATCCTCGAAGCGGTGGAGACGGCAGGACCGAACCCGTGCCCGCCGATGGTAGTGGGCGTCGGCATCGGCGGTACATTTGACAAATGTGCGCTCCTCGCAAAGAAAGCGCTCATGCGGCCGCTGGATTCCTCCAATCCGGACCCGTTCTATGCTGACCTTGAGAAGGAGATGCTGGAGAAGATAAACGAACTGGGCATCGGACCCCAGGGCTTTGGCGGAAAGACGACAGCCATCGGACTGAATATCGAGACGCTTCCGACACATATCGCAGGCATGCCCTGCGCGGTAAATATCAACTGTCATGTGACACGCCACAAATCGGAGGTGATATAAATGGCAAGAAAGATTACATTACCACTTACAGAGGAACTTGCTAAGACGCTCCACGCAGGAGACCAGGTGCTCCTGACAGGGACCATCTATACATCCCGCGACGCCGGACACAAGAGGATGTGCGAGGCGCTGGCAAAAGGCGAGGATATCCCCTTTGACCCGAAGGATGCGACCATCTACTATGTGGGACCGACTCCGGCGAAACCGGGACAGGTCATCGGCAGCGCAGGACCGACCACAAGCGGACGTATGGATGCTTATGCGCCGACCATGATGTCTGTGGGCGCGCGCGGCATGATTGGAAAGGGCGCACGTCTTCCGGAAGTGGTGGAAGCCATGAAGAAATACAGCGGCGTGTACTTCGGAGCTATCGGCGGAGCCGGAGCACTGCTTGCAAAATGCATCAAGAAGGCAGAGCTCATCGCTTTTGAAGACCTGGGCGCTGAGGCTCTGAGGAAACTCTATGTAGAGGATATGCCGGTTGTCGTCATCATTGACAGCGAGGGCAATAACCTGTACGAAGAGGGAAGAAAAGCATATCTGGATTCCAGGAAATAGGAAAAGCAGAATAACTGTTATGCCGGGATGCCGGTGTCATTGACGGAAAAGTCTGTCAGATGGCACCGGCATCCTTTTTTTATTTTAAGAATATTACAAAAGACTGTTTGAAGATTACAAAAGATGAGCTTGAAATGAAGAGAAAGGTGCATTATAATTAATTTAGCCGTACGGCTTAAAATCGACGGGCAGAACTGCGATTTGTCCGTACGGCTCAAAAATGATATATAATTAGTAATTTAGCCGTACGGCAAAAATGGAGATTTCATTTATGAAAATCATTGACCCAAAATCTCTCGGAAAAGCTATCCGCGAGAGACGAAAAGAGCTTCATTACACACAAGCTTATTTATCGGAATTTACGGGATTGAGCATCAGTTTTATTTCTGACCTGGAACGGGGAAAAGCAACAGCAGAAATCGGAAAGGCTTTGCAGATTATCAATCTGCTGGGTATGGATTTGCTTGTAGAAAAGCGGGGATGATATGAAAGAGCAACTGGCTGTATACATTGAAATAAAAGGGAAAAGCATCTATGTGGGAAATATAACAGGAGATTCGCCGATAAATGCGTCTTTTCGGTATGCGGATGAATATATGTCTCAGGAAGGAAACCGTCCGATATCAATCAGTCTTCCGTTTTCCGATTCTCCGTTTTCATCAGAGCAGACATTCCGTTTTTTTGACGGACTTCTCCCGGAAGGTTTTACAAGGCGGTGTGTAGCCGGATGGATGCATGTGGATGAGAACGATTATCTGTCTATTCTGGCGGGATTGGGGAAGGAATGTCTTGGTGCAGTAAAGATTTTAACATCTGCAGATTCAAAACATCGGCCGAAGTATCGGAAAATAACGGAAAACGAGGTCAGAAGACTGGCGGCAGAGGGGGCAACAGAATCTGCTCAGATGGTAACAAAAGCGCACCTGTCGCTTACCGGTGCTTCTGGAAAAGTCGGGTTGTATCTGGATGCTGATACCGGTCAATGGTATCTTCCCCTGGGTGAAGCTCCGAGTACACATATTGTCAAACAGAGTCATGTCCGTCTCCAGAGGATTGTGGCTAACGAGCAGTTGTGTCTTTTGACGGCAGGAAAACTTGGAATTGAAATACCAGAAAGCTTTATTATCAATATCGGAAACAATACGGACGAAGATGTTTTGTTTGCAACAAAAAGATATGACCGAAAAATGACTTCGGGCGGGGTGCGGATTGACGGACTTTCGGTTCCGTTCCGCCTCCATCAGGAAGACTTTGCGCAGGCGCTGGGGATTCCGGCTGAGCGAAAATATGAAGGAGAACAGGACGGTTATCTGAAAAAGATGTTTGAACTGCTGCGTGCATATTCGACAGACCCGATGGAAGACCAGTTGAAATTGTGGGACCTTTGCATCTTTAATTATCTGATTGGAAATACAGACAACCATATAAAAAATGTCTCGCTGCTTTACAGTGAAGATTTAAGAGCGGTCCGTCTTGCACCGGCTTACGATATTGTCAGTACTGTGGTTTATGAAAACAGTACAGAAGATATGGCGCTTTACATTGGCGGGGTACGAAGACTCCCGGATATCAGACGTCAGTCGTTTCTGGCAGAAGCCGGTCATATCGGACTGGGAGAAAAGATGGCAGAGAAACGGCTGGATAGCATGGCAGACCGTTTTGAACGTGCATTGGTTGAAGCACAGACCGAATTAGAAGCACAGGGATTTTATCAGGCAGGCGGGTTGAAAGACAAGATACTCAGGTATGGCGGGTATCACTATATTCTTGATGGCACTTCTTTAGCAAGTTAACTGACATCCGCGAATTTCGCCTGCATCTGCTTCAGAAACAGCTCCGCCGCGGGCGAGAACACTTGATGCTTCTTCCATACGACATTCAGCCCGGATTCCAGTTTCGGAGAGAGGGGGCGGAAGCACAGGCTGCTGTCCCCGGAAGTATCAATCAGATTGTCCAGCGTGACAGCGTATCCGATGCCGGCTTCGACCATGATGGCGGCGTTGTAGACCAGATTGAAGGTAGTGACGATGTTCAGCCCCACATAGTCCGCGCCGAACCAGTCCGCATAGCTGTTTCCCTCCAGACGGGGTGAGAGCGCCTGGCGGGAACAGATGAGAGGAAGACCAAGAAGGTCTTCTTTTTTGATGCTGGATTTTGCGGCAAGGGGGCTGTCTTTGCGCATGACAACGCCCCAGGTGTCTTGCAGTTCTTTTATGATTTTCGCAATCTCTGTCATTGCCCTTGTCTCTCCGCCGCCGATATACACGCTGCCGCTGATGGTATTCCCCATGGAGATGAATTCTTCCAGCTCTTTAATCTGGCGGGACAGAGTGGGCTGCGTCAGGTGCAGGGAGTTGGCTGCGGCAGTGATGCTCCCTTCCCTTGCGACGGCAAGAAAATAGCGGAGTACGCGGGTTTCCATGAGAATTACCTCCTGAATTCCGGCTGCTTTCAGGGGCAGAAGCGGAGTCTTTGCAGATGCAAATGCCATAAATACCCGTTCCCTTATAGCCTCTCCCTTCTTTTCCGTGATCTTTGCCCATGTCACTCCGTCTCCTTTTTCCTGTGTCTCTATCATTTCGATTCCCGGCACATTCTTCAGGATCAGCCGCACTTCGGAAGGTGATGCCCCGGTCTCGATTTCAACGGAATTATGTTCACCCAGCATTTTCTCCAGGTTCTCCGGTGTATCGCTGGCTACCAGTCTGCCTTTGGATATGATCAGTATATAATCACAGACTTCCCTTACTTCCGCAAGGATATGAGAACTTAAGATGACCGTGTGCTTCTTCGCCAGTTTGCGGATCAGCTCACGGATTTCAATGATCTGCTTGGGATCGAGGCCCACACTTGGTTCATCCAGTATGATGATCTCCGGGAAGCCGAGGACTGCCTGTGCAAGCCCGACTCTCTGACGGTACCCTTTGGACAGGTTTTTGATCAGCCGGTGCTCCACATCCTTGATCCGCACCATCTTTTCTATCTCTATAATTTCTTCCTCTCTTTTTGCTTTTTGTATTCCCTTTTATTCCGCTGCAAATTCAAGATATTCCCGAACTGTCATATCCACATAGAGCGGCGGCTGTTCCGGCAGATATCCGATATGCTTCTTTGCCCCTTCCGGTTCTTTCAGGATATCGTGTCCGTCAATGAGCACCTCACCCTCTGTCGCGCCGAGATATCCTGTCATAATGTTCATGGTCGTCGATTTGCCGGCGCCGTTAGGACCTAAAAAGCCATAGATCCGTCCGGATTCAATCTTAAAATCCAGATGGTCTACGGCTAAATGAGATCCATATTTTTTTACCAGATTCCTCACTTCGATCAAAGCTTTACCCTCCTGAACATATACTTAAATACGTTTAAAAGGGTACCAGTATTGTGTGAAAGTTCTGTGTTGTAAATGTGATAAAGAGATGGTCGGAACAGTTCATACCTAATCGCCGCTCCGCATGCACACTCGTCACGCTTAAAGCATGCACTCATGCAGGTCCTCCTGCTCGATCCCGCATTCCGCCATCACTCCGGCGAGGCGTTCTCTCTCTGTAAGAGGCGCGCACCATGCAAGCCCGCACCCTGCGGATATCTCTCTCGGCACAGGAATCAGCCTGCCCGGAACATCCAGTTCCCGGCAGGCTTTCTCCATAGCCATTGCGTCCGCTGTCGTGTGAAATGTAACTACAAGTTTTAATTCTTTCTTTCTCATATGCTTTACTTCTGCGGCTCGATCACAACGACAAATCCGTCCTCTGTCTCTGTCGATGTATACTCTCTTCCGTGATCTCTCGCACATTTCTCCACATTCATCCTCTGATGGGGTTCTGTCACAAGAATTCTTATGGCTCCGTTTTCGCTTTTGACCGCCTCTTCCGTGAGCATCATCGGCTCCGGGCAGGAAAGACCTCTTGCATCTACTTCTTTCATCCTTATTCCTTCTTTCTCTTATTATTTCCAGTTATAACAGTTCATTTATTTTCGTTTCTTTTATTGAAAAATCCGATCACAAAGCATACTGCAATGCAGATGATGACCGCCACTTTTCCATTCAGCGGCACGCTTCCCGCTGCGACTTCCTGAGTCTCCGCATTAAGAGCTGTTGCACTCGCCGCAAGCCCCAGGTTGTGAGCCAGCGCCGCTCCGATAAACATGCCGGTCACAGTCATGGCAGAATCCGACGATCCCTGACCTGCAAGGATGAGCTGACGCAGCGGGCAGCCGCCTGCAAGCACCGCGGCAAATCCTACCGCATACATACCGAGAATATTCCATAGGTGTTCAGAGTGAGCGATCACCCCCGGAGTATCGAATGCAGGAGTAAAATTTCCAGTAGCGACATTATAGATCAGCATGACAACGAAAAAACTTCCGATGATAGTCAGCAGATCAAAGTTTCTCATCAGGATCACGTCACGGATACTTCCCGCAAAGCACATCCTCGACTTCTGGGCAAACGCCCCGAAGATCAGTCCGCCGATCAGAGAAAGAATGACCGGCGCATGCATACTTCCCGGACCGCTCTGACTGCTCTTTAACAGTGTTGTTGCAAGAGCCAGCACAAGGATGCCCAGCATAAGTACCGGCAGCACGCCTCCGCTCATGCGGTTCGTCAGATGTGCACGCCCGAGGCTGAAGCCTTTCTTAAGAGCGATAACGCCTGTCCCCACTCCGAGGATGAAACCGATCAATGCGATCCACGCGTTCAGATCTCCTGCGGACATGCGGATGATCATACGGAGCGGACATCCCAGAAATACAAGAGAACCGATGGCGAGGATCATCCCCAGGACAAAACGTACCATAGGCGACGATCCGGCTGTGGAGCGATACTCTTTTGTCGCCACAGAGATGATAAATGAACCCAGCACAAGACCGATGATCTCCGGTCTTGCATACTGTACGGTCTCTGTGGAATGAAGTCCCAGAGCTCCCGCCGTGTCACGGATAAAACATGCGATACAGAACGCCATGTTTGCCGGATTTCCGAAATATGCCAGGCACGCCGCTACAATTCCGCAGACGACGCCTGCCAGCGCAAGTTTCTTCTTTGAATCAGATAAATTCATGTTTCTTTTCCCTCCTGCTTCATCGTGCTATCCTGTTTGTACAGGAACACCATGTTACTTTGTTTTCATCTTAAAAGGAACGGAAGAGGATGTCAATGATTACCATAGCAAAAAAGCATATCACAACATATAAATAAAGTATTTGCTATTGTTCGTATTCCGCGCTACGATACAGTCAGAACAAACTCTGAACAGAAAGAGCAAGGAGGTTCCTGAACATGAAAGAAACATTATATCTGACGGAAGAATGGGATAAGACTTTCCCGAAGAGCGATAAAACAGAGCATCGGAAAGTGACGTTTCACAACCGTTACGGCATCACGCTGGCGGCGGATATGTATGAGCCGAAAGGCGCAGAGGGGAAGCTTACGGCGATTGCAGTGTGCGGTCCTTTTGGAGCGGTGAAGGAGCAGGCCGCCGGACTCTATGCCCAGACCATGGCGGAGCGCGGTTTTCTGACCATTGCATTTGACCCGTCTTTCACGGGCGAGAGCGGAGGAGAGCCCCGCTATGTGGCATCGCCGGATATCAATACCGAGGACTTTCAGGCGGCGGTGGACTTCCTTTCCGTGCAGGACAATGTTGACCCGGAGAAGATTGGCATCATCGGCATCTGCGGATGGGGAGGCATGGCGCTCAATGCGGCGGCTTTGGATACGAGGATAAAGGCGGCGGTGGCGTCCACTATGTATGATATGACGCGTGTGAACGCGAAAGGATACTTCGATTCCGAGGATTCGGAGCAGACCCGCTATGAGAAGAAGAAAGCTCTGAATGCCCAGCGGACAGAAGATTACAGGAGCGGCACGAATGCGCCGGGCGGAGGCGTTGTGGATCCGCTGCCGGAGGATGCCCCCTTCTTTGTAAAAGATTATTACGACTACTATAAGACGAAAAGGGGGTATCATCCCCGCTCGCTGAACTCCAACAATGGCTGGAATGTGACAGGCTGCATGTCCTTCCTCAATCAGCCCATTCTGCAATATTCCGGTGAAATCCGCAGCGCAGTCCTCATCATCCACGGGGAGGAGGCTCATTCCTGCTATTTCAGCAAAGATGCCTATGCTGATATGGTGAGAGGGAGCAGCTATGCGTACAACAAAGAACTGCTGCTCATTCCGGGCGCCGTGCATACAGACCTGTATGACAGAACAGATGTGATACCATTTGACAGGATGGAAGAGTTCTTCCGCGATGCGACAAAATAATTGTCACGCCACGGGAATTTCTGAATATCCTCAACGAAAAAACAGAAACCTGAGAGTCCGTTGTGTCTCTCAGGTTTCTCAGGTTTCTCCTGTTTCCTGGTGATTTCAGATATTCTGTATGCCAGTCATTTACAGCACATCGATAAACCGGTGGAACGCTTTCATTCCTTCTTCCGTGCACTTGTACACACCTGCATCTTCCAGCACCTGGCAGAAGACTTTTCCGACTTCCTGTTCCAGGATATGTTCGATGTTGTCTGCGTTCACGTCCGGATATTCCGGAAGGAATTCTTCCACCCAGTCCGCGTGCTTCTCAATCTGTTCGTTGCTGCGGATGTCTTTTCCTTCCAGGATATATTCTTTTAAGAGCTCCATCTCGCCTTTTAAGCGGGCAGGGAGCACAGCGAGCCCCATGACTTCGATGAGTCCGATGTTCTCCTTCTTGATGTGATGGAGTTTTGCGTGGGGATGATAGACGCCCAGCGGGTGCTCTTCTGTCGTGATGTTGTTGCGCAGCGTCAGGTCGAGCTCGTACAGCCCGTCCTTCCTGCGGGCGATGGGCGTAATCGTGTTGTGGGGCGTGCCGTCTGTCTCTGCAAAGATAAATGCTTCCTCATCCGTGTAGGAACGCCATTTGCCCAGGATGTGGTCCGCAAGGTCGATGATGCGCTCCGCATGTTCCGCGCGGAGACGGATGACGGAGAGGGGCCATTTCACGATGCCGGCTTCCACATCTTCATATCCGTCCACGGTAAACCGCTCGATGACGGGAGCCTTCGCCATGGCGAACGTATAGTGCCCGCCCTGGAAGTGGTCGTGGCTTAAGATGGAGCCGCCCACGATGGGAAGGTCTGCGTTGGAGCCGAGGAAGTAGTGGGGGAAGAGTCTGATAAAATCAAACAGCTTCGCAAATGCATTCCGGTCAATCTTCATCGGCACATGCTCCCCGTTGAACACGATGCAGTGCTCATTATAGTACACGTAAGGCGAATACTGGAAGCCCCACTTCTTTCCCTGGATGGTGATGGGGATGACGCGGTGGTTCTCCCGCGCCGGGTGGTTCACACGTCCGGCATATCCTTCATTTTCCATGCAGAGCTGGCACTTCGGGTAGGATGCGGATTTCGCAGCCCCCGCCGCCGCGATGGCTTTCGGGTCTTTCTCCGGCTTGGAGAGGTTGATGGTGATATCCAGAGTGCCGTACTGGGTATCCACCGTCCACTTGCGGTCGCGCCGGATGCGGTAGCGGCGGATATAGTCGCTGTCCTGGCTTAATTTATAATAGTAGGCAGTCGCATCTTCCGGCGACTTTTCATATTCTTTCCAGAATTTGTCCTGTATCTGAGCCGGACGGGGCACGAGGCAGTTCATCAGCTTCGTGTCAAAGAGGTCGCGGTATGTGATGCTGTCCTCGATAATGCCGCGTTTCACCGCTTCATCGAGCAGGTCTTTCAGCACGTCCTCCAGCACGATGTGGCTTAAGTCACAGTCCGTATCCTCGTAATCGTCCTCCTTCATGAGGTCGAGCAGGAGATTGGTCGTATAGATGCGCTCGCTCTCAGGGGTGAGCCCGGTGTCTATGCCATACTGCACCAGTTTTTTGATTGATTCATAAAGCATGGGATTCATTTCTCCTTTCAAAAGAGGGGCTCAGTCCAGTCTGGAAGCTCCGTCGCCGATGTCTACGGTATAAAATTCCGCTTCGTGCCCGACTTTCTCTTTGTATGCTTTTCCGATGCTCTCGATAAAAGTATCGACCGCGTCATTTTTCACGATGCTGACCGTGCATCCGCCGAAGCCGCCTCCGGTGATGCGGGAGCCGATGACGCCGGGAATCGCCCATGCCAGGTCCACAAGGATGTCAATCTCCTCGCAGGATACTTCATAGTCATCCCGCAGGGAGATGTGGGACTGGTTCATCAGCTGACCGAACTTCGTGATATCGCCCGCCTTTAATGCAGCCACAGCGTCGATGGTGCGCTGGTTCTCGTATACGGCGTGTTTTGCGCGCTTTAACTGTACCGGGTCTGTGATGATGTCCTTGTTCGCCTCAAATTCATCCGGGGTCAGGTCGCCCAGGGCGCTGATGTCCAGCTTTGTCTTCAGCGCAGCAAGCGCGTCCGTGCACTCCTGGCGCCTGTCGTTGTAGGCGGAATCCACGAGGCTGTGCTTCACCTTGCTGTTGGTGATGACAATTTTCGCATCATCCAGCTCGATGGGAGCGTACTCATATTTCATTGTGTTTGTGTCAAGGAAGATGGCGTTGTTCTTTTTGCCCATGGCAACGGTGAACTGGTCCATGATGCCGCAGTTGCAGCCGTTGAAGTTGTTCTCGGAGTACTGTCCGATGAGCGCCAGGTCCACCATGCTCAGGTCCGTGATGCCGAAGAGGTCCGTCAGGATTACGCCGGTGAGGACTTCCAGGGAAGCGGAAGAGGAAAGACCAGCTCCGTTGGGGATATTACCCCAGATGACCATGTCAAATCCGCTGTCCAGATGCAGTCCTCTCTCGGCAAATGCCCAGACAACGCCCAGAGGGTAGTTTGCCCAGTTGTATTCCTTCTTGTTGGTGAGGTCGTCAAGAGAAGCCTCCACAACGCCGAAGCGGTCCAGGTTCATGGAATAAAAATGCATCTTGCGGTCGTCTCTCTTTCTTGCCGCGCCGTAGGTTCCCATCGTGAGGGCGCAGGGGAAGACATGTCCTCCGTTGTAATCCGTGTGCTCGCCGATGAGGTTGACGCGTCCCGGTGAAAAATAGAAGCGCGCACCGTCGGAATTTCCGAAGAGTTCTGCGAATTTGTCGAATAATTTCTGTTTCATCTGATGATCCTCCTGAATTTTAATATGAATCACGATATGTATTCTGTTTCCAGTATATCGGAAGGCGGGCGTCCCGTCTATAAAAATTACGTGCAATTTTATGTAAAAATGTTGCGCAAACGGCAGGCATGATATTATAATGTCCCTGGAACTGTCCCGGGGCACAGCGCAGATGCATGTCGCACACCCGGGAGCGCGGCAGCGGAATGGAAAAGGAAGGGGACGAGATGGCGGAATCGTACAAATATTCGTACAAGATGGGGGAGGAGCTCTTAAGTTCCCTCTCGGTATACAACGTGGGGTATCAGAAATGTGAGCCCCACTATCAGTGGGGACCCGGCGTCAGGGATCACTACTGCATCCACCACATCCTTTCGGGAGGCGGGAGATACACTATGGGGGAGGTCTCCGTCCATCTGGAAGAGGGGGATACGTTCCTCCTGTTTCCAGGGACCCAGCTCCAGTACCAGGCGGATGAGGAAGAGCCGTGGGAGTACTGCTGGGCAGGGTTTATGGGGGCGGACGCCGCTTCAATCATACGGAGCACCCGGTTTTCCAGGGAAACACCCTATATCCGGAAGGGGAGCGTGCCGGAGGAGGAAATCCGCAGGGGGCTGCGGGAAATCTACGAGCGGAAGGGAAATACCTACGAATCGGCAGTGGCCATGACGGGAAAGCTCTACAGCCTCCTGGCGGTGTTCATGCATTACGCGGGGAAGCCGGAGCCGGAGAAAGCCTCCCATGTGACTTACGTGGAGAAAGCGGTAAAATACATTGAGACAAACTACTCTTATCCGGTCTCGGTGGAAGACATTGCATCGTATGTGGGCATCAGCAGGAGCCACCTGTTCCGGTCATTCCAGAATTACATGAGAAAGTCGCCCAAAGATTATCTGACCGGATACCGTATCCGGCAGGCGTGCAGCCTTTTGCGGGAGACGGACCTGTCGGTGTCCGCCATCGCCTATTCGGTCGGATTTGAAAATAACCTTTATTTTTCCAAGGCATTTCGCAAACAGAAAGGAGTGAGTCCCTCTGAGTACAGAAGAGCAAAAAGCAGTCAGTGAACATTCCAGGACAGAGCTCCTGCTCGGTCTTGAGGGCATGAAGAGGCTGAAAAACTCCTCGGTCATGGTGTTCGGCGTAGGCGGCGTGGGGTCCCACTGTATCGAAGCGCTGGCAAGGAGCGGTGTGGGCAGGCTGGTCCTTGTTGATAATGACCGGGTTTCCGTCACGAATATCAACCGGCAGTCCATCGCATATCACAGCACGGTCGGACGGCTTAAGACAGAAGTGATGGCAGAGCGCATCCGGGATATCGACCCGGCTGTCCGGGTGGAGACCCATGAGACATTTGTGCTCCCGGATAATGCAGGGGCGCTGCTGGATGAGGCGGGCAGCATCGACTATATGATAGACGCCATCGATACGGTCAGCGCCAAGATTGCACTTGCGTGGGAGGCGCAGAACCGGGGAATCCGTCTGCTCAGCAGCATGGGAACCGGAAACAAGCTGCACGGGGAACTGTTCGAGATAGCGGATATCTACGATACCAGCGTATGTCCTCTGTGCAGGGTCATGCGAAGGGAACTGAAAAAGCGGGGCGTCCGGCGCCTGAAAGTCCTGTATTCCAGGGAACAGCCGGTGGATACGCAGGGGAAGACGATCGGGGAGGACGCCGGGATGCGCCGCAGCATTCCGGGCAGTGTGTCCTTTGTTCCTCCGGTGGCGGGACTCCTCATCGCCGGGGAAGTGATACGGGAACTGGCAGGATGCACCGGCTTTGGAGACGGACCGGACGACATGGCCGGGCAGCAGGGATGAAAAGACAGGAGAACGAAAGACAGGAGAACGAAAGGAAGGCAGAGCATGGACCTGTTTGATTATATGAGAGAGACCACCCAGGAGAGCGAGGCGCCTCTGGCGTCCAGGATGAGGCCGGAGACCCTCGATGAGGTCGTCGGGCAGCAGCACATCATCGGAAAGGACAAGCTCCTTTACCGTGCCATCAAAGCGGATAAACTGAGTTCCGTTATTTTCTACGGACCGCCGGGCACAGGCAAGACGACGCTGGCAAAAGTCATCGCCAATACGACGAGCGCGCAGTTCCGGCAGATAAACGCCACGTCTGCGGGGAAGAAAGATATGGAGGAAGTGGTCCGTGCCGCCCGGGACATGCGCGGGATGTACGGGAAGAAGACCATCCTTTTTATCGATGAGATACACCGGTTCAACAAAGGGCAGCAGGATTATCTCCTGCCTTTTGTGGAGGACGGCACCATCGTGCTGATCGGAGCCACCACGGAGAATCCCTATTTTGAGGTGAACGGGGCGCTTCTGTCCCGCTCGGTCATCTTTGAACTGAAACCGCTGGATAAGCAGGATATCATAACCCTCCTTCTGAGGGCGGTGACGGATGAAAAGAAAGGGATGGGGAGCTTTCACGCACAGGCGGACGAAGATGCGCTGGAGTTTCTGGCAGATATGGCGGGCGGAGACGCCAGGAACGCCCTCAATGCCATTGAGCTGGGCATCCTGACGACGGAGCGCAGCGCTGACGGGCTGATACACATCACCAGGGAGACGGCGTCGGAGTGCATCCAGAAACGCGTCGTGAATTATGACAAGCGCGGCGACAATCACTACGACATCATCTCCGCGTTCATCAAGAGCATGCGGGGGTCGGACCCGGATGCGGCCGTCTTTTATCTGGCGAAGATGCTGTATGCGGGAGAGGATGTGAAGTTCATCGCGCGGCGCATCATGATTTGTGCGTCGGAAGATGTGGGAAATGCAGACCCCATGGCGCTGACCGTAGCGGTGTCTGCGGCACAGGCGGTGGAGCGTATCGGCATGCCGGAATCCCAGATTATCCTCTCCCAGGCAGTGACTTATGTGGCGTGCGCGCCAAAGAGCAATTCAGCGGTGAACGCCATTTCTGCGGCAAACGAGGCGGTGAAGCGGTACCGGACCTCGGTTCCTGCGCATTTAAGAGATGCCCATTACGGGGGAGCGGCAAAGCTGGGGCACGGGACCGGATATCAATATGCCCACGATTATCCCGGACACTATGTCAGGCAGCAGTATCTCCCGGATGAAATAAAAGACGCCAGGTTCTATGAACCCGGCGAGCTTGGATACGAGAAACAGATCAGGGAGTATCTACAGAAGATTCGACAGTAAGAGCGTGTAGATTTCCTGGCTCTTTGTATTCCAGTGGTTTACGATGGCTTCCGCCTCTTTCTCCGTGGGAACGGTCAGTTTCAGGTCGATGAGGTCCGCGCCGTTTTCCGTAATCCGGCAGCGCACCTCGTATTCCCTGCGGGTATTCAGGTAGTAATCGGCTCTTACCGATACTTCCTCCTTGAGGTCATACTGCTTTTCCCGGAGAAATTCGTCGATATCCTGCCGTATGGCGGCGGATATCTTGTGACCGAAATAGAGGATGGTCTCCGCGCCGTTTTCCGTCAGGTGGTAGAGGGTGCGGTTGTGCGTTGTCTCCGGGCGGATGAGCCCGGATTCGGAGAGCTCCGAGAGGGCTTCCTGAAGGCGGAAATAATTCGTATATCCCTTGTTCAGCACAAATTCGGAAATCTGGGATGTGGTGAGGGGAAAATCTACCTTGTCCAGCATATACAGTATGATGAGTTTGTAGAGTGTGAATGTTTCAGCCATGATAATCCTTTCCCTGCCATAAGTCGTTTTCTTTCATATACTGATGGAAGCGGTTGAGCACCGTGCGCTTCGCGCCGGTCCAGAGCGGAGCGCGCAAAAGCTCTTTCGGACCGTCTCCGGTCAGCCGGTGGATGACGATGTCCGGGCGCAGATGAGTGACGCATTTTGCGAGCATCCGGATATATTCTTCCATATCCGGGAGATGGAAGGGATGCCGCTGGTAGAGGGCGTCCAGGTCCGTGCCTTTCAGGACGTGGAGGAGCTGGAGCTTGACGCCCTGGATGCCGCACCGGTTCAGATAGCGGATGGTGTCCAGCATCCGGTCTTCATCTTCCCCCGGAAGATATAAGATGACATGTACGATGACGCTGATGCCTGCATCGCGCAGCCTGCGCACAGCCCGGTCAAATACGTCCGTATCATATCCGCGCCGTATGAGCCGTACGGTATCCGGATGGATGGTCTGGAGTCCCAGTTCGACCCAGACCGGGCGAATCCGGTTCAGACGGCTCAAAAGAGCGATGACATCTTCGTCCAGACAGTCCGGTCTCGTTGCCACGGAGAGTACCTTTACATCCGGGTCAGAGAGCGCTTCTGTATATATTTTTTCCAGGTAGGGCACCGGTGCGTAGGTGTTGGTGAATGCCTGGAAGTACGCGATGAAAGAACGGACCGGGCGCTTCTCCTGGAGCGCCGCCTTCCCTTTTGCGAGCTGCTCCGGAATCGTGAGGGAGGCGCTGCCGGCAAAGTCTCCGGAGCCTTTAGCGCTGCAGAAGATGCAGCCGCCTGTTCCCACGGTGCCGTCCCGGTTGGGACAGGTCATGCCGCCGTTCAGAGTGATTTTGTATACCTTCTCGTGAAAAGTTTCTTTTAAATATGTGTCCAGTGAATAATACCTTTTGTCCATAAGAATTCCGTCCTACAGGCGTCCGTTCAGCCCGCGCCATTCGCAAAGACGCACTGCGTGCTTCCTGCGGCTGCGCCGCTTCTTTGCTCATGAGCAGGCGCTCCCTCCGCGCCAACGTCCGTTCAGCCC
>DXAL01000008.1 GCA_019117125.1 Candidatus Mediterraneibacter merdipullorum
GCCCATGCATTTTTATTTCCGTTTGTATTTAAAGGTCCAACATAATATGGAACTCGAAATTCAAATATACTGACAATTTTATCTTTAACACTCATACCTTTTTCATCCGTCTGATTTAAAAACGGAAGATATTTTTGTGCATTTTCTAATATTTTTTTCAATTCCATTTCATTAATCTGATATGGAATCACCCCATTATCTTTTGTTACTTGTAACGGAAGAAAACTTTCATTATCCAATTCCTTTAAAATATATTGTACATCCTCGTCATGCGAATCTTTATAATATGTATTTATGATTTTCCGAATGGATTTTTTTAAATCATCATAGGTACATTTCTTAACATTTTGTTTCTTTCCATTCTGAGTTGTAGAGCCAATATAAGCACAATAATTATCTTTTCCTGTTTTCTGAAAAAAATCTCGATAAATATCCGCATCTGCTGATTTTATAACTTTTTTCAGCATTTTCAAATCTTCTCTATGCTTTTCATAAGATGCCACCTTACCCACCGATAAATAAGACTGATTTTCATATTCTCCGCCTTTTAAAATATCTGCTAAAACCGACCAGTCATACACTGCTTTCACTGCATCAATAACAGCGCAGCGCTCATGAATATCTGATTCAATCGCTGCACGCAATTCATCATAAGGTTCTCCTGCAAAACAGATAAATGGCTTTTCGATTTCTTTTAATGAGGTATCATCGAACAAATCCTCCAGTTTAACAGTAAGACCACACATTAATCCTATTACAGCCTTTAATAGTCGATCATTCTTATTACATCCCAACAATTTCATTACAGCAGAATTTTTATCTCTTTTCCCCTGACTTTTATTCTTTAGAACTGCCTCCAGCTCGTGTTCAGACAAGCATTCAATCTCTATATCCAACTCATCAGACAGACATGTTTTAAGTTTTTCAAAGACCACGGAAAAAGAGACTGCATTTTCTACAGAACCCGCGAACAAAAAATGTCCCCTGTGTTTAATCAGATGATGAAGTGCAACATATACAAACCGAATGTCAAAAGGATGCTCTTCCGTTATCAAAGCTTTGCGCAGATGATAAATCGTAGGATAAGTCCTGTAGAAATCCGCATCGGTATAAGTTTTGTCATTAAACAGAGAATAAATCTGTCTTTCGCTTTTATCTTCTGCCCAAAGCATACTGTCTTTTATCCGTTGATAAAATCCCGGGTCCACCTTACAGATTTCTTCTGAAAATAGTTCTTGCAAAAGTTCTATGCGCCATTTTCTTCTCTGAAGTCTTCTCCTATTTGTTCTAAATAACCTTCTGTTTTCTGCAGTCTCAGCCGCCTCGAACAATCTGCTTCCCCACATGGCTCTTCCACGAAAATCCAGTACGTGATATGCCTTATCTGTTACTGCATATCCCACTGAATCTGTCCCCACATCAAGCCCCAGATAGTACTCTCCCTCATACCTTCCCATAATTTTTTCCTCCTTTTTCTCTTATTTCTTATATTTGAAGTCTTATATTTAACTTACATTTTTACATTTTTTCTTTGATTTCTATTGACACTTATAGTATCTTCTTTTATACTTAATGTGACTCAAGTGATGACCATCACGTGAGTTTACACTACAAGTTCAAATAAAAATTTATTCTAATCGTTCTTCGGAGCCTTCCCACATGTGTGGGATTTTTTTATTTCTTAAGTTTTTTCAGTATAGTAATATTTTCGTTTTTCCCGCTTATCCACACCTTACATCAGAACCAGCTCATAAAGCCGAAAAGGCATCGGAACACCAATATCTTTATAAGTGATACTCACAGTATCCACATATTCAAATCCAAAAGACCGATATAGCTTTACCGGTACGTCATTTCCCACGATACAATCCAGCCGGATGGCTTTCTGTTTCCGCTCCCTTGCAGTCTGTATCGCATGTTCCACAAGCCGTCTGGAATATCCCCTGCCGCCATATTCCGGCAGGACGCGGAGAGCATGCAGGACAGAGGCTTCCCGTTCTTCCGCTTCAATATGCCAGCGAACCAGGCGGTAAGCTTCATCGCAGACATGGTTCATGATATATGCAGCAACAATTTTTCCATCCTCGATTCCAATAAACTGCTCCTTGCAGGCGATGGCATCTTCCACCATCGCCTGTGACGGGAAACCGCCCTTATTTCCATCCGGCAGAAAACATTTCCCATCGAGCACTTCACACATCGTACGGTAAAAATCCATGATTCCCGCACGATGCTCTTTCTTCGCCTCTGTGATTTTCATTCCAGCATCTCCGCAATCTCCCGGTCAGATTTATCTCCGTATTTTTTCAGTGTTTCCATAATCCGGTCAACCCGTTCCCTGTCCAGTTCCAGGTCTTCCGCAAGTTTTTCTGTGTCATATCCCTTTGCCGCAAGTTTTCGGAGCACAGAGATTTCTCCCTCGATTTTTCCCCGTGCTTCTCCCCGTGCTTCTCCCAATCTTTCTCCTTCTTCACGAATCAAACGGTCTCGCTCTTCCATCTTCATATAGCTCACTCCCATCTGCTCATTTGTCTTAATCTCATAAACCTTTCTATGCAGATTTTTCAAACGTTCGTCGCAGTCATCCGGGATATTTTCCTCCGAACTGTGGTCGATGTAATGCAGAAAATCAACCAGGGTGCGGTCAACTTCCGTGTCATTCCTGCCCTTTGTATTAAGAATGATCTTGCTGCATCCGTCTCCCATCGTAAGCTCCGGAAGTTCTTTGCACCGGTTGTCAAACGTATACCGATACAACCCGTACCCGAACAGGTCGAACCCGCAGATGACGATGATGTACGCCGGCTTCAGATGATCGAACCCGCGCTCCCCGCTTTTTAACATCGGAGCATCCAGGAGCGCCTGATAATAGCGGGTGCGCCTGGGGATATTTCCCTCGTTCTTTTTCTGCATCTCTACATCAAAGACGCGCCCGTCGACATCTTCCACATAGAAATCCATCCGTATCCCGCGCTTTCCCGGAAGATTATGTACGACTTTCTGTCCTTCTTTCCAGCGTATCTCCCGAATCCTTATCCCAAGAGAAAGCTCAATGATGATCCGGCACGTCTCAATATCTGCCGTCGCCACATCAAAAAGAAAATCATCCATGAGATTCATATTCCAAAGAGGATTGTCCGTATACTGCACTTTCGTTTCTTCATCTGTTATCTGCATATTCTGTTGTCTTTCGTTTTCCATATCTATTCCCTTTCATTATAATTGTTTGATTCCTGATTTACAATAATTGACCTTTTACATTTGCCGTATTGTCGCAGGCGTTGTCTCGTCTGCTGATTTCATGTTGAGCTGTCCTCACGGAGCAGCAGTAAGTTTGGAAATGGATATTCATTATATGCCGATTTGGGGAAAAAGCAAGAAAATGCAAGAAATAATTGCAAATTTGTTTGTATCGTTGCAGTGCAAATGAATCAACACCTTCAAAATACAAATACTTATTATGCATATACAAACCGCCGCACAGGAGTCCCTCCTCCTGTGCGGCAATCAGTTTTCCTCTCTACTCCTCATCCCGATATCCGAAGTTCTTCATCAGATAGTCGCTGTCCCTCCAGTTTTTCTGGACCTTCACCCACAGCTTCAGGTTCACCCTGCAGTCCAGCATCCGCTCGATCTCATAGCGCGCCGTGCTTCCAATCTTCTTGAGCATCGAGCCCTGTTTTCCGATGATGATGCCCTTGTGGGAATCCCGCTCGCAGATAATCGTGGCATCGATGTGCATGACTTTCCGCTCCATCTTCATCCGGTCGATGGCAACGGCAATGCCGTGTGGGATTTCTTCCTCCAGACAGTGCAGTGCTTTCTCCCGTATCAGTTCCGCCACGATCTGGCGCTCCGGCTGGTCGGTCACTGTATCCTCATCATAGAACTGCGGACCATACGGAAGGTAATTCAGGATGACTCTGACCAGCTCGTCCGTATTGTCTCCGCTCCTTGCGGACACCGGCACGATATCAGCGAAATCATATGCTTTCCGGTACATGTCGATGACCGGAAGGAGTTCTTCTTTCTTTACCATATCAATCTTGTTGATGACGAGTATGACCGGTGTCTTCACTTTCTTTAACTGACTGATGATGTGCTGCTCGCCGGCTCCGATGAAGGTAGAAGGCTCGACCAGCCAGAGCACGACGTCCACTTCATTGAGCGAGCGCTCGGCGATGTGTACCATGTACTCGCCCAGCTTGTTCTTCGCTTTGTGGATGCCCGGCGTATCGACAAAGACAATCTGTCCTTCTTCCGTCGTCAGCACGGTCTGTATCCGGTTCCTTGTCGTCTGCGGTTTATTCGACGTGATGGCGATTTTCTGTCCGATGAGATGGTTCATCAGTGTGGACTTTCCTACGTTCGGTCTGCCAATAAGGGTGACAAAACCGGATTTGTGATTTTCTCTCATGCATTCTCCTTTTCTTTTCCTGTATATCTGGCTTCGCAGCTCTTTTTCTCTCAGCTCAGCGTCTTTACTTCCAGGAACATATCCCTGTTCTCTTCTATCTTCTCTTCACTTCCGATGACGCAGAGGGATTCTTCTGCAAGGACTGCCCTAAGCACGTCTGCGAGCGCCCGGATATCCGCCTGGTCTGCATCCAGTATCTGCGCGCGCTCCTGTCGGAGCATCTCCTCTGACACATGGTTCATGTACAGGTTCATGGAGCGGCTTCCCTTTGCCGCAGGGTTCATCGGACGGTCGATGTTGCTGATGGTGCCGATGATGAATTTATTCATATCCCGGTCGCTCACATGGAAGTTTTCAAGATAATCCACTACGCCTTCGTATACTTCCATGGTCTTTTTCAGGTTCGGGTCCCGGTAGGAAATCAGGTATCCCTCGCCGATGCGGTTGAAGTTGCTCATGCAGCCGTATGCGCCGCCCTTGACGCGGATGTTCTGCCACAGATAATCATAGCTTAAGATTACTTTCAGTATCTGCAGTGCTCCGGTATACCCGGCTCCCCCGTCGATGAAGTTGCCTGTCCTCGCCACGTACTGGACTTTCGAGGATGTCTTGAATCCTTCATTGCGCTTCCGGCAGTGCAGGATGCAGGGTCCGGAAACTGCCGCGGCACAGGATGCCGTGTCTGCCCCGGCGTCTGACCCGTCATTTCCCCGGCTCCCTGGCGTGTCCCCCAGTTTCCTGCTCACTGCGCCAAATGCTTTCCGCATGGGCTCCAGACCTTCTGACGCGGACGTATAGCTCACCATCATATTGTCTGCCCGGAAGATTTTTGCCGCAATGGCTTTCAGCCTGCGTATCAGCTCCTCTTTGTGTTCCCCGAAATGCTCTTCCAGCTCTTTTACCGCCTCATAGTATCCGATTCCGTCCGTATCGTCCTTGAATCTGGCGATGGGCGATGTATAGGAGAGGGAGCGGAGGGCTGCCGTCGTATGTCCGGACGAGAGGAAGGACATCTGCAGCCTGGACTTGAGCATAGCGAGGATTTCCCTGAGCCGCTTCTCGTCATCGAGCTTTGACTCCATCAGGATTTCCCGCATCATGGCAAAGAGCACGTCCATCTTCGGGTAGAGCGCCTTTCCCTTCATCTCAAATGTGGCGCGGAATTCTTTTTCTTTTACCTTTGTCACATCTGTATACAGTTCCAGCGATGTACCGATGCCGCCGGTGTGGATATTGATTTCATTGAAAAGTTCTCCATATCCGTAATTTGCGGTATCGATGATGCCGAGCACGCTCTGCAGGATTCCCACATACGGAAGCATTTCCGCCCGTATCCCGGAGAGGTCGAACATCAGCGTCACATAGCCGATGCCGTTCGTCTCCACATTATGGTGGACCATCTTCACGCCGTCTGCTTCCATCTCTTCATTATAAACCGGGGCAATCTCCCTGGAGATGTCCTCTCTTTTGAGCACCGGTATCTTTGCCAGTGCTTCCGGTTCAGACTCTTCCTCCTGGTACGCTTCCAGTTCTTTTGTCTCACGGACAAGCCGTTCCACTTCCTCCGGAGAAAGGCTTTCTTTATATGCCTTCAGCTTCTCTGCCAGTTCCTGGTCCAGCCGGGCGGTGCGTCCCTGCTCCGGGCGGATGATGACCACGGCGCCGTGGGGATTGTCCAGAAGCCATGTCCGGATAAGATTTTCAAAATATCCGGTCTCCACCTGGCTTTTCAGGAATTCAAATGTGGGGATTGCCTGCATATGGATGAACGGCTTCTCCTCATCGTAGAGCCAGCTGTCAAATAGCTGGAGCCCGTACATCAGTCCCCGGGGATAACTGCCGAAGTCCGCCTCGCGGAAGCGGAATTCATAGTAGTTGAGTCCCGCGCGCAGAGCTTTCTGGTCGATGCCTTTGTCAACGATGTTCCTCAGCGTGTCTTCTACCGTGCGGATGAACTCTTCTTTTTGCTCCATATTGGCGTTTTTCGCGATTACGGAAAAGATGGGCTGATACACCCCGTTGTCATAAGAGCCCATAATGTCCTTGCCGATGCCCACGTCAAGGAGCGCTTTCTTCAGCGGCGCGCCCGGGGCGGACAAAAGCGCATAATCCAGTATCTGAAATGCCAGATACAGCTTTTCGTCCAGTGAGGTCCCGATTACTTTATTGTAGGAAAGGTAGGTGTTATCGGATAAACTTTCATCGCTTGCTATGGAATATTCCTGGACGATCTCCCGCATTTCCTGAAACGGCTTTTGATAATGTATCGCAGAATCTACTGTAATCTCATCAAAATCCGAAAGATATTCCTCATCCAGCCATCTCAGTTTTTCTTCCATATCCATATCGCCGTAGAGATAGATATAGCTGTTGGACGGATGATAGTATTTCCGGTGGAAATCAAGGAACTGCCCGTAGGTAAGTTCCGGTATCGCCTCCGGGTCTCCGCCGGATTCATTTGCATAGGATGTATCCGGAAAGAGCGTGTTGAGTATCACCCGGTCGAGCACGCCTTCCGGAGAGGAAAATGCGCCTTTCATCTCATTGTACACCACGCCGGAGAGAGTCAGTTCTCCGTCCGGGTCGTCCAGATGATAACTCCATCCTTCCTGCCGGAATGTCTTGTCGCTTTCATAGATATTCGGATAGAACACCGCATCCATATACACGTGCATCAGGTTCTGGAAATCCGTGTCATTGCAGCTTGCCACCGGATAGACCGTCTTGTCCGGATAGGTCATGGCATTCAAAAATGTATTCAGCGACCCTTTTACCAGCTCCACAAAGGGGTCTTTGACCGGGAAGTCCCTGGAACCGCACAACACGGAATGTTCCATGATATGCGGCACGCCGGTACTGTCGGACGGCGGCGTGCGAAAACCGATGGCGAACACCTTGTTCTCATCGTCATTTTCCATCAGGAGCACCCGGGCTCCACTCTTTTTATGCCTCAGCAGTGTCCCTTTTGATTTCAGGTCCGGAAGGTTCTCTTCCCGGACTGTTTCATATGCTTTTATGTCGTAAATGCTCATATTCCGCTCTCCTTGCCGGCGGCGCACAGTCATGCCTGCAGTCTCCCGGTCCGCACGTTCTTCTGCCCGCACGTTCCCCGCTGCTTTTGTCTGCATGGTGCGCCCCCTGATGTGATAAGAGCGGTTCCCGCGCCCTGCCGCTTTGGAACCGCTCTATTAGTATAACACTATCCCTGTCAGTTTAAAAGAGCTTCTCGCTGATACGCAGAAGCCGGTTGTATTTCTCTGTGCTTTCCATGTGGCGCAGAGGACCGGCGTCTATCCAGTCCGCCCCGCAGGCGACCGCGAGGTCGCATATCAGCGTATCTGCCGTCTCCCCTTCGCCGCAGGCAAACACGACCGTCCGGTTCTGTCTGCCCGCGCGTCTGATAAGAGAAAACAGCTCTGTCAGCGTTGCGGTCTTCCCCTCCGTTATAACCAGGGCGTCCGGAAGCGAGGAAAGAAATTCCTGCCTGTCCGCCGCCCCTTCCTCCTGCATGATTTCTTCCCGTGTCAGGGACCGTCCTTCTGTATGCGCGCGCTTTTCCAGCTTCCTGCTGATTGCCATACAGGATGCGAGCTGTTCGGCAAAGGGTCTCCCGACAGGCGGGACCGCCAGGAAATCTCCGAAAATCCTTACCGCCGGAGCCGGCATCTGCGCCGCGCATATCCCGCCTGCATAGCGGTACAGCGGCATCTTCAGAGCCGACGACGCTGCTGCCGCTGCCGCTGCGGATACGCTGAAGGCGGCTTTGAACACCTCGCTCCTCTTCTCATTTCCGAGAAGTGTCTTCAGTATCCGGTCTGTCCTTTCCTGGTCAAATATATTTTCTCCGGTCAGCGCCTCCGCCACACAGCAGTTGACCCACTGTGCCGTTTCCTCTGCGGCTTCCGACTCCCGCAGATGGTATGGGGCTGCCGCCCTTCCGATGATGTCTCCTCCCGCAAGCACTTCCGTCTCGATGGTCTTCTGTCCGCCGCAGTTGAGGATGACTCTTGAAAACACATCCCTGACTGCAAGTTCTGCACTCAGATGCTCCATCCCGTTTTCCTCCTTCCGGCTGTATTCTCAGAGCGCGTTCCCTCACCTGCGCTCCATGAGCTGTTACAGTATTATCCCCAGCCGGAAGTCCCTGATGCGTCCGCTTTTCATATTCCAGAGATTACAATTCGTGATAATGCAGGATGATATCCTCGTAATGCCCGTCTTTCATCCGAAATCCTCCGGGTATCGTTCCCAGACGGACAAATCCAAGCTTCTCATACAGTTTCAGCGCACTGACATTATCTGCCACCACCGCGTTGAACTGCAAGATGCGAAATCCCAGCTCCCTTCCTTTTTTCAGGGAATGTTCCACCAGCTTTTCCCCGATGTGGTTTCCCCTCATATCTCTTCGCACGGCGTAACTGGCATTGCAGATATGCCCGCACCGCCCGATGTTATTCGGATGAAGGATGTACAGACCGCAGAGCTCTCCGGTCTCTCTGTCACAGGCGACGCCGGTGAAAGACTGTTCTGCAAAAAAGCGATCCCCGTTCTCTTCCGTCAGGAACTCTGTCTGCGGAAATGCTCTTCCCTCTTCCACGACCTGATTCCATATCGCCGCGGCATCCTTTCTGTCGTCCTTATTATATGCCCTTATCCCGATGTCCATGACCTGTCCTCCTCCGATATCCTCCTGAGCCTCCGGCGAAAATCCTGTCCGCCTATGAGAGACGCATCCGGAAGACCGGACTGATTTTCTTGTAGATAAGAAATACGACCAGAGATACCAGCACGCCTTTCAGAAGGTTAAAGGGCGCAACTGCAAAAATCACAAAAGTAGACAGACTTGTGATGCCCGGGTTCACCGCAGTCCCCATCCCCACCAGCGCGTCCATGGGCATGCCGAATGCGGTCGCATAGGTGGGAAGAAGGATATAGGCGTTGATGATGCAGCCCAGGACCGTCATGGTGACGGTTCCCACAGCCATCCCCACCAGGGCTCTTGCGCGCGTGCGTTTTCTGCGGTAAATGAGTCCTGCCGGCACGCAGAGCGAACATCCGATGATGAAATTGGCAAGTTCACCCACGCCTGCCGTATCCGTCCCCGTAAAGACGAAATTGAGCAGAATCTTCACAAACTCGATGAGCGCCCCGGCAAATGGTCCCATCGCAAAACATCCTACCATTACCGGTACTTCACTGAAGTCAATCTCGTAAAATGACGGCGCGAACGGGAGCGGTATCTCAAACAGCATCAGGATGATGGCAATGGCGGAGAGCATCCCGATATTGACGAGCGCCCGGATTCCGAACTTCTCTTTTGCCTGCCCCTGTGCTCCGATTCCTGTCTTGGTCTGCATGGTTGTCTTTGTTTCTGTACTCATCTTTTTTCTCTCCTTTTTCCGTCGCAGATATACGACTTGTTTTTTGAAAAAGGCAATCTTCTCGGAAATCTGTCCGTCCTCCGTCTGTCACCGGCGGCAATGCCGGTCAGCCGGGAAAATAAAAAGCCCGGGAACGCATCCCGGGGCATGTTTCTTTTCCATATAACGGACGCTGCTGCACACCTGATGCCGGCAGCTGAAAACTTCTTCTCTCATCCAGACTATACTGTCGGTACCGGAATCCTTTCTGAAAGTCACCGGTTCGGCTGCTCGGTAAGAGCAGTTCGCGGACTATACCGCCGGTTGGGAATCGCACCCTGCCCCGAAGATTTTTCCTTTTACAGGTTCTAATATAACTCTTTCCGGAGCAGATTGCAAGGGTTATTCTTCACGCATCAGAGGTTTTTTCTCCGCTCATTGGAGGATTTTCATATATTCTTATAGGATTGTTCATAATCCATTCAAAACTTGAACACACTTTTTACACATCTTGCAGATATACTATAATTGTTCTTAAGAAGAACACTTTTTCATAAACTTTTTCCCCCTTTGAGCCGCAGAAATGTGGCTCTTCCTTTTTGCCCCGGCGCGTCCCGCGCACCTGCGGCCGCATTCCGCCTCAGAGCAGGCGTCCCCGGAATTTCCCCCAGATATGCACCTGCACATAGTCGTAAGCCCTGTCGTAGATAAACAGCCCCGCCTGACCTCCCAGGAGGATAACCGCCAGCATCCCATCCGGCACTGCCTGGGGAAAGAGCAGGTCCCGGAAGAGGAGCACGATGGGGATATATACGATATTAAAGATGGTATATTTGGCAATCCAGAATGCCTGATGCCGCTTCTGCATTTCACTGCGTTTTTCCAGCCAGCGCCACACCGCTTCGATGCCCCAGATATAGAATCCCATGGCTGCGAATGTGAGCACATAGAATTTGTTCGGCGCTGTGATAAATCCAAGCAGGACTGCCGCAAGGTAAAATGCGCCGCCCGCCTTCAGACCGAACTCCCGTATCACGATGCCCACAAAGAAGGACGCCGCCGCCAGGAGGAACAGGGTGCTCGTCTCAATCACGCTCCCCAGAGCCATAAATACTACTGTCAGCGCCAGCAAAAGCCCGCCAAGCGCAACTGTCTTCGCCTTTACATGCATGAACAGAGGTCTCCTCCCATACATTCACAGAGTGTGTCCGCAAGCCACAGGTCACAGCAGAAATTTCCGGTCCCGCAGGAAGAGCCGCCTGTGCCGTACCCGTTCCCGTACGGGCTGTTCTGATATCTCCTGCTGCTGAAATCCAGCTGGTTTAAGAGCTGCCTGTACTGCAGATTGTTTGGTTCCATATTGACTGCCTGCGCTGCATGGTCTCTTGCCAGCACATTATTTCCAAGTCCCGCATTGGCGCAGCCGCTCAGATAATACCAGAGTGCGGACCGCTCGGACACCTGGTCCAGCGTGTTGAGCGCTTCCTTGAACCGCCGGTTGTTAATGTAGTTGACCGCCGCCTGGAGCCTGGGGTCCTGCTGGGCGCTCTTGTAGCTGCCGCCCCCGTAGGAATATCCGCCCGAGCCGCCGTAGGATGAACCTCCGCCGTAGGAATACCCGCCCGAGCCTCCGGAAGAACGCTCATGCATGATGGTATCATATGCCTCCTGCACTTCCTTGAACTTCTCTTCCGCCAGGTCTGCCAGCGGATTGTCCACGTTTGCATCCGGATGATATTTCCGTGTCAGGTCGCGGTACGCTTTTTTTATTTCATCATCTGACGCGCTCGGTGACACGCCGAGCACCTCGTATGGATTCTTGTTCATTTTTTCTGTTCCTCGCTTTTCTTCATCTGTATCTTATTGTAACGATTCCAGACTCCATCATACAATATATTGCGCAAAATGTCCACATCAAGCAGGCACGGAAGACGTTCAAATTCTGCGGTGCTCTCCGCCACCATCATGCAGAGGATGCGCTTCATCTTCTCCTCGTAATCTTCCTCTTCGCTGAGTTTTTGCAGGGGATTGTATCTTCCCTTCTCATTATCTTCCGACAGGTCTTCATAGGCGTCCATCAGATAGATGAACTTTCCCAGGAAGAATCCCATCTTCCGCAGGCTCTTCTCCCACATATCCCTCCGGCAGAGGAACAGCTCTGCCATCAGCTTCCCGAAGCATCCGGCTGTCCGGTCGATGTCCGTACTGTTTTCCTTCTCGCAGGCGGAAAGCTCTGCCAGGGCACGGCGGATCGCCCTGCTCTGACGCGGATACCGTTCGATGACCCGCTTCACTTTCCCGCGGAGCATGTCCCTGCTCACAAGACTGGTCACTTTCCTGTCGTCTTTCCAGTCATCCTCGAGATGATAGTAGGCGAGCAGGACATTCATCGCCGCGGCATATTCAGTCATCTCATTTCTCAGCATCACCTGCTTTTTCACCGGATGCACTTTGCAGCGGTGCATTTCCTCAGACGCGCTGCTCTCATACAGCGACGAGAGGAAAATGACGGCAAACGTCATATCATAAGTCAGGGTCATCTGTCCCATGAACCCGTATTTTTCTTTCAGTTCCCTGCACAGCCCGCAGTAATACGCCTTGTATCTTTTCAGGTCTTTTACCTTGAGCTCCGGTTCACATATCGTCACATAGCCAAACATATCCTTCTCCCGTCCGCATCATCCGGCGTTCCCACATCGGAAGCCGGGACGCCCGTGCACATATTATAACACGGAATGCACCCGGAAAATATGATTTTTCTGTAAAAGAACGCGGAAAAACGCAGACCAGAAAAAGCGGGACCTGAAAAGTCCCGCCTGATCATTTTTCTGATTTTTCTCATCCGGTTGTCGAAATACCGATTACTGAAGTACTGCGTATGCGCCGTTCTCTACAACAACGACAGTAGGCTCTTTGGACGGCTCTCCGTCTTCGCCCCATGTAATCTGTTTTCCGGTCAGTCCGTCGATGGTGATTTCTGTCATCGCTTTCTTCATAGCGTCGCTCATGTCAGAAATGCTCATATCCGGTGTAATCTCCGCCTTCTCAGCTGCCATCTTTATCACATAGATGCAGTCGTAAGCATCAGCTGCAAACTGGATCGGTGTATCGCCGAATGCTTCCTCATAGTCTGCTACGAATGTCTGTGTCGCCTCATCCTCTGCATCCGGTGTGAACGGTGTCAGGAACATCAGCCCCTCTGCAAGAGATGCATCGAATCCTTCCACATCAAGGAGTCCGTCCATACCGTCAACGCCGAACCACTCCGGAGCAAATCCGGCTCTGTCAGCCTGTGCCAGGATAAGAGAAGCCTGCTGATAGTAGATGGGCAGGAATACAAGCTCTGCTCCGCCGTCTTTCGCTTTCTGAATCTGTACGGAAAAGTCTGTGTTGCTGTCGTTCGTAAATGCTTCTGCAGCTACAATCTCCAGCCCTCTTGCCTCAGCCTCTGCCACAAAGTTCTGGTAGATACCGGTGGAATATGTGTCGGAGCTGTTGTAGATGATGGCAATCTTTGATGCAAGTCCGTTATCTGCGATGTAATCAGCAGAAACCGTACCCTGGCTCGGGTCGGAGAAACACATACGGAATGCATTGTCATACTGGATACTCTCTACTGCAGTTGCAGAAGGTGTGAGCTGGAACATATTGTCCGCATGCGTCTCCTCGACAACTGCTGTACACGGAGTAGATGTAACGGTTCCGACCAGCATCTGCATTCCCCAGTCTTTCAGTGTGTTGTATGCGTTCACTGATTTCTCGGAATCATTCTGATCATCCTCAAACTGATACTCAATCTGTACGCCGTTGATGCCGCCGTCCGCATTAATCTCATCCACAGCGAGCTGGATGCCGTTCTGGACAGCTGTACCGTAGATTGCCGTATCTCCCGTGATCGGTCCGATACCGCCAATCTTAAACGTCGTAGCGTCCGCATTTCCTTCGTCACTTCCGCCGCCGTTTCCGCAGGCAGCCAGTGAAAATACCATAGCTGATGCAAGCACCAGGCTGGCAGCTTTTTTTAACATTTTCATAATAGTCCCTCCTTGTTAAAAGTACTAGCTCTTCTATGGTAAACTTCTGCCGCAGATTTGTCAAGACAAAAAACAGATTACACTCTATTTTTTTGCAATCCTGATTATTTGTGATATACTGTGTTTTTCTTTTTACATCCAGATCAGCCGATGACTCTCTGACCTCTCACGATGTCCTTCAGACAATCCACCACGCGGTCCACATCTTCCTCCGTCACATCGCATGCTAGAGAGAACCGGACTGCCTCAGCCGTTTCCGCTTCCGGTTTCCCCAGCACCTGAAGGATTTCCGAACCAGAGCCAATGCCCGCATACATCTCTGCTTCCGCCAGTCCTTTTCTGACGACTGACGCGGATACATTCCTGAAACGAACCTCCAGATGGTTTACCAAATGGTGGTCTTTATGTCCGTATAATTCCACATCTTCTATCTCGGTAAAAATCCGGAGGCACAGATGGTCGCGCACAGCGCGCATCCTCTCCATGTATCCGGGAACATCCTCAGCCGCCTTTTTTGCCGCAGCTGCCATTGCGCTTATCTTCTCTTTGTCAGTCATAGTCTCCCGGATATATGTGCCCGCTCCGGTACTCTTTCTGGCATACAGAAATCCGATGCCCTCCGGACCGCCGAAACAGGAGGCGTCTGCACTGAGCATATCGATATGGCTGCGGTCCACGTTGATCGGCATCTTTCCATATGCATATGCTGCTCCGAGATGAAAGAATATCCCCTGCTCCGACGTCATCGCACCTACTCCTGTAAATGGCTCGGATGTTCCGGTCTCCCTGTTTGCCGCCGTCATCGAAACAAGACACGTATCCGGTGTGAGCTCATCCTCTATCATCGCCACCTCCACACGCCCTGTGGAAATGGGGCAGATATAGGAAACTTCCGCTCCTCTTTCTTCCTGTTCCCCGCACGCTTCCAGCACAGAATCATCTTCCAGCAGAGTTGTAATAATGTGCGGATGCTCTTTTCCGGATGCGCGGACCGCCGCGTTGACGGCAAGGGCATCCGCCTCTGCTGAGCCTGCGGTAAAATAAATCTCTTCCGGCAGGGCTCCAATCGCAGCAGCAATGAGGCTTCGCGCCTCTTCCGGGGCAAATGTGCTCCCCTCCGGCACATTCACGCCCGGGATGCCAGCCGCAACGTCCATACATACCTTTCTGTTCATCATTTCTCTCCTTTCCGTTTTCTTTGATTCAAATATTTTTTCTTTGTTTCAAAGATTCTTTCTTTATTATAAACATTTGTCTCCTCATTTTCAACAAAACGGGAAAACAATCTGATTTTTATAGAAAACTGCCAAAAATGCAATGAAAAAGAGCTGTTCCAGACATTCAGATTCATCTATATTTGACAAAAAAAGCAACAAAAAAACACCCGAAAGAATTCTCTCTCAGATGTTTCCTCTCATTCCTGTGAAATTGACCGTATACCTTCAAAACTGCACACAAAGAAAATTCTACATCACTTACCTATTCCCGCTTTGGTCATGCCCTCGACCTATTAGTAACAGTCAGCTCCATGCATTACTGCACTTCCACCTCTGCCCTATCTACCTCGTCGTCTTCAAGGGGTCTTACTGACTTGTCGTCATGGGATATCTCATCTTGAGGGGGGCTTCACGCTTAGATGCCTTCAGCGTTTATCCCTTCCCGGCTTGGCTACTCTGCTATGCTCTTGGTAAAACAACAGATACACCAGCGGCCAGTCCATCCCGGTCCTCTCGTACTAAGGACAGCTCCTCTCAAATATCCTACGCCCACGCCGGATAGGGACCGAACTGTCTCACGA
>DXAL01000052.1 GCA_019117125.1 Candidatus Mediterraneibacter merdipullorum
GAGACCAACTATCCAGTCAGTCTCATTTCATTTGTAAAAGAAAATCCATACCTTTCTTTTACATCAATAACTATTCACTTTTCACACTTATCCGGGATAGCAGGTATGGAATCTCGGATTACAATTGAGGAAAATGGATGGAATAACTCCACCCATTTTTTTAAATCTGTATTTAAGATTTCCGGAACCTGCATCAGGAATTCTCCTCAACCATCATCTCTGCTATCTCTCTGTCTGTCCTGTCTCCGTATTTTTCCAGTGCTTCCAGGATAAGGATCACTTTTTCTTTTTTCATTTCCAGGTCTGCGGCAATCTTTTCAGCACCATATCCTTTTTCAGTCTTTTTGCGTATGATGGAGATAAGAGATTTTGTTTCTCCTTTTCGTTCTCCCTCTTCCCGTATCAGGCGGTCCCGCTCTTCCATTTTCATATAGCTCACCCTCATCTGCTCCGCTCTGCCTTCTGCCTGCATATTCAGTTGTCTCATTTTTGCCATATGTTTCTCCTTTGATTATAATCGCATGCCTTCATTTTTACAATGCCCGGTTCTCATTATTTCCGTATCATTCCGGCTTTTTCTCTATCATTCCTCCGGGAACGGAACCGGACGAAAAGGGACCTCCTCTGTCCGACAGTATGTCACGTAGGTCCATTATAATCTTTCTGCAAAGGAGTACAAGACAATGCAAGAAATCATTGCATTTTTTCCTATAAAATATACAGCCGCAGGATGAATACAATTTCATAAAAAAGTTTCTGTACTTATCCAGCGGCTGCATACGATATAAAACAGTTTCTTATTTAATCCTGTTCTTTACTTTTCTTCTGAAGTCTCCTCTTCAGCCTCATCGCTTATCTCTACCTGCTCTCCGTCTATCTCCGCGGAAGCCTTCCTGACTTTTGCCACGCTCGCGACGATATCATTTTCCGGCAGATTGATAAGTTTCACTCCGGAAGTAATCCTTCCGTATACGGAAATATCCTCGCACTTCATGCGGATGATGATTCCTTCCGTATTGATTATCATAATCTCGCTGTCATCGTCCACGGCTTTCATTCCAACGACGTTTCCGGTCTTCTCGGTTATCTTATAGCACTTCACGCCTTTTCCGCCGCGGTTCTGGGTCGTGAACTCTTCCATTCCGGTACGCTTGCCCATCCCCTTTTCTGACACGATGAGGAGGTCTTTGCCCTGGCTGCTCATCTGCATACCGATGACAACATCATTGTCGCTTAAGTTCATGCCCCGCACGCCCATGGACACTCTTCCCGTAGACCTTACGTCGGTCTCATGGAAGCGGATGCACTGTCCGTATTTTGTCACCAGAAGGATATCCTGGTCATTGTCTGTTACCTTTACTTCGATGAGCCGGTCTTCTTCCCGGAGAACGATTGCTGCAAGTCCGGTCTTTCTTACGTTTGCATATTCTTTGATGGGCGTCTTCTTTACAAGACCTTTTTCTGTCGCCATGAAGAGATACTTGCCGTCCTCGTATTCCCGGATGGGTATCATGGCGGTAATCTTCTCTTCCGGCATGAGCTGCAGCAGATTGATGATTGCGGTGCCGCGCGCCGTTCTGCCGGCTTCCGGTATCTCATATCCTTTCAGGCGGTATACGCGCCCTGTGTTTGTAAAGAACATGATATAGTGGTGGGTCGTCGTCACGAACAGTTCGCGGATGTAATCGTCTTCCAGCGTCTGCATTCCCTTGATGCCTTTTCCTCCGCGGTTCTGGCTCTTGAATGTATCCATGCTCATGCGCTTGATGTATCCGAGATTTGTCATCGTAATCACTACATTTTCTCTCGGTATCAGGTCTTCCATGGAAATATCAAATTCGTCGTAACCGATATGCGTCCTTCTCTCGTCTCCGTACTTTTCGGAAATGACGAGGATTTCTTTTTTGATGACGCCAAGAAGCAGCTTCCGGTCTGCAAGGATTGCCTTGTATTCCTTTATCTTTTCCATCAGTTCCGCATATTCTGACTCGATTTTTTCTCGTTCCAGACCGGTCAGGGCGCGAAGGCGCATGTCTACGATTGCCTGTGCCTGTACGTCGGAAAGTTCAAACCGCTCCATCAGTTCGCTCTTTGCAATCTGCACGGTACGCGCTCCGCGGATGATGCGGATGACTTCGTCGATATTGTCAAGAGCGATAAGGAGCCCTTCCAGGATGTGAGCCCGCTCTTCTGCCTTGTTCAGGTCGTATCTTGTTCTTCTTGTGACGACTTCTTCCTGATGCTGAAGGTAATATTTCAGCATGTCGAGGATGTTCATGATTTTCGGCTGCCCTTTTACGAGAGCCAGCATGATAACGCCGAATGTATCCTGGAGCTGGGTATGTTTGTAAAGCTGATTTAATATCACGTTGGGGTTTACGTCTCTGCGGAGTTCAATGCAGATGCGCATGCCCTCGCGGCTGGACTGGTCGCTCAGGTCCGTGATGCCGTCCACTTTTTTATCTCTTACCAGCTCGGCAATCTTTTCAATAAGCCTTGCCTTATTTACCATGAACGGAAGTTCTGTTACGATGATGCGGTTCTTTCCGTTCTGCATGGGCTCAATGTTTGTGACCGCGCGCACCCGGATCTTTCCGCGCCCGGTCCGGTATGCTTCTTCAATCCCTCTCGTCCCGAGTATCTCCGCTCCTGTGGGGAAATCGGGTCCTTTGATGATATGCAGGATATCTTCTATCGTTGTCTCCCCGTTGTCGTCAATCTGGTCGTCGATAATCTTTACAACGGCTCCGATCACTTCCCTTAAATTGTGGGGCGGGATATTGGTCGCCATTCCGACGGCGATGCCGGATGTCCCGTTTACCAGAAGGTTCGGAAATCTGGACGGGAGCACAGTGGGCTCTTTTTCCGTCTCATCAAAGTTCGGCTGGAAGTCCACTGTATCTTTGTTGATGTCCGCAGTCATCTCCATGGAAATCTTACTCAGGCGCGCTTCGGTATATCGCATAGCAGCGGCGCCGTCGCCATCTACGGAACCGAAGTTTCCGTGACCGTCCACGAGGGGATAGCGGGTGGACCACTCCTGTGCAAGATTTACGAGAGCCCCGTAGATAGAGCTGTCTCCGTGGGGGTGATATTTACCCATCGTATCACCGACAATACGCGCACATTTGCGGTGCGGCTTGTCTGGACCGTTGTTCAGTTCGATCATGGAGTAGAGTATCCTTCTCTGTACCGGCTTCAGACCGTCCCTCACATCCGGCAGGGCGCGGGATGCGATAACGCTCATGGCATAGTCGATATAAGATTCCTCCATCGTCTTTTTCAGGTCGACTTCGTGAACTTTATCAAAAATATTGTCTTCCATGTCTTATCTCCTTTAATTATACTTTCCAATGCCAGCCTTCCTGTCCGCCTCCCCACAGAAAACCAGGTAAACTTGTCTTCTGTGTTTCCGCATCCATTCAGGCGGCCGCTGTAAATCGCTAGATATCCAGGTTTTTCACATATTTCGCGTTTTCTTCGATAAATTCACGTCGCGGGTCTACTTTGTCTCCCATCAGAGTCGTAAACGTCAGGTCCAGTTCGGACGATGTCTCTTCGTCCATCGTCACCCGCAGCAGGATGCGGTGTTCCGGGTCCATCGTTGTCTCCCAGAGCTGTTCTGCATCCATCTCACCAAGACCTTTGTATCTCTGTATCTTGTTGTTGCTGTCTCTTCCGACCTCTCTTAATATCTGGTCCAGTTCTTCAGCACTGTACGCATACCAGACTTTCTTGTTCTTTTCCAGTTTAAACAGCGGCGGCTGTGCAAGGTATACATAGCCTTCTTTTATCAGGTCCGGCATGAACCGGTAAAGGAAGGTGAGCAGCAGGGTGCTGATATGAGCGCCGTCCACATCGGCATCGGTCATGATGATGATTTTATGATACCGCAGTTTGCTGATATCAAAATCTTCATGGATGCCTGTGCCGAATGCTGTTATCATCGCCTTTATCTCTGCATTTCCATATATCTTGTCAAGGCGCGCCTTCTCCACATTGAGAATTTTGCCGCGCAGCGGCAGTATGGCCTGTGTTGCCCGGTCTCTCGCTGTCTTTGCGGAGCCGCCGGCGGAATCTCCCTCTACGATATATATCTCGCAGTTTTCCGGATTCTTGTCGGAGCAGTCCGCAAGTTTTCCCGGAAGGGAGGTGGAATCAAGGGCAGATTTCCTTCTTGTCAGGTCTCTCGCCTTTCTTGCCGCCTCTCTTGCCCTCTGCGCAAGCACGGATTTTTCAATGGTCATCTTCGCCACGTTCGGATTCTGCTCGAGGAATATCTCAAGCTGGCTTGAAAGGACGCTGTTCACTGCTCCTTTTGCCTCGCTGTTGCCCAGCTTCTGCTTTGTCTGTCCTTCAAACTGGGGATTCTCTATCTTTACGCTTATGATGGCGGTCAGACCTTCCCGGATATCTTCCCCTTTTAAGTTCGGCTCGCTGTCTTTGAGCAGTTTATTTTTTCTGGCATAATCATTAAATGTCTTTGTCAGCGCCATGCGGAATCCTTCCACATGGGTTCCGCCCTCCGGCGTGGTGATATTGTTTACAAATCCGTAAGTATTGTCGCTGTAGGAATCATTGTGCTGCATCGCCACTTCCACAGCCACGCCGTCTTTCATGCCTTCGCAGTAGATAATCTGGTCATAGAGCGGTGTCTTGCTCCTGTTTAAGTAGGTGACGAACTCTTTGATGCCGCCCTCATAGTGGAATGTATGCTCCCGGAGCTCCTCTTCTCTCCAGTCGCGCAGGACAATCTTCAGTCCTTTGGTGAGGAACGCCATCTCCCGGAAGCGCTGCTTTAACACATCATAGTCAAAGACAGTCTCTTCAAAGATTTCCGCATCCGGATAAAATGTGACTTTCGTCCCTGTTCTCTCCGGTTCGCATGTTCCGACTACCTTCAGTTTATAGATGACTTTTCCTCTCTCATAGCGCTGTTTGTAGATTTCTCCTTCGTGGTAGATTTCCACTTCCAGCCACTCGGAAAGCGCGTTTACAACGGACGCACCGACGCCGTGGAGACCTCCGGATACCTTGTATCCTCCTCCGCCGAATTTTCCGCCGGCGTGGAGTACGGTAAATACGACTTCCACTGCAGGAAGTCCCGCCTTGTGGTTGATTCCCACAGGGATTCCCCTTCCGTTGTCGCTCACCGTAACAGAACCGTCCTGATTGATATCGACCTGAATCTCATCGCAGTAGCCGGCAAGCGCCTCGTCCACGGAATTGTCGACAATCTCATAAACCAGATGATGGAGCCCTCTTGCCGAAGTGCTGCCGATATACATACCCGGTCTTTTCCTTACCGCTTCCAGACCTTCCAGTATCTGTATCTGGTCCGCTCCGTATTCAGCGTCAAATTCTGTACCTGATGCACCCATTGAATAACCTCCTAATTTGCATTTGCCGCATGTCCGTTTTTAATGTGAAATATCCTGTTTATCGAAAATCTGTTGTTTACAAATTCATCAAGCCCGGTACATGTGATTATCGTCTGTATGTCATGTATGCTGTCCAGTAAATAGTTTTGCCTATGTTTGTCCAGTTCAGACAGGACGTCGTCGAGCAGCAGGACCGGCGTGTCATTGATGAGTTTCCTGACCAGTTCTATCTCCGACATCTTCAGGGAGAGAGCCGCAGTCCTCTGCTGCCCCTGGGAGCCGAATCTCCGGATATCCATCCCCTTATCTGTAGAGAAACAGAGGTCATCTCTGTGAGGTCCCACTGTCGTGCTCTTCATCTTCAGGTCCCGCTCCCTGTATTTTTTCAGCGCCTCCGAAAGAGGCATATTTCCGATGGAAGATTCATAGGATACTGTGATGCGTTCTCTTCCGCCGGTTAATTTATAATGAATATTAGAAATTATTTTATTTACTTCTTCTATAAATTCCTTTCTCCTGTCCAGAATCCTGGTCCCATAGGATGCAAGCTGCATATCCCATATATCCAGAGTTTCCATCAGATTCTTCTTTCCATATATATCTTTGAGCAAGGAATTTCTTTGATTAATGATACGATTATAATTTGAAAGGTTGCTGAGATATATTTTATCAAGCTGAGACAGTTCAAGGTCTATAAATCTTCTCCTTCCTGCCGGTCCTTCTTTTATGATGTTTAAATCTTCAGGAGAAAAAAATACAAAATAAACGATGCCGAACAGTTCTCCGGCGCGCCTGATCGGGACTTTATCGATTGCTATCCCTTTTGGACTGTTTTTTTTCAGATGCATATCGACCTGAAAACAGACGCCTCTTTTTTCTATCACAGTCTCGATGTGGGATTCCTCATGACCGAACTGTATGATATCCCTGTCCTTTGTCCCCCTGTGGGATTTCGTCGTTCCCGACATGTAGAGAGCCTCCAGGATATTTGTCTTTCCCTGGGCGTTGTCCCCGTACAGGATATTTGTATCCGGGTCAAAATCCAGGTTAAGCAGGTCATAATTTCTGTAATTTTTTAGTTTTAAAGACTTGATTAGCATAACTTTCCCATCTAATCTATTTTACACTTTTTTTTTCATTTTTTCAACTTTTTGTGATTTCTATCTCTTTTCCGCCGCAGGACGCGATATCTCCGCTGTAGAGTTTTCTTCCTCGCCTTGTCTCGGTCTCCCCGTTTACGAGGACCTGTCCTTCCTGTATGATTTCTTTTGCCTCTGCTCCGGATTCACAGATGCCGGCTGCTTTTAAAACCTGTCCGAGCCGGATGAAATCTTCTCCGGCTTTCAGCTTAAATCTATCCATTTTTCTTCCTCTCTACACAGCCGCATTGAAGTTTACCGGCAGGATGAGATAGATATAACTCTGCTCTTCATCCTTGATAAACAGCGGTGCTTTTGCATTCATAAAATAAAGGTCCACTTCATCGTCATCTATCACGCGGAGCGCATCGATCAGGAATTTGGGGTTAAATCCAATCAGCAGGTCCTTTCCTTCTTTGATGCACATGATTTCCTCATCCATGGAGCCAATCTGTGATTTAATCTTAAACTCCATGGATTCATCCCGGATGTCGATGATGATGGGCTTCTTGTCTCCTTCTTTTATCAGGAGCGTAGCTCTGTCGATACAGTCGAGAAGCTCCCTTTTATTGATTTTTACCTTTGTCTCATAATCGCTTGAGAGCATCTGGTCGATGCGGAAATATTCCCCTTCTATCAGCCTGGATACGACGACCGTGCGGTCAAATTCAAAGACGATGTGGTTCTTTGTAAATGAGATATCCACATCCGCTTCCGCTTCTCCGCCGATTATCTTGCTTATCTCCTGGAGCGTCTTTCCGGGAACGATGACTTTCTTCGGAGAATAGGAATCTTTTAATTCAATCTTCCGGATGGATATCCTGTGCCCGTCAAGGGAGACGACTTTGAGTATGTTGTCTTCTATCTCGAACAGTTCTCCTGTCATCATCTTGTTCGTATCGCTGTCCGCGATAGAGAAAATCGTCTGACGTATCACTTCCTTCAGCGTGAACTCGGAAATGGTGATGAAATCATCTTTTTCCACAGCAGGAAGGTAAGAAAAATCATCGCCCGGCTGTGAAGCGATATTGAATTTTGCCTTCTCACAGGTGATGACTGCCTGGGTGTCTCCCTGGCTTTCTATCACGATCTCACTGTCCGGAAGTTTGCGGACAATCTCTGAAAACAGTCTCGCGTTAATGGCAAGTATGCCTCTTTCCACGATTTCACCGTCTATGGAAGTCTCGATACCCAGTTCCATATCGTTTGCCGTAAGTTTTATCACATCTGTGGAAGCATCGATGAGGATGCATTCCAGAATGGGCATCGTCGTCTTGGAAGGCACTGCCTTGGATACGATGCCGACTCCTTTGGACAGATTGTTTTTTGTACAGATGATTTTCATATCAGATAAACTCCTTTCATTGTCGGAAACAAATAGTTCCTCTTATGACATCTCTGCGGCGAAAGTGGAAAACCCGGCAGAGGTCCGTTTTATGTATTTATACAGGACAAAGATTCCGCCTCCTTCTTCTAAGGGGCTGTGAAAAAGAGGATAACTGCTTCAAAGCCGCTCAGGATGAGGGGTCACACTGTGTGATAAGTGTGAAGGTTTTCTGTTGGAACGATGAGGAAACTGTTGGGATATCTTTTCGGTAAAAAACAGGCAGGGTAATTTTCCCACATCTTTTTTCCGGTTATCCACATGATGTTCAGTTGGTTTTCCACATCAGTTTTCTGTTTATTCACATCCTGATATTCCATATGCAGGAATCAGACAGGATTAATTTTCTTTCGGATGATGTTGACCGTGTTGTTGAGCGCTTCGTCTGTCTTAAGCTCATTTTCAATCTTCTTTACTCCGTGGTTGACAGAGGCATGGTCCTTTCCTCCGAGGAAGGCGCCGATTGCTTTCAGAGGCGTGTCTGTGAGCTGCCGGCACAGATACATCACGATCTGTCTTGGAAGGACAATCTCTGCATTCCGTTTCTTTCCTTTGAGTTCAGATACCGGAATGTCGAAATGATCGGATACGATATCCAGAATGAGCTCAGGTGTAACAGGTCTGTTGCTGTCAGGGAATATCATGTCTTTTAAAGCCTCGGCTGCAAGAGAGATGTCAATCGGCTTTTTCTCCAGTTTTGCCAGGGCGATGAGCTTGTTCAGTGAGCCTTCCAGTTCACGGATGTTTGACTTGATATTATTGGCGATGTACTGCATGACGTCGTCCGGTATATTGTATTTTTCCAGACCGTCCAGTTCTTCCTTCTTGCGGAGGATCGCCATCCTCGTCTCATAATCCGGAGCAGAGATGTCCGCGATAAGCCCCCACTCAAATCTCGTCCGAAGTCTTGCCTCCAGCGTCTCGATGTCTTTCGGAGGCTTGTCACTTGAGATAATGATCTGCCTTCCCGATACGTGGAGGTGGTTAAAAGTATGGAAAAATTCTTCCTGTGTACTTTCTTTTCCTATAATAAACTGGATATCGTCAATGAGCAGCACGTCGTTGTTCCTGTATTTCTCGCGGAACTTCGTCATGGCAAGTTCACTTCCGGTCTTACCTGCCTTGAGTGCGTCGATGAGCTCATTGGTAAATGTCTCGCTTGTCACGTAGAGCACTTTTTTCGTCGGGTCGCTCTCCAGGATGAAGTGGGCGATGGAATGCATCAGGTGGGTCTTTCCAAGTCCGACTCCTCCGTAGATGAAGAGAGGATTGTATATCTCCCCCGGTGATTCCGCTACCGCAAGGGATGCGGCGTGGGCAAAGTTATTGTTGCTTCCGACGACAAAGGTATCAAAGGTGTACTTGGGATTTAAGTTTGCCTTCTCAAAAAGAGAATTTACTTTGTTCTTTTTTGAGATGGTTTCCTTCTTCTCCTGAACAACTGCCTCACTGTCCGTCACAAAAGCAACTTCATATTCGATGCCGGTCACTTCCGCGATACATACTTTAAAAGGAAGCAGATATTTATCTTCAATATGTTCCAGGCTCGCCCTGAGCTTTACGAGGATGAACACCGTGTCATCGGTCACTTCATATACCGTAAGAGGCGCAATCCACGTATTATAGGAAATGTTAGAAGAGCAGTATTCCAGCTTCATCTTATTTAATATCTGTTCCCAGTTTTGTTCTACAATGTTCATCGAAAGTAACTCCTGCTCAATAGAATAGAGAGATATTAAGGTAAAATCTCTCCATTACATTCTACATCAAAAAAGGGTGTGAATCAACGAAAATAATGTGCATAACTTTATCCCCGGTTTCAACATCTTACCAGGGCAGAAGATACGGGAAAGGAAGAAAAAAATTATTTTTTATCAACACTTTATTTTGTAGTTATCAACAGGTTATCAACACATGATGATGAGCCTCTCAAAAAAAAATCCCCGTATCCCTTGATTTTGCTTGACTTATCCATTGTTTTTCACTATAATTAGATGCGTGTCTTTTTAGGTAAAAATATATACTTTATTATAAAGTATGTCAGTTAAAGGGAGGTGTATTGGGGATGAAGATGACATTTCAGCCGAAGAAACGTTCAAGATCAAAAGTTCACGGTTTCAGAGCAAGAATGAGCACACCGGGCGGAAGAAAAGTATTAGCTGCCAGAAGAGCAAAAGGAAGAAAACAGTTATCAGCTTAGGCCGCATATATGTGGCCTTTTCTTCTATCTAAAGACAGGTATCAGGAAGAGGTTTTGGATGAAATTTTCCGAATCTTTAAAGAAAAATAAAGATTTCCAGAACGTATATAAGGCCGGGAAATCCATGGCTGACAGATATCTTGTGATGTATGTCAGGGAAAACGGATTTGAAAGGAACAGGCTTGGAATCTCGGTCAGCAAAAAAGTAGGAAACAGTGTGGTCAGACATCGGATGACGAGACTGGTAAGAGAGAGTTACAGACTGTCAGAAGAACATTTCCGGCGTGGATATGATATTGTTGTGATAGTAAGGACGGGCGCAAAGGAAAAAGGTTATCGTGAGATTGAGAGCGCTCTGATCCACCTCGGAAAACTTCATAAAATATATAATCATAAGATTGGGGACTGATAGAAGTCCTGTCAGAAGGAAGTGGCGCGGATGAAGAGAATCCTGTTATGGATGATACGTTTCTACAGAAAATATTTATCCGGTCTGAAAGGATACAGCACGTGCAAATACTATCCCACCTGTTCGCAGTACGGACTTGAGGCGATAGAAAAGTACGGTGCCATAAAAGGCGGTGCACTTGCTGTATGGAGGATACTGCGCTGCAATCCATTTTCAAAAGGCGGATATGATCCGGTACCCTAAGGAGGATGAATGATGGAAATTTACGGTATTTTAGCCAGCAGCGGAGGAATCTATGACCTGCCGGTCATAAAACAGATTTCCTGGCTGCTCGGTATGGTAATGGACGGGATATACAATGTGATGAGTGCCATCGGCATCGACAATATCGGTGTCAGCATCATCATCTTTACGATTATCGTATATATGGTCCTGCTCCCGCTTACAATCAAACAGCAGAAATTTTCCAAAATGACTGCGGTCATGAATCCTGAGATTCAGAAGATTCAGAAAAAATACGCGAATAAAAAGGACCAGGTCTCCCAGCAGAAACAGATGGAGGAGACGAACCAGGTATATGAGAAATACGGAGTGAAGATGTCCAGCGGATGTCTCCCGTCCCTCGTCCAGCTCCTCATTCTGTTCGGTCTGTATCCGGTAGTCCAGAACATACCGGAATACGTGACAAAAGTCAGAAACGTATACATGCCCCTCGTAGAAAAGATACAGTCTGTGTCCGGCTATCAGGGAATCATGGAAAAAGTATCCGAGTCTGTTGTCATTAACTCAGGCTCCTATGATTTCACAAATGCCAACAACATGGTGGAGGCACTGTATAAGTTCCAGAATTCCACATGGAACGCTTTGATCGAGCAGATGCCCGGAGTCGAGAATGCTGCAAGGAGCACGATGCAGGAAGTATCGCATCTGAACAACTTCCTCGGCATCGATATCGGTTCTCATCCCTGGGAGCTTTTTAAAGATGCACTTGCGGCAGGTTCCATCATCGGCATCATCCTTGCAGTTATTATCCCTGTGCTCGCAGGTCTGACACAGTTCATCAGTGTGAAGCTGTCTCAGATGGGAGCATCCGGAGCGGCGCTCCAGGATACGGATAACCCGATGGTAAATTCCATGAAGACGATGACCTATACGATGCCTCTCATCTCTGTCGTATTCGGTTTCACCCTTCCTGCCGGACTCGGTCTTTACTGGGTTGCCAGTGCAGCAGTGCGAAGCCTGCAGCAGCTTGCGGTCAACCGGTATCTGAAGAAGAAGAGCATCGAGGACATCATTGAAGAAAACCGGAAGAAAGCTCAGAAAAAGCGTGAGAAAAAGGGTACTTCCGCAGAAGAGATAAACAGGATGGCCACAAGGAGCACGAGGAATGTAGGCACATCGAAGGCAAAGAAAGAAGTTTCAGACCCTGCCAAAGAGGAAAAGATAAAGAAAGCACAGGAAATGGCGAAGAATGCAAAACCGGGAAGTCTGACGGCAAAGGCAAATCTCGTAAGCAGATACAACAGCGGACAGAGTACGGATGGAAAGGAAGAAAAGAAAGATGAAGGGTAGTATCAGAGTATCAGCGAAAACGTTAGACGATGCGATCACAGAAGCACTTGTCCAGCTCGGGATAACAAGCGACAGACTGGAGTATGAAGTCATCGAGAAGGGAAGCGCCGGATTCCTTGGTATTGGTATGAAACAGGCGGTCATTGAGGCATGGCCGAAAGAAGAGAAAGCTCCGGAACCGGAGATGAAAGATGTCGTGGAAGACATCATAAAAGAAGAAAAAGAAACGATAAAAGAAATTATGGAGCCGGAAAAGAAAGACGCCGGCAGACCGGAGAAAGAGAAAAAAGAAAAATCCGGAAGAGCAAAAGACAGAAAAGAAAAGAAAGAAGCTGCAAAGGAGACTGCAGAAACTGTGGAAGCTCCCGTTGTAAAAGAGCAGCAGGAACTGGCAGAAGTCGAGGAGCAGACGATACAGTATGTAGAGGCGTTCGTCCGCGATACCCTTGCAGCGATGAACATGGAAGTGGAAATCAGCTCTTCCATCGATGAAGACGGAGCGCTCTGCGTTGAGATGAAGGGAGACCATATGGGAATCCTCATCGGCAAGAGAGGACAGACTCTGGATGCGCTCCAGTATCTTGCAAACAGGGTGGCGAACAAGCACCAGGACGGTTATGTGAGGGTGAAACTCGATACAGAGAATTACCGTGCGAGAAGAGAAGAGACGCTGAAGCATCTTGCGAAAAACATCGCACATAAGGTAAAACGGAACAGAAGACCCGTCGTACTGGAGCCCATGAATCCGTATGAGAGACGCATCATCCACTCTGCGCTCCAGTCTGACCCGTATGTGACAACGCACAGCGAAGGGGAAGAGCCCTACAGAAAGGTCGTAGTTACATTAAAGAGATAGCCGCAGGATACGAAAAAAGGACGTTTTGATGATTTACGGAATATTCCGCAAAGAAGAAACGTCCTTTTTCTATAACCGGAAAAGACCTGCCGCTGTCTGGGAACAGGTCTTACAAAAACGGAGGACGGCATGAAGAAAGAAACAATCGCAGCGATATCGACGGGGATAACCGATTCCGGTATCGGAATCGTCCGCATCAGCGGGGATGAGGCGTTTGATATCGCAGACAGAATATACACCGGAAAAGAGAAGATAAAGGATGCAGCGGCGAACACCATCCACTACGGGCATATCAAAGACGGGGACGACACAGTGGATGAAGTGCTCGTCATGGTGATGAAGGCGCCTCATACATTTACCGGGGAAGATACGGTTGAGATAAACTGTCACGGCGGAAGCTATGTAGTCCGGCGCGTCCTGGAGACTGCGCTGAAAAACGGATGCAGAGCTGCAGAACCGGGAGAATTCACAAAAAGAGCTTTCCTGAACGGAAAGATGGACCTGTCCCAGGCTGAGGCGGTCATCGATATCATTACTGCAGAAAACGAATACGCGTTAAAAAGTTCTGTAAGTCAACTAAAAGGTAATATTAAAAATAAAATAATAGATATAAGAAATAAAATAATTTACCAAACAGCGTTTATCGAATCAGCCCTTGACGACCCGGAACACTACAGTCTGGACGGATATAGAGACAGGCTGATGGAGTGCGCCCAGGAAATCATGGAGGAACTCAAACAGCTCATCCGCTCCTCGGATAACGGGCGTGTAATAAAAGAGGGGATAAATACGGTTATAATTGGAAAGCCCAATGCAGGAAAATCCTCTCTTCTCAATGTCCTGTCCGGTTATGAAAGGGCCATTGTCACAGACATCGAAGGCACTACCAGGGACATTCTGGAAGAGCATGTTCGCCTCGGAGATTTAAGCCTGAATGTAACGGACACCGCCGGGATACGGAGTACAGAGGATGTCATTGAAAAGATAGGGGTGGAAAAGGCGCAGGAATACGCCAGGAATGCAGACCTTATCATCTACGTGGCAGACGCTTCCAGGTACCTGGATGAGAACGATGAAAAGATACTGTCCATCATCCGGGATAAAAATACGGTCATCCTGTTGAATAAATCGGACCTGGATACAGTCATAACACCGGAGCAGATGCGGGAAAAAGTCCCGGATGCGCCGGTCCTGTCCGTATCTGCAAAGGAAGAACAGGGGATACGGGAACTGGAGGATACCGTAAAAAAGATGTTCCTGAAAGGCAGCCTTTCATTTAACGACCAGATATACATTACAAATGCAAGACAGAAAAACGCCCTCCAGGACGCACTTGGAAGTATGGAGAAAGTCGTGCAGGGCATCAGGGACGGGATGAGCGAGGACTTTTATTCCATCGACCTGATGGATGCTTATGAATCGCTTGGCAGCATAACAGGGGATACAGTAGGAGACGATTTGATTAATGAAATATTCAGCAAATTCTGTATGGGAAAATAAAGACGAGTATGATGTGGCTGTAATCGGAGCGGGACATGCCGGCTGTGAGGCTGCCCTTGCCAGCGCCAGGCTCGGATGCCGGACCGTGATGTTTACGGTCAGCGTGGACAGCATCGCGCTCATGCCGTGCAATCCGAATATCGGAGGAAGCTCCAAGGGGCATCTGGTGCGGGAAGTAGACGCGCTGGGAGGAGAGATGGGAAAGGTCATAGACCGGACATTCATCCAGTCCAAGATGCTGAACCGTTCCAAAGGTCCTGCCGTTCATTCTCTCCGCGCCCAGGCGGATAAAGACGATTACAGCAGGACGATGCGACAGGTGCTGGAAGACCAGGAACGGTTGGATATCCGACAGATGGAGGTGACGGACATTCTGACGGAAGACGGGCATGTGACAGGCGTTCAGACGTATTCAGGGGCCATCTACCGCTGTAAAGCCGCGATACTGTGCACAGGGACTTATCTGAAGGCACGGTGCATCTACGGCGATGTGAGCATGCACACCGGCCCCAACGGTCTTCAGAGCGCGGACCATCTCACAGACTGTCTGAAATCCCTCGGCATCCGCATGTACCGCTTCAAGACAGGAACGCCCGCACGCATTGACCGGAATTCCATTGATTTCAGCAGGATGGAGGAACAGAAAGGGGACGAGAGGGTCGTACCGTTCTCCTTTACGACAGACCCGGAAGACGTCCAGAAAGACCAGGTGTCCTGCTGGCTCACATACACAAATGAAAATACGCACAACATCATACGCAGCAACCTGGACCGCTCCCCCCTCTTTTCCGGGGCGATCGAAGGAACCGGACCAAGGTATTGTCCTTCCATTGAGGACAAGGTCGTCAAATTCCCGGATAAAGAGCGTCATCAGGTATTCATCGAGCCGGAAGGGATACACACGACGGAAATGTATGTGGGAGGGATGTCCAGCTCCCTGCCGGAAGACGTCCAGTATGCCATGTACCGGAGCGTACCCGGGCTGGAGCATGCAAAGATTGTCCGGAATGCCTATGCCATCGAATACGACTGCATCGATGCCCGGCAGTTAAAGGCGACGCTGGAGTTCAGGGAAATCAGCGGGCTGTTCAGCGCCGGTCAGTTCAACGGCAGCTCCGGTTATGAAGAAGCGGCGGCCCAGGGAATCATTGCGGGCATCAATGCTGCAGGAAAGATACAAAAGAAAGACCCTGTTGTCATAGACCGCTCCCAGGGATACATCGGCGTGCTCATCGATGACCTGGTGACAAAGGAAAGCCACGAGCCTTACCGGATGATGACTTCCCGGGCGGAATACAGGCTCCTGCTCCGGCAGGATAATGCGGACCTGAGGCTGACAAAAATCGGGTATGAAGCCGGGCTCATTGATGAAGAGCGGTATCAGAGACTCCTCAAAAAGGAACAGATGATATCAGAGGAGACAGACCGGGCAGAGCATACGAATATCGGGACATCCCCGGAAGTGCAGGAACTCCTGAAAGCGTACGGAAGCACTCCGCTTGCTTCCGGAACGACGCTCGCTGAACTCATAAGGCGGCCGGAGCTGACCTATGAAAGTCTTGCTCCCATCGATAAAAACAGGAAAGAGCTTCCGTGGGACGTGGCGGAACAGGTGAACATCAATATCAAATACGACGGTTATATCCGCCGTCAGATGAGACAGGTGGAACAGTTCAAAAAGATGGAAAACCGCAAAATCCCGCAGGATATCGACTATGACGCCATCCCCAGCCTGCGCATCGAAGCAAGGCAGAAATTAAAGGAGATACGTCCGGCGTCCATTGGACAGGCGTCCAGGATATCCGGCGTTTCGCCTGCAGATATATCTGTGCTGCTCGTCTATCTCAATGCATGAAAAGATAATGTACAGAAAGTCAATCCACAGGAAGGATGAAGACGGAAAATGAAAAATCTGGAAGATATCTTATATCCGCTGGGAATCCGGCTCTCAGAAAGGCAGAAAGAACAGTTTGACCGCTATTATGAGCTGATGACCGAGTGGAATAAAGTGATGAACCTTACCGGCATCACAGAAAGGGAAGAAGTGGATATCAAGCACTTTGCAGATAGTCTTACACTTGTAAGAATTAATGACATGCAGAATATCCACTCCATGATAGACGTGGGAACGGGAGCAGGATTTCCGGGAATCCCGATAAAAATCATGTATCCCCATATTCGGGTCGTGCTGTTGGATTCCCTGAACAAGAGACTGAATTTTCTCAATGAAGTCATCGCACAGCTCGGGCTGGAAGAGATATCGACGCTTCACGGACGCGCGGAAGACCATGCAAGAAACGAGCAATACCGGGAGCAGTTTGACCTGTGCGTATCGCGCGCAGTCGCCAATCTCTCCACATTATGCGAGTACTGCATCCCGTTCGTGAAACCGGGAGGATTCTTCATCTCCTATAAAGGAAGTGATGCAGATGAAGAAATCGGGAAGGCTGCAAAGGCTTCCGAACTGCTCGGCGGAAAAATCAGCCGGACTGACCGGTTCACACTGCCGGAAACCGATATGGGAAGAGTACTGGTACAGATTGACAAGATAAGAAGCACTCCAAAAAAATACCCGAGAAAAGCAGGAGTTCCATCAAGAAATCCACTCGGCTGACAGAGATGAAAACCCCCTTCCGCACACCTGTGCAAAAGGGGGTTGAACTTCCGGGTATCGTCTTTATATTGTCTGTTACTGCAGCAGTGGCATCTGCTCAACACATGCAGTCATTCAACACTCAGCATCAACAGCTACTCAGCATCAACGGTCACTCAGTATCAACAGCTACTCAGCATCTGCGAACAGTATCTGTATCTGCTCTGTGAATTTTTCAGGTTTCTCAGCATGAGGAAGCTGTTTCGTGTTTTCTATTCCGACGATTTCAATCGATGGAAGCTGGTTCTGATACTGGCTGGCGATAAGCGCATTTTCCGGATTACCACTTCCTGATATGATAAAGATGCTGTTGTTTATCTTGTTCAGGCAGAACAGGATATTCGCATTTGTAAACCTGGATTTCTGGCAGGCATACAGATACTTTGCACGTGTCTTTTCCCGGTGGGAAGATTCAAAACATGCCAGGATGTCTTTTTCATGCACCTCATTCTGGGCATAAAAGTATGAACTGTAAAACTTTCTGGTAATTGTGCGCTTATTCACCTTCATATTGTAGATGAAAGTTCCGAGTACAGGAATACAAAGCAGATGCTTAATCAGCTTTGTACGCTTCGTCGGAACCTTTGCCATGGAAACAAGATTCTGCGGATTTACCATGGCAATCCGGTTCATGACAGTCTCATCATTGGCACATGCCATAAGGACAAAAGATGCAGATTTGCCGGAAACGATAATATCCGTCTTCTCTCCGATGACATCCTTGATAAAATCAGTCAGCAGCTGCACATAGAGAAAATTTGTATACGTAAGAATCGGATGGTCTGAACAGCCGCATCCGAGAAGGTCTATCATATATACCGTATTCGTTTTTGATAAATCTGCTGCGACAGCATTCCACTCCTGCGAAGAAAAACATACATCCAGGTTATGGACGAGAAGAAGCGGAGCTCCCTCGCCAGTCTTTTTGTACGCAATCTTTCCAAAACGCCATTCGTAATAATTGTAAGAATCTTCACCGAGATAATCATCTGCGGTAGCAATATATGAAAAAACCCTGTTTATCACATGCATTGTACCGGCTGCTGCAGTGACAAATCCAGCCAGAACACCCAGGTTTTTCTTCCACGACAAAACAATCACCTGCTTTCAAATAGTATGTACTAATTATACTACACGGGCACAGGTAAGTAAAGGCAACAGTTTGAGTATGCGGCATTTCGGTAAGATACAGACTGCGAGTCCATGTTGGTTACCAGCGCCAGTGTACACTGACGCTAATGTTTCACGTGAAACATTTCGTTTTTAATATCACATCGCACCTGATAAATTTTTACATTGTTTCACGTGAAACATTTTATGTACTAATGGAAAAATTGTGATATAATGGTAAAGTATCAACAATGAGGAACTTACATAGGAGGCAGTAAATGGGGAGAATAATAGCGATTGCCAATCAAAAGGGCGGCGTGGGAAAGACGACAACGGCAATTAACCTTTCAGCATCGCTTGCAAGTATGGGTCAGAAGGTACTGGCACTGGATATGGACCCTCAGGGGAACATGACAAGCGGACTGGGTGTGAATAAAGATGAGGTCGATAAATCGGTATATGACCTTATCATAGGAAATGCCGGGGTGAAAGAGTGCATATGCAGAGACGCACTTGAAAATGTCGATGTACTCCCGTCAAACATTAATCTGTCCGCAGCTGAGATTGAGCTCATCGGAGTAGATAATAAGGAGTATATTTTAAAGAGTGAAATAGAAAAAATAAAGGATGACTATGATTTTATTGTGATAGACTGTCCGCCTGCACTGAGTATGCTCACGATAAATGCGATGACTACAGCAGACTCTGTTATCGTTCCAATTCAGTGCGAATATTATGCGCTGGAGGGACTGAGTCAGTTGATACATACGATTGAACTTGTCCAGGAGAGACTGAATCCGAATCTGGAGATAGAGGGCGTTGTGTTTACAATGTACGATGCAAGGACTAATCTTTCTCTTCAGGTAGTCGAAAATGTAAAAGATAATCTGAACCAGAATATCTATAAGACGATCATACCGCGGAATATCAGACTGGCTGAAGCGCCCAGTTACGGGATGCCGATTAACCTGTATGACCCGAAATCAACCGGAGCCGAAAGTTATATGATGCTCGCAGAAGAAGTAATCCATAAAGGAGAGGAATGATATGGCAGCAAAAAGAAACGGACTGGGAAAAGGACTGGACAGTCTCATACCAAATAAAGCAGGCGGAAAGACAACAGCAGCATCCGCAAAGGACAGCGGCGGTGTCAAAGCAGAAAAAGAAACCGGAAACGGGGAAGTGCTGGTAAAGATAAACGAAGTGGAGCCGAACCGGGAACAGCCGAGAAAAGATTTTGACGAAGATTCCCTGATGGAACTTGCAGATTCCATTAAACAGTTCGGAATACTGCAGCCGCTTCTCGTCCACAAGAAAAAAGATTATTATGAAATCATTGCCGGAGAGAGAAGATGGAGAGCTGCAAAGCTGGCAGGTGTAAAAGAAGTACCTGTCATCATAAAAGAATATACGGAGCAGGAAATCGTAGAGATATCTCTGATAGAGAATATACAGCGCGAGAATCTGAATCCGATTGAGGAAGCAATGGCATACAAACGGCTTCTCGAAGAGTTTGACTTAAAGCAGGATGAAGTCGCGGAGAGAGTTTCCAAGAGCAGGACCGCTGTTACAAACTCCATGCGGCTTTTGAAGCTGAGCGACCGCGTACAGCAGATGATTGTAGATGATATGATAAGCACCGGTCATGCAAGAGCGCTTCTTGCACTTGACGATGAAGAACAGCAGTATCTGATTGCAAATAAGATATTCGACGAGAAGCTGAGTGTGCGTGAGACAGAAAAACTTGTAAAATCGCTGAAGAACCCGAAGAAGGAGGTAAAGAAAGAAAAACAAGAACATACGTTCGTATATCAAAATCTGGAAGAACAGATGAAAAATATCATGGGAACGAAAGTAAGCGTCAATCCGAAAGCGAATGGAAAAGGAAAAATAGAGATAGAATACTATTCAGAAGAGGAACTGGAAAGAATCTATGACCTCATCATGTCTATCCACATGGAACGATGAGAAAGGGATGACGAAACAGGAGCGGGGGAGTCATAAAATCAAAAGGAGTTGTATGAAAGATGAACGGAATACTGGAATCAGCAGGCATCGACCCGTTTTACCTGTTCGTGGTACTGTTTCTGATACAGTTCGTACTGCTCATACTGCTTATCGTACTGAACAGCCGTTACCGAAAGCTCCAGAGAAGCTATTCGGCGTTCATGCGGGGCAGGAACGGAAAGAATCTTGAAAAAGCGATATTCCGGAAATTTGACGAGCTGGATGAACTGTCAGAGCAGGTCGCGGAAAATAAAGCCGAGATTGAAAAAATCGTAAAAAAGGCGCAGAGCCATTATCAGAAGACCGGCATTGTAAAATACGATGCATTTCACGAGATGGGCGGCAACCTGAGCTTTGCCCTCACGATGCTCGACAGAGACAATAACGGGTGGATATTTAACGCGATGCACAGCAGGGAAGGATGCTACACATATATCAAGGAAATTGTAAACGGACAGAGTTATATTGAACTTTCCGAAGAAGAGCAGCAGTGCCTTGAAAAAGCAATCTATCAGGAAGAATACGACATCAGGGACGTAAAAGAAAAGAAAGAATGAGAGGGTAAACATGTTAGACATCAAATTTTTAAGAAATAATCCGGAAATCGTAAAACAGAATATCAGAAACAAGTTTCAGGATGAAAAACTTCCGCTGGTCGACGAGGTCATAGCCCTGGACCAGAGAAACCGCGAGATAAAGCAGGAAGTAGAAGCGCTCCGCGCAGAAAAGAACAGGGCTTCCAAACAGATCGGAGCGATGATGGCGCAGAAAAAAATCGAGGAAGCAAATGAGCTGAAGCGGAAAGTGGCTGAGAGCGCCGGCCGGATAGACGAACTGTCTGCGGAAGAAAAGGAAGTAGAAGAGAAAATCCGGAAAATCATGATGACGATACCGAACATCATAGACCCGTCAGTGCCTATCGGAAAAGACGACAGCGAAAACGTGGAACTGGAGCGGTTCGGCGAGCCGGTCGTGCCGGATTTTGAGATTCCCTATCACACGGATATCATGGAATCCTTCGGCGGAATCGACCTGGACAGCGCCAGAAAAGTGGCGGGAAACGGATTCTATTATCTCATGGGAGACATTGCAAGACTGCACTCCGCGGTCATTGCATACGCAAGAGACTTTATGATAAACAGAGGGTTCACATACTGCGTGCCTCCGTTCATGATACGGAGCAATATAGTGACCGGCGTCATGAGCTTCGCAGAGATGGATGCCATGATGTATAAGATTGAAGGAGAGGACCTTTATCTCATCGGTACGAGCGAGCACTCCATGATTGGAAAATTCATCAATACGCAGCTTACCGAAGAGGAACTTCCCCAGACGCTCACCAGCTATTCCCCGTGCTTCCGAAAGGAAAAGGGCGCGCACGGCATAGAAGAGCGCGGGGTGTACCGCATCCATCAGTTTGAAAAGCAGGAGATGATCGTCGTATGTAAACCGGAAGAGAGCATGGAATGGTATGAGAAGCTCTGGAAAAATACGGTAGACCTTTTCCGCTCCATGGATATTCCTGTGAGGACGCTGGAGTGCTGCTCCGGCGACCTGGCTGACCTGAAAGTAAAATCGGTCGACGTAGAGGCATGGTCGCCCAGACAGAAAAAATACTTTGAGGTGGGGAGCTGCTCCAATCTCGGGGACGCACAGGCAAGACGGCTCGGCATCCGCGTAAAAGGCGAAAACGGCAACTACTTTGCACATACACTGAACAATACCGTTGTGGCACCGCCGAGGATGCTCATCGCATTCCTGGAAAACAACCTTCAGGCAGACGGGACCGTCCGCATACCGGAAGTGCTGCGTCCGTATATGGGCGGGAATGACAAGATATCCCCGAAGCGGTAACAGAGCGGCGACGCCGGTCGGAAACAATAAGACCGGGAACAACAAGAACAGACAAACTGGAAAGAAGCAAATATGCATCAGTATTTGAAAGCAATCGGATTCGACGGGATACAGACGAGGGAAGACCTTTTCAAGATACTGGAAGACGTCAGAAAGAACTATACCCACCAGACCATCGTATCGTATCTGCCGGGGGAAGATTTCTGTGAGATAAGGAGGGAATATGCCCAGAGCATGGGCATTTCGCTCTGCGGTGAACTGGATGAAAAGGAAGTATTTAAGCCGGATTATTATTTCCCGTATTTTGAGGGGAGCGGCATCAGCACCTACGCGGAAATCTCCGTGGAAAGAAAAATAGAAAAAGAGCAGTACGTGGGTATGTGTGAAGATTCCAGGATAGGCATCAGCCTGATATTCACGCTCCAGAACGGAATCGAATACATGAAAGAACGGCAGGCGGGATTTGCCACAGACCTGCCGGCATCGGTGACGCTGTCCGGACTGGCATTGTCCGGGACAGTGCTCCTCCCGGTGGTCAAAGACGAGAGACAGCTGCAGAATGAAAGAGAAGCGTCTGACAACCGAAAAATGCTGCTGAGCGCGGCGAGGAGCGGAGACCAGTCCGCCATCGAGACTCTGACCCTGGACGATATCGACATATATTCGCAGGTGTCGAGGCGTCTTGCGAATGAAGATGTCTTCTCCATCGTAGACACGTATTTCATGCCCTACGGCATCGAGTGCGACCTGTATTCGGTCATGGGGGAGATACTGGCGGTGCGCAGGAGAAAAAACGTGCTGACAGGAACAGAAGTGTGCCAGATGAAACTGAATGTGAATGAAATGCAGTTCGACGTGTGCGTTCCGAGCGCATCCGTCATGGGAGAGCCGGAAATCGGGCGCAGGTTCAAGGCGACGATATGGCTCCAGGGGTGTATCAATTTCTAGCGGCGGAAACGGGTCGCAGAAAGGTCGCAGAAATGTGGATAATCTGAGCAAAAACTGTTGAGAAATTCTCTAAAACATGGTATATTATTTATTGCGTCTGAGGGACGCACGGATATTTATATGAAATTGTCGCTATAGCTCAGCTGGATAGAGCGACCGCCTCCTAAGTGGCAGCCCGTTCAAGTCCAAAACTGAATAATTTGGTTGTAGCGGTTGCATAAAACCGTTATAATATAGATAAGTTCCTGTAGCTCAGTAGGATAGAGCGATTGCCTCCTAAGCAATAGGCCGCTGGTTCGACTCCAGTCAGGAACGTATAAACGCCATGAATCCAAGGATTTGTGGCGTTTTCTCTTTTAGAAATTCATGCATGGATATAAAATGCATAAATATAAATTCCTGCTAATTGGACTTGAACTGCTTTACCACCTTCTGCTAATAAAATCAATGTGTTTGCTAATAAGAAAATTAGCAAATTCTGTGCTAATAAGTTATTGGGCCAAAAGCTGTGCCAGTGTATTAGCCAGCTCAGGCGATTTTTTCAGCTGCTCGATTAAGCTGTTGATGTCTATTTCTGCTTTTTCAGGCTTCTCGTTTGGAAGAGGCGGATTGTATTTGCTCAGATCGGGATTAGCGTAGAACGCTGCATCAAATTTTTGAGCATTAATTTTTCTATCCTCATCAAGTATATGAGAATAAACCTCAGTAACCATATCTGCCTGAGCATGTCCAGTATCTCCCTGAGTAGCTTTAATATCGCCATGGTTCAGCTTGAGTTTGTAAGTTGTACTGGAATGTCTGAGTGAATGGAACACTACATTAGGCAATCCGGCTTCCTCACGAAGTTCTTCAAAAGCCTTCAGCAATACCCTTCCTTCACATGGACGGCCATTCGCAAGAGCAACAACAAGATTGAAGTCCTGGTATTCGTCACCGAGAAATTCTTTCAGTTCATCCTGTGATTTTTTCCAATCACGAAGAATATAAGCCAGTGTTTTCGGTATCCACACACGCCGGATGCTGGTATCGTTTTTTGGCTTTTTCAGAACAACCCTGGTTGATGTATTCGGCATCAATGGAGGAAAGATATAATAGACATCTTTCTGATCCAGGGTTTCCAGAGCACGTTTTGAAACTCTGAGCAGCTCTTTTTTAATGTCAATGTACGCATTGTCTTCTGCGATTGCCTCATCGGAGATATTTACAAGGTCCCAGGTAAGTCCAAGGATCTCTCCTTCTCTCATAGAGCAGGCAAAAGCAAGATTTATTGCTACATACAATTTACCATCTTTACAGCTGTTAAGCGCTTTACTGATGCTTTCTGCCGTCCATATATCACGTTTTTTGTATTTGGTTCGGGGAAGTGCATCGGAAAGCTGAAAAGGATTTTTCCCGACAAGCTCCCATTTGACAGCCTGTTTAAATGCAGTAGAAAGAAGTTTGAAGATTTTTTCAATCGTTGCCGGTGGAAGAAATTCGCTTTTGGGCTTACGGTTCCTGACAATCACAGGTTTTGTTTTTGTCAGTGTTTTGTAGTAAGAATCAACAAATTTACGGTTTACCTTCTGAATTGGTGTCGATCCTATAATCGGATTGATGTAGTTGCTGATTAATCCTAAATTACTGTCGTAGGTAGTAAGTCCCCATTTCTTTTCACCGTACAAAGTTACGAAATCATATAGAAAATCTTCTACTGTTTGTGAAGTAGGAGCAATAAATGTTCCATTCTCCTGCTGATTTTCTATTTCTACTTTCCTTTTATTTGCGTCTTTGTAACTTGTAAAGGTTTCCCACTTCTGTTTCTTTTCGCCTTGCGGCGTATCGTAATAATAAACGACAGAATAATTCTTTTTACGCTTAATGATTGTAGCCATACGTTTTTCTCCTTTATTCAGGTCTGCCGTTCAGCCAGTCCTCAAAGGATTTTTTATTTACCCGTATAATTCTGCCTATCCGTTTGGAAATAAAGAAATTCTGTTCGCATAATTTATAAGCTGATTTTTTACTTATTCCAAGAATGATGGCTATATCACTTACCGAGTAAGTATCAGATCCACCGGATGATAAAGCAGATGTTTTTGAGTAGTTGGTTTCTGCTGTCATTTATCCTCCTTTCAAAGAACAGCAGGAAAAACGTATAACTAAGACATCCTCGTGCCATTATTATACGTTTTTTCTGCCAGGTTGTAAATTTCGTATTCATGATAATTCAAATCAAAAAAGTTAATTCTCCCTGGAAGCCAGTTCCTGCGCCTTCCCAAGCCGCGTCTTCGGCGTTGCTATGCAATCTTAAAGCCTGCAGGCACGCATCATGCTGCACTATCTGCAGGCACCCGTATCCCTCTTCCGGGAGGGTGTGAAATTTTCAAGGTACTCTATTTTGCCATTTGTAAGGGAAATAGGGGAGAAAATGCAGAATGTGTAAAAAAATAGAAAAAAAGCTGTCCGTGTGGACAGCCTCTGAAAATTATTTATGTCTGGCAGCGAGCCGATGTAGTATACTGATTACAGCGATCATATCCTCATCGTCGAGC
>DXAL01000009.1 GCA_019117125.1 Candidatus Mediterraneibacter merdipullorum
TGATACCTTCTGGTATCTCAGGCAGGATCCCCTGCTTATATGATTCAATACATTTACGCTTATATTCATAAGAATATCGCATATGAAAATACCCTCCTTACTGGTTGTCCAGTAAAGAGGGTACATATCACTTTTCCGGGACAGGGCGGCTTACTTATTTTTTAAATTCAGAATTGCAACGATAAGTGTAGCAGCAGCTATGATTATCATTAATTCCTCATATGTGCTCATAAGCATCATCCCCCTGTCAAGACTCAGGCGGATGATATGCGCGCCCCTCCGGCTGCCTTGGTCAATATAATCATGGTTTTAGGATAACATAAAATGATATTTTTGAAAAGATTCAATTTGAATCTCAAAAAACTGGTATTGCTGAAAATAAAGAAATAGTGTGAATCGAAAAGATAAAAGAAATGCCGTACACACTATGCTGTGTTTCATAATGTATACGGCATTTTTAGAAAAGGTTAAAGTGTGAAAGAATCAAGATTTATGAAGCTATATTTACTTTGTGTTCCACAAAATCCCGCCGTGTGACGGAAACTCCGGTGAGTCAAAAACGTGTTGGTCGTAAATATGATTGTTGCGGAGTCCTTTCAGAAAGTTGCGGATATTTTCTACTACACCTCTTGACTGAAAGGTAATCCTTTCAACGCTGCAACCGGCAAAATGTGGAGTCAGAAGAACACGATTCGGGTCAAGCTGTAAAAATGGATTGTTATGTGAAATTGGTTCTTCGTCATAGACATCTATGGCTGCTCGGATCCGACCGGTACGGAGTATCTCCAGGAGAGCGTGCGTGTCAACAAGAGCGGCTCGCCCGGTGTTGATGAAACATGAGTCCGGTTTCATCGCATTTAATTCTTTTGCTCCAATCATGCGGGTGGTCTCAGGTGAAACTCGTGCCATCATACAAACATAATCGGCGCTGCTCATAACAGTCATCAAATCTGTCAGTGTAATATTCTGCTCTCTTAGTTTTTCTTTGTCTGCATATGGATCGTAAGCGATTACTTCCATGCCGAATGCGTGAGCGAGTTTGGCAAGTCCAATACCGTTTCTCCCTGCACCGACCAGTCCAAGTGTTTTGCCGTATATTTCGCGGCTTTGGTCAATATGTTTATAAAAACTGAAATATTGGTCGGGATTCCCGGCTTCCATTTCTTTTGACCACAATCCGCTGTATAATGCGTGGTTAGCCCAGATTAAAGGGCGGGCTGAGGCGAGAATCATCATCATGGTATGTTCCGGAACGACGTGCTGGCATCGTCCGGCACTAAACAAAACAGGGATTCCGAGTTCTGTGCAGGTTCTCACATCGATATTTTCTTCCGGACCATCTCGTACGCTTAATATCAATTTGAGGTCGGGAGAGGCTTTGATAATGTCATTTGTAACCTTATCATATCCGACAATAAAAATATCCGTATCTTCTAATTCGCTGATAAGCTCTTCTTTTGAAAGCATTTCGCGAAAATCCTGATTGACGCTGAATCCACGTTGGCGTACTTCTGCAAATTCGGAAAGTGCGCTCATGTATTCTTTGTCAAATTCTGCTGTACATAGTATTTTCAACATAAGACTTTGTCTCCTATTCTATAGGTGTCAAAATTACTTTTGTTGCTTCCTGGCGAATTGACAGCTGGAATCCTTTGTCAAATTCGTCAAGAGGCAGATGATGGGAAATGATGCTTTTCAGGTCCAGGATACCGGCTTCGGCAAGGGCTATGCACTGACGCCAGGAAACTGTATTATATCCCATGTGTCCCCGGATGGTGAGAGATTTTACATTGACATCATCAAATCCGTGGCTATAAGGCTTGTCATTCATTCCGATTCTGACAACGTGTCCGATGGAGCGCGTCATTTCAGTAGCCTGATGCAGACAGACAGGTGCACCGGCGGCATCGACGGCAACAGCGACGCCGTTGGGACCGGCGATTTCTTTTACCAAATTAACAACATCATCAACTTCATCAGATGCGATGCAATGAGTTGCACCATATTTTTTTGCCATATCAAAACGAACAGCTTTATCGCCGGAAAGTCCGATGGCAATTATTTTTGCTGCTCCGGCAATTTTTCCATGCTGGATTGTAAGAAGACCAAGCGCACCGACGCCGAAAACGACAAGTGTATCGCCGGGCATCAGGCAGCCTTCCTGGATTACCGCTTTATATGCATTGCTTGCAGGTTCCAGAACCGTCGCTTCATCAAATCCGATATTATCCGGAATGTGGAACAGACAGTTTGGATACAATCTTAAAATCTGCTCCGGAATTTTGACGTATTTTGTAAAGCCGCCGTCCATGCTGCAGCCGATGGTTTTTCGCTCGGAGCAGCTTACAAAGTTCCCGGTCTGGCAGGCGGGGCAGTGTCCGCAGGCATATCCTGTGTTTTCTGAAACGACACGGTCTCCGACTTTCCAATAAGAATCGACATTCTTTCCCATTTTAGCGATTGTTCCTGAAAATTCATGTCCGAGAATAACGGGGAGTTCGCCAAGTCCTGCTGTGTTAGAGCCGTCATAATAATGGAGATCTCCACCGCAGATGCCGGCGGCTTCTACTTTGATTAGAATATCTCCATCTCCGATTTCCGGCTCTGGAACATCTCTGAGCTGCATTTTTCCGTAATCATATAACACAACTGCATTCATATTACATCACTCCTTTTGAAATATTTTGTAAGAATAAAATAACACTGAAAATAGTGCATGTCAACCAAAAAATAAGAAAAAAATAAAGCAAATTATCGAAATAGCACAAAAATATGTTGACAATAAAATGTAATATGAATATAATCATAACATACAACATAATGAAATACATATTACTTGTTGGCGCCCAAGAATATGAAGCATGATGTTGTTCGGGAAATACGATTACAAAGGAAAGTGAGGGCAAGACTATGGATAATGGAAAATTGAGCGTTCGTGAAAAGGTATGTTATGGACTTGGGGACGTTTCGGCGAATCTGATTTATACAACAGCATCCACCTATTTGATTTTTTTCTGGACGACTGTGTATGGAATTTCGGCAGCAGCAACAGCGACTCTTTCGCTGTTGGTCGGATTGTGGGATGCAATTTTTAATCCGATCATGGGGATTATAGCGGATAAGACGAGAAGCAGATGGGGGAGTTACAGACCATGGCTTCTCTGGGGTTCGGTTCCGCTGGCGGTGTTTTCGACATTGTGCTTCCTGACCCCCGGTTTTGGAGATGGTGGAAAGCTTGTATGGGCGTACGTTGCATTCTTTGGAATGAAGACATTTTTTAGTGTTGTCAACGTTCCGTATGGTGTGCTCTGCAATGTAATGACTGCGAATATTACAGAAAGGATGAGCCTTTCCACATATAAAAATATGGGGTCGGATGTTGCGAATATCTTTGGTTCTTATTGCCTGCCTCCTCTGGTTCTTCTTTTTGGTCAGGGGGTTGAGACAGAAGGGTATTTTAAAACTGCAATTTTGCTTGCAGTGATCGGATTCATCTGCCTGATGTTTACCTTTGCCGGATGTAAAGAAAGGCTTGTACAGCCGAAAGAAACGATGCCTTTAAAAGAATCTTTTAAAGCGTTAAAAGGGAATAAAGCGGCAATCATCATGCTGCTGGTTATGCTCGTGATGAACACGGCAGTTATCTTTAAGTTCAGTTTTAATGCATACTATTGTGCATATTACTTAAATAATGAAGCGATCATAGGTATTACAGCAGCGATTGCATTTGCAGCGGGGTTGATCTCGAAACCGTTTGTCCCGATTGTATCTAAACGTATAGGGAAAAAAGCAACACTTATCCTGGGGTGTGTGTTTATGATTGCAGATGGCATAGTATTTTATTTTGGCGGCATCAGTACCTTTGCTGTTTATCTGGGAGCGGTATTATTTGGTTTTACACTTACCTTTACATTTACTCCAATCTGGGGGATGGTGCCAGACAGTATAGAATACGGTGAATGGTCCAGCGGCGTGAGAGCACCTGGATTCATCTATTCAACAGCGACATTTGCCAATAAACTCGGAGTCTCTATTTCAGGTTGGCTTGTCGGCGTTATCCTGGCCGCGACAGGATTTGACGGCATGGCGGAGGTTCAGGCGGCATCGGTAGCCCCTGCAATTCAGGTTGCTATGACAGCGGTCCTTGTCGTTGGCGCAGTTGTAACAATCGTTCTTTTGATTCCGTATGATTTAACAGTAGAAAAGTACGATAAAATATTGAAGGAGATTAAGGAACGAAAGAAAGCATAATTCGGTAAAAGAGGTGAAATTATGCATCAAAAAATAGGATTTAGAGAAAAACTGGCATACTCAATGGGAGACGTGTCCGCGAATCTTCTGGCGACGTTTATAGCGAGTTATGCATTCTGGTTTTATACAGAAGTAGACGGGATTAACGCATTGGCTGTAGGGACAATGACGTTGGTCGCAAATATCTGGGATGCGATCAACGATCCTATTATGGGATTTATTGTAGATAAGGGAAAACCGACAAAACATGGGACATACAGACCATGGATACGTCGGGCCGCTATTCCGATTGCAGTGTTCTTTATTCTTCAGTTTACCGTGCCGGATATGGGGATGACGGGTAAGTTAATCTGGATGTATGTGACATATATTGGAACAGACATGTTGTTTACCGTTATCAATGTTCCGTATGGTGTTTTAAACAACGTCATGACAGCGGATATGGATGAAAGGACTGTTCTGTCTACTTTCCGGAATATCGGATCAAATATCGGAAGCCTCCTCGTAACATATGCAACAATTCCGCTGGTGGCATTCTTTGGAAACGGAAATGACGCAGCAGGATATCAGCGTACAGCAATCCTTTTTGCGATAATCAGCACAGCGGCTTTGTTTTGGTTGTTTTACGGAGTAAAAGAAAGATTGGAACCGGCAAAACCTGATTTGAAAGTCCGGGAAGTTTATAAAACGATTTTTAATAATAAACCGGCACTTTGCCTTGTAATTTCGATGTTTCTTTTTAATACGACCGTGAATTTCAAGTTTGCGTATAATATTTATTATTGTTCGATTTATATGGAACGGAGTGATTTAACGGGAATTATCGGTTCGCTTGTGTTTTTCGTGGCAATGATATCACTTGTGATTGTTCCGAAGATGACGGAAATATTGGGAAAACGAGGAATGCTTCTGTTAGGCGGGGGCGTTTATGCATTGACAGGTGTTGTCTTTCTGGTCGGTCAGAAAAATGTGCTGATGCTGTACGTAACGGCTGTGATGTTTGGACTTTGTTTGACACTTAGTTTTCCAATCTTGTGGGGTACTATTCCGGATGCGGTAGAATACGGAGAATGGAAGACGGGGATCAGAGCTCCGGGAGTGGTGTATTCTGCCTGCACCTGTGCGAATAAGCTGGCACAGGGTGTTTCAGGATGGCTTGTTGGAGTAACGCTTACAATAGCAGGTTATTCTGCAGGTGCAGCAGTGCAGACATCAGGAGCGGCTACGGGAATATATTGGTCGAATGCGTTGGTTCTGATCATAGGAGGATTGTCAGGTGCAGCTGCAGTGATTCCGTATAAACTGAATAAGAAGACATATGATCGTATACTAGTTGAGTTGGAAGAAAGAAAAGCGGGAAGAGAAAAAAATGAGGTGTAAGATATGGCTTTAGTTAATTTAAAACAGATATTGATGGAAACGCGCGATAAGCGGTATGCAGTCCCGTCGGTGGGGGCAGATAATCATGTGCTGTTTGAGGCGATTTTAAAAGAAGCAGAATCTGAAAATAAGCCGGTGATCCTGATGATTCCGGGATTTCTCCTGAAAGATATGGATCCGCGCTTTTTTGAGTATGCACGGCTCAGAATCATACAGTCTTCTGTTCCGGTTTGCCTGCATCTGGATCATGCGGCATCATATGAAGAATGTATGAATGGAATAAAATATGGGTTTACGTCGCTGATGATAGATGGTTCAGCGCTGTCTTTTGAGGAGAATGTAGCTCTGACAAAACGCGTCGTTGAAGCGGCTGCACCATGTGGAATCAGTGTGGAAGCGGAAATCGGACATGTTGCAGGCGGAGAAGGAAATAATAATGACGGAAATGAAGTAGATGTAAATGCTTTTACCGATCCGGATGAAGCACAGCGTTTTGTTGAAGAGACAGGTGTCGATGCGTTGGCAATCGCCTTTGGGACTGTACATGGGATTTATAAGGGAGAACCGAAGCTGAAGCTGGAGCTGCTTGATGAGGTTCGGGAAAGAGTAGATATTCCAATCGTCATGCACGGAGGTTCCGGGTTGTCAGATGAAGATTTTCGGAATGCAGTAGCCCATGGCATAAGTAAGATTAATTTCTGTACCGGCTTGTTTTTAAGTACAACGGAAGCGGCGCGGGCAGCAATAGCCGAACATAATAATAAGATGCAGCTTCCGGCTGTGTTGGGAGTCATTGAGCGGGCAGCGAGAAAAGAAATTTCACATTTGTTTGATGTGTATCATACACAGCCGATTGACCTGGGGAATATAGCGCATAAGTAGAGGAGTTTTGTGATATGTGCAGATATCTGATCGGAATAGACCGTGGAACGACTAATATTAAGGCGGCAGTCTATGACCTGAAAGGAAATGAAATAAAAGTAAAAAGTCATCCGTGTGAAAAAGTAAAAAATCCTGTTCCGGGGTATGCTGAACAGGACATGGAACAGATGTGGAAAGATACGTCGGATACGATCAAAATGCTCTGGGGCGATGGAATTGTTCCGGAACAGATCGCAGCTGTTGGTCTCAGTGGTCAGGGAGGTGGAATGTTCCTGATTGATGAAAATGGAACTCCGATTAGAAAAGGGATTGTTTCATTGGACACGCGTGTCGCGGAAGCGGCACGCGTGTGGAAACAGGAAGGCAGTCATCAGCATTTTCTTGAACTCTGGAAAGATGGAAATCCGACAGTTCCGGAAGCGCTTCTCTACTGGCTGAAAGAATATGAATATACACAGTATAGCAGGACCCGATGGGTTCTGCAGTGCAAAGACTGGATCAGATACAAGCTGACAGGCGAAGTATATTATGAAACAACTGATGCAAGCAATGGCTTCCTACTGGATGAAAATGAGAATTATCGATTTGATTTTTTGAATCAATATGGTCTGGAAGAGGCGGCAAAAATGTTTCCGCCACTCCTCCGTCCGTGGGAAAAAGCCGGTTGTATAACAGATCAAGCGGCGGAAGAAACCGGTCTTTGTCCGGGTACATTAGTGGCTGCAGGAGGGCATGATGTTGCAATGGTTGCATTGGGAGCAGGATGTACGAAAAGTGGAGAGCTTGCTACGGTGTTAGGTACTTTTGGATTGAACCTGCTGGTTATTGATAAACCGCATATTATGCTGGAACATTTTGCCAAGATTGTACTTTCCGGTTCAAAAGACTGCTATCTGATGATGAATGGCGGAAATACAGGAGCTGCAACGGAATGGTTTATTGAAACTTTCTGTAAAGCAGAAAAAAATAAGGCAAATGAAAGTGCAGAAAATGTATTTGATATTATGGAGGATGAAGTGCTGAAAGCGCCTCATGAAGGTCGTTCCAATATCATATGTCATCCGTTTGCTGAGCCTCCGTTTACTCTCGAAGGGTGGGAACATGCAAGATTTGGGATTTTTGGTCTTACATCGGATACAACTCGTCCACAGATTATAAGAGCGTTTTATGAAGGGATTGCCATAGAGATGGCGATGTCGTTGGAGATTTTGAACAAAGCTGTTGGCGGGATTGATGTTATGAGACTGATTGGCGGTGGAGCGAACAGCCGGCTTTGGGGGCAGATGTTTGCAGATGTGTGCGGGATTCCGGTGAAGATTTTAGATATCAAAGAAGCCGGATGCCGTGGAGCAGCGTTTAATGCTGGAATTGCAGCGGGAATTTATAAAGATCATAAAGAGGTGGGGAAACTGGATGATCCTGTAAAATGTATTTATTATCCTCAAAAAGAAGGGGGAAAATACATGAGAGAAAAGAAAGAGAGATTTCAAGATTTGGGAAGACTGCTTATAAATACTTGGAAGTAATGGCAGGGAAGGAGTGTTTGGCATGGAGAGTTTTCGATATGATAATCATACGGTATTGATTTTTGGCAGGGACAGTCATAAGAAAACAGGTGAAGAGGTCAGGAAATATGGGACAAACGCAATGATTGTATTCTATGGACAGCCATATGAGAGACCGATTATTGACGATATTGAGAGGACTATGGATTCGGTGGGGATTAAATATTTGGAATTTACAGGTGTGAAGCCGAATCCTGAGATGAAAACTGTATTAAAAGGAATTGAAATTGCCAGGAAAAATAAGATTGATTTTCTTCTTGCTGTCGGAGGCGGAAGCGTGATTGATACAGCGAAAGGGATTGGTGCAGGAGTGCTTCATAAAGGTGAAGTCAGAAAACTGTGGACAGGAGAGGAGACTCTTGAAGCTACACTGCCTGTTGGGGTTGTTGTGACATTCCCGGCTACAGGAAGCGAATCTTCGAGTACATCTACGATTACAGACGAGAAAGAAGGGGTAAAGTTAGGATTAGTGAATGATGCAATCCGTCCGGTGTTTGCAATCCAAAATCCTGAATTAACATACACACTGCCTGCATATCAGACGTTCTGTGGTATTACAGATATGATGAGTCATGCGATGGAACGCTATTTTTCAAAAACAAGAAATACAGAATTAATAGACAGAATGGGAGAAGCGCTGATGCGTACCTGCATGAAGGCGGCGGTTGCGCTGCTTGATAATTCCAGAGATTATGCGGCCCGCTCTGAGGTGATGCTCGCGGCTTCTCTGGCACATAATGATCTGCTTGGGTTTGGAAAAGAGGCGGATTGCGTATCACACGCTGTAGGCATGGCAATCAGCAGTTATAATGATACTGCCCATGGGGCAACACTGTCAGTAATCACGCCGGCATGGATGAAGTATGTATATAAAGATAATCTGGAATTATTTGCAACGTTTGCGGCGAACGTTATGGGAGTATGCTTTGATGTCAATGATCTGGAAGGTGTTGCCAGAGAAGGAATATTCCGGTTGGAAGAGTTTTATAAAAGAATCGGGATGCCTGTAAGACTCAGCGAAGTAGGAATTGATGGAAATGATGAGAGCGTTCTGAATACTCTTGTAAAAATGGCAGGATTACAGATGGGAAATGAGGTTTGGGGATCTCTTGTGAAGGCGACACCTGAAAACTGCTATCATATATTAAAATTGGCAATATGATTTACTAATACAATTTATCATATAAATAAAATATCCTCCTGGATTGCTGCTTTCTGCAGGATGTGTCCGGGAGGATATTTTACTTTTAGACGTTCAGGAATTCATTTCCTGAAGCTTTCTTCTTTGGCGTTTCCGCGTTTGTGCGGTGTTATATGAAGCGCGGCATTTTGCTGAGCAGTACTCAGAACGGGCATCTGTAGTAATGAAGTGTTTTCCGCAATGTTTACAGACGTGTACCGCTTTATGAAGACCGGAAGTGAAAACAATAAAGGCAAGGAGGATGCTGGGGAAAAGTCCGATCGCGATTGCCTCAAGTTCCGGTTTGTGTTCCGGTTCGTTGCGAAAATACAGACGGCAGTGTTCTACTCTTTTGAGTTTACTGGTTCGATTTACCGTGAAAATATTTAAAAAATTCAAGAAAAACAAAGTAAGGCTGCATATTGGATAGGTAATCGTATCACCGAGCGCGATTTTGGCTGTCAGGAAAGTCTTCAAATACTCTACAGAGTCGTTGTCATCCTGGCGGGGGGCTGAGTATATGCTGTATTCCAAAGGAAGTATCGCTTTTGCGTCTTTTTCCAGTTCCCAGTCAGGCAGACCATATTTTTCGACAAACAAAGTTACAGCGTTTATGATTGTTGAGGCGTCAGTCTGATTTTTGTCGGCAAAAAAATCAGGATATTTCCAAAAGTTTTTTTCATAGACAATATTTGCATCGGCAATTTTGGACAGAAAACTCATGTAGGATTTGCAGCGTGTAATTACCTGAGATGTTTCGATGATATCCATAATCAATGTGTCGATATCTTCCAGCGGATCAATTTTTTTTGTTATAGAATTTTCATGAGGTTCTATAAACAAATAATCGTTATGCGTTTTTAAAATATATTTGGAGAATACAATGGATTCGCCTCGCACATTGGAAAAATGTAAATCTACCATTTCATAAACCCCCATAAACAGTAATAGAATTCACTAAAATTATAATATCATCGTGCAAGGAAACGGTCAATCTTTTTTGCCGACAAATCTCCTTCCATCGGTCCAAATGCCATGGCATTCAGCGCCCCTGCGGCAGAGCCCATCCGGGCGGCTTCCTCAGGAGTCTTTCCCTGTATCAGCCCTGCCAGGAAAGCGCCGTCGAAACAGTCGCCTGCACCTGTTGGATCCACCTGGGTCACCGGGTAAGCCCGGATAAAGGTCTCAGTGACAGCCGAAGAGGCGGCGTCCGGATTTTCGGGAGCGGGATTCCGTGTATACAGGCTGCATCCGCGTGCGCCGTCCTTCAGGACAAGTACCTCGAGGGCAGGATTCTCGAAACACTGCTGTACGGCGGTTTCGATATCCTCTTTTCCTGTAAGGAACAGGAGCTCTTCCCTGCCGGGCAGAAGAATGCTGGCGTGGGCAAGGACATCCCGAAAGATTTCCTGCGTATCATCTGAATCAAGCAGCTCCTTCCGGATATTCGGGTCAAAAGAAATTTTCGTCCCTGAGCGGAGCAGTGCGTGCATGGTATCCAGTATCCCCTGTGCAAGCTGTTCTCCGGCGGTCAGGGAGCATCCCATGATGTGCATGAACCGGACAGGACCGAGCTGTTCGGATGCCGGAGCGGCAGCATGGGCAGCGGCGCCCATGTGGAAGATGAACTTACGGGAGCCGTCGTGGGAGTAGGTGACGAAGGCGCAGCCGGTGGAAGCCCCGCCGTCCTGCTGTATGCAGCGGCAGTCCACGCCGTCCGCCTGAAGCCGTTCTGTCACGAACTGTCCGAAATCATCTGCCCCCACACATCCGATGAGCGCAGTGCCGCAGCCAAGCCGGGCGGCTGCGGAGGCGCAGATGGCGGGCGCTCCGCTTGGATAAGGACCCTGGAAGACACCGGGCTGTGCGAACGGGACATCTTCTTTTTCCCGCATGATTTCCACGAGGATTTCTCCCATGATGAGAAGGTCAGCGGATAATCGTTCCCCTTTTGGCAGCAGGGCGCGCTGATAGGCGTCCAGCCGTTCCTTCCGGTCATGGGAAAGCCTGCCGTGGTCGGCGTAGTCGACATCTGTTCCGAGCAGCAGTTCGGCGGCGGACACGCCAAGGGCATCTGCAAGCCGGGCGAGCTGGGGGCTTCTGGGTTCTCGTTTGCCGGACTCGTACTGGCGGATGGTGATGGTCGCCATACGGCATCTGGAGGCAAGCTGCTTTTGGGTAAGACCTGCGCCTTTTCTGAGGAGACGGAGGTTTTCAGAAAGAGATGGCATAAAGGTACTCCTTTCTACTGAGCTGGGCAGATTGTAAAGTTTGACATCTATTGAAATATTGCCTATAATATATTCAGCAAGACAGCCAGTAAGGGAGGGTGAGGCTCCCCGCCTGGCAAAGCATGTTCAGCTGACAGCCGCCTATTCTTTACCAGAGAGCAGGGCGGCTATTTTCTATTGTGTATATGTCAAGACTCAGGCGGAGAACCACAGCCGCTCTACCGGCTGCCTTGGTAAATATATTATACTCTTTTCAGCATACCACAAAGTGAAGGTTTTGAAAAGATTCAATCCGAATCCCATCTGTTTTAATAAAATTCTAAGATTTTCCGCCCGAATCTCTTAAAAAATCCCGTTTATCATGTATACTATAATAGGTAAAAGGTTGGGGTTAAAAGCCCCCAACTGCGATGCCTGCGGATTGTTCCGTGCTCCGCACTCCCGCAATCCTGGCATCACAGGTAAATGACGAGATAAAGGGGTGTTTGATCATGTACAATATACTTGTCTGTGACGATGACAGGGAAATCGTGGAAGCCATCGAGATTTATCTTTCCCAGGACGGATACCGCATCCTGAAGGCATATGACGGCATTGAGGCGCTGCAGATACTGGAAAAGGAGGAGGTGAACCTCCTCATCATCGATGTGATGATGCCGCGGCTGGACGGGATACGCGCGACGCTGAAGATACGGGAGAAGAACAGCATCCCCATTATCATCCTGTCGGCAAAATCCGAGGACGCAGATAAGATACTGGGGCTGAACGTGGGGGCGGACGACTATGTAACAAAGCCCTTCAGTCCGCTGGAACTGGTGGCGCGGGTGAAATCCCAGCTCCGCAGATACAACCAGCTCGGCGGTCTGGAAGGCGGACAGCGGGAAAAAATTTATGAAACGGGCGGTCTGAAGATCAACGATGACCTGAAAGAAGTGACAGTGGACGGAGAGCCTGTGAAACTGACACCCATCGAGTACAATATCCTCCTGCTCCTTATGAAGAATCAGGGGCGGGTGTTTTCCATCAGCCAGATTTATGAATCCATCTGGAATGAAGAGGCCATCGGCGCGGACAACACGGTTGCCGTGCATATCCGGCATATCCGGGAGAAGATAGAGATCAACCCGAAAGAGCCGAGATATCTGAAAGTAGTGTGGGGTGTGGGCTATAAGATAGAGAAAGGAATGTAGGAGAGATGAACCAGTGGTACAGAAAGACCCTGACAAAAGCGGTCGTCCTGCTCACAGGCATCTTAAGCGGAGCAGCCTTTGTCGCGTCGCTCGGGGTGGCGGCGACATTTGCGGGGACAGTCAATCCTGTCCGGGTCATGCGTCTGGCAAATGAACCTTATGAGGAATCAGAAGATTTCAATGCGGCAGTGGAAAACTCTGTTGCGGAAGTGTTTGAGATGTTCCGTCTGAAGGATGTGTTCGAGACGGAAGGCGTATACGACCCGGATAAGGAGATTGACATCATGGAGTATGCGGACTCCGGGAAAGCCCACGGGAGCAGTGCGCCGCAAATATCCTATACGCTGGACGACCTGCTGGAATGGGGGGAGGATTTCAGCTCGGATGCCAACCCCTACAATGAAAATGTGGTCGTATGCCAGAAAAAAGACGGAAGTTATCACTATTACTATCTGGATGAGTTTATCCGGCTCGCGGAAAGCGGAGACCTGGTCATCCGGTTTGAGAGCAGGTATCAGTCACAGGCATCTTTTCTCAGAGAACTCTCCGAAGGAAACACGGAAGGTGTGAGCGAGGACTCCGGGATGACCATTTCTGACGGGGACGGGAAAGAACTGTATGTCGACTGCTGGAATTTCGGGACGGCGCTGAAAGAGCATTCCGCGCCGACAGGAGCGGAGAACCTCCTCGAAGCGGTAAATGCAAGCCCTGAGCTGAACGGGCGGCTGTCGGAGATTTATGACGCCCTCGCATACACGCTGTCGGACATATACGACAGCTATATGACGTATGAAGCCGGGTGGGAATATCTGGAAGAAGGAAATACGAACTTTACATACCTGTATGTGAACCGGACGACGAAGCAGGTATTTACAAACAAGGCGGAATATGCGGGCTACAGGGATGTGGAAGGGCACATCCGGGAGATGAAGACGGCGGACGGGACAAAATATCTGATTGTTTATCCGAAACTCAAGGATTTTGAGTCTAATCTGAGCATTTCGGCTTCCGGGGAATGGACCCGCGTGCGCTCTTACGAATCCAGCCGCGATTCGGAAAATATCCTGGCGGTGGCGGTGGATACGGACTATCCCATTCAGGACCAGTTTTACGAGGGCAGCGTCAATTATCATGCAAATCTCCCATTCCTCAAGTGGGCGCTGTTCCTGTTTCTGGCAGGCGGGGCGCTGTTCCTCGTATCTGTAGTATGGCTCGGAGTCACGGCGGGACGAAGACCGGGTGAGGAAAAACTTTATCTTACCGGGTTTGACCGGTGGAAGACAGAACTTGCCTTTGCAGCCGTACTCGCTGTGTGGGCAGCGGGCACCTGCGCCGTGCTTGCCGTGGGCGTCACGTTCGGGAACTGGTGGGATGCCACCATGTATTATGCGGAAGGGGATGTGAGCGCGGTACCAGCGGTGTATTCGGCGCTCTTTACAGAAGCTGTGAGCGCGGCAGACGTCACGACCGTCTTTTTCTACGGGATATTCAGCTTTACCTGCTTTTTCGCGGGGTACGTGAGCCTGGTCCGGAGGGCAAAAGCGAAGCTCCTCTGGAAAGGAAGTCTTCTGCATCTGCTGCTGAAATTCAGTGGTCAGGTAGCAGAGGCGCGTTCCGTCACAGTGAAGGCAGGACTGGCTGCCCTTGCATTTTTCCTCATCCAGTGGTTTGCGATGCTGACAAGGACCCTGCCTGCGGCACTGCTGGCACTGGCGGCAGATGTGGCTGCCGCATGGATCATCCTGAGCGCAGCGATGGCAAAGAGCCGGATTAAGAAAGGGATTGAAGAAATTGCAGCCGGAAATCTGGAATACCGCATCGACCTGAAAGGTCTCCGGGGAGCGGAGCGGGATATCGCGGAGAAAATAAATCATATCGGGACCGGGCTGAACAAAGCTATAGATGAGGCAATGAGAAATGAACGGCTTAAGACGGACCTCATCACTAATGTTTCCCATGATATCAAGACGCCGCTCACGTCCATCATCAACTATGTAGACATCCTGAAGCGCTCGAACATTTCCGACGCAAAGATCAGGGGCTACCTGGACATCCTTGAGGCAAAGGCTCAGCGTCTGAAGACACTGACGGAAGACGTGGTCGAGGCATCGAAGGTGAGCAGCGGAAATATCTCGCTGGAATACATGGATATGGACTTAAGAGAACTGGTGCAGCAGACCGAAGGCGAGATGGCGGAAAAATTCGCTGCCCGGAACCTGACGATGGTGCTCAACCTGTCCGAAGAACCGGCAGTCGTCCACGTAGACGGCAGGCGGATGTGGCGCGTCCTGGAAAATATATTCGGCAATGCGGCAAAATATGCCATGCCCGGCACGAGGGTGTACGCTGACCTCACGGTAAACGAAAGTACGGTAGAGTTTTCTCTGAAAAACGTATCGGAACAGCAGCTCAATATTTCCGCAGATGAGCTGACCGAGCGCTTTATCCGCGGTGATATCTCCAGGAGCACGGAAGGGAGCGGTCTGGGACTGTCCATCGCCAAAAGCCTTACGGTCATGCAGGGCGGAGAATTCGAGCTGTATCTGGACGGCGACCTGTTCCGGGTCAATATCCGGCTTTCCAGAGTGCGACCGGAACTGCCGGGGAAAAACAAACTTCCGGAATAGAACAAACTGCCCGGGATAGAACAAACTGCCCGGGATAAAACAGAATTCCCGGGATAAACAGGAGTTTTCCCGGGATAAACAGGAGTTTATCTTGAAAAAGAATCCCGCAGATGATACGATGAAGTCAATATCGGCAGGGCGCGCCGGAATCAGCGCCGGCAGCATATGGACGGAATCAGTTTGCGAGGTACACAGGATGAACAAGGGGGAAGAGCAAAGAAGAGGAAGCCGCAGACCGGGCGGCGGGACGCACCGGCAGAGCGGCGAAATGCACAGGCAGGGCAGCGGAATGCACAGACCGGGTGACGGAACGCGCAGACCGGTCAGCCATGCAGAACGGATGCGCAGGAAGCGGGAACGGCTGAAGAGGCGGAGAAGAATTGCCATCGCCATCCTGTGCGGGATTGTCATTGCAATCGTGCTTATCATCGCCGGACTGGTGGCGCTGGTGCGCCATCTGCTGGGCGGCGGAGAGGAGAAAAAAGGCGCGGGCGCGTCATCGGACCTGACGCTGGAAGAGCAGCAGGCGCAGGAGGAAGCGGCGGGACCGATTTCCATCACGGTCAGCGCGGCAGGAGACTGTACGCTTGGTACAGACGAATATTTTAATCAGGCGGCGAGCCTGAACGCATACTATGACAGCAACGGACCGGAATACTTCCTCAAAAATGTCAAGCCCATTTTTGAGGCGGACGACCTTACCATCGTAAATATGGAAGGCACGCTGACCGAAGAGACCACGCGTCAGGATAAGACCTATGCTTTCAAAGGTCCGGCGGAATATACGGAGATACTTACGTCCGGGAGTGTGGAAGCAGCGAACTTTGCAAACAACCACAGCCATGATTACGGGGACAAGAGTTATACCGACACCATCGAAGCCATGGATGCGGCGGGCATTGTTTCCTTCGGCTATGACCGGACTGCCGTCATGGACGTGAACGGAGTGAAAGTCGGTCTTGTGGGGACTTATGAACTGGCGGACGGCATGGGCTGCGAGGCAGGGATGATAGAGAACATCAATGCAGTGAAAGAGCAGGGCGCACAGATTGTCATCGTGAGTTTCCACTGGGGTATCGAGAAAGAACATTACCCGACGGAGAATCAGGTGAACCTCGCCCACTCGGCAATCGACAACGGGGCGGACCTGGTGCTCGGTCATCATCCCCATGTCCTGGAAGGAATCGAGGTGTACAACGGCAAGAACATTGTCTACAGCCTGGCAAACTTCTGCTTCGGCGGAAACAACAACCCGTCGGACAAGGATACCATGATATTCCAGCAGACCTTTACGGTCGAAAACGGTGAACTGGTGGAAGATAATGTGACGAATGTCATCCCCTGTTCGGTAACTTCCGATCCGTCTTATAATAACTACCAGCCGACTCCGCTGGAAGGAGAAGAAGCGGACCGGGTGATGGGACGGATAGAGGAATACAGCAGCGGGCTGTAACAGTTCATATCATATTGGCAGCCGAGGGAAATCGACTTTGTCGTCACATCATCAAACGGGAAGCGGACTTACATTCAGTCGGCATACGCGATGGAAACAGAAGAGAAGGCGGAAAGGGAACTCCGTCCGTTTTCCCTTACCGGCGATTCCTTCCCGAAGATTGTTGTGAGAAAGGATATCGGCAGGCGGTGGTACGACGAGAAAGGCGTGCTCAATATCGGGCTTATCGATTTTCTGCTGGATAAAGAACTGATATGATACAGAGAAAACAGTGTGAAAAGATGCAGAGTCAGACCAGGATGGTCTGGCTCTTTTTTGGGCAGATAATCCATGAGATTGGCATGATACTCTATCCATCCGAAAAATGGGATATGCTATCGTAAATTTAACCGGAAAACATCTTAAATATGTAAAGGAGGGGTATTGTGAACACAGAGGAATTACGAAAAACCGCAGATAAACTCCGGCTTACCGCAGTGGAAATGGTCTACAGGGGAGGGGATGGACATCCCGGTCCCGCATTGTCGATCGCGGATATTGTTGCAGTCCTCTATTTTGATAAAATGAGGATTCGTCCGGAAGAACCGGATTGGGAAGACAGGGACCGTTTTATATTATCAAAGGGTCATGCATGCCCGATCTATTATGCTGCGCTGTCTGAAAGAGGATATTTTGGAGACAAAGTAGAAGATTTTCATCTGCGTGGACTTGGCAGTACTTTTCAGGGACATCCCGTCATGAATAAGACAAAGGGTGTGGATATGACATCCGGCTCGCTGGGAAATGGGATTGCGATCGGAACAGGTATGGCTTTGGCAGGCAGACATGAAGGAAAAGACTATGATGTGTTTGTGATCGCAGGGGACGGTGAACTTCAGGAAGGCGTGTGCTGGGAAGGAATCAATACAGCCGCAGCCCGCAGCCTGTCTCACCTGATCGTGTTCGCGGACAGAAACGGGTGGCAGAGCGGAGGTACAGTCACGGAAACGATAGGAAATAATAATATCGCAGAACGATTTGCCGCTTTCGGATGGCATACGCAGGAAATCAACGGACATGATATCAACGCGATACAAAATGCCATTGACGCGGCACGTGCGGAGACAAAACGCCCGAGTGTGATCGTGTGTGACTGCATCAAAGGAAAAGGCGTGCCTTACATGGAAAATAATAATGCATGGCACAAAGGCGTGCCGACAGAGGAACAGTGGAAAGAAGCACAGAAAGCACTGGGAGGTGAATGACAGTGGCAGCATACAAAGGAACAAGGGAAGCTTTCGCACAGGCTCTTCTTGAGCTTGCAGAGCAGGACAGAAAGGTGATGTTTGTTTCTCCGGATTCACTGAAGGCAATGCGCTCCACAAAGTTTGCTGAACTTTATCCGGATAATTATGTTGAGGTCGGGATAGCAGAGCAGGGCGCAGTAGATACAGCGGCAGGTCTTGCTGCGGCAGGGCTGGTCCCGTTTGTAGGGACCTACGCGGGATTTCTGACAATGAGGGCATGTGAACAGATGAGGACATTTGTTGCATATCCGAATCTGAATGTAAAGTTTGTCGGTATCAACGCAGGTCTTCTCGGTGGAGAAAGAGAAGGTGTGACACATCAGTTTTATGAGGATCTGGGAATCGTATCCAGCATCCCGGGATATACCATCCTGACTCCTGCGGATGGCAATCAGACTTATCATGCAGTGAAAGCGGCATACGAGATAGAAGGACCGGTATATGTGCGTGCAGGAAGCGGGCGTGAGCCGGATGTGTATGAAAAGGACGCTCCGTTTTCTAAAGATGGCATCACAGTATGGAAAGAATACGGTCATGATGTCCTTCTTCTTTCCAGCGGATTTGTCCTGGACCGTGTCCTGAAGGCGGCGGAGATGCTCCGGGAGGAAGGGATTGGCGTGACAGCGGCAGATATTAATATCCTGTATGGAAAGAAGGATGCGAAGATCATAGAAGAAATACGGAAAGCCAGAGCGGTAGTGACGGTAGAGGATCATAACATCAATGGCGGTCTTGGCTCATATATCAGTCGTCTTGTTACGGAAAATGACCCGAAATATGTGACACGGATTGCATTGACAAGTTTTGGAGAATCCGGACCGGCGAAAGAGTTGGCAGATTACTATGGATTCAGTCCGGAAGCGATTGCGAAAAGGGCAAAAGAGACGGCGGAAAGAGTGTAGAGAGGAGAGAAAGACATGGATAAGATTACAGTAAGCGTGATCGGCGCAGGCGGAAAGATGGGGACGAGGACGAGCAATAATCTGGCGAAACAGCCGGAGCGGTTTGAACTTCTTCTTTCAGAAGCGTCTGAAGCCGGAATCGCGAGCATAAAAGAACGGGGATTTGAGCCGGTCCCGGCGGAAGAGGCGTTAAAAAGAGCGGACGTTGTTGTCTTTGCGGTACCGGATACACTGATCAAAAAACTGTCGGAGATTTATGTGCCGCAGCTTCGCCCCGGCGCGGGATTTATCATCCTTGACCCGGCTGCTGCTGTTGCAAAAGAACTTTCACTTCGGGATGACTGTACATTTGCAGTGGCTCATCCGTGTCATCCGTCTTATTTTCTGGATCAGGACACCTATGAGGCCCGTCAGGACCGGTTCGGCGGCTGCGGAGGGAAGCAGGACATCGTAATGTCGAAAATCCAGGGAGACGAGGAACGTTTTGCACAGTGCGTGGAAGTGGCGAAACAGATGTATGCACCGGTAGAGCATGCCTATGTGATGACATCTGAGCAGATTGCGTTTCTGGAGCCCACACTTGTAGAACTGCTGGGAGCCACCTGTCTGTACGCAATGGCAGAAACAGTAGATGAAGCGGTGCGCAGGGGGATTCAAAGAGAAGCGGCGGTTTCATTTCTGACAGGTCATATCTATAATCTTTCCGCTAATTTCCTCGGATATATCCCGGGCAACCCGCCGGTCTCAGACGCCTGCAAAGTGGCGATAGGACTGGGCGACCGTCTTGTGATGAGAGAGGACTGGAAAAAAATCTGGGATGATGACGTGCTCCGGAAAGTGATCGCAACAATGCTTCATCCGGATGCACCGCAGATATAGGATAAAAGGAGGACCGGTATGAAAATCACAGTTTTGGACGGATATACGCTTAATCCGGGCGACCTTGGCTGGGAAGCACTGGAGCAGCTGGGCGAATGTACCGTATATGACAGGACTCCTGTTGATGACGACAAAGAAATTATCCGCAGGATTGCGGATGCGGAAGCAGTGTTTACAAATAAGACGCCACTGGATGCATTTGTGCTGGAGGCTTGTCCGCAGGTAAAGTACATCGGAGTCCTGGCAACAGGATATAATGTTGTAGATGTAAAAAAAGCAAAACAGCAGGGAATCACTGTGACGAATATCCCTACTTACGGGACAGCGGCAGTGGGGCAGTTTGCGATTGCCCTTCTCCTTGAAATATGCCACCACATAGGCGCTCATGATAAAGCTGTGCACGAAGGAAGATGGGAGCACAATGCGGACTGGTGCTTCTGGGATTATCCGCTGATCGAACTGGCAGACAAAACGATGGGCATCATCGGTTACGGCCGTATCGGTCAGACAACTGGAAGAATCGCGCAGGCTATGGGGATGAAAGTCCTGGCGTATGACAGTGTGGAGGATACGTCTCTGGAGAGCGAGACGTGCCGCTATACAGATATTGATACGCTTTACAGGCAGTCCGATGTGATCGCGCTGCACTGCCCGCTTTTTCCGGAAACGGAAAAGATGATAAACAAAGATTCCATCAGCAGAATGAAGGATGGAGTCATCATTATCAACAATTCCAGAGGACCGCTTATCAACGAACAGGACCTTGCAGATGCACTGGAAAGCGGAAAAGTAGCTGCCGCCGGGCTCGATGTAGTATCAACGGAGCCGGTGCGAGGGGATAATCCGCTCCTTGGTGCGAAGAACTGCATTATCACACCTCACATTTCCTGGGCTCCAAAAGAATCGAGGAAAAGATTGATGGACATTGCCGTGGATAATCTGAAAGCGTTCCTGGCTGGAAAGCCGGTAAACTGTGTGACAGGATAAGGAGAGCGTGGGCATGATCGCAATATATGAATTGAAGATAAACGGACAGACAGATCCTGTCGGGATTGAAGAACTGGAAGAGTTTAGCTGGAAGCTGTATTCTGAGCACAGAAATGTCAGACAGAAATCATATGAGATGCAGATTGCCGCAGATGAGGCATTTTCGATACTGCTCTATGACAGCGGTCCCGTTATGAGCGGTCGGTCAGTCCATGTGCGTCCGCAGCAGATCCGTCTGCAGTCCGCAACAAGATATCATGTGCGTGTCCGGGTTACGAGTGAAGAAAATGAACAGAGTAAATGGAAGAAGGGCTGTTTTGTGACAGCCCTTCTGCATAAAGAGGAATGGAAAGGCGCGTTTCTCACTCCGGAAGATGCGGGCAGATGGAAGGAAAGCAGAGGCTACTATCTGAGAAAAGAAACCTGTATAGAGAAAAAGGTGAAAGAAGCATTTGCTTTTACGACTGCACTCGGCTTATACCATTTTTATATCAATGGAGAAAAGATTGGAGAAGATGAATTCACGCCGGGATGGACTTCCTATAACCGGCATCTGTTATATCAGTGCTATGATATTACAGATAAGATAAAACAGGGCGGGAATCTGTTCGGAGCACTCATAGGAGCCGGCTGGTATAAAGGGGATATGGGCTCGGCAAGGACGAGAAATCATTACGGGATGTGCAGCGCTTTCTCCTGTCATATCGTCCTGCACTATGAAGATGGGGACAGAGGGATGCTTTTTACAGATACGTCATGGGAATGTACAGAAAGTCCGATCTTATTTTCGGAGATTTATGACGGAGAGGTCTATGATGCGCGCATGGAAGCACCGGGCTGGGCTGTGACGCGTGAAGAGCGGGAAAGATGCTGTAAGAGCCATGAGACTGACCTTCCGGTCAGATGGAGGAAGCCGGAGATTGTCAGGTTCCCGACAGAAGTGCTGACAGCTCAGAGCGGGTGTAAAGTAAAAGTGAAAGAAAGGATTCCTGCCCGTGAGATTTTTCGGACGCCGAATGGAGAAACCGTAATTGATTTCGGACAGAATCTTGCCGGCTGGATTGAATTTAAAGTCAGAGGAAAAGAGGGCGATAAAGCAGTACTGCGCTGTTTTGAGACTCTGGATAAAGACGGGAATGTCTACTTTGACAATCTCCGTACGGCAAAAACGGAGATTACATATATCTGCCGGGGAGAAGAGGAAGAAATCTATCATCCGAATTTTACTTATCAGGGATTTCGCTATGCAAAGGTCAACGCATGGCCGTGCACATTGACCCCCGATGATTTTACCGCATGCGTCCTTTATTCCGATATGGAAGGGACGGGGGCTTTTTCCTGTTCGGATCAAGACATCAACCAGCTGCACCACAATATCGTCTGGAGTATGAAAAGCAATTTTCTCGATATTCCTACGGACTGTCCGCAGCGCGATGAGCGGCTGGGATGGACTGGCGATGCGCAGATATTCTGCAGGACAGCCTCCTATCTGATGGATACGGACCTGTTTTACCGGAAGTGGCTGTGCGACGTGGCGGCAGAACAGACGGAAGAAGGCGGGATACCTCATGTAGTCCCGGATGTGTGGACAGGTAAGAATGTAAAAGGGAAAATATTTGAAAATGGAACTCATTCTGCCGCAGGCTGGGCTGATGCCGCAGTAATCATACCGTGGACGCTCTATCTGATGTACGGAGACACCAGCGTGATCGTAAAGCAGTATGAGAGCATGAAGGCGTGGATAGATTTTATGACAGCGCATGCAAGGGACTGTATGTGGGAATACAGGATGCAGTTTGGAGACTGGGTCGCGCTGGATGCTGAGGAGGGAAGCTATTACGGCGCAACGCCGCTGGAACTGACGAATATGGCTTATTATGCATATTCGACGGGATTGTTTGCAGAAATGGCCCGGGTTGTCGGGAAAGACAGCGATGCGAAAGCATACCGGACGCTGTATGAGAAAATCAGGCGCGCATATCAGGAGCGTTACTTTACAGAGGACGGACATCTGACAGTCCGGACACAGACCGCGCATATCCTGACTCTCTACTTTGACCTTGTGATACAGGAATACAGAGAAAATGTGGTCAGCGATCTGCTGAGGCTCCTGAAAAAAGAAAACGGACACCTTGTGACAGGGTTTATGGGGACGCCCCATTTCTGTCAGGTATTAAGTGATAACGATCATGCAAAAGAAGCTTATGAACTGCTCCTGAAAGATGATTTTCCAAGCTGGCTGTATCAGGTAAAGCAGGGAGCAACAACGGTATGGGAGCACTGGGACGGTATGAAGCCGGATGGGAGTATGTGGAGTCCGGCGATGAATTCGTTTAACCATTATGCCTATGGCGCAGTCGGAGACTGGCTGTACCGGGCAGTAGCTGGAATCAGCTGCAACAGGTGCGGAGCCGGATTTACAGAAATACAACTTGCGCCATGCATTGGAACGTATCTCGACTATGCGGGAGCAGTTTATGAGAGCGTGCATGGCAGAATTGTATCCCGGTGGGAACGCAAAGAAAATGAAGTAAACTATCATTTTGAGATTCCCTGTAATACCACAGCAAAAGTACATCTGTATCAGGTGGAAAAGGTAGAATGGGCAGACGGGCTCCTGTTTGCCGCGTGCGGGGAGAAAGGAGAGCCCGCACAGATTGCAGAAGCGGGTTCCGGAAGTTATACGGTCCGGTACAGGATATGCTGACTGGATATTTAATAACAGGGGTAAGATTATCCATGTGCACAGGATTGCGGGGATGATAACATGGATACAACAAAAAAATTTTAAACAAAGGAGGAAGATTATGAAGAAAAAAGTAGTTTCCGTATTGCTGAGTGTGCTGATGATAACAGGACTGACAGCGGGATGCGGAGGAGGAACCGGCGAGGGAGAGAGTACGGACGGCGGGACATCGGAAGAACCCAGAGAATTATCCCTTCTCGTAGATACGACAAATGCCGCGAATGAAGGATTCCTCGCAATCGTTGACCTTGCAGAAGAAGAACTGAATATGACGATCAACGTGGAAACGAGACCAGCGGGAACAGAAGGCGATAATGTCGTAAAGACAAGGCTTGCATCTGGAGATATGGCGGATCTGTGTGTATATAATTCCGGTGCACTTCTGAACGCGATCAACCCGTCAGAGTACTTTATCGATCTGTCTGACCAGGAATTCATGGACCGCGTAGATGACTTGTATAAAGAAGCTGTATCGGTAGACGAGGCAGTATATGGCATTCCGTTCGCAACATCAAGAGGCGAGGCTGTTCTTTATAACAAGGAGATGTATGAGAAATACGGTCTGGAGATTCCGAAGACATGGGATGAATTTCTTGCAAACTGTGATGTCCTCCAGGAAGCAGGCGAGACAGCAGTCCTTGGAACATTTGCAGATGCATGGACCGCACAGATTGTATTCCTGGGCGATGCCTATAATCTGCTGACAGCTGTGCCGGATTTCCCGGAGAAGTTTGATGCAGGCGAGATGAAATGGGCATCGACTCCGGAAGGACTCAGGAGCTTTGAAAAACTGGGAGATACGACGCCTTATTACAACGAAGATTATCTTTCCATGACATATGATGAAGGGTGCGACGTGATGGTGAGCGGCGGAGCAGGTCACTGGTTCGCGATGTCAAACGCGCTCTCTGCCATGTATACACTCTATGAAGATATGGATATGGTAAACAATCTCGGTATGTTTGCGATTCCGGGCGATGACGCAGATGTAAACGGAATCACGATGTGGTATCCGGTTGCGATCTATGGCAATAAAAACAGTGAAAATCAGGATGCGATCCTTGATTTCATGGAGTTCTATATTTCCGAAGAAGCCCTGGATGCATACTGCGGAGCAACTCTGCCGGATGGGCCGTTCTGTGTGAAAGACTATGAGATACCGGTGGAAGCATATGCAGCAGTCAGCGATATCCAGGCATATATCGACGCTGGAAATTATGAACCGGCGCTTGAGTATATCAGCCAGGTAAAAGGTGCGGACTGCCCGGCAATCTGCCAGGAACTGGCTTCCGGACAGACGACAGCGGAAGAGGCAGCGGCAAAATATGATGACGACTGTGCAAAAGCAGCTACTCAGTTAGGTCTGGACTGGTAAGTTTTTAACAAAAGGAGGCAGCAGGTATGAACCGCAAGCGAATATACTCGAACTGGTTTATGGTGCCGGCAATGGTGATATTTACCATATTCTTTCTCGTGCCGACTGCGATATCGTTTTTCTTCAGCCTGACGGTATGGAATTTTGACAGCTTTACATTTTGCGGGTTAGATAATTACATGACGTTTTTTTCGGATGAAGCGCTGTACAATTCCATTGTCAACACGCTGATCTATGCGGTTCTTACCTGTGTGCTGAAGCTGGTACTTGCATTTTTCATCGCAGTATTTCTGAACAGCAAGATAAAGACGAAAAACTTTTTAAGGTCCGTTGTATTTTTCCCGAACCTGATCAGTACGGTTGCTGTGGGAATCACATTTTCCGCCCTTATGCATCCGACGAAAGGTCTGTTCAACAAGGTGATAGAAGCATTGGGCGGGGCAGGAATCGACTGGCTGGGAAATACGGACATTGCCCTGTACTCCGTAATCCTGACGGATGTCTGGAAAGGTGTTGGAGTCGCTACAGTTATTTTTATAGCGGGAATGCAGTCGATTGATAAGACCTATTATGAAGCGGCATCCATTGACGGAGCTACCGGATGGCAGAGCCTGAAATCTATCACAGTACCTCTTTCAAGACCGGCGATGAATTCGGTTATCATCCTGTCGTTTATAGGAGGACTGCGTACCTTTGACCTCATCTGGGCCATGACAGGAGGAGGTCCCGGATATGCCACAGAAGTTATGGCATCTACCGTTTATAAGCAGTATGCAGCCGGCTATTACGGTCTGTCCACTGCGGGGAATGTCATCATGTTTGTACTGATCGCGCTTCTTGCATTCCCGCTGCAGAAGTTCCTGCTCAGCAAGGAGGTGGATTAGGATGAATAAGAAAAAGAAACTTTATCTCATCGGTGATATCATCGGCGTTGTGGCTGCGTTTCTGATCTTTATCATTCCGTTCCTTTTCATGCTGACAAATTCACTGAAAGAACGGAGAGAGGCGAACCTTCTGAACCTGAGCCTTCCGGAAGTATTCTGCTGGGAAAACTTTATCGAAGTATTCCAAGCAAATAATTATCAGCTTGTTACTGCATTTAAAAACAGTATACTCCTGGTCATTGGTTCTGTGATACTGCTCATCATTACAGGTTCTATGTGCGGCTACATCATACAGAGGAGAAATGACAGGACGACAAAGGCTGTGAATGCGCTGATCATGACAGGACTGATGGTGCCTGCAACAATCCTTCCGACGATTTGGGTGCTGCAGCGCCTGCATCTGTATAAGACGATGACGGGAATGATATTCATCGAAGTGGCATTAAATCTTCCATTTACCATCATGCTCTACAGAGGGTTCATGAACTCGATACCTCTGGAACTGGAAGAAGCAGGATACATAGATGGATGTTCGCGGTGGAAACTCTATACAACAATTATTTTTCCGCTGTTAAAGCCTGTGACTTCTACAGTCATCGTCATCAAAGCGGTGACAGTGTTTAATGATTTTACCAATCCCCTTTATTTTCTGCCAGGAGCAGAAAATGCAACAGTGCAGCTCACGCTGTACAACTTTATGGGACAGTACGAAAGTTCCTACAATTTGTTGTTTGCTGATGTGATACTTATCACAATTCCCATGCTGATACTGTTTATCTTCTTTAACAAACGCATCGTAGACGGCATGGTGGCAGGGGCTGTAAAAGGATGACGATTTGAAGAGGATGCTCTGAAATCCGGATAAGGAATGAAGGGCATCCATTTCTGTATTATCGGACATTATGATACAATAGCTATGCAGAAAATGACAGCAGGGGGAACAGGCGTATGAAATTCCAGAAGAAGATCATCATGGTCTATATGATTTTTTCCATTATTGTTACGGGAGTGTTCGGGACAGTCTATTATCTTATGAATACCCGGCAGTACAGGGCGCATGAATATGATGAAATCCGTGCGATATCGGATGTGAAAATGGAAAAAATGGAAGATATGCTGGAAGGAATGTCTTCCGTGATCACGTATTTCCTTTCGGATGTGAATGTCCTGGAGGCTTTGCAGGATTTTGCCCGCCTGGATACAGACAGTTATACGGAATTATATTATGATGAAGCGGCTTCGGAGATACGCATTAAACTGACAACGTATTATCTGATCAATGAATACTACCGGGTCGTTGTTTTTAATAAAAAGGGAAATGTGCTTTCCAATACCAATTATGCCGGGACTGCGCTGGACGAAGACAGTTCTTATGCGGATTATCCCTGGAAGGAAGAAGTAAATGGAAAAGGCGGGAATGATGTGATACTCGGGCTCCATCAGGACACATGGGGTGAACGGGATGATGTCCAGGTTCTGTCTGTTGCAAAAGAAATCCAGGGCATGGATATGGGATATGTGGAAGTCCAGCAGGATAAAGCGACAATAGATGCGATGATCTCGGATGAAGGAGAAGAAAATAAGTATATCTTCCTGTCGTGCAGCGGAGATGTCATTTATACGAATGACCCGTCACTGGATGCAGGGGATATTTATGCTCAGATGGCAGGATCAGATGGTGACATCACAGAGATCCGGACAGAAGAAAATGGAAAACTGTTGTGCCAGAAAAGAAGATCGGAATCACAGGATATGATTCTGCTCACCCTGACAGATACAGATGTGAACATGCGGGCGATGAGTGAAGCTCTTCCGGTAAGCATCATTATTTTGCTCGGGGCGCTCACCCTGTCATTGAGCTATGTATATTTTACCTCGAGACAGCTTACCCGTCCCATCAGACAATTACAGAAATTTATGGAAACAACACAGCTGGACAATATGAATGCGGAAATCCCGGAAAAAATATCAAATGATGAGATAGAATCGCTTTATATCTCATACCGGGATGTACTGGAAAGACTCAGGCAGTCTATGGTCAATGAAAAACGGATGTCACTGCTGCAGCTTCAGGCGCAGTTCGACCTCCTTCAGGCGCAGGTCAATCCGCATTTTATTTATAATGTGCTGAACGTGATATCAAACAGGGGAATCATGTCAGATGACGAGGTGATATGTGAGATATGCGGTGAATTGGCGTCGATGCTCAGATATGCGACAAATACAAAGGAAAAATACGCTACGGTAAGAGATGAGATTCAATATCTCGACCAGTATCTGCATCTGTTAAAATACCGGTATGACTACAGGCTGTCCTATTCCATCAATATAGATGAACGTCTTTACGGAAAGATACTGCCTAAGATCATACTGCAGCAGATCGTGGAAAATGCGGTTGTGCACGGATATGCCCAGTCAGATGACCGGATCGAGATAGAAGTGACTGGTGCAGTGAATGAGGACAGATGGTATCTGAAGATTCATGACAGCGGATGCGGGATAAGCGGAGAAAAACAACAGGAACTGAGCGGACAGATAGAGCAGGTGCGGAAGAAGCTGACAAAAGACAGGTCCAATGTAGAATTAGAGATTGGAGGCATGGGGCTTGTCAATACTTATGCAAGGCTTTATCTGCTCTATGATGGCGACTTGATATTTGAGATTACATCGCATAATGGAACAGATGTTGTAGTCGGTGCGAAAGGAGAAGGCAGAAATGTTTAAAATACTTGTTGCGGACGACGAGCCGACAGGCTTGAACCATGTATGTATGATCCTCCGGAAAAAGTGCCCCCAATACGATATCGTGGCAACAGCGGAAAATGGCGCCCAGGCACTCAGGCTCGTCAGGGAGATGCAGCCGGATGTCCTGATCACAGATATAAAAATGCCCGTCATGGACGGGATACAGCTTATCAATGCCGTGAAAAAAGATTTTCCGGATATTCTTTCCGTGATCGTGAGCGGATATTCTGACTTTGAATATGCACAGAGTGCAATCAAATCCGGAGTGTGTGATTATCTGTTGAAACCACTCGTACCGGCTGATATGCAGAATCTGATGGTACGCCTGGAGGAAAAGCTGAAAAAACAGTATTATTCAAAAAGGAATGAAATCCTGCGTGCTCTGTGTAACGGACAGGAACCGGATGACAAAAGCCAGCTTACCAAATATTTTCCGGCAGGGCATTATCATGCCGCGATATTTCGACAGAACGGACTGCCCCGCAGATTTTTAAAGAGCAATGGAGTGGAAATCTTTTCTACGGAAGATGAACAGTTTTTTGTATATGGAAGAGATGAAAAGGAATCGCTGTATCTCTATCCGGCAAAACTGCTGCTTGGAGGTAATTTTACCGGTATTGCGGAACGGATATTTGAAAAAGAGCAGCAAAAAGGCGCCTATGTTACAGGCGTAGTATGCAGCAGGGCGTTTACTCTTGAAAAACTTCCGGAAATCGCCGGGAGGCTTTATCGGAAACTGGATGAATCCATCATCATCGGAGAAAGCCATCTTGTGAATGATACGGAGAAAAAAGACCGGTCGGAAACAGGTCAGGATAAAAAGCAGCTGGAACATATCGAATATCTTATCCGATATAAAGAAAGCTCAAAGCTGTTGAAAGAAATCCACAGCCTGTTCACAGTGTGGAAGGAGGAGAGGAGCAGCCAGCTCCGGGTAGAAGCTGATATAAAATATATGTTCCGCATGCTCCAAAATGCATATCTGAATGGGAGAGATCTGTCAGAAACAGATTTTCTGATTGATGATGTGTTCTATAATGTGCAGACGATGGAAGAACTTGAGGAAAGCATAAAAGAACTGGTCAGGCAGTATATTCCGGAAGCGGAAAGTGAAAACCTGGGCAATCGTGAGCAGTTGTTTGCTTCTATTCTTACTTATTTGAACACACATATCAGTGAAGCGGTTTCCCTTGGAGATGTCTGCAGGAAATTCGGCGTATCGCAGACGTCTCTGAGCCGGATGTTCCGCACATATAAAGAGACTTCATTCAGCAATTATCTGACAGAGATTCGGATCGAAAGGGCAAAAGAGATCATGAAAAATGCTCCAGACAGTTATGTCAAAGATATAGCGGAACGATGCGGGTACGGGGACCAGTTTTATTTCAGCAGGATATTCCGGTCTGTCACAGGGGTGTGCCCGAAAGAATATATGGAGAAAGTCTGCGGACTTAAGAATGAAAAGTAATTGACTTGGTGAAATCCTGAAAAGTATAATATGAGTATATAAGTTCGGATATGCTTTCGGGAAGGAGACCCCAGCCATGAGTGAAAAGTCAGAAATTACTTTTATGCAGACAAGATTGATCAGGCTTGCCTCAGAAGAATGGCATCTGCCCATTGATAAAATAGTTGAGATTTTTAAAAAAGCGGATGTGTTCAGCTATATTGAAACAGGGTATGGAATCTTTCATTGTGAAGGAGATGAAGCGGTTCTGGAAGATATTGATAGTTTCCTTGCCAGAAAGGGGATAGATGTATTATGAAAGAATTAGTTGACGGACTTATCCTCTATCATGGAAGTTATTGTGAGATACGTAAACCACAGCTTGAAAAATGCGCAAAAAGAAAAGACTTTGGAAAAGGATTTTACCTTACAACTTCCAGAGAGCAGGCGATCAGCTTTTTGAAAACCGCACTTGCAAAAGCAGAAGCCGGCAAGATAATAGAGCCGGGGCAGAATTATGGAGTTGTATCGATGTTTGAAGTCGAGAAAGAAATGGCCCGGTTTGATGTGATAGCAGGTAAAATTGCTGATGATGCGACAAACAGAACATTAGTGGCATATGTTTCCGGTACTTTTG
>DXAL01000053.1 GCA_019117125.1 Candidatus Mediterraneibacter merdipullorum
TCTGTCTGTCTGTCTGTCTGTCTGTCTGTCTGTCAAGATTATATCTCATGACACAAACGATATCCATATATGATGGACACTTTTCCTTTCCGGTTTTTCTGATTGCGGATGCCGCTTTGACAGCGGCATCCGATGAATAGTTTCTCTTTTCTTTATCCCCCTGACATCCGAGCGTCCCGTCAGTTCAGTTCCTCTGACTCGGGCAGGGTGCCGCCCTCTTCCACGATATTCGTCAGGTCGATGATGCGCTGCAGTTCCGCTTCGTCCGGATACATGACGGAGAGCTGCTGGCTCGGCATGGAGTAACAGTAGTCCATGCCTCCCGTTCCCTCAAGGGAAACTGATTCGATGGTCCACTTCGAGTTGGAGCCCAGCTGCCTGCGGATGAGCGTGTTGAGCTGCGCCTGGGTCACGTTCATCTCCACATCCTTGCTCACCTGGTTCATGAGCGTTCCCGCCTTTAAGAGCATGGTCGGGGAAATGACCTTCTTAAGCATGGCAGTGATGACTGCCTGCTGGTTCCTTCCGCGCTGGTTGTCGCCCTCCGGCAGATTGTGGCGCTCGCGGCAGAATGCCAGCGCCTGTTCTCCGTTGAAGTGGTTGGTTCCTTCCACGACGTCCATGACGTATCCGGATTCATCTCCCGTGGAGAAGGCGTATTCGGATTCCACGTCGATGCCGCCGAGGATATCGACGATATCGATGAGGGATGTAAAGTTCAGCCTCACATAGTAGTTGATGTCTGTCTCATAGAGATTGCCCAGTGTCTCCATGGACGTCTCGATGCCGTACACGCCGGCATGGGTCAGCTTGTCCAGCGCTCCCTGCTGCACGTCCGGTCCGTAGAGCGGCACGTAGCTGTCCCTTGGCGTGGTGATAAGCAGAATCTGGTGGGTCGTCGGGTTGACAACTGCAATGATGTTCACATCGCTCCGGCTCGTCTGGGTGACTTCGCCATATGTATCGATACCGCTGATGTACACGGTAAACGGCTCCTTTGTGAGGGTATCGTCGTTGCCCCCGCCCAGATCGATCTTCGTCTCTATCGTCATCTCATAGATGATGCGGGTGTCGCGGCTGAACCCGTCCACTGCATCGTCCATGAGTTCTGTGTATGCTTCGTTGTAGATGACTGCCTGGACTTCCCCGTCCATCAGCGCCTGTGCCTGGTCCTGTACGGAATCGCACTCGGTCACGGTCAGGTCCGTGCCCAGCTCTTCCTGGAGGTTCGTCACTGCGGTCTGGATATTGTCGCCGCCCTGCTGGAACTGTACGCCGAAATTATAGTCCATGGCGTCCTGTATCGTCTCCGCCGGGTCGTCCGCAAGGACCGCCACCGCCATCTTGTCCACCCGGACATTCCCTCCGGTAATCATGGCGATCATATTGTTCGTCTCTGCGATGTAATAGGTACCTGCCGCCAGGATGCAGACGATGAACAGGCTGTATATCTTGCCGCCGGTCCCTTTCTTCTTCCGGACCGCCTGGGAGGTAAATGTGATACACCACAGGAACAGGAGTATCATAGCCACCATTGCGAGATATTTTACCGGGAGCATGTCCAGAAGGAGTACGACGCACATGAAGATAAGGCTGACGACAGCCTGCAGGACCAGGAAGAAGGTGCCTGCTTTGTTCGACGCCGCGCGTCTGGAATATCTCCCCGTATTTTTGCTCTTTCGCCCGGCTTCCCCTGCCGGTCTGCGTTTTTTCGCCATTGTTATAACCCTTTACTCAATTACTTATCTGTACAGTACAGACGGATATACCCCTTTTTCGACCAGGCGTTTCACCGCCTCTGCCACGGCTTCCCTGTCTTCTTTGTAGGTCACGCCGAACCACTGGTCCGCCGAGCGGAGCACCCGGACGCTTAAGCGCCCCTCTTCCAGGAGCCCGCCGATCAATGTGGGCAGGAGATACTCTGCTTTTAAGTCCTCCCCCGGAGTCTCTTCCAGGAACTTTTGGAATCCGTCGTCCAGAAGGTCGAAAAATCCCGGCGTCAGCCCCCACATGTTCATCGATACAGGGGAATCCGGGTCCAGGTCGGTCTCCCTGCCGTCCGCTCTTACGATTGCACGGTCCCCGTCTTTCTCGATGTAGTGCGTCTCGGTGATGCCGAGAAGCATCCCCGCATCATCCACACGGCATACGCCGCGGGTGACGCCGCCGTTGTCGCTCAGTGTGTTTTTCAGCACAAAACCGACCATACAAATCTGTATTTTACCAGTATCGGGAATGCTTGTCAAATAGGAGCAGGCTTCCCGGTACGCATCCGCACCGTAATAGTCGTCTGCATTGATGACGAGGAATGGGCAGTCCACGGCTTCCCTGCAGCAGAGGATTGCCTGTCCGGTCCCCCAGGGTTTTGTCCTGTCGGCGAACTTTTCCCGGTATCTGTCCGGGATATCTTCAATCTCCTGGCAGACATACGCCACTTCCGCCAGCTGGCTGACCCGTTTCCCGATGCCTTCCCGGAACTCTTTTTCAAGGTCTTTCCGGATGACGAAGACGACCTTGTCAAATCCGGCTTTCAGGGCATCATAGATGGAGTACTCCATGATAATCTCTCCGTTCGGTCCTACCGGGGCGAGCTGCTTGACGCCTCCGCCGAACCGGCTGCCTATGCCCGCTGCCATGATAACAAGTGCCGCTCTGTTCATCTTTATTCCCCCAATCCGTCTTCCACGAGCTGTATCATCTCTTTTAACGCCTGTTCCTCGTCTGCTCCTTCGCAGGTAATCTCTATCTCGTCGCCGCTCTTGATGCACGCGCCGAGCACGCTGAGCACGCTTTTTGCATTTGCCGTCACATCTTCATGTCTCGTCTTCTTATGCACAGTGATCTTGCTGCCAAAGAGCATCGCAGTCTTGCAGAAGAGCCCTGCCGGTCTCAGATGAAGACCGGTGGGATTCTTGATCTTCACTTTTCCGCTGACCATAGTCTGTCCACCTCTCTTTATGCTTTCTTCTGTTCTGCCTGATCGGTCATGAGGCCTGCCCCTCTGTATCCTTTTCCTGTGACGGGTCCTCCCCGTCTTCCGTCGTCCCGCCCGGGAGTGTGTCTTCCTTTTCCTCCAGGGTCAGGGTGACATGGACTTCCGAGAGCAGTGTGACGCTGTCCGGGATATTCACGCTCACCGGGACGTCGTAGGTCCCGGGCAGTGTATAATCGGAAAGGTCTACCGATACCGCATTGCTGATATCCAGCCGCTCCAGCGCATCCGGTTCTCCCCGGAACCGCAGCGTAATCTCCGCGTCCGGCTCGTAGACCGCCTGGAGGGCGCTGTCCAGGTTGTTCAGCTGGATCGAGCTCACCAGGAAATCAATGGTGCGCGTTCCCTCTTCTTCCGCCATGGCGGTCACCTTGATGGTCGCCGCATTTTCATCCACCAGGGAGATGCCTTCCGGCAGGTACGGCGTGATGTCCACGTCCAGTTCCACCGGTCCCGATGCGTCTTTGACATCAATCACAGACGCGGGGACTTCAATCTCATCCACCGTATCCAGGACATCTTCTTTCCCGTATATCAGCAGGGTTTCTGGCTCGCTGGTGCATCCGGTGTACTGATAGCCTTCCGCCGGACGCCCCGACGCGGAAAATACCACCGGCACGCTCTTTCGCGGCAGGACCTCGATGGAGACGGTCAGCCCGTCTTCTCCCAGGTTGTTTGCCAGCTGGTTCTGGTTGAGGGCATTGCCGTTTGCGTCGTACAGGATCAGGGATGCCGTTTCTTCCGTATCTTTTGAGAGCCCGTCGATGTCGACCTGCGCCACTGCGCGCTCGATCTGGTCAATGGCGGACTGGGCTCCGGTAATGGTCACATTTTCCGGATGGACTGTCATATCGCCCAGGACGTATCCGTCGCGCTGGGTTCCTTTCGTCTCCACGGTGAGGGCGAAGACTTTCCGTCCGGACTTCTCCCTCTGGATGCGGATGTTGCGCGGAATCGCTTCCGCAGATTCATAATCCCCCTCGTATTCCGGGATGGTAATCTTGATGGGCACCAGACCGGTGCTCGTATCCATCTCCGCGATATCCGCAGTCGCCACGATATCCTCCGGCGCGAGCTTCTGGCTGGTCTTGCGGGTGGCGTGGACGATGACGCTCACAGTGTCCTCTCCAAGCACCTGGTATACATCCCCCGCCGAAGTAACGATGTCTTCATTTACGATATTGACCGGGATGTCCGAAAAGGTCCGGCTCCGGACCGGATTGTCCGCATTGACCACGATCATCCACAGAAATGCCGAAAAGATGAGCGCGATGATTTTCAGTCCCAGATTGGTCGTAATCTTGTACTTTCTCATTTTCTGCGCCATCCTTTCCGTATAGTGAACTTTTTCTGTTCCGAATTCCTATACTGAATCTGGCTCAGTTTCCTGCGCAGTTCTTCCTGCTTCACGCCCCGGGTGAGCCTGCCGCCCATGGCGACGGACACAAGACCGGTCTCTTCCGAAACGGCAATCACCAGGGCGTCGCACACTTCGCTCATGCCAAGCGCAGCGCGGTGCCTGGTCCCCAGGTCCTTGCTGATGCTCATGTTGTCGGAGAGCGGAAGGTAGCAGGTCGCCGATGTGATGCGGTCGCCCCGGATGATGACTGCTCCGTCATGGAGCGGCGTGTTGTGTTCAAATATATTGATGAGCACCTGGGAGGACACTTTGCAGTCCAGCTCGATGCCGGTCATCTCGTATTCATTCAGGCGGATTGCCTGTTCTACCACGATGAGCGCGCCCGTGCACACTCTTCCCATCTCGTAGCAGGCATTCACGATGCTGTCTGCCGTTTCATCGGAGAAGCGCTCGTTCTCCCTGCCTTTGTCAAAGGGATTGATATTACTCAGGATGTTTTTCTCTCCCAGCTTCTCCAGCGCGCGCCGAAGCTCCGGCTGGAACACCACGATCGCTGCAATCGCCAGCACGTTGATGGACTGTGCCGCCAGATACAGGATCGTATGGAGCTGGAACAGCCAGGCGAGGAGGATGAATACGCCGAGCATGATAATGCCCCGCAGGAGCATCCACGCCTTCGTGTTCTTTATCCACAGCATAATCTCATAGATGATGACCGTCAGAATGAGGATTTCCAGGATATCCCGCACCTCGATGTCCGGGAGATACATGCCGTTTGTGTAGTTGTCTGCAAAATTTCTCAGCCAGTCTATCATGCTGTGTGCCACCGCCTTGTTTATTCCGTCTTACCCGGTCCTTCGTCCAGCCCGAGCTCTTTGCTCAGGCTCCTGGTAAGAAGTATCTCGTCTGTATTATTATCCGCATGCCTTCCGGCAGGCTCTTTTGCCGCTGCCTCAGGCTGCGCCTGGGCTTCCGGCGCAGCGCCTTTCCGCCCTGCCCGGTGGGCGGGCGCCCCCGGCTTCCCTTCCGGATGGCTGCGCCCCGTGATGCGCTTGACCTCTTTTTCCGGGACAGCCACGCCTACCTTTGGAACTGCCTTCACATAGTAATAGTATTCATCGTCCTCAAACTGGATATTCTCCGTGCGCGAATAATCCACGGAGAAAAACAGAAACTCCAGCACCAGTCCCGCTGCGATGCCCAGACATGCGCTGACGATGAGCGTCACATAGGACAGGTTCGCGTCCAGCGCGATATTTCCCACGACAGCGATGATGACGCACGCCGCGGCTCCGGATGCAGAGGCAATCTTCCACGCGTGGTCCACGGACCTTGTGCGGATGAGATTGACGAGCAGGATTCCGATTACCACTGCCGCCACCATCAGCCACATCTCCCTGCCGGTGAAGAGCTGCTTTGTAAAGCTCATCAGGCTGTTCGCCATCCCTTCGGCATCCGCACCCCGCAGGGCAGCCGCCGAATCTTTGACCAGGTTTGTCATGTAGTAGGCGATGATGCCGAATGCAGCCGGCACGATCCACACCGGAGTACCCATGAGTCCGAAGACGACCGGAAGGACAAAGGGGACTTTCAGCCCGAATGCCAGCGCGGACAGCAGGACGATCCATGCCTTCTTCGGTGTGAAACGGAAGTAGAAGATATACATCAGCAGGAATATCACCAGCGAAACGATGGCGATGGGCATGGACAGCGCATAGAAATGTACGAGTATCAGCGCCGCTGCCGCCAGCGTCATCACGACCATCGGGAAAAAGGTGCAGATGACTGCGAGCCCCGCCGTACAGACGATGGAAGACGCCATCTCCATGTAGCCGATGTTCGTATTAATCAGCCAGAACAGCACGAAGCCGGTCACAAACTGAAGCGCCTTCAGAATGTAGGTGGAATATCCCGCGTAGAATTTCTGGAGTTTTTCTCTCCATAAAAGTAACGTACTCATGATCTGTTTTTCTCCTTTTTCAGATTCATCTTCTCCAGGCGGGAGAGGTCGCGCATGTATTTTTTCACTCTCTGTTTTGCCTGGATATGCTTTTTCCGGTAAAAGGAACCGGCGCCGATGCCATAGACAATCAGCAGGCTGAAATACGCCCCTGCCGTGATGACAAGGAGGATGAACAGCTTCATGACGGTGAGCCCCTCGATGATGGCCTCGCCGCTGCTGAAAAACAGGATCACCGCTGTCAGCGCAAAACCGATGGTGACCCAGATAAGCGTCAGCCAGGTGTTCAGGCTGGCATAATCTTTCTGGTAGTAGCCGCTTATCTTGATATCCTCTTCTCCGTACCTCTTTTCATAGATCGCGGCACGCGTCATCAGACGTATCTTTTTCTTATCCAACATAACGTTTTTACACGTCCTCCCTGTGTACTCTCGTGTCGTCCTATCTCAGTCCATTCTTTTTTAGTATATCATATAATCAGACGCCTTGTCCAATGCTTATCGTTAAAAAGAAGACATTTGACACCCCTGCTTTGCGGAGCACGGATGCGGCGCGTTCCAGCGTTGCTCCGGTCGTGTAGATGTCGTCGATGAGGAGCACATTTTCCGCCGGCTCCCACCTGCGCGAAACCCCGAATGCGCCTGCCAGATTCTGCATCCTTTCGCTCCGCCCCAGGCGCTTCTGAGGCGTCGTCTTCCGGATGCGGAAGAGCACGTCCGTCCGCATGGGGATGCCGGTATATTTCGAGAGCGCCTCCGCCAGAATCTCGGACTGGTTGAACCCTCTCTGTCTCTTCCGGGACGGGTGGAGGGGCACCGGGAGGATGACGCCGATGCGCCACCTTTCCATCTGTCTGCCGTAGACTTCTGCCAGCTCCCGGGCAAAGAGCATCCCGAAGCGACGGCGGTTCCGGTATTTGAACCGGTACAGCGCCGTGGAGACAGGCTCCCGGTGGACCCAGAGGCTCCGCCCCTGCCGGATGGACGAGCCCTCCGGTCCCGTCTTTTCACAGTCCGGGCAGTATTCGTCCGTCTCGTGCGCCAGAGGGCGCCCGCAGTGCATGCACACTGCTCCTGCTGCCGGGATGAGCTTCTCCCTGCAGGATAAGCAGATGCCCGCCGGGGATATCCTGCCGCAGAACGGGCATACCGGCGGGTAGAAAAGCCTCAGTACGGCTTCCCGAATTCCATGATGCGCTCTGCCAGGCTCGTGTATCTTGTCTGTTCGTTTTTGTTTTGTATCATTTCCTGAAATACGGTATCACTCCCCACGATCATCAGGCATTTCTTCGCCCTTGTGACTGCTGTATAGAGCAGGTTGCGGTTGTATAAAAGTTTCGGTCCCGGAAGGAGCGGAAGGATGACCGCCGGGTATTCGCTGCCCTGGGACTTGTGCACGGTGATGGCATAGGCAAGTTCCAGCTCTTCGGTCATATCGTAGCCGTATTTCACCTTCCTGCCCTCGTCGAACTCCACTTCCACTGTCTCGGTATATTCGTTAATCTCGGTGATGACGCCCATGTCGCCGTTGAAGATGCCGCTGCCCTGATCCACGGTCAGACCGAACCGGGTCGTCACTTCCCACTCCAGCTGATAATTGTTCTTTATCTGCATGACTTTGTCTCCCTCCCGGAAGAGCCTGCCGCCAATCTCCTTTTCTTTCTTCTTTTTGTCCGCGGGGTTCAGATAATGCTGGAGGATGGTATTGAGCCGCTCTACGCCAAGAAGCCCTTTTCGCGTCGGCGTCATGACCTGTATCTCGTCCGGTCTCGCCCCCACATAGCGGGGGAGCTTTTTCTGAATCAGCATGATGGTCACGCCGATGACGGTATCCGCATCCTGCCGCTTCAGGAAGAAGAAATCCCGGCTCTTGTTGTCCAGTATCACCGGCTCTCCCGCGTTGATTTTATGGGCGTTCACCACGATATCGCTCTCTCCTGCCTGGCGGAATATCCGGGTCAGCGTCACCACCTGGAACTGTCCGGAAGCAATGATGTCCTTGAGGACGCTCCCCGCTCCGACCGAGGGGAGCTGGTCCACGTCTCCCACAAGGATGAGCCGCGTCCCCGGGACCACTGCCTGAAGGAGGGCATGCATCAGGGGCAGGTCCACCATGGACATCTCGTCGATGATGATGACGTCTGCTTCCAGCGGGTTCTGCCGGTTCCTGAGGAACCCTCCCGCGCTCTCCCCGTTCTGGGAATCTTCCGGATTGACATTGACTTCCAGAAGCCGGTGTATCGTCTGGGCCTCGCAGCCCGTCGCCTCGGTCATCCGCTTGGCGGCGCGCCCGGTGGGAGCTGCCAGATGGATGCTCATGCCCTCGCTCTCAAAGAACCGTATCATCGTGTTGATGGTCGTCGTCTTCCCGGTCCCCGGTCCGCCTGTGAGCACAAGGAGCCCGTGCTTGATGGACTCGATCACCGCGCGGTGCTGCATGGGGTCCAGCTCCACCTGCTCCTGCTCTTCCACCTTGTGGAGCCGGCGCTCCATCAGGTCTTCCGGCATGTTGCAGTCGATATCCAGGTCATGGAGCATCTTCGCCGTATTCAGCTCCAGATAATAATAGTGGGAAGGATAGACGCGCGTCTCGCCGTCCTCCTCTTTCACCACCGTCTTTTTCTCGATGCACAGGTCCATGACATGTTTGCCGATATCCTGTATCTCCACCCCCAGAAGGGAGGCCGCCCTCTGCATCAGGACGTCCTGGGGGAGATACACATGCCCCTCCGCCACTGCCTGCTGCAGGACATAAAAGAGCCCGCTCTTTATCCGGTAATCGGAGTCCGTATGTATGCCGATGCGCGCTGCAATCTCGTCTGCCGTCTTAAAACCCACGCCCTCGATATTGTCCGCAAGCTGGTAGGGATTTTCCTCCAGCACCCGGTATACACGCATGCCGTAGTGGTTGTATATCTTTGCCGCCAGCCTGACGGATATCCCGTATTTCTGGAGATAGATCATCGCCTGGCGCATCTCTTTCTTCTCGCTGACCTGGAGGGCGATCTCCCTTGCCTTGCGCTCGCTGATGCCCTTGACTTCCGCCAGCCGCTCCGGTTCCTCGTCGATGATGCGCAGCGTCTCTTTTTGAAATTTTCTGACGATGCGCGACGCCAGGGCTTCCCCCACGCCTTTGATGGCGCCGGAGCCCAAATACCGCTCGATGGACACCAGGTCTTCCGGCTCTTTCACCGTGTGGGACGCGACTTTGAGCTGGGTGCCGTATACGCTGTGGTTCACGTATTCTCCGGTCAGTTCCAGCATCTCGCCTTCGCTGATGAAATTAAAGTTGCCGACACAGGTCACTTCCCCGTCGTCATTTTCCAGGTGAAATACCGTATAGCCGTTTTCTTCATTGCGGAACACGATGTGCTCCACATATCCTGTCACTTTCTCCACTCCTGCTTTCGTCCCTTCCTGTCTTTTGTGTGCCCGCCCGGGCTGCCGTCCCGGCAGACTGTCCGCCCCGGTCTGACATTTCCTGACCGCCGGGCGGTGGTCCCGGATTTTCCGCCCGGACGCAGAACAGGGATGTGTCCTGCTGCTCACATCCCTGCTGACATCAAAAATCTTTCCTGCCGCTCATGAATTCCACGAACTCGCCTGTCCCGATGGCAACAACCTTCATCGGGTCTTCGGCTGTCATCGTATTGATACCGGTCCGCTCTTCGATGAGCTCTTCGAGGCCCCTGAGCATGGCGCCGCCCCCGGTCAGGACGATGCCCCGGTCCAGGATATCCGCCGACAGTTCCGGCGGCGTCTGTTCCAGCACCGATATCACAGCCTCCACAATCTGGCTGGTGGCTTCCCTCAAAGCCTCCTCCGTCTCGGAAGAAGTCACGGTGACGGTCTTCGGCAGACCGGTCACGAGATTTCTTCCCCTTACTTCCATCTTCTCCTCCTCCACGAGAGGATAGGTGGTCCCAATCTTTATCTTGATATCTTCCGCGGTGCGCTCACCAATCAGAAGATTGTGTTTCTTTCGCATGTACCGGACAATGGCCTCGTCGAAATCATCTCCCGCCACTTTGATGGATGTGTTCACTACAGTGCCTCCGAGCGAGATGACCGCGATGTCCGACGTGCCGCCGCCGATGTCCACGATCATGTTGCCGCAGGGCCTGGCGATATCGATGCCCGCCCCGATGGCTGCTGCCACCGGTTCCTCAATCAGATGGACTTCCCGGGCGCCTGCCGCAAATGTGGCTTCCTCCACGGCTTTCTTCTCCACTTCCGTCACGCCGCTGGGCACGCAGATACTGATGCGCGGCTTCTTGAACGTGCGCCTTCCCATGGCTTTCTGCACGAAGTACTTAATCATCTTCTCGGTAACCGTATAGTCCGAAATCACGCCCTGCCGAAGCGGCCGGACCGCCACGATGTTGCCCGGCGTCCGCCCGAGCATCATCCGCGCCTCTTCTCCGATCGCCTTTATCACATTCGTATCCCGGTCAAATGCGACGACCGAGGGTTCCTTGAGCACGACACCTTTTCCGTGGACATACACCAGCACGCTGGCAGTCCCCAGATCGATTCCGATATCTACTGACATATTGGATTCCTTCTCCCTTCTAAATCTTTATACTCATCCTGTATCTGTATCCTGCTCCCCCTTGAGGTCTTCCTCTCTTTTCCGTAAGACGGACTACAGGCAGGTACCCTCCTGCCTGTCCGTAATATCCAGTATAATCGACTTTCCGGAAAATGGAAAGCCCCTTTTTATTTTTTCAGCATCCCTTCTATATATTTCCCCGTATAGGACTTTTCATTCGCAGCCACTTCCTCGGGCGTCCCGCAGGCTACCACGGTCCCGCCCCGGTCGCCGCCCTCCGGACCGATGTCAATGATGTAGTCGGCTGTCTTTATCACATCCAGATTGTGCTCAATGACGATCACCGTATTGCCGTCTCCGGAAAGCCTCCGCAATATCTCCGTCAGCTTGTGGACGTCCGCGAAATGCAGTCCTGTCGTGGGCTCGTCCAGGATATAGACGGTCCTGCCCGTGCTGCGCTTGCTCAGTTCCGCCGCCAGCTTAATCCGCTGGGCTTCTCCTCCGGAGAGCTCGGTGGACGGCTGCCCCAGGCGGATATAGGAAAGCCCCACGTCGTAGAGGGTCTGCATCTTCCTCCGGATGCCGGGCACATGGGCAAAGAACTCCAGCGCCTCCTCCACCGTCATGTTCAGCACGTCGTAGATGGATTTCCCTTTGTACTTCACTTCCAGCGTCTCCCGGTTGTACCGCTTTCCCCCGCAGACTTCACAGGGCACGTACACATCCGGGAGGAAATGCATCTCTATCTTTAAGATGCCGTCTCCCGAGCAGGCTTCACAGCGTCCGCCTTTTACATTGAAGCTGAAACGTCCCTTCTTGTACCCCCGGGCTTTCGCATCCGGCGTCGCGGCAAAGAGGTCCCGTATCAGGTCGAACACGCCGGTGTAGGTCGCCGGATTGGACCGGGGCGTGCGCCCGATGGGCGACTGGTCGATGGCGATGACTTTGTCCACCTGATCCAGTCCTTCAATCTTCCGGTGCTTTCCGGGGATGGTCCGGGCGCGGTTCAAATCCCTTGCCAGCCTTTTGTAGAGAATCTCATTGACAAGGGAACTCTTTCCGGAACCGGACACGCCGGTCACGCAGGTCATCACCCCGAGGGGGAAGGACACGTCGATGTTTTTCAGGTTGTTTTCCTGTGCGCCGATGACCTTCAGCCAGCCCGACGGGGCTTTGCGCTCTTCCGGCACCGGAATCCGTATCTTGCCGGACAGGTATGCGCCGGTCACGGAATTTTCATTTTTCATGATTTCCTGCGCCGTCCCGCAGGCGACCACTTCCCCGCCGTGCTCTCCCGCGCCGGGTCCGATATCCACGATGTAATCCGCCGCCAGCATGGTGTCCTCGTCGTGCTCCACCACGATCAGGGTATTCCCCAGGTCCCGCAGATGCTTCAGCGTGGCGAGGAGCTTGTCATTGTCCCTCTGGTGCAGTCCGATGCTGGGCTCGTCCAGGATATACGCCACGCCCACCAGACCGGAGCCGATCTGGGTGGCAAGGCGGATGCGCTGCGCCTCACCTCCGGACAGCGTTCCGGTGGCGCGTGCCAGCGTAAGGTAATCCAGCCCCACGTCTATCAGGAACTTCACCCGCGCCCGTATCTCTTTTAAAATCTGTCCGCCAATCATCATCTGGGTGTCAGACAGTCTGAGGTCCGTCAGGAATTTCTGGAGCTGCTCCACGGAGAGCGCCGTCACTTCCGCGATATTCTTGTCCGCCACGGTCACCGCCAGGGCGCCGGGCTTGAGCCGCTGCCCTTTGCAGGCGGAACAGGGCGTGATGTTCATGAACGTCTCATACTCCGCTTTCATCGCCTCAGAACCGGTCTCCCGATAACGCCGCTCCACATTCCGTATGAGCCCTTCAAACGCCACGTCGTATACGCCTTCCCCGCGCTGTCCTCTGTAGTATACTTTTACATGTTTTCCGTTGGTGCCGTGGATGAGGATGTCGTGGACCCGCTTCGGATACTGTTCAAAAGGCGTGTCCAGGTCAAAATCATACTCCCGGCACAGGGCGTCCAGGATAGCCCGTGTAAAACTGCCTTTATCCGTGCAGGACTGCCAGCCGAGCACCGCGATGGCGCCCTCGTTGATAGAGAGAGACGGGTCCGGTATCATCAGTTCCTCCGCGAACTCCATCTTGTAGCCAAGCCCGAAACATTCCGGGCAGGCGCCGAAGGGGTTGTTGAAGGAAAAGCTCCTGGGCTCGATCTCCTCGATGCTGATGCCGCAGTCCGGGCAGGAAAAGCTCTGGCTGAAATTCATGGTCTCCCCGTCTATCACATCCACCACAAGGAGGCCGTCCGCCAGGTGCAGCACGCTCTCCACGGAATCCGTGAGCCTCTTCTCGATGCCCGGACGGACGATCAGGCGGTCCACGATAATCTCGATGTTGTGCTTGATATTCTTATCCAATGCGATGTCTTCGGACAGTTCATAGAGGTTCCCGTCAATGCGCACGCGCACGTAGCCGCTTCTCTTCGCCCGCTCCAGAAGTTTCGCGTGGGTCCCCTTGCGCCCCCGCACCACCGGGGCAAGGAGCTGTATCCTCGTCCGCTCCGGAAGCGCCATAATCTGGTCCACCATCTGGTCCACCGTCTGCTTCACGATCTCCCTGCCGCACTTCGGGCAGTGGGGGATGCCCACTCTGGCATAGAGGAGGCGGAAATAATCGTAAATCTCTGTCACCGTCCCCACGGTGGAACGGGGGTTGTGGTTCGTTGATTTCTGGTCGATGGAGATTGCCGGGGACAGCCCTTCGATGCTCTCCACATCCGGCTTTTCCATCTGTCCAAGGAACTGCCGCGCATAAGAAGACAGAGACTCCATGTAGCGCCTCTGCCCCTCGGCATAAATCGTATCAAACGCCAGGGAAGATTTCCCCGAACCGCTCAGTCCGGTCAGTACGACCAGCTCATTGCGCGGGATATCCACGTCGATATTTTTCAGATTGTTTTCGTTTGCGCCCCGGATGCGGATGTACTGCCGGGCGTCCATCTTGATTCCCATATGTGTATCCTGATTCCTTCCTGTTGCTGTATGCAGCGCATCATCTGTACTGCCTGAGACGGCGCGCTGTCAGACCGTCTTAAGCTGCCAGCCTGTCTCAAGCTGTCAGACCGTCTCTAACTATCAGACTTTCTCTAACGTCAGCCTGTTTCCAGGTCGTTTAACATCTTCTTCAGCACGACCAGCTTGTCACGCAGCTCTGCCGCCGCCTCGAAGTTCAGCTCTGCCGCTGCTTTCTTCATCTGCTTCGTCATATCTTTGATGAGCTTTTCCAGTTCCTTCGCGCTCATGGACTCCGGGTCCTTCTCCATGCGCATCTCTTCTGCTGCGACTTTCTTCGAGATGCTGATCAGGTCCCGCACGGACTTCTGTATCGTCTGCGGCGTGATGCCGTGTTCCTCATTGTACCGCATCTGTATCTCGCGGCGGCGCTTCGTCTCGTCAATCGCGAGCTGCATGGATTCTGTCACAGCGTCCGCATACATAATGACATGCCCTTCCGCATTCCGGGCGGCGCGCCCGATAGTCTGTATCAGGGATGTCTCCGAACGCAGGAATCCTTCCTTGTCCGCATCGAGTATAGCCACAAGGGTAATCTCCGGGATATCCAGTCCCTCCCGGAGCAGGTTGATGCCCACGAGCACGTCGAACACGTCCAGACGCATGTCGCGGATAATCTCCGTCCGCTCCAGCGTATCCACATCGGAATGGAGGTATTTTACCCGGATGCCCACCTCGCGCATGTAGTCTGTCAGGTCCTCTGCCATGCGCTTTGTCAGCGTGGTCACAAGAACTTTGTTCTTCCCGGCCACTTCTTTGTTTATCTCGCCGATCAGGTCGTCGATCTGACCTTCCACCGGGCGCACGCTCACCTCCGGGTCCAGGAGCCCGGTCGGACGGATCACCTGCTCTGCCCGCAGAAGTTCGTGTTCTTCCTCGTATGGTCCCGGTGTCGCCGACACGAACAGGACCTGATTTATCTTACTCTCAAATTCCTCAAAATTCAAGGGGCGGTTGTCCTTTGCGGAGGGTAGGCGGAAGCCGTAATCCACCAGCGTCGTCTTTCTCGACTGGTCGCCGTGGTACATGCCGCCGATCTGGGGGATGGTCTTGTGGGACTCGTCAATCATCATGATGAAATCATCCGGGAAGTAGTCAATGAGCGTATAGGGCGGCTGCCCCGGCGCAAGCCCCGCAAGGTGCCTGGAGTAGTTCTCGATGCCGGAACAGAATCCCGTCTCTTTGAGCATCTCGATATCGAAATTTGTGCGCTCCGCAATGCGCTGCGCCTCCAGCAGCTTGTCCTGGTGCTTGAACTCCCTGACCCGCTCTTCCAGTTCTTCCTCGATGTCATGCACCGCCCGCCTGATATTTTCCTTGTCCACGACATAATGGGACGCCGGGAATATCGCCACATGCTTGAGCTCGTCCTTCACCTCCCCGGTGAGAATGTCGATCTCTGTGATGCGGTCCACTTCGTCTCCGAAAAACTCCACCCGGATTGCCGTCTCACTCTCGTATGCCGGGATAATCTCAAGGACATCGCCGCGCACCCGGAATGTGCCGCGGTGAAAGTCCATGTCGTTGCGGTCGTACTGTATCTCGATGAGCTTTGCCATCACCTCGTCCCGGTCTCTGACCATGCCCGGGCGCAGGGATATCACCATGTTCTGATAGTCCACGGGGTTGCCCAGACCGTAGATGCAGGAGACGCTGGCGACGATAATGACGTCGCGGCGCTCGGTCAGCGCCATGGTGGCAGAGAGCCGGAGCTTGTCAATCTCATCATTGATGGAAGAGTCTTTGGCGATATACGTGTCCGAGGAGGGGACGTAGGCTTCCGGCTGGTAGTAGTCGTAGTAGGAGACGAAATATTCCACTGCGTTATCAGGAAACATCTCCTTGAATTCTCCGTACAACTGAGCGGCCAGTGTTTTATTATGGGCAATGACCAGTGTCGGTTTCTGCAACTGTTCGATCACGTTGGCCATCGTAAACGTCTTTCCAGAACCCGTAACCCCTAGTAAAGTCTGGCATTGATTGCCTTCCTTGAACCCTTTTACAAGCGCCTCGATTGCCTGCGGCTGATCGCCTGTTGGCTGATACGGGGCCTTTAAAACGAATTTATCCATAGCAAAATCTCTCCTTTGTGACTTTTGATACGTTCAATATCAGCCACCCTCAAAAAATTCATTCGTAACGAAAATGTCAAAATAATAGCCTTATAGGACTCCATTACGAATCCAGAAAGGCAAAAGTCACATTACGAAGTATCCCTTGGGAAAACACTTTTTTGAGGACTAAATAACACGAAGTAACACTAACGGGCAGAGCACCTCGAAAAACCTTCGGTTTTCCTCGGTCGCTTCGCTCGTCAGATATATGCAATACCGACTGTTCATGCAAGCATGACAGTCTGCCTTGCATATATCTGTCTCTGCCCTTTCGGACATTATAGCAAAGATAATGATAAAAGTATATAGGTCGAAAAGCAAAAAAAGTACAAATGTTCGGGTGTACATCTGTACTTTTTTATGATTTCTTTCTTATATTGTTGTCATGCTGCCATTAAATATTCCTCGGCTGCCTCGTCTATTTCCTTCAGATCGGAGTAATCATAGTATTTCTCTTCCCGGCTTTCCGGAAGAACTTCTTCCATAAATGGTTCAATAGCATATAAGCAATCTTCAATGATTTCAGCAGTATCCCCATAGACGTCTGCTGATATAATCTCTTTTGAATGCCCTAACATATGCGATATTCCTTTGATATTAAAGTCATGTTTCAAAAGAATAGTCGTATATGTATTTCTCAACTGATGGAAATGAATATCCGGAAGTCCTAAAGAAGCAAGCAGTTCTTTATAATATTTCTGATGATAACTTTTACTTCTTGGATTTCCATATGTGGAACAACAGATGTAATCCCAGTCACGGAACTCTTTACTCCTTCGCCTGCGATTCTTCTCATAAATCCGGCGCTGTTCCAGAATAGCCTCAAACACATAATCCGGAATAGGTATCTCTCTTATACTGGACGGAGTTTTTGGCTTGATTTCCTGTTTTGTAAGCATTTTAGGCGGTACATCCTCCGCTTTGGAATTTGGCTTTTTCCCCAACTGCCTCTGTATTTTCAATGTGCGGTTGATATAGTCTACATCACTGTATTTCAACCCATTGATCTCTCCACGCCGCAGGCCCATCAGCACTGCAAATAAAATCTGCATGTGGATCGGTGTCTCTTTACTTGCCTCTACTAACTGGAATACCTGCGGGAGCGTCAGTGTCTTGCTTACATCTATCTTTAACTCACGGTATGGTTTTTTCTTTATCTTCTTTGGCAGAGGAACACCCTCCGCAGGATTTACCGCT
>DXAL01000054.1 GCA_019117125.1 Candidatus Mediterraneibacter merdipullorum
CCACTTTAGTCTGCGCCGTTCCCGTCAGCACGCCGTTTTCATAGGCGATCCTGCGGATGGACGTCTGCGTCACATTTGCATCATTATTATTGTAATATGACTCGGTCACGTAAATATTTTCCGTGCTCACATAGCACTCGCCGGCCGTACCGAAGACCGCCTTGCTGTCTGTCTTTTCCTTCGGGTCATCCAGCGAAAATGCAGTGATCACCGTGTAGTCGTTTCCCATTTTCCGCTGCGGCATGTAGATATCTGATACCGGCATGATCTCGCCCTGCACTTCCGGGATATACGTCCGGGGCTCCGGCCTGCTGATGTCATAGGGCAGGCTGTAATCGCTCAGCACATAGGCGTATCCGTCTTTCACCCGCATGGTGTTGTAATATCCGCTCTGGGAGAGCGTTGAGATCTTCTCCGGATCCGCCGGGTCGCTGATGTCATAGACGTCCGTGCATGTATACTGCCGGTATGTTCCGTCATACCCGGTCTTCCCGTCGTCGTACTCTTCCCTTGTATACAGTATGAGCAGACGCTCATCCGCCGCGTAAAGTTCTGTCACATAACAATCCTCATCCATCTCGATCTGCGCCAGATGCTCCATCTCATCTGATGTGATATCCACGATTTCAACGGTCTCTCCGTTCACAAGATAAATATTTTCCCCGTCCGTCTTGACGATGTCCGCCTCTCCAACGCCCTCGGTCCGGACGTTTGTGTCGGAATAGCTTCCGGATTTACCGGATGTCCCTGTCGCCGCAGCCGATGAACTCTCCTGAGACGCGGCGCTGTCTTCCACCGCGCCGGCAGACCCGCCGTCGCTGTAGGTCCCGGCCAGTTTCTCATCCGCATCTCTCTGAGCCTGAATATATCGGTATATTTCATTGTAATCCTCAGCTGCCGCCAGTTCGTCCGCCTGCCCCGCTGCCGGTTCCGCACCCCCGGCGGCTGTGCTCTCTGAACTCCCGGCATCCGCATTCTCCGCGCCCCCGGCGGCTGCGCTCTCCGCACCGCCGGACATTGTACTTGCCGCACCGTCTCCCGGATGACCTGTCAGGTATGCCGCTGACAGTCCGATGACCACACAGGCACAGGCGGCCGCGGCTGCCCCGCCGTATATCCGCACAGATTTCCGGCGTTTTTTCTTCGCCCGGTCTTCCAGCATCCGCTCAACCACATCCGGCTCCAGCGCCGGCGGCACCGGGATGTCATCCGTCATTTTCCGGAGATCATCGACCAGATCCTGGTCCGTCATTTTATTATGAAGGTTTTTCTCATCCATAGCCATCCTCCTTTCTCCGCGCTCTGTCACACTGTGCTCCCCAGGCTGACGCGCATCTTCTCCAGCGCACGCTTCTTCCTGGAACGCACAGAGGACGCATTCTTGTTCAGCATTTCCGCGATCTCCTCACTGCGGTAACCGCCGAAGACCGAGAACGCCACGATCATCCGCTCCTCCTCATCAAGCAGTTCCAGCGCCCGCCGGATATCCTCCCGCTGCGCGTAATCCGGTTCTGCGCCTGCTGCCGCCGTCCCGGAGTATGTATCTGCGTCATCTGTGATCTTCCGCTCCCTGCTTCGCTTCGTCAGCACGCGCCTGCACTCATTGTTCAGGATCGTAAAGATCCAGCTCTTAAAAGACGACTCTTTCCGGAGCGAAGAAATATTTTCATACGCCGCGATCACGGCTTCGCTCACCGCGTCCTCCGCTTCCTGCGGATGCCGGAGCATGCAGAGGGCGAACCGGTAGAGATCTCTGTATATTTCTGAATAAAGACGGGCAAAAGCTTTTGCATCGCCCCGTCTGGCCCGCCGGATCAGATCCCGCTCCGGAGCATGATCATAATCGTACATCTGCACCCCTCCTCCCGTGCCGTGCACTTATGTCTGTAAATAGAAACTGATATCAGTGAATTTGCTTCTGTTGTATATAAGAGTATTATAAAGGGGATTTTGTTGCAATGAATTTAGCAACGTAGAATTAAAATATCTGTTTTCAACCGTAACTCCGCATTACAGTTAACAAAAAAATCCCGGGAATCACTTCCCGGGATTTTTCAGAGGCGCAGACGAGATTTGAACTCGTGCATCAGGGTGTTGCAGACCCACGCCTTACCACTTGGCTACTGCGCCTGAGCACTTAGCGACCGTTCTTTGGTCGCTTACGTGCAATGACCCCGACGGGAATCGAACCCGTGTTACCGCCGTGAAAGGGCGATGTCTTAACCGCTTGACCACGGGGCCATGTTGTGGTCACTCTTTTACAGTGACCGTTGTTTATATTACCACAGGAAACCCGGAAATGCAAGCACTTTTTACAACACATGCCTCCTCCCCATCAACTTACAGAATACCACCGCCGTCCCGGTGCTCACCGCCGTCGCCAATATCCCGGCTCCGATGACTGCTGCCGGCGCAGCGCTCCCGTACTGGCTCCTGTATGCGATGACATTGACCGGGATCAGCTGCAGGGAAGAGATGTTGATGATAAGGAACGTGCACATCTCGTTCCCCGCCGTGCCGCACTTCCTCACCGGTCCCGGCGCTTTCCCGTTCCTTCTGTCCTCTTCGAGCTTTCCCAGTTCCTCCATCGCCTGAAGTCCTGCCGGGGTCGCCGCCCCGCCCAGCCCAAGGAAATTGGCGATGAAATTCACCGCGATATGCTCTCCCGCCCGGTGCCCCTCCGGAAGGTCTGGAAAGAGGAACCGGATGAGCGGGCGCATCTTCGCAGCCGCCATACGGACGATGCCGGCTTTTGATGCGATTTCCATCAGCCCCGACCAGAACGCCATCACGCCTGTCATCGCGATGCAGAGCGTCACCGCTTCTTTCGAGGACTCCAGTGCCGCATTTGTAACCGCTTCCAGCCTTCCGGTCAATGCCCCGTACAGGATTCCTGCAAGGAGCATTCCCGCCCAAAGATAATTCAGCATCTCCCGTTACATCTCCCACATATATTTTTCTACGATGTCAAACGGCGCCGGTCCGACTTTTAAGACCGCCTCGTGGAATTCTTTCTGAGAGAACGCCTCCCCCTTTTCTTCCGCCCAGTCTTTCTTCAGTTCCAGGAACTCCACATATCCGATATAGTATTTCAGATAATTTCCCGGGGAGCCGATGATCAGGTCGTAGATGCGCTCTGCCGCCTCCGGGTCGGTGATGCCGTAATTGCCGAAAAACTCTGCCGTCTCCGTCCTGCTCCAGCCGTCATAATGGATGCCGATATCTGCCAGCGCATAGAGCCCGAGTATAACGGAACTGTTCTTCTGCAGGATTGTCGCCAGCTCCCTGTCAAGAGGCGTCAGATAGTAACTTCCCATTTCCGCGTAAGTCGCCCATCCTTCCACGTAGCCCCCGAAATCCATCAGGCTGCGTATCGGCGCCGGGTCCGTGCTCTCATAGTAAAGGGTCTGATACAGGTGCCCCGGATAGCCTTCGTGGGCGAGCGTGGTAAAGAGCGTCAGGTCGTCACTCATATGCGCGCGGTTGATGTAGATGACATTTTCTTCTGTGTGGTCGATTGCCGGTATCATGTAAAATGCCGGGCTTAAATGTTCTTCCATTTCATCCGGCACATATTTGACTTCCAGGTCTGTATCCGGCGCCTCCGGGAACGCTGCTTTGATGCCTTCTTCCAGCTTTCCCAGGATTGTCTCCGCCGGCGCCTGATACATCCCGGCAGCCGTCTCCTGCGCTTCCCCGTATGTGATGCCGAGGACCTCTTCCATTGCCTCGATATCGTCGGTCATCTGCCGCCGCGTCAGATCTTCCAGTTCCTCCACCGGGCGGTCGGACCCCGTGGATGCCGCGACGACCAGCTCATAATACGCTCTCCCTTCCGGCAGATATACAAGCCCCCTCTCATTCCCGCCCCTGCCGCGCAGGTCTTCCAGCGCTGTGATAAGTGCTTCGTATGCCGGAAATACGCAGTCGCTCACAGCCAGCGCATTGTCCTGGATATATTCGCTCTTTTCTTTTTCCGTCAGCCCCTCCACGTCCGTAATGCGGTCTACGAAAGTCGAGTACAGATAATTGCCGTCGCCCATATCCAGAAATGCACGGCACTGCTCCAGCACAGCGTCCAGCGCATGGTCCGACATGAACAGTCCGGCCTGTGCCTTTTCCCGCTCAAACCGGATGAGGCTGTCGAAATATTCCCCGGTCATCCCGAGGAGCTGCAGATAAGTGTCCGCGTCTTCCCGGTCGTAAAACCGGTATTCCGAGAGGACCACCGGGAACTGGGTCTGTACGCCGCTGACCAGACCCAGCGGTTCATCGTACAGTGTATAATCGGCGCTCTTTTCCGACAGTCCGGCCTCATATTCCAGGATATCGTATGTAATCCGGTCCTGGATATCCAGCGTGTCATAGTCAAACCCGGACAGCGCCCGGCGCATATTTTCCGCGGATGCCCGGATTCCCTCCGGGTCCGATGCAAAGCTGCCCGGCGTTACATCCCTTTCTTCTATCCCGAATTTTTCGGGCTCTCTCAGGGTATAATGGAGGCTGACCGTGTTGGATGATACCTGGCTGCGGAACAGTTCCTGCGTATATGTTTCAAATCCTGCCGGTCCCTTTCTCTCTTCCCTGCTCTGGCAGCCCGCAGCGAGAAGGAGCGCGAGCCCGGCTGTCCCTATGGCATAAATGATTCTTCGTTTTTTTCCGTTCTTTTCTGCCGGCTGTCCGGAATAAAAAGAAAACTGCATCACAACTACTCCCGGATCGTTCCCTTGCTCCATCTTATGTGCGGCTTTTCCGCGATATTCCGGAAAGCCAGGGCATATACTGTAGTACTGCCGCAAAAAGGAGGAACTTATGGATATCCTGCTTTCCATTTCCAATTCGATGATTCCATTTCTCATCCTGAGCATTCTTGTTTACGGGATGCTTCAAAAGGTCCGCGTATACGAGACATTTATCTGCGGTGCAAAGAGCGGGGTCCTTACGGCCGCACGCCTGCTGCCCACGCTGGTCGGGCTCATGGCTGCAGTGGGCGTCCTGCGCGCTTCCGGGCTGCTGGACGTTCTCTCCCGTACCCTGGGACGGTTCTCCGGCATGGTGGGATTTCCAGGAGAGCTGGTTCCCCTCGCCGTCGTGAAAATGTTCTCTTCCTCAGCGGCACTGGGACTCCTGGCTGATATCTTCGCAAGATTCGGACCGGATTCCCGCATCGGTCTGACCGCCTCCCTCTGCCTGTGCTGCACAGAGACCATCTTCTACACCATGAGCGTCTATTTCATGACGGCGAAAGTCCGGCATTCCCGCTACACCCTGGCCGGCGCACTCGCCGCCACACTTGCCGGACTGGTGGCAAGCGCATATCTGGCGGGGATTGTAGGCGGCTCTTCTTTGTGATAAAATAAGACCGAAAAGCAGACAGATGATGGAGGTTCCCATGGCGAGCGTAACATTAGAACATTTGACGAAAACCTATCCGAACGGCTTTATTTCCGTAAATGACGTCAGCCTTCATATTGAAGACGGCGAATTTGTGATATTCCATGGTCCCAGCGGATGCGGAAAATCCACGATCCTGCGCATGATAGGCGGGCTGGAGGACATCACTTCCGGGAACATCTATCTCGGAAGCGAGCTGCTCAACGATATCCTGCCCCGGGACCGCAGGCTTGCGATGGCGTTTCAGAACTATACCCTGTACCGCCATTTCAACGCATATGACAATATGGCGCTGGGTCTGCGTCTGCGCGACCTGCCCCGCACGGTCATCGACAGCCGCGTGAAGTCTGCGGCGCGATTTTTCGGCATTACGGATGTGCTGGACAAAAAAATAAAAGCACTCTCCGAGACAGACCGCCAGCGTGTCGCTCTTGGACGCGCCGTCGTCTGTCATCCGAAAGTGCTTCTTGTAGATGAAGATTTTGCCCGCCAGAATGACGAGCGCCGCATGGAAATGCTCGGGGACATCCTGGAAATCAACGAAGAGCTCGGCATCACAGTCCTCTACGTGACGAACAATGAGCAGGAGGCGCTCGGGCTCGGCAAAAAAGTCGTCTTTATGAAAGACGGAAAGATAACGGATATCAGATAGTCTTTGGGCTTTCTATTCCTGTTTCTTTTTTTCTTCCAGATAACGATATATCTCCCGCTTCGGAACCCCCCGGTCTGAAGCGGTCTTTTTCATTGCCTCTTTTCTGTCCATCCCCTGGGAAAGATAAAGTTCCATATGCTCCTCGACGGTCATATGCTCCCATTGTTCCCGTTCTTTTGCCAGAATTTCCTCCCGGCTCATGCCTTCGATGACAAGCACGCATTCCCCCTTCGGCGGACTGCTCTCGTAATGTGCAGCCGTTTCCGAAAGCGTAGAACTGTACACGCTCTCGTGGCGCTTGGTCAGTTCCCGGCACACGCTCACCCTGCGGTCTCCTCCCAGACATTCTGCAAGGAGCGCCAGCGTCTTCACCAGCCGGTGCGGCGCTTCGTAGAGCACGATGGTCCTCTGCTCCTGCCCAAGTGCGCTGAGCACCTGTTCCCGCTCCTTTTTTTCTGTGGGGAGAAATGCTTCAAATGCGAACCTGCGCGTGGGCAGCCCGGATATGGTGAGGGCGGTGATGCATGCGGCGGCGCCCGGCACCGCAGTCACGCAGATGCCCGCTTCATGACACATGCGCACAAGTTCTTCACCGGGGTCCGAAATCCCGGGCGTCCCCGCATCGGTGATCAGGGCGACATCTTCGCCGGACAGCAGCCGCTCCACAAGCTTCCTGCCTTTTTCATATTTATTGTACTCATGATAACTTGTCATCGGCGTATGGATGTCGAAATGATTCAAAAGTTTGATGCTGTTCCTCGTATCTTCTGCAGCGATCACATCCACTTCCTGCAGCACGCGGACTGCCCGGAATGTCATATCTTCCAGATTTCCGATGGGTGTCGCACACAGATACAGCGTCCCTGCCATGTCCTCACTGCTCCTTCCGTTCATAAATGACGACCGGCGGTTCTACCGTCACCCTGGACTTTGCCCCTCTCACGCCTTCAACCAGCACGAGCACAGGCTCCCTGTCAATATACGGGTGGATGAACTGTATCCGCTTCGGCTCGATTTTATAATGGTTCATCTTTATCATAATCTCCGCAAGTCGGAACGGTCTGTGGACCATATAGAACCGCCCCTTATCCTGCAAAAGCCTCATGCTCTCCCTCAGGATGTCGTCCAGTGTGCACAGCACCTCATGGCGTGCCGCTGCCTTGACATCGTCCGGATTTCTCATTCCGTGTTCGGATATCATATAGGGAGGGTTCACTGTAATTACATCAAAAAAGGCAGGTCTGAACAACTCTGCCGCTTCCCTGATATCGCCTGTCACGATTTCCACCCGGTCCTCCAGACCGTTATACGCCACGCTGCGCCTTGCCATGTCCGCTGTATCCGGCTGTATCTCAAGACCTGTGAACTTCTTTCCCTCTGTCTTCGCCGTGAGCAGGATTGGTATGATGCCGTTCCCCGTTCCCATGTCCAGCACCGTCTCTCCCGGCTTCACTCTGGCGAAATCCGAGAGGAATACGGCATCCACACCGAAACAGAATCCGTTCGGGTTCTGGATGAGCTCCAGACCTCCAATCTGCAGGTCATCCAGCCGCTCTCCCGGTCTCACCAGATTTTCTCTGCCGTCACGCTTCATTTCACTTCGACGCTCCCTCTTTCTTCTCTGACGCCGCCTGTTTTTTCATTTCTTCTTTGGAAGCTTTTTTCTTTTTCTTCCTCGGTCTGAATTTCAGTTCGTCCGCCTTGTACTCCCGTATCTCTTTTTCATCGTCATCCAGGCTCACGACGACTTTCACAAGCCTGCGCAGAACGCTCAGGGAATGAACGACCCCGGTCAGTCCGTCTTTTGTCGTAACCGTGTCTCCGACAGACGGGAGCTGGCTGTTGAGCATCTCGTATGTCTCCTCCTCGTTTGTGAGACAGCACATCAGACGTCCGCATACACCGGATATCTTCGTCGGATTCAGGGAAAGGTTCTGCTCTTTCGCCATCTTGATGGACACTGCGGAAAACTCTGTGAGATAAGTACTGCAGCACAGCGGACGTCCGCAGATTCCTATGCCCCCTTTTATCTTCGTCTCATCCCGGACTCCGATCTGCCTGAGCTCGATGCGCGTGCGGAATACTGCCGCCAGGTCCTTGACCAGTTCGCGGAAGTCGATGCGCCCGTCCGCCGTGAAATAGAACAGAATCTTATTGCCGTCAAATGTATATTCCACATCGATGAGCTTCATGTCCAGCTTATGTTTGCGTATCTTCTCAAGGCATATCTTAAATGCCTCTTTCTCCTTCTGCCTGTTCTTCTCCACAGTTTTGCGGTCCTGCTCATTCGCCAGCCGGATGACGGATTTGAGCGGCTGCACCACTTCTTCATCCCGGACTTCGCGCGGAGCGCTGACTACCCTGCCGAATTCCACGCCGCGGGCAGTCTCCACGATGACATTGTCTCCCTGTTTGATCTCGTATTTCCCGGGCGCAAAGAAATAAATCTTTCCCGCCGTGCGGAATCTGACTCCTATCACTTTTGTCATATTGTCAATTCTCCTTTATGGTAAGCAGGAGAAGCTCCATGGTCAGCTCGAAACTGACGTTGGCTTTCATCCTTGCTTTTGCCTTTTCCAGTGCATCCAGGATATTTTCAATCCCTTCATAAGAGCTCTTCCTTGCGCGCTCTCTGATATATTTCATCTGGTCGGAAAAAACAACCCTGTCCACGCTCTTCGTGGCTTTGTAGATGAGCACGTCCCTGTACCAGATGGCAATGATATCCAGATAATCGTTGATTTCCAGCTTGTATGTCATGCATCTTTTGACTGCTTCCATCAGGTCCGCCGCGGACATCTCGTCGATATTCCTGAGGAGATGGACCGCCTCCTCTTTAATCTCATTGAAATGCTCCGAGTGTGCCAGCATGATCGCCTTTCCCATATTTCCCTGGGCAAATGCAACGCACACATCCGCTTTGTAATCCGGCACGCCAAGCTGCTCCATCAGATATTTGCGGACGAGCTGGTCCTTGATATTGCGCAGCTTCATCATCACACAGCGGGACCGGATGGTCGGAAGGAGTACTTCCGCATTTTCCGTAAGAAGCATGATGACCGCGTATGCCGGCGGCTCCTCAATGGTCTTCAGAAGGGCGTTCTGCGCCTGCACCGTCATCATATCCGCATCGGCGATGATATAAATCTTATAGCGGCTGCTGTAGGGACGTATGACGATATCGTCATTGACCTGCACCCGGATGTCGTCTACGCTGATGGTATTCGGCTTCTCGTGTGTCACCCGGATGATGTCCGGCTGGTTCCCGTTCATCGCCTGACGGCATGACTGGCATTTCCCGCATGCATCCCCGTCCTCATCGCGGTTTTCACACTGGAGACTCATGGCAAAGAGATTTGCCAGCAGCTTTTTGCCCGACCCCCGTTCTCCGTTCAGGATATACGCATGAGAAACAGCATCCGCCGCCACAGCGTTCTGGATATATTTAATGATATTTTTGTGACCGACCACGTCTTTAAAACTGCTCATATTTTCCACCTGCCGTTTCCCTTTTCCGGCGCGCTGCAAAAATCACTTTTCACAGCCTGCCTTCACTGTCTCTAAGTATAACATAATCCCCGGACGATTTACAGCCCTATCGCAGAACTGCCCTATCGCAGAACTGTACCCGCTTCAACATATCACAGAACTGTGCCTGCTCCGCCAGCTGTGTGTGCATTAAACGGACATTTCTCTGCTGATATATCCTCCGATTTCTTCCAGACATACATCCAGGTCACTATTTACGAACCGCCGCCCGATGCCTGCCTCTGACAATCTGTCTTCCGAAAAGTCTTCCGCGTCTGCCAGGAACCGCCTGCACATCTCTGCATACTGAGGCTTCTCCTGCTGCTTTTCCCGCTCCAGCGCACGCGTCAGTCTGACTCCGTCTTCCACTTCCACATAGACCGGTATCAGCGCGTCTTTCCCGAACCGCTCCCGGAGTGCCCGGTAGGAGACAAGGGTCCCAATCATCAGATAATCGGATGTTTTCAAATCGATCTGCCCGTCATCCGCCGTAAAGTACGTCCACACACCACATTTCGTATCATAGGACCGGGACTCAAGGACGCGCCCGTCTTTCTCCATCGCATGGAAACGCGCCCCGTCTACAAAATAATACTCTTCTCCGTCCTTCTCTCCCTCGCGGACCGGACGTGTGGTGTACGGGACGACTGTACGGAGACGCGGATACATCTCTTTGAGTCTCTTATAGATTGTATCTTTTCCGGAACTGCTTTTTCCCATTACATAAAATATCTTACCCATTTTGTATCACCCTGAGCTTTCCTCTCTGTCTTGTCCCTTCTATTTCAAATCCCTGTTCCCGGTACTGCCGGAGCTGATGCACGACACCCTCTGATATGCGCTCCCCGGGTACAATGAGCGGGATTCCCGGCGGATACAGATATACATATTCCGCAGAAATGCAGCCAAGGCTGTCACAAAGTTCGACATCCATTTCTTTATTTGTAAATCTTTTCATTTCCCATACAGGGTGGACAACCTCATTTCTTTCATAAAACCCAATTTCAGATTCGCTATATGAATTAAAAAATTCATTCTTTTGTAATCCTGCAAGTTTTCCGTCAATTTCAAAAAGCGCTCTCTTCAGCCGCTCCATGCCTTCCGGAGTATCTGCCGGAGAAGTCATGCCAAGAACATATCCCGGTGACGCCATCTCCATCTGAAGGAGGTATTTAGTTCTCAGTTCGTTATATAATAATTTCCCTGTATATTTTTTTATTTCTATTCTGCGTGATTCTTCGCCTGAAGTATCTCCGCTTACGATATCTTCCTTTCCATTTTTTCCGTTTACATTTTCAGACAACGCACGGATATTCTCCGCTGATATCACATCCTGCGCCAGAATAAGAAGTTTGGAACGGTCATAATGTCCGGTTTCCAGAAGCGAAAGGTGCCTGAGTTGTTTCAGCGTCCTCCGCGTCCCATCCAGAAGCTCCGTATATCTCCCGAAAATCTCCTCTCTGCGCTCTTCCAGGATACGGACACATTCATCCATAGATGCCATGAGCACATAGGACGGACTGCTCGTCTGCAGCATATCCAGATACATCCGAATGCGCTCCCTGTCCGCAAGAGCCCCGTTGAGATGCAGCAGCGCTGTCTGGGTAAGTGAAGGCAGCGTTTTATGAAGACTGTGTATCACCACATCCGCGCCCAGTTCATTCCCGTTTAACGGGAAATACGGATGAAAGCCAAAATGCGCTCCGTGCGCTTCATCAAGAATCAGCGGAATATGATATCTGTGCACGCACTCCGCTATCTTCCTGATGTCAGAGACCACCCCGTCATAGGTCGGAGATGTTATGACCACAGCCCGGATATCCGGCTCACTCCGGAGCAGCTCGTCAATCTGTGCCGCACTCACCTCGCCGTTGATCCCACGGGTCCCGGTACGTTCCGGGTAAACATAGAGCGGATGCAGCTCTCCCAGAAAAATACCATGATATACTGCCCGGTGGCAATTACGCGCCACAAGGATGCGGTCGCCCTTCCTGGTACATCCGAGTATCGCCGATAAAATGCCCACTGTACTGCCGTTCACAAGATAATGCGTCTCATCTGCATGATACGCGCGGGAAGCACGCTCCTGAGCCTCCTTTAAAATCCCTTTCGCGTGATGGAGGTCATCGAATCCGTCAATCTCTGTGATATCAATGCCGTATGGAAGCCCGGCTCCGGTAAGCGCTTTGTTTCGCTTATGTCCCGGCATATGAAATCCATAATATCCGGCATTTTCATACTCTTTCAGTTTTCTGTACAAATCTTCCATATCTGCCGTACCTGAACTTTAACTTTGTTTTTATATAAATGACACATATTTCTCACATTTGCAGGTTATATTATAGGCAAATGAAGCAGAAAGGCTGCTTCTTCATATAGATTTCCTCTTTTCATGGCCGGTGAACGTTCCCCGGCTTTTTTTGACGCCACACGCCGAACTTTGCCTTACCCGGATTCCGCCAGCCTGATAAAAATAACCGGGAAAAATTTCCCGGTCATTAGTCTTTCATGAGCGTGCGGGGGCTCGAACCCCGGACAACTTGATTAAAAGTCAAGTGCTCTACCACCTGAGCTACACGCCCTCTTTGATTAGATTCCCCTGCATTATCTGATTTTATAGCAGAGAAAAATGCCCAGAACCGGAATCGAACCAGTGACACGAGGATTTTCAGTCCTCT
>DXAL01000055.1 GCA_019117125.1 Candidatus Mediterraneibacter merdipullorum
TTCCGTGAACGAGATATACGTTATCTAAAATAATATCCTTTGGGACTTTTTTCCCGTTGATTGTCTGGAACAAAGTTGAGACCAGTTTTTCTGCAAGGTCTTTTATTGGTTGGGCAACGTACGTCATGGAAGGATAACTGAGTTTTGTCATCAATGTACCGTCGTATCCGACAGCTTTAAAATCTTCCGGGATGTTCATTTTACGTTCGTTCGCGCATTTGATAGCATTCATTACAATAAAATCTTCTGAAAAAACAGCATCTATGCCAGGATAAAGATTAAAGAGACGATTTACTTCATCATAGTAATCGCCAAGTTCCACATTGGAATTCCATGCATGATCGATGCATTTTATCCCGTGTTCCTGCAATTCGCGTGATACAATACGGTGCCTTTCCAAAGATGGACTCTTATCCGTCAAGACTGCAAATATGTTTAAAACACATTTGCATTTGTTGCGGATCAATTCCTGAGCAGCCAGATGACCGCCTTTCATGTGGTTGGAATAGACCGTTGGTATGTGATCGGCTATATGCATATCGAGAGCAACAATTGGAAGCATAAGATTTTTGTATTCCTCGGGGTCAAGCATATGTGTTCCGAGAATCATACCATCTACCATATTTTGACGCATCATTTTTATATAATCTCGTTCCCGGTTGGCGACATCGTCAGTGTTGCATAAAAAAAGTTTATAACCATATTCGTAAAGGAATGATTCAATATATTTTGCAATTTCAGCCCAGAAAGGGTTGGAGCTGTCTGGAACGATCAGACTGATATAAAAGGAGTGTTGTTTAAAAAGATTTCGAGCAGTCTGATTGGGGACATAATCTAAAGCTTCGATTGCATTATAGACACTGTCATAAGTTTCTTTTGAGATATACCCTTTATTATTTAATACTCTTGAAACGGTTGTTACTGAAACACCTGCCATTTTGGCAACATCTTTTATGTTAGGCATGATGTAAGCTCCTTATAAATAATGTCTATTCCTGGGATGGAATACATAATAATTTATTTGGATTATAACATAAAATGCCGGACATCAACATAGAAATCATATGTTTTCTGCTTTTCTGTATTCATTCTATTCATAGCTTTTAGGTGTTGAAGTTTTAGCTGTTACCCCAAAGGATTGTTTTCACACAAAATGACTGTAAGAATGAATAGACGCAGAGGGGCAGCTATGGTATAATAATTGCGCAAACGCGCAATCCAGACCGATGACATTGGTCTGCCCGGCGTAGCCGGGATTATACCGGCAACATCAAAATGCAAAGAAAAATGGAGGAGATGAGCAAATGTACGACTTCGATGAGATTATGGCGGCAGACGCTCAGGTCGCAGACGCGATAAAGGCTGAGATGGAGAGGCAGAACTCCCACATCGAGCTGATTGCATCTGAGAACTGGGTGAGCAAGGCAGTGATGGCGGCGATGGGAAGCCCTCTGACGAACAAATATGCGGAAGGGTATCCGGGAAAGAGATATTACGGCGGATGCCAGTGCGTTGATGTAGTCGAGGAACTGGCACGGGAGCGCGCAAAGGAGCTCTTCGGCTGTGAATATGCAAATGTGCAGCCTCATTCCGGCGCGCAGGCGAACATGGCGGTTTTCTTTGCCATTCTTGAACCGGGAGATACTTATATGGGGATGAACCTGGACCACGGCGGACATCTGACCCATGGTTCACCGGTCAATATGTCCGGAAAATATTTCCACGTGGTGCCTTACGGCGTCAATGATGAGGGTGTCATCGATTATGATGAAGTACTCAGGATTGCAAAAGAGTGCAGACCGAAGATGATTGTCGCAGGAGCCAGTGCATATGCCCGCACCATTGATTTCAAACGATTCCGCGAGATTGCGGACGAAGTCGGAGCTTATCTCATGGTAGATATGGCGCATATCGCAGGACTTGTGGCTGCAGGACTCCATCCGAGCCCGATTCCCTATGCGCACGTGACGACGACCACGACCCACAAGACGCTGAGAGGACCCCGCGGCGGCATGATTCTTTCCAGCAATGAGATGAATGAGAAATTTAATTTCAATAAGGCGGTATTCCCGGGCATCCAGGGCGGACCGCTGATGCATGTGATTGCAGGAAAGGCAGTCTGCTTCAAGGAAGCGCTGACGCCGGAATTCAAAGAATACCAGGCGCAGGTTGTAAAGAATGCGAAGGCGCTCTGTGAAGGGCTGAAAAAGCGCGGCGTGAAGATTGTATCCGGCGATACGGACAATCATCTGATGCTCGTGGACCTGACGGAAAAGAATGTGAGCGGAAAAGAACTGGAGAAACGGCTGGACGACGCACATATCACCTGCAATAAGAACACCATACCAAATGACCCGCGTTCTCCGTTTGTTACAAGCGGTGTGCGACTGGGCACTCCCGCAGTGACGACCCGCGGTATGAAGGAGGACGACATGGACAAGATTGCCGATATCATCGCCATGGTCATTGAGAGTGAGGACAATGTAGAAGCAGGAAGAAAGATGGCGGCAGAACTGACGGAAAAATATCCGCTTTGCTGATGAACGGCACGGCGCGGCGCGCACTGTTTTCCATGACCTATAGTGGGGCGCGCACACTGTTTTTCCATGAGTGATATAATGACAGTACGGAATATGAGCGCTGCTCATTCAAAATGCAGCGCCCGTATTCCGTTTTTTGAGGAGGCATCCCACATGAAATTTCGCAACTTTCTCAACAGCAGGAAGCCAGCCTGGCTGGTGACCGCTATCGGTTTCCTGACGGCGCTGGCGGCATTTTTCTTTCTTCCGGGGGAGATTCCGACGCACTGGAACAGCTTCGGAGTAGCGGACGGGTACGGAAGCAGGCTGTTTATCTTTCTTATGCCGGTTCTGATGCTGCTCGTTATGGTGTTGACGGGACGGAAGAATATCCGGTATGCGCTGACCCACTCGAAGGCTTTTCTGACGGATATGCAGTTCAACTGGTATACGAGCGGCGTCTGCATTCTGTTTTATATCATGGAGCTGACCATCATCGCGCGCACGTTCTCTGAAGTGTGAAGCCGGAAAAAGAACAGAAGGAGTGGAGGAACATGGAACCGATAAAAGTAAGAAATCTTGAGATAGGCACCGGTATCCCCAAAATCTGCGTGCCCATCACCGGGACGAACCGGGAGGATATCCTGGGAACAGCAGAGCGGGCCGTATCGTCTGCGGCAGACCTTGTGGAATGGCGCGCCGACTGGTGTGAGGATGTTTTCGACCGTCCGTGCGCATCGGATATCCTGTGCGGTCTCCGGCAGATGCTAGGAGAGATTCCGCTCCTGTTTACCTTCCGCACAGTCAAAGAAGGCGGGGAGAAGGAGACAGACCCGGACGGCTACCGGCTTCTGGCCCGCTGGGCGGCGAAGTCCGGTCTTATCGACCTGCTCGACGTGGAGCTTTCAGCGGGAAGGAAGACGGTTCAGGAACTCATAGAGGAAGCCCACAGACACAATGTAAAAGTCATTGTATCCAGTCATGATTTCCAAGGCACGCCTCCGGAAGAAGAAATCCTCTCCCGCATGAAGGAGATGGATGAGCTGGGCGCGGACATCCTGAAAGTCGCAGTGATGCCAAAAAGCAGCAGCGATGTCCTGACGCTTTTGTCTGCTACCAGAAAGATAAGAGCGCTCTGCGCGGACCGTCCGGTTATCACCATGTCCATGGGAGGGACAGGACTGGTCAGCCGCCTGTGCGGAGAGACGTTTGGCTCAGCCGTCACATTCGGCTCGCTGGGAAAAGCATCTGCACCCGGTCAGATCAGCGTGGGAGAACTGGCGCATATCCTGGACCTCCTGCACCGGAATCTGTGATTTTTTTACTTTAAGGAAGCCTTATATTCTTCGCCCCAGTTCCACATTGCGTCAAGGATGGGTTTTAAGCTCTTCCCCAGGTCGGTCAGGGAATATTCTACTCTCGGCGGCACTTCCGCATACACTTTGCGGTTGACAAGCCCGTTTTTTTCCATATCTCGCAGCTGGGCTGTCAGTACCTTTTGAGATACGCTGCCTATGGACTTTTTTAGTTCCCCAAAGCGTTTTGTGCCGGGGAGCAGGTCGCGCAAAATCAATACCTTCCACTTATCTCCGATTAAAGCCAATGTGGTTTCCACAGGACAGGCGGGCAGTTCTTTTGCATTTTTTTGTTCATTCATATTGACATTCTCCGTTCAATAGTTTCTTTTTTATACTTTATCTCCGATTGTACCATATAGCCTTACAACGTTCAATACCAGTAACTACGCGTTTGTTTCCTTTTGGGAACTATCCAATAGTATCTTTTCTGTAACTACAGCACAAAATTGTGCTTACTTTACACCTGAAACTGTTATTTCTATAATAGGGGAAGGAATTGAGGAGAACAGGACAGGTGCTCTGAAACTTTTCAAAAAATATTTTTCAGGAGGAAAACAAAATGAAAGTAGCAGTTGTATGTGCAAACGGAAAAGCAGGGAGATTGATTGTCAAGGAGGCAGTATCCAGAGGACTGGATGTTACTGCGGTCGTCAGGGGACAGAACCGGACGGCTGCCGGCAGGGTATTGGAGAAAGATTTGTTTGAGCTTTCTAGTGCAGACCTTCAGGATTTTGATGTTGTAGTGGATGCGTTCGGAGCGTGGACAGAGGAAACGCTTCCGCAGCACAGTACCTCGTTAAAGCATTTATGCGATATTTTGAGCGGCACAGATACCCGTCTTCTGGTTGTTGGCGGGGCGGGAAGCCTGTATGTAAATCCTGAGCATACCGCCTGTGTGGCGGACGGGGCAGATTTTCCCGATGTATTTAAGCCTCTTGCTGCAGCGATGGCGAAAGCCCTTGGAGAACTCCGCAGGCGTGAAGATGTGAAATGGACATATATCAGTCCTGCTGGTGATTTTCAGGCGGAAGGAGAGCGCAGCGGCAAATACATTCTCGGCGGCGAAGAGCTGACGCTCAATTCAAGAGGGGAGAGCGTAATCAGCTATGCGGATTACGCGATTGCCATGGTTGATGAAATCGTAAAAGGCAGTCATATCCGGGAGCGTATCAGCGTCGTAGCAGAATAAAATACCAGGTAGAACGAATGATGACACAATCTGAGAGAAGAACGTATTTGATAGCGGCTCTGTTAAAAGAGCAGCCGCTGTATTCCGAAACAGATATCCCATCCGGAGAGCAGGAGCAGAAAGTTCTGTTCCGCTCTCTTTTCAATATTCGGATGCCGTTGCCTGTAAACGATGAATTTCTGGAAATACAGAACGCCTATCTGCAGGAAGAAATACGGCAAAAAGGAATTACATGCATAGACGGGCTGCAGCCGATTCAAAAGGATATCTGTCTTTGGAGGGGAGATATCACCACACTACAGTGCGATGCGATAGTCAATGCGGCGAACAGTCAGATGCTCGGCTGCTTCTGCCCGTGCCACGGCTGCATCGACAATGCCATCCACACATTTGCAGGCGTCCAGCTCCGGCTGGCGTGTGCGGAGCTGATGAAAAAGCAGGGATATGAAGAAGAAACGGGAAAAGCGAAAATTACGCCTGCCTTCAATCTTCCCTGTCGGTACATTCTGCACACAGTCGGTCCGATTATCCGTGGACGCCTGAAACAGCAGGACCGCGATTTGCTCGCGTCCTGCTATCGTTCCTGTTTAGAGCTTGCGGAACAATATGATTTGCACAGTATTGCATTTTGCTGTATTTCTACAGGTGAATTTCGTTTTCCGGGCGATAAGGCGGCAGAGACAGCGATACAGACCGTTATGGAATACAAAAAACAGACTCAAAGTGAAATTAAGGTGATATTCAATGTTTTTAAGGAAAATGACTACAAAATCTACAAACGGTTACTTGGAACAGATGTCAACTGCGGCAGGTCCTGCCCGTGATGGAGATGCCCCGGATGGTATCAGTAAATTGCGCGAGGCAATCGCCAGTGCAGATGTCATAATCATTGGCGCCGGCGCCGGATTGTCCGCTTCTGCCGGATTAGTTTATACTGGTGAGCGGTTTGAAAAATATTTCGGTGATTTTGCTTCCAGATATCACTTCAGGGACATGTATTCCGGCGGCTTCTATCCGTTTGACACACTGGAAGAATACTGGGCGTATTGGAGCCGGTACATTTATATTAACCGGTATATGGATGCTCCGAAGCCTGTTTACAGAGCGCTTTATGATTTGGTAAAGGATAAAGACTATTTTGTCCTGACAACCAATGTGGACCACTGTTTTCAAAAAGCCGGATTTGACAGGCGCCGTCTGTTTTATACGCAAGGGGATTATGGGTTGTTTCAGTGCAGTGTACCTTGCCATCAGGGTACTTATGACAATGCAGAAATAATCCGTAAAATGATTGAGGCGCAAGGCTATGTGACTGCTGAAAATGGTGAGATATATTTACCGGAAGGGATTGTGCCTGAGATGAAGATTCCCCCGGAATTGGTTCCCTGTTGTCCGAAGTGCGGAAAACCTGTGAGTATGAATCTTCGGGCTGATGATACATTTGTGGAGGATGAAGGATGGCACCGGGCGGCACAGCGATATTCCGATTTTCTCCACAGACATCAAAACAGGAGAACGCTGTTTTTAGAAGCAGCCGTTGGCTTCAACACGCCAACGATAGTCAAGTACAGCTTCTGGCGGATGGCATACGAGTGGAAAGATGCGTTGTATGCCTGTTTGAATTATGGAGAGGCTTTTGCCCCGGATAAAATAAAAAAGAAGTCAATTTGTATCAATGGAGACATTGGAGCGATTCTTAATCAGCTTCAACCCATATAAAACTGCGTCTCAAATTCTGTAAATTTTTGCGTCTCAAATTCTGTAAATTTTACACTTTAATTCGTCAAAGTATTGTGGTATACTATCCAAAGGCATATGTTAGACAAAGGAGGGCGCATACGATGATATGGGCAAAGGAAGAGACTCTGCCTCGTGACGAGATCGAAGCCATTCAGTACGCGAAGCTCAAAGGCACGGTCCGCTACATTTACGACAGGGTGAAACCCTACCGCGACAAGATGGACGCGGCGAAGGTGAAGCCGGAGGACATCCGTTCGCTGGATGACCTGAGAAGGCTGCCTTTTACATATAAAGCCGACTTCCGGGACAATTATCCGGATGGGCTTTTTGCAGTGGATAAAAAGGAAATCGTGCGTTACCACGCAAGTTCCGGGACAACAGGAAAGCCGACAGTTGTCGGATATACGAGGAACGACCTGGACATGTGGCTCAACAACGTGGCGCGCATCGCCTGCATGGGCGGCGCATCAGCGGAGGACGTGGCGCAGATTTCCTTTGGATACGGGACATTTACCGGAGCCCTCGGACTCCACGGCGGGCTGGAAAAGGTCGGTGCATCGGTTATCCCCATGTCTTCGGGGAATACGAACAAGCAGATTATGTTCCTGCAGGATATGGGCGTGACCCTTCTTGTGGCGACGCCGTCCTATGCGCTCCACTTAGGGGAGGAAATCCGCAGCAGGGGCATCGACCCGGCAAAGGATTTGAAGCTCCACATCGGGCTCTTTGGCGGAGAGGGCATGACAGAACCCATGCGGGATGAGATGCACAAAGTCTGGGGCGAGCAGTTCTTCTGCACCCAGAACTACGGCATGAGCGAGCTCTGCGGTCCCGGCGTGGCAGGGGAGTGCAGCGAACTCTGCGGCATGCATATCAATGAGGACTGGTTCATCCCGGAAGTCATCGACCCGGAGACCGAGGAAGTGCTTCCGCCGGGTGAGCTGGGAGAACTGGTGGTGACCTGCCTCGGCAAGGAAGCCCTTCCCCTTGTGAGATACCGCACGGGCGACCTGACCCGGCTGATGTACGAGCCCTGCAAATGCGGACGCACGACCTGCCGGATGGAGAATATCTCCGGGCGCGCGGACGATATGCTCGTGATTCGCGGCGTGAATGTATTCCCGACCCAGATCGAGGAAGTGCTTCTCAAGATTGAGGAGATTGGTCCTCATTATGAAATCCTTGTTGAGCGGAAGAACCGTCTGGATGTGATGACGATCACGGTAGAGCTCATTGACGACCGCCTGCTGGACAGCTACGGGAAGCTGAGCGAGCTTGAAGCGCGGATTAAGAAGGCGCTTAAGGCACAGCTCGGTCTTGCTACTCAAATACGCCTGGTGGCGCCCAATTCCCTGAAGCGGTTTGAGGGCAAGGCGAAGAGAGTGACAGATTTACGAAAGGATGGTTTGTGATATGGCAGAGAAAGTAATCATGCTGGGCAATGAGGCTATTGCCCGCGGCGCATATGAGGCGGGAGTGAAGGTGTCTTCCGCATATCCGGGTACTCCGAGTACGGAAATCAGTGAATACCTGGTGCAGTACCGGGACGACGTATACGAAGAGTGGGCGCCCAATGAGAAGGTGGCGACGGAAGTGGCAGTCGGCGCCAGCCTTGCCGGCGTGCGCGCCATGGCATGCATGAAGCATGTGGGGCTCAATGTGGCGGCAGACCCGCTATATTCCGTATCCTACATGGGGGTAAACGGCGGTCTTGTCATCGTTGTGGCAGATGACCCGGGACTGTACAGCTCCCAGAACGAACAGGATACGAGGATGGTGGCAAGAGCGGCGCAGATTCCGGTAATCGAGCCCTCCGACAGCGCTGAGGCGAAAGAGTTCTTCAAGGCGGCTTTTGAGCTGAGCGAACAGTTTGACCGCCCGTTCATCTTCCGCACCACGACCCGCCTGGCACATTCCCAGGGACTGGTGGAGCTTCAGGAGCGCGTGTCTTTGGAAGATAAGCCCTATGTGAAAGATATCCGCAAAAATGTCATGATGCCGGGCAATGCGAAGCTGCGCCACATCGAGATAGAGAAGCGCAACCTGGAACTGGCGGAAGCGGCGGACACGCTGCCCATCAACCGGGTAGAAATGAATGATACGAAGATTGGCGTTATCACCAGCGGCATCCCCTATCAGTATGTGAAAGAAGCGATGCCGGAGGCATCCGTGCTGAAGCTGGGCATGGTCAATCCCCTTCCGAGAAAGCTTATCGAAGAATTTGCCTCTAAAGTGGAGACTTTGTATATCGTAGAAGAACTGGACCCGGTAATCGAGGAGCAGGTGAAATCCTGGGGCATCGAATGCACCGGCAAGGAAATCCTGACAGTCCAGGGCGAGTACAGCGCCAACATGCTCCGGAAGGCGATCCTCAAAGAGGAACCGGATATCAGGAAACCGGCGGAGGCGCCGGGCAGACCGCCCATTCTCTGTCCCGGATGTCCCCACCGGAGCGTATTCTACACGCTGAACCGTCTGAAACTCCATGCGGCGGGGGATATCGGCTGCTATACCCTTGGCGCGGTAGCTCCTTTAAGCGTCATTGACACGACCATGTGCATGGGCTCCAGCATTTCCACTCTCCACGGAATGGAGAAGGCAAAAGGCAAAGAGTATATTAAGGACTGGGTGGCTGTAATCGGGGATTCCACCTTTCTGCATACCGGCGTGAACTCTCTGATGAATATGGTTTATAACAAAGCAACCGGCACCGTGATTATCCTTGATAATTCCACCACAGGCATGACCGGGCATCAGGACCATGCGGCGACCGGAAAGACGCTGCAGGGCGACCCGACTTATGCCATCAGCATCCCGGGCATCTGCAGGGCGATGGGCATCAAAAACGTATATGAAATCAATGCCTTTGACCTTCCGCTCCTGGAGAAGACCATCAAAGAGGAAGTGGCAAAAGACGAGATATCCGTTATCATTACAAAGACACCGTGCGTTCTCCTCGATAAGAGGAAGAAACCGCTTTATACGGCTCATGTGGATAAATGTAAGAAATGCGGCGCATGCATGAAGCCGGGATGTCCGGCTATGACGAAGAACCCGGACGGCACCATACATATCGACGATACGATGTGCACCGGATGCGGACTCTGTAAGGACCTGTGTAAATTCGATGCAATAGAGCTTGTAAGGGAGGGTGAGTGAGATGGCAGTGAAAAATATCATGATTGTCGGCGTAGGCGGACAGGGGACGCTGCTCACCAGCCGGATACTTGGCGGGCTTACCATCGCGGCAGGCTATGACGTGAAGCTCTCGGAAGTCCACGGGATGGCGCAGAGAGGTGGAAGCGTTGTGACATTCGTGCGCTACGGCGACAAAGTGGCGGAGCCGATTGTGGAAGAAGGACAGGCGGACGTCATCATCGCTTTTGAGCGCCTGGAAGCCCTCAGATATGCACATTTCCTCAAAAAGGATGGCGCTCTGGTAGTCAACGACTGGCGCATCGACCCCATGCCCGTGGTCATCGGGAATGCACAGTATCCGGAGCATATTCTGGAGGACCTGGAAAAGGAGTACAAAGTCTACCGGGTGGATGCGACGGAAGAGTCCAGGAAGCTGGGCAATCCGAAGGTATTCAACCTCATCGTGCTCGGCGTGGCGGCGCAGCACATGGACTTTACGAAAGAACAGTGGTATGAAGTGATAGAGAAGACGGTCCCGCCGAAGACGGTCGATATTAACAAAAAAGCATTTGATGTAGGATACGGGCTGAGATAAACAGTCCCGGACAGGGAAAGGCGGTGATAACAATGATCAGGCAGATATCCGTATTTGTGGAAAATCAGCCGGGAAGCATGCGGAAAGTGACTTCGGTATTAACGGACGCCAGGGTAAATATCCGGGCAATCTCTACATTTGACACTCCGGAGTTCGGCATCCTGCGCCTTGTGGTCGATGATCCCGTGCGCGCAAAGGAGAGCCTTACGGAAAAAGGGTTCGTCACCAGGGTGAGCGATGTCATCGGTGCGGAACTCAAAGATGAGAAAGGAAATCTCAACCAGATGCTCTCCATCCTTGCAGACGGCGAGATTAATGTTGATTACATCTACTCTTTTGTAATCCGCGAAGGGAAAGCACCGGTCATGGTATTTAGCACGGATGACTTTGAGAAAGCGGAACGGGTTCTCAGAGCGGCGGAAGTCAAGCTCGTTGAGGAAGAAGACTTATAATACAACATTTAAAGGAGAAGAGACAGATGGCAGGAGTAGCACTGGAGAACTGGGTGGAGAACATCCGTGATCCGAAGATTGAGTGTATGAGCGGGGATGAAATGGCAGCCCTGCAGAGTGAAAGACTGGTGGATGTGGTGAAGAGGGTGTATGACAATGTGCCCTTCTACCGCAGAAAGATGCAGCAGAGAGGCGTGGAGCCGGGAGACATCCGCTCCATCGAGGACATTGAAAAGCTGCCGTTCACCACAAAAGAGGACCTGAGGGACAATTATCCTTTCGGGCTCCTGGCAATCCCGATGAGCGACGTTGCCCGCGTCCAGGGGACGTCCGGAACGACCGGGAAGCTGACGATTGCACCGTATTCCCAGAAAGACGTGGATGTATGGGGCGAGTGCGTGGCAAGGAACCTGACGATGGCAGGACTTACAAAGGATGATATCATCCACGTCTGCTACGGATACGGGCTGTTCACAGGCGGCATGGGGCTGGATTACGGCGCGAAGGCGCTCGGAGCCACAGCGATCCCCATGTCCGCAGGAAATACGAAACGCCAGATGATGGTCATGGAAGACCTGGGAGCGACGGCATTCGCATGTACGCCGTCCTACGCGCTCTATCTTGCAGAGTCCATCCAGGAGGCGGGACTCGTGGACCACATGAAACTGAAAGCCGGCATCCACGGCGCAGAGCCCTGGACAGAGGAGATGCGCAAGAAGATTGAGAGCATCCTGAACATCAACTGTTTCGACATCTACGGTCTGTGCGAGATCACGGGACCGGGCGTTGCCCAGGACTGCATCCATAAGGCAGGACTCCACGTCCATGTGGATTATTTCTATCCGGAAGTGCTCAATCCGGCGACCCACGAGAAGTGCGCGGACGGCGAGACCGGGGAGCTGGTATTTACGACGCTGGCGAAAGAAGCGATGCCGCTTTTGCGCTATCGCACGAAAGACCTGACAAGCATCGACCACAGTCCCTGCGAATGCGGGAGGACGCTGCCGAGGATTTCCAAGTTCACCGGAAGAACGGACGATATGAAAGTCATCCGCGGCGTCAACGTATTCCCGACCCAGGTCGAGACAGCCCTGCTCTCCATGGGCGGCGTTGTGGCACCCCATTACATGATGATCGTGGACCGGGAGAACAATATGGATGTCCTGACAGTCATGGTGGAAGTGGACGAGCGGGTATTCTCAGATGAGATTCGCAAGCTCGACGCCCTCAGGAACAAGATCGGAGCCGTGCTCAAGCAGGCGCTCGGCGTATCGGTGCGCGTGAAGCTGGTAGAGCCGAAGACGATACAGAGGAGCGAGGGCAAGGCAGTCCGCGTGATAGACAACAGAGGTCTGTAAGACAGGAGGTAGAAGTTATGGGAATCACGATTCAGCAGTTATCCGTATTTCTTGAGAACCGGGAAGGCCGTCTTGACGAAGTGCTTTCCGTTCTGGCAGAAAATGATGTCAACATCGTGGCGCTGAGCCTTGCCGATACGACGGAATATGGCATGCTCCGCATGATCGTCTCCGACCCGGAGAAGGGCAGGACCGTGCTCAGAGACAGCGGCATCACCGCCATGCTCACCGATGTGGTGGCGCTCAGGGTCCCTCATGAGACCGGGTCGCTGAGCCGCGCCATGCACCAGATCATGGAAGGAAACGTCAATATTGAATACATGTATGCGTTTGCCAACGGCGAAGACGCATCCGCTGTGCTCAAATGCGACGACCCGGCAAAAGTCGCCGAGATTCTCCGTGCCAGCGGGTTCGACGTCTGGGAAGCGCCGGAGGCGTATGTATCCAATATCCGGCTGTGACAGCAGGACAACAGTGCGACAGCAGGATAACAGGAAAAAGAAAAGCGTCTGCTCTGCCGAAACGGCTGAGCGGACGCTCCTTTTTTAATCTCATTTTCCTGTCATGCTTTTTAATATATCAAGTCTGTTTCTATATTAAAAGGTACACCAAAAAATCGGATTAAAGTTTTACTACGTTTGTTGCCTGCGGTCCTTTTGCACCTTCTGTCACTTCAAATTCAACAGCCTGGCCTTCCTCCAGTGTCTTGAATCCGTCCATGACAAGTCCTGAGTAGTGTACAAAGATGTCGTTGCCCTCAGAATCAGAGATGAATCCGTAGCCTTTCTGGTTGTTAAACCATTTCACTGTGCCTGTCATTGTGTAGTCCTCCATAAAAATTAATAAGCTGTCCGTACTGGTCCCGCTGCAAGTCATTGCAGGATCAATACTGGCTCAGTGTAGCATGTTTAACAATGAAAGTCAATGAAATTCTTGCTAATTTTGTAAATATCTACAAAAGAAAGCAGACTATTGTATTTAAACGGTTTGTTGTTTACAATAACAGAGACGCAGCATACAGCAGAACGGATAAAGGAGGAATACCATTATGAAGATATATGAAAATGTGACGCAGCTCATCGGCAGGACGCCGCTTTTGGAACTGAAAAACCTGGAAGAGGAGATGGGGCTTTCCGCCCGTCTGCTCGTCAAGCTGGAGTATTTTAATCCTGCGGGGAGCGTGAAGGACCGGGTCGCCCTCTCCATGGTCGAAGACGCTGAAAAGAGCGGGCGCATCCGTCCCGGAGCGACCATCATTGAGCCCACCAGCGGCAATACCGGCATCGGGCTGGCGGCAGTGGCGGCATCCCGGGGGTATCAGGCAGTCTTCGTGATGCCTGAGACCATGAGCGTGGAGCGGAGAAAGCTCCTGCTCGGCTACGGTGCGCGCATCGTGCTGACAGAGGGAGCGAAGGGCATGAAAGGCGCCATCGAAAAAGCGGCGGAACTGGAGCGGGAGACGGAGAACGCCATTGTCCTCGGCCAGTTCGTAAATCCTGCGAACCCGGAGGCGCATTACCGGACCACCGGACCGGAAATCTGGGAAGACACGGAAGGTACGGTGGATCTGTTCATTGCAGGTGCAGGCACAGGCGGAACCCTGACCGGCACCGGAAGATATTTAAAAGAGAAGAAGCCGGGCATCACAGTCATCGCTGCGGAGCCGGACCGGTCGCCGGTGCTCTCCGGCGGGACGCCCGGTCCCCACGGGCTGCAGGGCATCGGAGCCGGATTCGTGCCGGACATCCTGGATACGGATATCTATGATGCAGTCGCCCGTGTGACGGAAGAGGAGGCATACACTGCGGCAAGGCTTCTTGCGGCGCGGGAGGGGGTGCTGGTGGGAATCACCTCGGGAGCCGCCCTTTCCGTTGCGCTCAAAGAGGCAGAGAAGCCGGAAAACAGCGGGAAAGTCATCGTAGCGCTCCTGCCGGATACAGGGGAGAGATATCTTTCCACGCCGCTGTTTGCATAGTGCAGAAACACGGATAAAATGGCAATCCGCGATTGATAATTTGTTCAATCTGTTATATACTGGTACAAGAATGGAATTTAAAGGAGGGTTACTTAAAATGAAAGAATTCAAATATGTGGTCACAGACCCGGAGGGAATCCATGCACGTCCGGCTGGAATCCTTGTAAAACAGGCGGCTGGATACCAGTCATCCGTCAAGATTACAAAGGGTGACAAGACTGCGGACGCCAAGAGGATATTCGGTGTGATGGGACTGGGCGTAAAGACCGGTGAAGAAGTCACCATCACGGTCGAAGGAGCAGATGAAGACACAGCTGTGGCAGAACTGGAGACATTCTTCAAGGAAAATTTATAAATTCATTGCGAGGAGACAGTAACAGATTATGATTACGATTAGCGGTAAAAGTGTATTTGGCGGTGTCGCCATTGGAAAACTTTTATTTTATCAGAGAAATGATAAAGTAATCAAGAGAGTACACGTCGATGATGTGGACGCGGAATGGGCAAGGTTCCAGGAAGCGAAGGATACGGCGGTGTCTCAGCTGAAAGGACTGTATGAAAAAGCGCTGGAAGATGTCGGCGAGGCAAATGCCATGATATTCGAGATTCATCAGATGATGCTCGAAGACCTTGATTATCTTGAATCCATTGAAAATATCATCCGCACGCAGGAGGTGAACGCAGAGTTTGCCGTTGCGACTACGGCGGATAACTTTGCTGCGATGTTCGCGGCGATGGACGATGCATACATGCAGGGGCGCGCTGCAGACGTAAAGGACGTATCGGAGCGCGTGCTCGGCATCCTCTGCGGCGTGGACAGCGGGTTTAAGGAGATGACGGAGCCCTGCATCATCGCTGCGGACGACCTTGCGCCCAGCGAGACGGTGCAGCTTGACAAGAGCAAAGTGCTCGGATTTGCCACGATGTACGGTTCTTCCAATTCACATACAGCCATCCTGGCGCGTACGATGAACATACCTGCCGTTATCGGACTGGGAGAAGACCTCCTTGCCGAATACAGCGGGAGAGACGCGGTTATAGACGGCTTTACCGGCACGCTCTACATCGACCCGGATGAAGAGACGCTGAAAGTGATGCAGGAAAAGCGCGCGAAAGACCTGGAGCAGAAAGCGCTTCTGGAACAGCTCAAGGGCAAAGAAAATGTGACGAAGAGCGGACAGAAGATTAATGTATACGCCAATATCGGCAATGTATCCGATCTGGGCGCTGTTCTCAAGAACGATGCCGGCGGCATCGGACTTTTCCGGAGTGAGTTCCTCTATCTCGAGAATACGGACTTTCCGACGGAAGAGCAGCAGTTTGCCGTATACAAACAGGTGGCAGAGAGCATGGCAGGAAAGAAGGTCATCATCCGCACCCTGGACATCGGAGCCGATAAGCAGGTGGATTACTTCGGACTGGACAAAGAGGATAATCCGGCTCTCGGCTACCGCGCGATCCGCATCTGCCTGACAAGACCGGAGATATTCAAGACCCAGCTCCGTGCGCTCTACCGCGCGGCTGTATATGGCAATATCTCTATCATGTTCCCGATGATTATTTCTGTAAAAGAAGTAAAGAAGATAAAGGAAATCATCGCAGAGGTCAAGGAAGAGCTGAAACAGGAAGGGATTCCCTACAAAGAGGATGTGGAGCTCGGCATCATGATTGAGACTCCCGCATCTGTGATGGTCAGCCGTGAGCTGGCGAAGGAAGTGGATTTCTTCAGCGTCGGCACGAACGACCTGACACAGTATACGCTGGCGATAGACCGTCAGAATTCCAAGCTGGACGAGTTCTACGATCCGCATCACCCGGCCGTTCTTTCCATGATACGCATGGCGGCTGAGAGCGCGCACGCAGAGGGCGCATGGATCGGCATCTGCGGCGAGCTCGGAGCGGACCTGGAGCTGACGGAAGAGTTCCTGAAGATGGGGCTGGACGAGCTGTCCGTATCTCCGTCCATGGTCCTTCCGCTGAGGAAACGCATCCGAGAGTGCGAGTAGGCGGCAGAAGAGAGAAAACAGACGTACAGAATCAGGCATCCCGGGAGAGTGTTCTCCGGGGTGCCTTTTTATCTGTTGCCTGTTGTGAAAAATGAAAAATGAGATTATGATAGATACATCATCACAAGGTCAGATGAAATCTATGCAAGGGAAAAGGCGGCAGCACAGAAGTGGATAACGAAGAAATCAGGACGGTGCGCGTCTCGGTCAGGAACCTGGTCGAGTTCATACTCCGGAGCGGGGACATCGACAGCCGGCGGGCAGGCGGACCGGACCGGGAAGCGATGCTCATGGGCGGGCGTCTCCACAGAAAGATACAGAGGAGCATGGGCTCGGATTATCATGCGGAAGTCAGTCTGAAGACGGTGGTCTCCTGCGGGGATTTTCAGATACTGGTGGAGGGGCGCGCAGACGGCATCATCATCCGGGAGACAGACGGAGCACCGGATGTGACAGTAGATGAGATAAAGGGTGTGCTCCGGGACCTGGAGCAGATCAAAGCTCCGGTCCCGGTGCATCTTGCCCAGGCAAAATGCTATGCATATATGTACTGCGCTCAGGCAGGGCTGGAGCGCGCCAGCGTGCAGATGACATACTGCAACCTGGATACAGAGGAAATCCGGCGGTTTCAGGAGAACTATTCCAGGGAGGAACTGGAGGACTGGTTCGCCGGTCTGGTCCGGGAATATGAAAAATGGGCCAGATTCCAGATAAGGTGGGAGGAAGAGCGGAATGCCTCCATCAAAGGCGTGGAATTCCCCTTCCCGTACCGGCCGGGGCAGAAAGAGATTGCCGCGGCGGTTTACCGGACGATACTCCGGAAGAAGAAGCTGTTCCTGCAGGCTCCCACCGGCGTGGGAAAGACCATATCCACGGTGTTCCCGGCGGTGAAGGCAGTGGGCGAGGGGCTGGCGGAGCGGATTTTCTACCTGACGGCGAAGACCATCACCCGGACCGCGGCAGAGCAGGCGTTTACAGTACTGAAAGAACAGGGGCTGAAGATGAAAGTCGTCACCCTCACCGCAAAGGAGAAGATATGCTTCTGCGACGAGACGTCCTGCAATCCGGATTCCTGCCCCTATGCGAAAGGACATTTTGACCGGGTCAATGACGCGGTCTATGATATCCTCACGTCAGACGGAACCGGGGAGCTGGACCGGAGCGCCATTGAGCGGCAGGCGGAGAAATTCCGCGTATGCCCCTTTGAACTGTCCCTGGATATTTCTTCCTGGGCGGACGCCGTCATCTGCGATTACAACTATGTGTTCGACCCGAACGCACATCTGAAGCGCTTTTTCTCGGAGGGCGGGAGCGCGGACAACATCTTTCTGGTCGACGAAGCCCACAATCTGGCGGACCGGGGAAGGGAGATGTACAGCGCCGCGCTGTGCAAGGAAGACTTCCTCGGACTGAAGAAGAAAGTCGGGACCCATAAGGCGCTCGTAAAACGGCTGGATGGGGTGAACAGGATGTTCCTGGGCGAAAAACGGGAATGTGAGACGTACCGCGTCCTGGACAGCGTATCCCACATCGTACTGAAGCTGATGAACCTCCTCACGGAGATGGAAAAGTACCTGGAGGAACCGGCGGATGAGACGGTCCGGGAAGCGGTTCTGGAACTGTATTTCCAGGTGCGCTCCTTCGTGTCCGTCTATGAGGAGCTGGATGAGAATTACGTCATCTATGCCGAGCTGGAAGGGGACGGGCGGTTCTGGATCAGGCTCCTGTGCGTCAATCCGGCGAAAAAGCTGCAGGATTATCTGGAATACGGCACCGGGACGGTGTTCTTTTCGGCGACCCTGCTCCCGGTCCATTATTATAAGCGCCTGCTTTCCACTGCGGAGGACGACTATGCGGTCTATGCCCAGTCCCCCTTTCCCGCCGGGAACAGGCTGGTGCTCCGGGGAAAGAACGTGAGCACGCGCTATACTTTGAGAGACCGGGAGATGTACCGGAAATTTGCGGAGTATATCCGCGAGATGACAGGAAGCAGAAAGGGGAACTACATGGTCTTTTTCCCGTCCTACCGGCTGATGGAGGACGTGGCGGACTGTTTCCTTCCCATGAAGGGGGACGCCAGGGTGCTCTTTCAGTCCCAGAATATGGGGGAACAGGAGCGGGAGGAGTTTCTCGGAGAATTCCGGAAAGACCGGGAAGAAAGCCTCATCGGCTTCTGTGTGATGGGCGGCATCTTTTCCGAGGGAATCGACCTGACCGATGACCGGCTCATCGGCGCGGCAATCATCGGAACCGGACTGCCCCAGGTGTGCACAGAGCGGGAACTCATCAAAGGATATTTTGACGCGCAGGATATGCGGGGATTCGACTACGCCTACCTGTATCCGGGCATGAACAAAGTCCTCCAGGCAGCCGGGCGGGTGATACGCACCGAGACAGACCGGGGAGTGATACTCCTTCTGGATGACCGGTTTTCCCGGAGACAGTACATGGAGATATTTCCAAGGGAGTGGGGGGAATGTCAGAGCTGCAGCCTGTCCTCCCTGGGGGATCAGCTTTCTTCGTTCTGGAAGTAGCTCAGAAATTCCGCCGAGGCGCGGGAGAGGGGCAGGCGCTCGTTCCATGCCACTGCCAGCTCCCTGCGGGGGAGTTTCTCTTCGGTATCCAGGACGAACAGTCCGTCTCCCAGACTGCTCAGACAGTAGTCCGGGACGAAAGCGATGCCCAGACCGATGCGGGCAAGGTCGATGAGCAGGTCATTGCTTGTCAGCTCGATCTCCGGGACAAGGTCCAGATGGTGCTGCTGGAAGACCTGATGGAGAAATTCGTTTGTCGTACTGTTCTTGTCCAGCATCAGGATGGGATACCGGGTGAGCCGGGCAAAAGAGACGGTCTGCCCTTTCAGGCTTTCAAAGGGCGCGCCGGCGACAAAGACGTCGCGGAACTTCCGTATCTTCCGGACGGCGGCGTCTGTCCCCAGGCTGTTGTTCGGGACATTTACGACGATGAGGTCCACAAGCCCGTTTGCAAGGAGCTCCGCACATTTCATGGACGTCTGGTTGATGACCTTGATATGGGCGCCGGGGAAGGCTTTGTGGAACCGCTCCAGATAGGGGATGAGGAAATACCGGCAGATGGTGTCGCTCGCCCCGATGCGTATCTGTCCTCCGGTAGAGGCGGCGTCGATGAGCTGCGCCTCCCCGCGCTGGATGAGGTTCATGGCGGGTTCGATATGGCGCATGAGTATCTCCCCCTCCGGTGTGAGACGGACCTTCTTCGTGCTCCGGATAAAGAGCGTCTGGTCCAGCTTGCGCTCCAGCGTCTTGATGGACTGGCTGACAGCGGACTGGGAGATAAAGAGCTGCTTGGAAGCCTCGGAAAAATTCAGTGTGGAAGCGACATGATAAAATACTTTGTATAACTCATAGTTGATATCAATCATTATAAGACCCCCTAATAAATCCTGAGTTTATTATAAGCTATCGGGAAAGAAAATACAATCATACTTAGAAAGGATGAAGCCAGGTGGAGAAAATGAAAAAACGACATGCTGTGTTCGGGCTGCTCTTCGGATTTTCCGTTATCGCAGCCGTATTCTTTACGAGCTTTGAGGCGGCGATGTACGCGGATTTCGGCGTCTATGAGCGGGAATATGAAAAATACGACGTCCTGTCGGAACTGGATATGACGATGGAAGACGCGATGTACGTCACCCATGAGATGATGGACTATCTGCGGGGAGACCGGGATACCCTTTCCGTCGTGACGACTGTGGAGGGAAAGGAACAGGATTTCTTCAATGAGCAGGACCGGTTCCACATGGGGGAAGTGCGGGAACTCTTCCTCGGCGGACTGAACATCCGCATGGGCGCATGCCTTGCCGCTGCCCTGTGCATCATGATGCTTTACGCCTCCGGGGCGGACATGAAGAAAGTCATCCCCTTCTGCTATCGGATATGCCTGGGTGTCACAGCCGCGGCTCTGGCGCTTTTCGGCGCGGCGTGCATGGCGGATTTTAACGCCGTGTTCGTAGAGTTCCACCATCTCTTTTTTGACAATGACCTGTGGCTTTTCGACCCGGCGGAAGACTATATGATACGGATGCTGCCGGAGGGGCTGTTCTCGGACATGGTCGTCCGCATCGGCGTTCTCTTCGCCGGCGCCCTGCTGGCGCTTCTGATATGCAGTCTGATACCGAAGATGACAGCGGGGAAAAGAAATTAGTATGACTTATAACTGAGTTTCAATATAATTAATTGTACTAATGAAGAGAAGTGTGTTACGATACAGACAGGCAGAAGACGGTGTGCTTCAGGCACGGATATTCAGGCAAAGGAGAGTTGAAATGAGCAGTGTAAAACGTGTATTTGTAGAAAAGAAACCGGATTTCGCCGTGGAGGCAAAGCAGCTCCGCCATGAGATACGGCGTTATCTCGGCATCATGGATGTGACGGGCGTGCGCGTCCTGATACGCTATGACGTGGAAAATGTCTCGGACGGGACATTTGAGAAAGCATGCAGCGGCGTGTTTGCGGAACCGCCTGTGGACATCCTCTACCGGGAGAACTACCCGATGTCAGAAGGGGACAGAAGCTTCTCGGTGGAATATCTTCCGGGGCAGTTCGACCAGCGTGCTGACTCCGCTGAGCAGTGCATCCGCTTTATCCGTGAGGACGAAGCTCCGGTTATCCGGACGGCGACGACTTATATCATCGAAGGGAACATTTCCGACGGGGAACTGGAAGCCATCAAAGCGCACTGCATCAACCCGGTGGATTCCCGGGAGGCTTCGGAAGAGAAGCCGGACACCCTTGTGACGGTATTTGAGGACCCGGCGGATATCGCCGTGTTCGACGGATTCAAAAATATGGAAGAGGCGGAACTGAAACGCCTGTATGATTCCCTGGGGCTTGCAATGACTTTCCAGGATTTCCGCCACATCCAGAAGTACTTCCGGAATGAGGAGGACAGGGACCCGTCGGTGACGGAAATCCGTGTGCTCGATACGTACTGGTCGGACCACTGCCGTCATACGACGTTCTCCACCGAGCTGAAGGACGTAAAATTTGATGACGGGGACTACAGGGAGCCTATCGAGGGGACATACCGGGAATATCTGAAAGACCACGGTGAGATATTCGCGGGAAGAGAAGATAAATTTGTCTGCCTGATGGACCTGGCGCTGATGGCGATGCGCAGGCTGAAACGGGAAGGAAAGTTAAAGGACCAGGAAGAGTCGGATGAAATCAATGCGTGCAGCATTGTCGTTCCCATTAAAGTGGACGGGAAAGAAGAGGAATGGCTCATCAACTTCAAGAATGAGACCCACAACCACCCGACGGAGATCGAGCCCTTCGGAGGAGCCGCAACCTGTCTTGGCGGCGCCATCCGCGACCCGCTCTCCGGAAGGACTTACGTCTATCAGGCAATGCGCGTGACCGGGGCGGCGGACCCGACGGTATCGGTGAAAGAGACGCTCAAAGGAAAGCTTCCCCAGAAGAAGCTGGTGCGCGAGGCTGCCCACGGATACAGCTCCTACGGAAACCAGATTGGTCTTGCCACCGGGCTCGTCAAAGAAATCTATCACCCGGATTATGTGGCAAAGCGCATGGAGATTGGCGCTGTCCTGGGTGCTGCGCCGAGACGTGCGGTCATCCGCGAGAATTCCGACCCCGGTGATATTATCATCCTCCTGGGCGGAAGGACCGGGCGCGACGGCTGCGGCGGAGCCACCGGCTCCTCCAAAGTGCACACGGTAGAATCCATCGAGACATGCGGTGCGGAAGTCCAGAAGGGAAATCCGCCGACAGAACGCAAGATACAGAGACTGTTCCGCAGGGAAGAGGTGAGCTGTCTCATCAAGAAGTGCAACGACTTCGGAGCAGGCGGCGTATCGGTGGCAATCGGGGAACTGGCAGACGGACTGCGCGTAGAGCTGGATAAAGTCCCGAAAAAATATGCAGGTCTGGATGGAACGGAAATCGCCATCTCCGAGTCCCAGGAGAGGATGGCGGTGGTCGTGGACCCGAAAGATGCAGACCGGTTCATGGCATATGCGAAAGAGGAAAACCTGGAAGCCACAAAAGTGGCGGTTGTGACAGAAGAGCCCAGGCTGGTGCTCATCTGGAGAGGAAAGGAAATCGTCAATCTCTCCCGCGCCTTCCTGGATACCAACGGCGCACATCAGGAAACTGCTGTGGAAGTCGAGATGCCGGAGCGCGGCGGCAGCCTGTTCGTGCGAAAAGAAGTGGGTGATGTCAGACAGGCATGGCTGGATACCCTGAGTGACTTGAATGTCTGCTCCCAGAAGGGGCTCGTGGAGATGTTCGACGGCTCCATCGGCGCCGGCTCTGTATTCATGCCCCACGGCGGGAAATATCAGCTGACGGAGACCCAGGCGATGGTGGCGAAGGTGCCGGTCCAGACCGGAAAGACGGACAGCGTCTCCATGATGAGTTACGGATTCGACCCCTATCTGTCGAGCTGGAGCCCGTATCACGGAGCAGTCTATGCCATCGTGGAATCTGTGGCAAAGATTGTGGCAGCAGGCGGAGACTATACAAAGATACGGTTTACCTTCCAGGAGTATTTCCGCCGCATGACCGAAGACCCGAAACGGTGGAGCCAGCCTTTCGCGGCGCTGCTCGGAGCCTACGCGGCTCAGATTGGCTTCGGTCTGCCGTCCATCGGAGGAAAAGACAGTATGTCCGGCACCTTCCAGGATATCGATGTGCCGCCCACGCTGGTGTCCTTTGCGGTGGATATGGCGCTGGACAGAGACATCATCACGCCGGAGCTCAAGAAAGCAGGCAATAAACTGGTCTGGATACGCATCGAGCGGGACGGATACGACCTGCCGGTCTACAGCCAGGTCATGGAGCAGTATGGCAAACTCACGGAAGATATCCGGGCCGGGCGCGTGGTATCCGCTTATGCGCTGGACCGCCACGGCGTCATCGCTGCAGCCAGCAAGATGGCATTCGGCAACAGGAAGGGCGTAAGGCTCCAGCATGACATGGACCCGAGAGACCTGTTTGCGCCTGCATTCGGAGACATTCTTGCAGAGGTGGAAGAAGGTCAGGTGGGAGCGCTTCAGACCAGCTACACCGTAGTCGGCGAAGTGACAGATAACGATGCGTTTGAATATGGAAATGTCCGCATCAGCATGGACGAGGCGCTCCGGGCATGGACCGGGACGCTGGAGAAGGTCTTCGCCACAAAGTCGGCGGAGAATTCCGATGCGAAAGTGGAAGAGAATCTTTACCACGCATCCGGCGTCCACATCTGCAGCCACAAGATTGGACAGCCGACCGTATTTATCCCGGTATTCCCGGGCACCAACTGTGAGTACGACAGCCGTCGCGCTTTCGAGCGCGCAGGCGCCCGCGTCGAGACCCGGGTCTTCCGGAATCTGGATGCAGAGGATATCCGTTCCTCGGTAGATGAATTTGAAAAAGCCATCGGACAGGCGCAGATGATTATGTTCCCGGGCGGGTTCAGCGCAGGCGATGAGCCGGACGGCTCTGCCAAGTTCTTTGCGACTGCCTTCCAGAATGCAAAGATAAAAGAAGCGGTGGAGAAGCTCCTGAACGAGCGCGACGGGCTCGCACTGGGCATTTGCAACGGGTTTCAGGCGCTCATCAAACTCGGTCTCGTTCCATACGGAAGGATATGCGGGCAGTCCGAAGACTCTCCGACGCTGACTTACAATACCATCGGACGCCACATTTCCAAGATGGTTTATACGAAAGTGGTGACGGACAAGTCCCCGTGGCTGCAGGAAGCGCAGCTCGGCGGCGTGTACACCAACCCGGCATCCCACGGAGAAGGACGTTTCGTGGCGGATGAGGCATGGCTGAAGAAGCTCTTTGAGAACGGACAGGTGGCAACCCAGTACTGCGACCCGGAAGGGCGCATCTCCATGGACGAGGAGTGGAACGTCAACGGCTCCTACTGTGCAGTCGAGGGCATCACCAGTCCGGACGGGCGGGTGCTCGGCAAGATGGCGCACTCCGAGCGCCGGGACGACTCAGTGGCAGTCAATATCTACGGAGAGCAGGATATGAAGATATTCGAGTCCGGTGTGAAGTATTTCCGCTAGAAGATAAGAAGTGAACTGCCAGGCTGAACTGTACACAAAAAAATAAAAAAAGAGTTGACATTGGTCAGATAATAATAGTATAATAGCAAAGCGGGTTGCGGGAGAGAAACCGAAACCCGCTGTCATATGGGGTCTTAGCTCAGCTGGGAGAGCATCTGCCTTACAAGCAGAGGGTCATAGGTTCGAGCCCTATAGGCCCCATATAAACCGAATATGGCGGAATAGCTCAGTTGGCTAGAGCACACGGTTCATACCCGTGGTGTCGCTGGTTCAAATCCAGTTTCCGCTATTGCCTGAAAAGCCCGTATTTACGGGCTTTTTTCAATGCCTGAATGCAGTACGTTTTTTTATCTGGTGGAATTGTTCCGGAAATTATGATAGAATATATCCCAGCAAGTTTACGGAGGATAGAATGATGAACAACAGAAAAACAGGGTATGCACTGCGCATCGTACTCGGAGGATATCTGGCGTATCTGGGCGTCCGGCTCCTGCTCCAGATGCTGGAAGAGAAGCCGAGCAACATGGTGGTCATGAGTGTGGCGGCGGTCCTTTTCATCATCATCGGCGGCGGATACGCCCTTTACAGCATCAAGAAAGTTATTGACATCAGCAGGGCGGACCGGGAGGAAGGGGACGCACAGGGACAGGAGGACACGGAAAAGAAAAGACCTTCTTCCGGCATCACCCAGGCGACGTTCGTGACCGGCATCCGGACAGAAGAGAGCGAAGCCGCACCGAAGCCGGAACGGGCGCCAGAGACGGAATCCGCGCCGAAGCCGGAACGGGCACCAGCGGCGGAATCTGCGCCGAAGCCGGAGAAAACATCCGGGACGGAACCTGCGCCGAAGCCAGATGCAGCGCCGGAAGCGGGAACGGAGACGGAAGCTGCGGCGTCAGACCAGGCATCAGAGGGCGCGGCGCTTTCTGATGAAGAAATTGAAAATGATTATGAGGAGAAATAGAGATGCGGATTGGTATGGGATATGATGTTCACAGGCTTGCGGCGGGAAGAAAGCTCATCATGGGCGGCGTTGAGATTCCTTACGGGAAAGGGCTGCTCGGTCATTCGGATGCGGACGTCCTGCTCCATGCAGTCATGGATGCGCTCCTGGGCGCGGCTGCACTGGGGGACATCGGGAAGCACTTCCCGGACACGGACCCGGCATATGAGGGGATTTCCAGCCTGCGCCTCCTGGAACATGTGGGCGCCCTGCTCGGGGAGAACGGGTATGTGATAGAGAATATCGACGCCACCATCATCGCACAGCGGCCGAAGATGCGCCCGTATATCGACCAGATGCGGGAGAATATCGCTTCTGCGCTGGGCATCACGGCAGACCAGGTGAGCGTAAAGGCGACTACAGAGGAAGGGCTCGGCTTTACGGGAAGCGGAGAGGGTATTTCCTCCCACGCTGTCTGCCTTCTGGAAAAATTTACCAATTATTCCAGTGTGGATGTCACGAACGCACCGTCCGGATGCGGCGGATGCTGCATGGGAGGAGAACAGGCATGAATGTGCGGAAGCTGGAAACCGGCGAGCACGGAATCACGAGACCCCTCTGGGAAGAGGTCTTTTCGGAAGACACCAGGGAATTTCTCGATTATTATTACTACATCAAGGCGAAAGAAAATGAAATCTTCGTTGTCGAGGAAGACGGGGAACTCTGTTCCATGCTCCATCTGAACCCGTATACGCTGGCAGTCGGCAGCAGGCAGGCAGAGTCGGCGTATATCGTGGCGGTGGCGACGAAAGAAGCCTGCCGAAGCAGAGGGTTTATGAGGGCGCTTCTCCATACATCCCTGCAGCACATGTATGACCGAAAGGTCCCGTTTACCTTTCTCATGCCTGCGGCAGAAGCAATCTACCGCCCCTATGATTTCCGCTTCATCTACCGCCAGGATGTGGGGACGCTATCCGGCGCCGGAGAAGCAGCAGGCGGCGGGAAAGCCACAGCAGGCGCACAGGCGGCGGAGGAAGGCAGGCTGACCGGTTCGGACGCCGCGCTCTGGCAGGCCGGGGAAGCAGCTGACTTTTTCGGACAGAATTTCTCCGGACGCTGGCAGGTATATGCCCTCCGGGATGCGGCGTATTATCAGACCATGATTATGGAGCAGCAGAGCGAGCGCGGAGGCGTGCGTTTTGTGAGAGACCGGGGACAGCTGATCGGGATGTATGCATATGCGGTGGAAGACGGGATGGAGATACGGGAACCCCTCTTCCTGCCGGGGTATGAAGATGCCTTTTCCTTTTCTGTCCGGGAGCTCTTAAAGAGCAGAGGAAGAGACGGGGCGGAGCAGGTCAGGGTCAGCGCATGCCCTGCAGACATGGCACAGGAGGAAAAGCCGGTTATCATGGCGCGCATTGTGTGCCTGCGGGAATTTCTGGGTCTGCTGGAAACCGGGGAGGAGACGGAACTGTGCTGCTCCTTTGCGGTGCTCGACCCAATCCTGAAGCAGAACAGCAGGGTGTGGCGCATCGAGAGCCGCGCCGGCGAGACCGGCGTCCGCGTGCGCGAGGCGGAAGACTCGGAAGGCGTCTTCCCGGTGGCGGAACTGACGGAGTATCTGTTCGGACAGATGGACATGGAAGCTCTGAAAAAGTGCGAAAGCGTCATCCTCACGGAACACCTTGCGCTGGAACTGGAAAAGATACGGAAACTGACAGACGTATTTCTCAACGAAATCGTATAGCTCGCAGAAGGAAGCCCCATGGTCCGCCGGTAAACAGGTCTGCCTGCAAACAGTCCGCCGGCAAACTGCTTGACAAATGCGGAAAACTTTCATAAGATATGGTATATGTCAGACAGGAAAAGGCAGAGAACGGACAGAGTAGCATGTTCAGAAACTGACAGAGAGGGAATGCCGCCGGCTGAAAGCATTCCTGAGCGGAGAGCGTGTGAAGTGCGTCCGGGAGCTGACCCGGTGAACAGCAAGTAGCCGGGTACGTGGCGCATACGTTACATGCATGCTGAGTGGAAGGCGCAGCCTTCTATAAAGAGTGGAACCGCGGACAGGACTTCGTCTCTTTTTTGAGACGGAGTTTTTTGTATCACAGGGAACTGCTTTCCTGTGACAGAAAATGTTCCGCAAAATTCGCACTGCGGCGGAATGGAAGGTGTCGTTTATGCCTGCGATAAATGTCCTGTCGGGAGGTGACTGTGATGGGCATGATTTCATATATAAAAGAAGAGATACAGGTGGTGCGGGAGCGGGACCCCGCCATAAAGTCAAACCTGGAAGTATTCCTCTATCCCAGCTTCCGCGTGATACTCCGATACCGGGTCGCGCACAGGCTGTACCGGAGGGGACATTATTTCCTCGCCAGATGGATATCTCAGCGGGGAGCGCGCAAGACCGGGATTGAGATACACCCGGGTGCAAAGATTGGAAAGGGACTGTTCATCGACCACGGAAGCGGCGTCATCATCGGTGAGACAACGGTCATCGGGGACAATGTGACGCTCTACCAGGGCGTGACGCTGGGCGGTACCGGAAAGGAACGGGGCAAGCGCCATCCCACGCTGGAGGACAACGTGATGGTGAGCGCAGGCGCCAAGATACTGGGGTCCTTTACTATCGGGGAGAATTCCAAGATTGGCGCGGGTTCGGTGGTGCTCGAGGAGGTGCCTCCGAACTGTACGGTGGTCGGCGTGCCGGGGCGCATCGTCCGCATGGACAATAAGAAAGTGCCCAGACTCGATATGGACCAGGTGCATCTGCCTGACCCGGTCCTGAATGATATCCGGAAGCTGCAGGAGGAGAACATCCGGCTGCACACGGAACTGAGGAACCTGATGAAAGAATTGAGATGCATCGAAAAGAAAGGAGAAGACGATGAAGATTTATAATACGATGTCAAAGAGAAAAGAAGAGTTCGTGCCGCTGGAAGAGGGAAAGGTGAAGATGTATGTGTGCGGTCCCACCGTCTACAACCTCATCCACATCGGAAATGCGAGACCGATGATTGTCTTTGACACGGTCAGAAGATATTTTGAATACAGAGGATACGAGGTGAACTTTGTCTCGAACTTCACGGATGTGGATGACAAGATTATCAAAAAAGCCATCGAGGAAGGCGTTACGGCGGATGAGATATCCAAACGCTACATCGCGGAGTGCAAAAAGGATATGGATGCCATGAACATCATGCCAGCCACAAAGAATCCCCTGGCTACCGAGGAGATATGCGGCATGGTGGATATGATACAGACGCTCATTGACAAAGGATACGCCTACGAGAAGAACGGGACTGTATACTACCGCACGAGGAAGTTCAAAGATTACGGAAAACTCTCCCACAAGAACCTGGATGACCTCCAGTCAGGAGGCAGGACCCTCCTTGTCACCGGCGAGGATGAGAAGGAAGACCCGCTGGACTTTGTCCTCTGGAAGCCGAAGAAGGAAGGGGAGCCGGCATGGGAGTCTCCGTGGAGCGAGGGACGCCCCGGATGGCACATCGAGTGTTCGGAGATGTCGAAGAAATACCTCGGCGAGCAGATTGACATCCATGCAGGCGGGGAAGACCTTATCTTCCCGCACCATGAAAATGAGATTGCCCAGAGCGAGGCGGCGAACGGAAAGGAATTTGCAAAGTACTGGATGCACAACGGCTTCCTCAATATCGATAACCGCAAAATGTCAAAATCACTGGGCAACTTCTTTACAGTAAGGGAAATCAGCGAGAAATACGACCTCCAGGTCCTGCGGTTCTTCATGCTGAGCGCCCACTACAGAAGTCCCCTCAACTTCAGCGCGGACCTGATGGAGGCGGCGAAGAACGGGCTGGAGCGCATCCTCACGGCGGCGGAAAATCTGCGGTTCCTCACTTCCGGCGCAGCAGACGGGGAGATGACAGAGCAGGAAAAGGCGCAGGCAGAAGAGGCGCAGAAGTATGTCCGTGGATTTGAGAAGGCGATGGATGATGATTTCAACACGGCAGACGCGGTGGCATCCGTCTTTGAACTGGTGAAATTCATCAATACAACGGCGGACGGCAGCAGTTCAAAGGCATATCTGGACAGCCTCTATGAGGAACTCTCAAGTCTTACCGGCGTGCTCGGCATCATCATCGAAAAGAAGGAAGAGATGCTGGACGATGAGATTGAGGCGATGATAGAGAAACGCCAGGCAGCGCGCAGGGAAAAGAATTTCGCCCTTGCGGACCAGATACGGGACGAACTGCTGGCAAGAGGAATCATCCTGGAAGATACAAGAGAAGGAGTAAAATGGAAAAAAGCGTAGGATACGGACTGGAACATTATATCGCAGCCCTTCCAGGCATGGAGCAGACGGACCCGAAGACCGTCTCCCCGCTGGCGCTTGCCTATATCGGGGACTGTGTATTCGATCTCATCATCAAGCTGATGGTGACGGGGAAGGGGAACCGTCAGGTCCACAAGCTGCACGAAGAGACGAGCCATTATGTGCAGGCGTCCGCCCAGTCCTATATGATGCGCTCCATGCAGGAACACCTCACAGAGGAAGAACACGCGGTGTACCGCCGGGGGCGCAATTCGCGCAGCGTCACGCCGGCGAGGAACCAGTCCATCACTGATTACCGCAGGGCAACGGGATTCGAGGCGCTCATCGGGTACCTGTACTTAAGCGGAGAGTACGGGCGGCTGACGGAACTGGTGCAGATCGGGCTTGAGAGCATGGACAGAAGTGAGACCGGACAGAGCGGTAAGAAAGAGGGATAGAAGATGCAGGGAGAACGAAAAGAGGAAACCGGGCACAGAGAACACACACTGGTGATTGAGGGGCGCAATGCCGTGCTGGAAGCCCTCCGGTCGGACCGGACGCTGGACCGGCTGTTCATCCTGGACGGATGCCAGGACGGACCGGTCCGGACCATTGTCCGGGAGGCAAAGAAACGGGACGTGGTCCTGGACTTTGTGGCAAAGGAACGTCTGAACCAGATGTCCCAGACCGGAAAACACCAGGGCGTCATCGCGTATGCGGCTGCCTATGATTACGCGGAGATAAGCGATATGCTCAAGGCGGCAGAGGAGAAAGGGGAAGCGCCCTTCCTCCTCTTCCTGGACGGCATCGAGGACCCCCACAATCTGGGCGCGCTCATCCGAACTGCCAATATCGCGGGAGCGCACGGCGTGGTCATCCCGAAGCGGCGCGCCGTGGGGCTGACCGCTACAGTGGCGAAGACCTCGGCAGGGGCGCTGAACTATACGCCCGTGGCAAGAGTGACGAACCTGGTCCGGACCATGGAAGAACTCAAGGAGCAGGGGATGTGGTTTGTCTGCGCGGATATGGACGGAGAGACCATGTACGACCTGAACCTGACCGGTCCCATCGGACTTGTCATCGGAAGCGAGGGGAACGGGGTGAGCCGGCTCGTAAAAGAGAACTGCGACTTTGTGGCGTCGATTCCCATGCGGGGAGACATCACTTCCCTGAACGCATCGGTGGCAGGGGGCATCCTGACCTATGAGATTGTAAGACAGCGGCTCGGACAGAAGTGACCGGTCCGAAACGCGCAGGTGGAATCTATGGACAAGTATGAAACAATGACAGATGAACAGCTCATCCGCAGACTGAGGGACGGCGACCGGCGCATCACGGACCATATCATGGACAAGTACAAACCCATGGTCCTGAAAAAAGCCAGGGCAATGTTCCTTCTGGGCGGAGAAAATGAGGACCTGATACAGGAAGGCATGATCGGGCTTTTCAAGGCAGTCCGGGACTATGAGGAAGGACAGGGCGCTTCGTTTTCCAGTTTTGCAGAGCTGTGCGTCTCCCGGCAGATGTACAGCGCCATTGAAGCGTCGAAGCGGAAGAAGCATCTCCCGCTGAACTCGTATATCTCCCTGTATGAAGAAAGTGAAGTACACCGGGACGGGCGGAAGATGCCGCTCATCGATACGATAGAAGCGGAGCAGGAGACAGACCCGGAAGCGCTGTACTTTGGCAGGGAGTATACGGAGGCTTTTATCGAGCAGCTCAAGGAGAGCTTAAGCCCCCTGGAAAGCCATGTGCTCTATCTCCATCTGATGGGGACGGATTACCGGAAGATCGCGGAAATCCTTGAGAAGAGCCCGAAGTCTGTGGACAATGCGATACAGAGGATACGCGGAAAAGCGGAGAAGATGCTCCGCAGCAAAGGAGAAACAGGATGAAGAGACATGCGGATTATGGAATGGCGGCACTTGTGTTTGTCTGCACGATGGTGCTGATGAACGGAGGCGCCTTTGTGTTTTCACTGGGAGCGGTGATTCCCGGGATGATGCTGGGAGGTTTGAACGGCATAGATATAGGGTATGAGTACCTGATGGAGCATTTGAGCTTCTTTTCCTGCCTGATTTATCTGCTGCCGGGAACCCTCGCATTCCTGTGGTATTATTTCGCGTTTGCGGAGCCGGCGGGAATGCGGCGCTTTGTCCGGATGCGGACCAGGAGGCTGAGCCCGGTCTGCTTCTTCCTGGCAATTCCACTCGCCTTCGCAGTGCAGCATCTGACGAGCCTGCTCATGGGAGTCATCGCGCTCGTCCTGCCCTCTTCCATGGAGGAATATATGGAACTGGTGGAGTCTTCCGGGCTCACCAGCTACTCGGCCGCCTGGGCAGTAGCGACCCTTATCCTCCCGCCGCTGGTGGAGGAAGTCCTCTTCCGGGGGCTTATCTTCGGATATCTGCGGAGGGCGGGGGCTTGCTTTGCGGTGGCAAACCTGATACAGGCGGTGCTCTTCGGCATCTTCCACATGAACCTGGTGCAGGGCATCTATGCGGCAGTTCTCGGATTCCTGCTCGGGTATCTGGCATGGAGGTATGAAAGCCTTCTGGTGCCGATGACGCTGCATGCACTGTTCAACTTTTTCGGGACCGTCGTCATCGACCTGGAGAGCCGGTTCCTGCCGGACCTTGTCCTGGGGATTTTTGTCATGGCAGGCGTGCCGGTGGCAGCGGTCGTGCTCGTGCTGATGCATTTTGGGATAGGAGAGAAGAAACGATGAGGTTTGTGATACAGCGGGTAAAAGAAGCGTCTGTCCGGGTGGACGGACAGGTCATCGGTGAAATCGGCAAAGGCTGCCTCGTATTCATCGGCGTGTCGGATACGGATACGGAGCAGACGGCGGACAAGATGGTCCGCAAGCTGACCGGACTCAGGATATTTGAGGATGGGGACGGAAAGACGAACCTTTCCCTCGGGGATGTGGACGGGAGCCTGCTCCTTGTGTCCCAGTTCACCCTGTACGCGAACTGCAGGAAAGGGAACCGTCCCAGCTTTACCGAAGCCGGAGCGCCGGAGAAAGCCAATGCGCTCTATGAATACATCATCGAAAGCTGCCGGAAGACGGTGCCGGAAGTCCGGACCGGGAGCTTTGGCGCGGAGATGGAGGTCCGCCTTGTCAACGACGGACCTTTTACCATCCTGCTGGATTCGGAGAAACTCTAGCACGCCGGCACAGATGCTTCCGTGTCCCGGCAGGGCTGCTTCGGTGCGCCGGCACGACCGCTGTCACAGATGCGCGCAGGGGGTCCGTTCCTCCGCCGCTTCCAGCCTGCCGCGCTCGAAGTATTTCCCGACGTCTGAGAGGAGCGAGGCGAAACAGAGGCTCAGCATCGGGTCCGCGTCCGGGTGCTCCTTTCGGATATCGTAGTCCTGGACGCCGATGAACATCGTGTGGGACGCCTTCCAGTCCCGCTCCAGCACCGGGAGAAAATCCGGGATATCGTCAGCGCCCAGGCAGAAGAACAGCTCGATATTGTTCTTCATCGTGTCGAAATACCGGTAGAAATCCGGGAGCGGCCCCGTCTCCATGCAGCGGACAAACTCCATCAGCCGCTCCAGCTTGTCCCGTAAGTCTTTGAGTTCCTTTTTTCCCATTTTCATAACTTTTCCTCCGACGTGAACCGGAAACACCCCGCATTTGTCAAAGTATAGCATACCGGTTCTGAAAAAGGGCAAAATGACAGATATTATTGCATTTTTCTATGTTTTACATGTATCCGTTTATTTTTCCTTGACAATGCGACAGGGGATGGTGTATATTAATCCTTGCGTATGAACGCATTAAGCTGTCTTGGCGCAGTCGGTAGCGCGTCGCCTTGGTAAGGCGGAGGTCGGGGGTTCAAGTCCCCTAGACAGCTTTCTTTTTTTGCAATGGGAACAGACAGGACACAGTGTGAGATATGTCGATAAGGAGGAGACGATGGAAAACGAAGCTGTTTCAAAGAACTTTATCGAGCAGGAGATAGACAAAGACCTGGCGGAAGGCGTCTACGACCATGTGTGCACCCGGTTCCCGCCGGAGCCCAACGGCTACCTGCATATCGGACACGCCAAGTCCATCCTTCTGAACTATGGTCTTGCAAAGGAGTACGGCGGGACGTTCCACATGCGCTTTGACGACACGAACCCGACGAAAGAGAAGATGGAGTTCGTGGATTCCATCAAGGAGGACATCCGGTGGCTCGGCGCGGACTGGGGAGACCACCTGTATTTTGCGTCCGATTATTTTGACCAGATGTATGAATGTGCGGTAAAGCTCATCCGGAAGGGAAAGGCGTTCGTCTGCGACCTCACGGCGGAAGAGATGAGGGAGTACAGAGGCACCCTGACAGAGCCGGGAAAAGAGAGCCCTTACCGGGACCGCTCCGTGGAGGAGAACCTGCGGCTTTTTGAGGAGATGCGCGACGGAAAGTACGGGGACGGGGAGAAAGTGCTCCGGGCAAAGATTGACATGGCGTCGCCGAACATCAACATGCGCGACCCGGTCATCTACCGCGTGGCGCATATGACCCACCACAACACGGGCGACAAGTGGTGCATCTATCCGATGTATGATTTCGCGCACCCCATCGAGGATGCCATCGAGGGCATCACCCATTCCATCTGCACGCTGGAGTTTGAAGATCACAGACCGCTTTACGACTGGGTCGTGCGGGAGTGTGAGTTCGAGAATCCGCCCAGGCAGATTGAGTTTGCGAAGCTGTATCTGACCAACGTAGTGACAGGGAAGCGGTATATCAAGAAATTGGTGGAAGAGGGGATTGTGGACGGATGGGACGACCCGCGCCTGGTGTCCATCGCGGCGCTTCGGAGGCGTGGATTTACGCCGGAGTCCATCAAAATGTTCATCGACCTGTGCGGCGTGTCAAAAGCCCAGAGTTCGGCAGATTATGCCATGCTCGAGTACTGCATCCGCGAGGACCTCAAGATGAAGAAGCCGCGTATGATGGCGGTACTCGACCCGATCCGCCTTGTCATCGACAACTATCCGGAAGACCAGGTGGAGTACCTGGATGTGGCGAACAACCTGGAAAATGAAGCTCTTGGCAGCCGCAAAGTTCCGTTCGGGCGCGAGCTCTATATCGAGCGGGAAGACTTTATGGAAGAGCCGCCGAAGAAATATTTCCGGCTGTTCCCGGGAAATGAAGTGCGTCTGATGCACGCTTACTTTGTCAGATGCGTCGGATATGAAAAAGATGCGGACGGCAATGTCACTGTTGTCCACTGCACCTATGACCCGGAGACAAAAGCGGGAAGCGGATTTACCGGAAGAAAGGTAAAAGGGACCATCCACTGGGTGCCGGCGTCCCACGCACAGAAAGCGGAGGTCCGTCTGTACGAGAACCTCATCGACGAGGAAAAAGGCGTCTATAACAAGGAGGACGGTTCGCTCAACTTAAATCCGGATTCCCTGAAAGTCATCAAAGATGCCTTTGTAGAAACGAGCTTTGACGGATATGGGGCATATGACAGCTTCCAGTTCGTCCGCAACGGCTACTACTGCATCGACGCCCATGACTCGGCGCCGGAGCATCTGGTGTTCAACCGGATCGTGTCGCTGAAGAGTTCGTTCCGGCTTCCGAAATGACAGGACAGGCAGGAAGAGACGGTGACAGGACAGGCAGGAAAAGACGGGGTGAGACAGAAATACGATGTATGAACTGACGCTCAGTCTGAAGCAGGGGGATAAAGTCCCGCTGTATGAACAGATATACGGATATATCAGAGAAGAAATAAGAAAGGGCAGGCTCTCAAGTGGTGAGAGGCTGCCCTCTACTCGTGCTCTGAGCGCCCATCTCGACGTGAGCAGGAGTACGGTGGAGCTGGCGTATGAACAGCTCCGGTCCGAGGGGTATCTCGAGGCGCGTCCCTGCAGAGGGTATTATGTGTCGCAGATCGAAGGACTGTATCAGCTCCATCCCCAGAAGCGGGAGGAAAAGTCGGAAGAAAGCGGAGCAGGGCAGGAGTTCCTCTATGATTTCACGCCGAACGGTGTGGATTTGAACAGTTTCCCCTACAATGTCTGGAGAAAGCTATCGCGGGAATGCCTGGTGGAGGACCGGGCGGAGCTGTTCCGCCTGGGATGCCCCCAGGGAGAACCGGGGCTGCGAAATGCCATCAGCAGTTATCTGCATCAGGCGAGAGGCGTGGAATGTTCTCCGGAACAGGTCATCGTCGGCGCGGGAAATGATTATCTGATGATGCTTCTGTGCGCCGTCATCGGCACCGGGCATAAGGTGGCGCTGGAGAATCCCACGTACCAGCAGGCATACCGGCTGTTCGCAAACCTTTCCTGCGAGGTGTGCACAGTCGATATGGACGGAAGCGGCATGTGTACGGAGAAGCTGGAAGAATCCGGTGCGGACATCGCCTTTGTGATGCCGTCCCATCACTATCCCCTGGGGACGGTCATGCCCATCCGACGGCGGATGGAGCTGCTGCGCTGGGCGCAGAAGGAAGGGCGCTATATCATTGAAGACGATTACGACAGCGAGTTCCGCTACAAGGGAAAGCCCATCCCGGCGCTCCAGGGATATGACAGGAACGGAAAAGTCATCTACATCGGGACCTTCTCAAAATCCATCGCCCCGGCGATACGGATGAGCTACCTCGTGCTCCCGGAAGGTCTGTACGAACAGTATAAAACGCGCTGCGGATTCATCAGCTCCACGGTATCGAAAGTGGACCAGATGATTCTGCAGAAATTCATCGAAGACGGCTACTATGAACGGCATCTCAACAAAATGCGCGCCCTCTACCGGAGCAGGCACGACACCCTCCTCGCACAGCTCAAGGCGGCGGGACGGGATTTTCGCATCTCCGGAGAACATGCAGGCGTACATCTGCTCGTCCATTTCCGGGACGGGCGCGGGGAGGAGGAACTGATCCGGCTTGCGGCGGAGAAAGGCGTCCGGGTATACGGTCTGTCCGGGTATTACACAGAAGGGGCGCAGAAAGGAGACGAGACGGTGATACTCCTGGGATATGCAAATATGAACGAAGAAAAGATAAAGGAAGCGGTCAGGCTCCTCATGGAAGCCTGGCAGGAAGATTAGCCGGCGCGGCGCGCTGCCGCCGCCGGGAACGGACTCTGTCCGGATAACAAAGAGCGCTGCCGGCATGCCGGCAGCGCTCTGTCATCGCAGTTGTATTTTATTTCTCTTTTTTGTCTTCTTTTTCTTCTGTCTTTTCTGTTTCTTCTGCTTCGGAACCGGATTTGGCAGCAGGCTCTTCCGGCGCCTTGACCGCGTCGGCGTCTTTTTCACTGTCCTCTTTGCTCAGAGAGACGTATTCCCGCTCTGCCGGCTGAAGGTCGGCGTCCAGGTCGAAATCTTCATCTTCTGTAAAATCCGTCTCATTTTCTCCGGCATCGTCAGCACTGTTCCTGCAGAAATATGCAACGACAAGTCCGATGGCTGCTCCGATCACAGCAAAGATACTGAACCATTTGAACACTTTTTTCACTGTAAAATCTCCTTTCTGTCAGAAGATGTGCTCCGAAAATGAAAAGAGAACATCCCGAATATACTGCCTATTGTAATACTTTTTCGCCGAAAAGACAATAGCTGAACGGTTGTTGAAAATAACATTTTACAGAACGGGAATTCTATAGTATAATTCTAACGGCGGCTGTCATGCGGCAGTCTCTGTAATTCAAGTCACAAGCACGATACGCAGGAGGAATAGCAATGGTTAAAGCAGTAGTTGGTGCAAACTGGGGCGATGAGGGAAAAGGCAAGATTACCGATATGCTCGGAAAGGAAGCCGATATCATCGTACGTTTTCAGGGCGGAGCAAATGCAGGGCATACCATCGTGAATGATTATGGCAAATTTGCGTTGCATACACTTCCGTCAGGTGTCTTTTACGGACACACGACGAGCATCATTGGAAATGGTGTTGCTCTTGATGTGCCGAGACTGTTCGAGGAGATTAAGTCTATCGTGGACAGGGGCGTGCCCATGCCGAAGATACTTGTCTCGGAGAGAGCCCAGATGGTGATGTCCTATCACAAGAATTTTGACGCATATGAGGAGGAGCGCCTTGGAGGAAAGTCGTTCGGTTCCACAAAGTCCGGCATCGCGCCGTTCTATTCGGACAAATATTCAAAGATCGGCTTCCAGGTGAGCGAGCTTTTCGACGACGAACTGCTCAGGGAAAAAGCGGTCCGTGTGGCAGAACAGAAAAATGTGCTGCTCGAGCATCTCTATCACAAGCCATTGATTGATCCTGATGAACTGTATAAAGAACTGCTCAGCTACAGGGAAATGGTCGAGCCCTATGTATGCGATGTGTCCCTTTACCTGCACAATGCGCTCAAAGAAGGGAAAAACATCCTGCTGGAAGGACAGCTCGGCTCGCTGAAAGACCCGGACCACGGCATTTATCCGATGGTAACGTCTTCCTCCACGCTGGCAGCATACGGCGCAATCGGCGCGGGAATCCCGCCCTACGAGATAAAGCAGATTATCACGGTCTGCAAGGCGTATTCGAGCGCAGTCGGCGCAGGAGCTTTTGTGAGCGAGCTTTTCGGCGACGAGGCGGATGAACTCAGGAGAAGAGGCGGAGACGGCGGAGAGTACGGCGCTACGACCGGACGTCCGAGACGTGTGGGCTGGTTCGACTGTGTGGCATCCAAATACGGATGCAGGATGCAGGGCACGACAGATGTGGCGTTTACCGTCCTCGATGTCCTTGGATACCTGGATGAGATACCGGTGTGCGTCGGATATGAGATCGACGGGGAAGTCACCACAGATTTCCCGGTTACCCACCTTCTCGAAAAGGCGAAACCGGTCTTCAAGACCCTTCCGGGCTGGAAGACGGATATCCGCGGCATTCGCAAATACGAGGAACTGCCGGAGAACTGCCGGAATTATATCGAGTTCATTGAGAAAGAGATTGGCTATCCAATCACCATGATAAGCAACGGTCCGGGAAGAGATGACATCATCTACCGCAGCAGATAAGCAGACGGACACGGAGCGGGAAAAGCGTAAAAGCGTAGACAGAAAACAGATAGAAAACAGACTGCAGCAGTCAGGAGCGTTCTCAGCCAGAAAGGTCAGGATGCTTTGGGCTGCTGTTTTTCTGCCGGAGGGAGCGTCTCTTGCTGCACGGTCATATCTTCTGCGTCGGGCGCATATAATATAAGGCTGAGATTCAGAAGAAGGGGGTATTTTTATGCGTCAGGACAGCAGGGAAACGGCAGGCGATGTGATATCGATGGAAGAATACCTGAAAAAGAGACAGGAGACGGCTTCTTCTGCCGCCGGATGGCGGGCAGAGGAAGAGGACAAGTCTGAATATGCGCTGAGGCTGGCAGAACTGTTACTCATCTGAACGGTCATCCCGGGACTTTTCTTCGTCCGGAGGGCAGGAATCTGTTCCGCGTCCTTCCAGCAGGCGTGCGGTCATGATAATTGCATACAGAAGGACGGGAATGAGGATGGTGGCTGCTACCGCCGCCCGGAAGAGCCCGGATGCCGCGGGGGAATCCATCAGCGCGAAGATGAGAGTTGCCGCGTAGATGCAGATGAGAAGGATGGCGCCGGCAAGCGCCAGGATGCGTTTGAAATTCTTCATGGGGGTCTCCTTGTCTGTCGGATATTTTTGCGCTGCTGTTTTGCTCATATGCAGGCGCGTGAGTACAGTGGAATCGTCCACAGTTCAGGAGCGCCATTCGCAAAACCGCACTGGCGTGCTAACCGCGGCGTCCGCCGCTGTTTTGCTCATATGCAGGCGCTCAGCCCATGGCTGCATACAATCGCAAAACCATGCGAGCATGGTTTTCGCTCCTGCATGAGCCATGGCTGAACTGTTAGTCATAGTATACCGAAAATAACGGTTTACGGCAAACAAAATTTGTTATATAATAATCACCGACAGATTTTCAGAGAAACAGATAAAGGAGTAATATACGATGAGCGAGAAAAGTTTATTGGACCAGTGGCGGGGCATGGCATACGACCAGACACAGTCAAGGGACCAGCTTGAAAAATTCTGGGCATCTTATTTCCAGATTGAGAAGAGTATCTATGAGCAGCTCCTCGCAGAGCCGGATACGGAAGTAAAAGGAACCGTCAGGGAACTGGCGGAAAAATACGGACAGGACGTCATGACGATGGTCGGCTTCCTGGACGGCATCAACGACAGTCTCGTGACAGCAAACCCCATCGAGACAATGACAGAAGATACGGAAGTGAGCCTTGCTTTTGACAAGGAGAAGCTCTACAAGAACATGGTGGATGCGAAGGCGGACTGGCTGTATGAACTGCCCCAGTGGGAATCCATCTTTGACGAGGAGACGAGAAAGCGCCTCTACAAAGAGCAGAAAGCGTCCGGCACCATCCGCAAGCCGAAGAAGATAGGGCGGAACGACCCGTGCCCCTGCGGAAGCGGAAAGAAATATAAGAAATGCTGCGGAAGAAACGCTTAAATGAGAGTGTATTTTCTGACGACAGGTTTTTTGTGCATCCTGTACTATGCAGTACTGGTGTATTATTCGGGAAAACTGAGGTCGACTTTTGCAGTCTTCTGGCTGCTCACAGGCGGCGTACATCTGGTCATCGGATGTGCGCCGCTTCCTGCATGCGTGTATACAGTCCTGCTTGCGCTCTGTGCGGCAGGATGGGTTTTCTTCCTTCTGGTCGAAGTATGCATTATCAGGAGCATGTTCCCGGGGCGTGACAGAGAGGCGGACTGCATCCTCATCCTGGGCGCACAGGTCAGAGGCACGAAGATTACAGATTCGCTCCGGCGCCGGCTTGAGCGGGCAGCCGGATATCTGGAACAGCATCCCGGGACAAAGGCGGTCGTCTCCGGAGGCCAGGGACCGGGAGAAGAGATTTCCGAGGCGGAAGCCATGGCAGAGTATCTCATCCGGCGCGGCATCTGTCCGGACCGAATCGAACTGGAAGGAAAATCTACATCCACAAGAGAGAATTTCCGATTCAGCAGGAAGTATATCGATGCGAGACACAGCCGTGTGGGCATCGTGACAAACGGATTCCATATGTACCGTGCAGTGCTCATCGCGAAGCAGGAGGGATATCAGGAGCTGTGCAGGATTCCCGCGACCTCGAACCCGGTTTTTCAGGTCAACTATCTGGTCCGGGAATTTTTTGCAGTCATTTCCGTGTGGATACATCATAAAAAGAATTAAAAAAGACAAAAGGAAGGGCGCATAATTCTCCGGCCAGGAGGGCATAATGAATCTGAATCTGTAGAAAGAGGAGGTATTTATCATGCCGGAATTAAAATGTACGGTACAGACATGTGTACACAACCAGCAGTTTCTCTGCGACCTTGACAAGATTCAGGTAGGCGGGGAAAACGCGAAGAATCCCCAGGAGACATGCTGCGACAGCTTTCAGGAGAGAAAGGACGGAAGCTATACCAATTCCGTAAACTCCATGAATACAGCGTCCGACCGGGCGGCAATCGACTGCAAGGCGACGGGATGCATGTACAACGAGCAGTGCAAATGTCATGCGGGTAAAATCAGTGTAGAAGGCGGGAACGCGAAGACATGCGACGGTACAGAGTGCGCCACATTCCAGTGCCACTGCGGATGAGGTAAAACCGCACAGACAACGGGTTAGACTGTACAGACAACGGGTTAGACTGCACAGACTATGAGATGAAAGAGGAGCTTTTCGGGGCTGGTTTCCGGCGGGAGCGCCGGGGATGCGTGCCCCGGGAAGCCCTTTTTGTGATTTTAAAGCCAGAACTGACGTCAGGCAGTGAAAAAGTCCGGTCGCGGTCAGTGAAAACGGATTGACGCACCGGCGGATGTCAGAGTATAATTATCCTACTGCAATAAGATAAAGGGGATAACGAACATGCCAATCCGAGTACAGAACGACCTTCCGGTAAAAGAGATACTGGAACAGGAAAACATATTTGTGATGGACGAATACAGAGCCGCGCATCAGGACATCCGTCCTCTGAGCATCGGGCTTCTCAACCTGATGCCCCTGAAGGAGGATACGGAGCTCCAGATACTCCGCTCCCTGTCCAACACGCCGATTCAGGTGGATGTGACATTTGTGCGAATGACGAGCCACGTGTCCAAAAATACATCCACCAGTCACATCTATAAATTCTATGAGCCTTTCGAGAGCATCCGGGATAAGAAATTCGACGGATTTATAATCACGGGCGCTCCGGTGGAGCAGATGCCCTTTGAAGAGGTGGACTACTGGAAAGAACTGAAGACCATCATGGACTGGACAAAGGAGAATGTCACGTCCACGCTCCATCTGTGCTGGGGAGCTCAGGCAGGCATTTATCACCACTTCGGGATAAACAAGACAGACCTGCCGAAGAAGCTTTCCGGCGTATACCGCCACCGGGTCAGGAACCGCAGGATACCCCTTGTCAGAGGATTTGACGACATTTTCATGGCGCCCCATTCCCGGCATACGGAAGTGCCTCAGGAGCTGCTGGAGGCGGATGAGCGCATCACCATACTGGCAGACTCCCGGCAGGCAGGCGTCTTTCTGTGCATGGCGCAGGACGGCAGGCAGATATTTGTCATGGGACATCCGGAATATGACCGGATGACGCTGGATTCCGAATACAGACGCGACATGGGAAGAGGGCTGAACCCGCAGCTCCCGGAAAATTACTACCCGGATGACGACCCGGAGAACAAGCCGGTCCTTTCCTGGCGGTCCCATGCGAATAACCTTTACACGAACTGGGTCAATTATTACGTATATCAGGCGACGCCGTATGACCTTTACGGAACGCCCCGGGCGTGACGAAAGAGGAGGAGAAGAGATGGACAACGGTCATTTTTCCGATATGATGGAACATTTTCAACAGGGGATATTCGGCGCTTTAAATGAAAAGAAGGATGAACTTTTAAAGGAAGGGCGCAGAGTCTACAACATGTCCGTTGGAACGCCGGATTTCAAGCCGGCGCCGCATGTGATGAAAGCCATGCAGGAAGCCTGCGGGAAGCCGGAAAACTATAAATACTCCCTTGCCGACCTGCCGGAACTTCTCGAGGCGGTCTGCTTCCGCTATCAAAAGCGGTTCGGCGTAGACATTACGCCGGACGAAGTGATGTCCGTATACGGCTCCCAGGAAGCCATGGCGCACATCGGGCTTATCTTCTGTAATCCGGGAGACGTGATTCTGGTGCCGGACCCGGGGTATCCGATGTTCGGGATGAGCGGCATCATGGCAAAGGCGGATGTGCAGTATTATCCCATCCGGGAAGAGAACGGCTATCTGCCGGATTTGGATGCCATTCCAAAGGAGACGCTGGCGAAGACGAAGTACATGGTCGTCTCGTATCCGCTCAATCCGGTCTGCGTCTGTGCACCGGATGAATTTTATGAGAAGCTCATCGCATTTGCAAAGGAGAACGATATCGTCATCCTTCACGACAATGCCTACTCGGACATCACCTTTACGGAGGAGCCAGGCAGGTCGTTCCTGTCCTATGAAGGGGCAAAAGACGTGGGCGTGGAGTTTTATTCGCTGTCCAAGTCCTACAACCTGACCGGGGCGCGCATCTCCTTTGTCGTGGGAAATAAGGACATCATCAGCAGGTTCCGCCTGCTCCGCTCCCAGATTGATTACGGCATTTTCTATCCGGTACAGTATGCGGCAATCGCAGCCCTCACCGGACCGGACGACTTTATCGAAGAGCAGCGGAAGGCATATGCCCGCAGGAATCAGGCACTGTGCGGCGGTCTCAGGAAAATCGGGTGGAATGTGCCGGACAGTAAAGGAACGATGTTCGTCTGGGCAAAGATACCGGAAGGATACGACTCCTCCATGGAGTTCTGTATGAAACTGATGGAAAAGACCGGGGTCATCGTAACGCCGGGGAGCGCGTTTGGAAAAGGCGGCGAAGGATATGTCCGCATGGCGCTCGTCGTGGATGAAGAGACCATTGCGGAAATCCTGGACGTGCTGGATGCGTCCGGATTCTTCCGCAGGAGATGAAAGGAAGATACAGGAGGACAGCATATGAAGCGCGTGGCAAAATTTGAGAAAGTGAGTTTTGAACAGTTCCTCGCAGGGTGGGGGGACACGCTTGGCATCAGCGACCCGGAGGAAATACGGAATATCTATGACGGGATACGGCTCCCGAAGCGGGCGACCGCCGGAAGCGCGGGGTATGACTTCTTTACTCCCGCAGATGTGACGCTGGGACCGGGAGAGACCATCCGGATACCAACGGGCATCCGCGTCTGGATGGAGCCTGAGTGGGTGCTCAAATGCTACCCAAGAAGCGGTCTGGGATTTAAGTTCCGGCTGCAGCTGAACAATACCGTCGGCATCATTGACAGCGATTATTACGACTCGGACAATGAAGGACACATCTTTTCCAAGATAACCAATGACAGCAATGAGGGGAAGACCGTGAGTCTCCGGGCGGGAGAAGGCTTCATGCAGGGGATTTTTGTGGAGTACGGCATCACGCTGGACGACGATGTGACAGAAGTACGGAACGGCGGATTTGGAAGTACGACGCGGTAACTTACAGGAATGTCATATGATTTAAGGAAATCGTAAGAAGATATAAGGGAAGAACACAGATTTATCCGGTATACTCTTGACCAGAAGCAAAAGAGAAATCAGTCAGCGAAAGCCCGGCGGGCGGTTCGCGGGAGGTGCGGTTGAGATGAAGTGGGTCAGACGTCTGTGTTCTTTTCTTATTATCATGATATTGGTCCTGACCGGGATACTGGTCGCGAAGGGATATCTGGATTACCGGGAGGCGCTCCGGGAGATGAGCGTGGAGGAGATGGCGGAACGGATTGAGGCAAATCCGGATTATACACCCATTGAGGAACTGCCTCAGACATACATCGACGCGGTCCTCGCGGTGGAGGACAAGCGGTTTTACACCCATCCCGGTGTGGACCCGGCTGCCATCGGAAGGGCGCTTGTCAATGACATCCGGGCAGGCGCGTATGTGGAGGGCGGCAGCACCATCACGCAGCAGCTGGCAAAGAACCAGTACTTTACGCAGGATAAGAAGATGGTGCGAAAGATTGCGGAGATGTTCATGGCATTTCAGATAGAATCCGTCCTGGATAAGGATGAGATTTTTGAACTGTATGTCAATTCCATCTTTTTCGGGAACGGATATTACTGCGTTGCGGACGCTTCCCGGGGATACTTCGGGAAAGAGCCCTCGCAGATGGATTTTGACGAGTGCACCCTCCTTGCAGGGATACCGAACGCGCCGACTAATTATAATCCTGCCGCAAATCCGGAACTTGCAAGAAAGCGTCAGGAGCAGGTAATCGGGAAAATGAGAAAAGCGGGATATCTGAGCGAGGAGGATATCCGGTAAAGATGCATATCTGAAAGAAAACAGGAGAACATAACCATAGATACCGGAACGCACAGAGCAGGAGGAACAGGCATCTATGGTGAAAAAGGATACAAAGAGACTCAGCGGTTGTTTTGAAGATGATATCAGGTACATGAATGAGACTCTTCCTGTCGCGGAAAGTTTTGACGTGATAAGAAGGGATATGGTCATCGGCGGGAAGGCGTCGGTGTTCTATTATATCGATGGATTTGTCAAAGATGAGGTCATGCTCAAAATCATGGATTCTTTTCTTTCGGTCACAGAGGAGGACATGCCCGAGGATGCGGAAGGGTTTGCCCGGGGGCATGTGCCGTACGTGGAGGTGGACCTTGCGGAGGATTTCGACCAGGTCGTCCGCAGCGTCCTGTCCGGGGCGGCAGGACTGTTTATCGACGGCTATCAGGAAAGCATCATCATAGACTGCCGCACCTATCCGGCGCGCAGCGTGGACGAACCGGATAAGGACAAGTCCCTGCGCGGGTCCAGGGACGGCTTTGTGGAGACCATCGTCTTCAATACTGCGCTGATGAGGCGGAGGATACGGGACCCTCACCTTATCATGGAAATGACGGAAGCCGGACAGTCCTCCCGGACGGATATCGCCATCTGCTATATGAGCGACCGCGTGGACAGGACGCTTCTGGACAATCTGAAGCAGCGCATCGAGAGCCTGACCCTGGATGACCTGAGGATGAACCAGCAGAGCCTGGCGGAAGCCCTGTTCAAAAGGAAATGGTTCAATCCTTTCCCGAAATTCAAGTATACGGAGCGCCCGGACACTGCGGCGGCGTGCCTGCTGGAAGGGAAGGTCATCATCCTCGTGGACAATTCCCCTTCCGCGATGATACTCCCCACCTCCATACTGGACATGATTGAGGAGGCGAACGATTATTATTTCCCAACGCTGACCGGAATTTATCTGAAAGTGACGCGCACCATTATCACTATAGCCACGGTCTTCTTTACGCCGCTCTATCTGCTCTTTATGCAGAATCTGGACTGGCTCCCTGAGGTGTTCGAGTTCGTCGCGGTACGGGATACAGTAAATATCCCGCTCATTTTCCAGTTCCTTCTGCTGGAAATATCCATCGACGGACTCCGTCTTGCCGCCATGAACACACCGACCATGCTGAGTACGCCGCTCAGTGTCATCGCAGGTATCGTCATGGGCGAGTTTTCCGTCCAGTCCGGGTGGTTCAATTCGGAAATTATGTTATATATGGCCTTTGTCGCCGTGGCAAACTATACCCAGCCCAACTTTGAACTCGGATACGCGCTCAAATTCATGCGTCTGATGCTCCTTGTCCTGACGGCGCTCTTTGATGTGTACGGGTTCGCCGTGGGCTGCATCCTGGTGCTCTGCTTCCTGGTATTTAACAAAACGCTGTCCGGGCGGAACTATTTGAACGTCAAACTGCGGTAGGATTTTTAACATTTTTGAAAAAATGTTAAAATATTTTGCTTAACAGCGGAAAAGGTGTTATGATAGACAGGATGTAAATAATCTGCGCATCCGGATGCACAGGCGGACCGGCCGCCGGATGTGCGGACCAGAAATAAAGGAAATACCAGGGAGGAATATCACGATGAAAGAGTATGTGATAACAGTAAACAGTACCGTAGATGTGCCGAAAGAGTGGCTTGAGGAAAGACATGTCCCTGTCGTCCCGCTGAAATATACCATTGACGGCGAGACGTACACGGATATGGAAGGGCTTTCTGCAAAAGAATTTTTTGCAAAGCTGAGGGACGGGAAGATGTCCACGACTTCCCAGGTGAATCCGGAAGAGGCGGCGGACCTGCTCGAGCCATATGTGAAAGAAGGGAAAGACGTTCTTCATCTCGGATTCTCATCCGGACTGAGCGGCACGCTCAACAGCATGAAACTTGCAGGGGAGATGCTGGAAGAAAAATATCCGGGCTCCAAAGTCATCGTGATAGATACGCTCTGCGCGTGTCTCGGAGAGGCGCTGCTCCTTCACAAAGCCCTCCAGAAAAAGGCGGAAGGCATGTCCATCGATGAGCTGGCACAGTGGGTGGAAGAGAACAAGCTCCATATCTGCCACAATGTAACGGTGGATGACCTGAACCACCTGCACCGGGGCGGACGCGTGTCCAAGACGACCGCCGTGCTCGGGACGCTGGTGCAGATTAAGCCTATCATACATATGGATGATAACGGAAAACTCCAGGTGATAGGAAAGGAAAGAGGGCGGAAGAAATCCCTCAACAAGATTGTCGATATGGCGGTAGAACAGTCAAAAGGCTGGGATAACGACATCATCATGATTACCCACGGAGACTGCATCGAAGATGCGGAATACGTGGCAAAACTCGTCCGTGAAAAGATGGGCATCGACAACATCCTTATCAACAACATCGGGACGGTCATCGGAAGCCATACAGGTCCGGGCGTAGTCGCGGTATTCTGCATGGGGAATAAGAGATAAAAGACAGGTGTAAAGAAAAGGACTGCCGCATGAATTGATTTTCGTGCGGCAGTCCTTTGTATAAGGCTGCATGTCCGGATTCACTCCGCCAGCGTCTCCCACATCTCGTAGAGCTCCTCCAGCCTGGTCTCATTTGCCGCGCGTTCTGCGGCAAGCTCCTGACAGCGCACAGAGTTGGAATAGACTTCTTCCAGTGTCAGTTCCCGGTCAATCTGGGTATTGCGCTCTTCCAGACGGCTGATTTCTTCTTCGGTCTTTTTCAGGTCGTTCCTGCGTTTGCGCTCTTTCGCCTGCTGTTCTTTCTGTTCCTGCCAGCTCAGTTTGGAGCCGGATGTGTTTTCCGCCGCTGTATCTGCCGGAGCAGAAGCGCTGCCGGGAGCGGAAGATGAGCCGGACGCAGGGGCGTATGCCTGTGTCAGTGCTTCTTTTTTCTCGAGGTAATAATCATAATTCCCGATATAATTTACAAAAGTCTGGTTGACCAGCTCCAGTATCCGGGTGGCGGTACTGTTGATAAAATACCGGTCGTGGGATACATAGAGGAGGGTGCCGCTGTAATTGTTCAGCGCTTCTTCCAGGATTTCCTTGGAAGCGATATCCAGATGGTTCGTGGGCTCGTCGAGTATGAGGAAATTCGCCTCGGAGAGCATCAGCTTTGCGAGGGAGACGCGCCCTTTTTCACCGCCGCTCAGGGAACGTATCTCCTGGAAGACTTCGTCGCCGGTGAACTGGAATGCGGCGAGAGTGCTCCGAATCTGGGTGTTGGTCAGGGTCGGATAGGCGTCGGATATCTCTTCAAAGATGGTCTTCTCATCGTGGAGCACATGATGCTCCTGGTCGTAGTAGCCGATGCGGACCTTCGCGCCGAGCGTAAAGGAACCGGCATCCGCCTGTTCCGCCTGGTTGAGTATTTTCAAAAGGGTCGTCTTGCCGGTCCCGTTGTCCCCGATGACCGCCACATGTTCGCCGCGTTTTATCTCGAAGTCCACATCACGGAAGAGGACCTGGCTGCCGTACTGCTTGGAAAGATGCTCTACCGTGAGCACGTCATTCCCGCTGACGCAGGACGGCTCGAGGGTAAAATGCATTTCCGCGGTCTGGACAGGCTTTTCCACAGGCGTTATCTTTTCCAGCATCTTTTCGCGGCTTTCGGCGCGGCGGATGGATTTTTCCCGGTTAAAGGATTTCAGTTTGTCGATGACTGCCTGCTGATGCCGTATCTCTCTCTGCTGGTTGAAATATTCTTTGAGCCGGGCATCCCGTATCTGCTGTTTTTTGACGGAGTACGCCTTATAATCACCCATGTAAGTCCGCAGTTCGCCGTTCTCTATCTCGATGACCTTCGTCACCACCCGGTTCAGGAAATACCGGTCGTGGGACACGATGAAGACAGCGCCCGGATAGTTGATGAGATAAGTCTCAAGCCAGGAGATGGAATTTAAGTCCAGATGGTTCGTTGGCTCGTCCAGGAGCAGGATGTCCGGGTTCGTGAGCAGCAGCCGCCCGAGGGCGACGCGGGTTTTCTGACCGCCGGACAGGGTGTCCGTCTTTTTGGAAAATTCTTCTTCCGCAAATCCGAGCCCTTTGAGGACGCCGACAATCTCGCTTTCGCAGGCGTAGCCGTTTTTGCTCTCGAATTCGGACTGAAGCCGGTTGTATGTATCGAGGCGGCTTTCCAGTTCTGCGCCGGAGAGCGATTTCAGTTCCAGCTCGATGGCGCGTATCCGCTGTTCCATCTCGAAGATATCGGCTTTTGCACTGCGCAGTTCATCGTAGATTGTCCCGCCCGGGAGCAGGTCCTGGCGCTGGGCCAGATAGCCGATGGTCTTCCCGCGGGCGAGGGTGATATCCCCGCCGTCTGCCGGTTCCTCCTCCATTATCATTTTTAATATCGTTGATTTGCCGGCTCCGTTCACGCCGACAAGAGCGGCTTTTTCCCGCTCTTCTATATGGAAAGAACCGTGCCGTACGATGACGCGGTCGCCAAAGGATTTATCAATATTGTGACATGCAAGTATCATGGCTTTTCTCCTCTCAGATATCCATTATAACGAAAAAAAAGGAAAATACAAGGAAAACAGTTCAGCCCGCGCCATTCGTAAAACCACACTCCGTGCTAATCGCGGCTGTCGCCGCTGTTTTACTCATAAGCAGGCGCTCATTTCATCTGTCCGGAACTCCCCGGATTCTTATGCAAGCATAAATCCGGTCCGTTCGGACAGATGACTGAACTGTTAAATCTTAAATTGACAGAGTTTTATCTATTTTATATAATAAACAGGCATAAAGATAATATGTCATGGGCGTTTTCCGAATATCAGGGTTTTCCTGCCGGCTCACGTTCATGAGATGGAAGGTGGTAAGCTTTGGAACACAGAAAAATATCCCGTGCGGTCATTTCACGGCTGCCGAGGTATCACCGGTACCTCGGGGACCTGCTGGAAGAAGGCGTTGAGCGCATCTCCTCAAACGACCTCAGCAGGAAAATGCATGTGACTGCATCGCAGATACGGCAGGACCTGAACAATTTCGGAGGCTTCGGGCAGCAGGGGTACGGTTACAATGTACAGTACCTCTACGAGGAGATTGGCAAGATACTGGGGCTGGACAAGAAACATAATTTCATCATCATCGGAGCCGGGAATCTCGGACAGGCGCTCGCGAATTATGCGTCTTTTGAGCGGAGCGGTTTTATCCTGAAGAGTCTGTTTGACGTGAACCCGCGCCTGGCAGGCGTGACGATACGCGGCATCCAGGTGCGGATGATGGACGAGCTGGTGGATTTCCTCGCGGAAAACGAGATTGAGATAGCGGCGCTCACGATTCCCAGGTCAAAGGCGGTCGAAGTGGCAGACCTCCTCGTGGAAAACGGCATCAAGGCAATCTGGAACTTTGCGCATACAGACCTGATGCTCCCCAAGGACGTCATTGTGGAGAGCGTGCATCTCTCGGACAGCCTGATGCAGCTGTCTTATAACATCAGCCAGCGGGATGTGCGCAGAAAATAGAACGAACAGAACTGAGAATGCCCCGCAGCCTGCTGCGGGGCGTACTGCGAAAAAGAGAAAGGACAAGTGATGAGATTTGAGATATCTGCCTGACGGGACACAGATGAAAGCGGCGGACACTCATACGATACAGGAAATCGGCGTGCCCTCCCTCGTCCTGATGGAGCGTGCAGCTCTTGGCACGGTGGAGATGATGCGCAGGTGCGGGACAGACCTGTCCCGTCCGCTCTTTGTCTGCGGAAGCGGAAACAACGGCGGAGACGGATTCGCGGCGGCGCGGCTTCTGAAGGAAGAGGGCATACCGGCGGAAGTGTTCTTCGCCGGCAGAGAATCTTCCCAGAGCGGCGAGTGCCGGCTCCAGAAAGAGATTGCGGAGAAACTGGGGATTGTCATACGGACGGATTTTCCGGAGCAGGAATATACTGTTATCGTAGACGCTCTGTTCGGCGTGGGCTTAAGCCGGGATATCGAGGGGAGATACTGCGATGTGGTCCGGTGGATGAACCGGCAGTCCTGCGCAAAAGTGGCTGTGGATATCCCTTCCGGCGTGTGCGCCCGTACCGGGAAGATACTCGGCACGGCATTTTGTGCCGACCTGACGGTGGCGATGGCGTGCGTGAAGCTCGGGTGCGAACTGTATCCGGGAAAGACCTGCGCGGGAAGGACAGAGGCGGTCCCAATCGGGATTGATACGGAATTTTTCCGGGATGATGCGGGCGTCTGTTTCACATATGACCGCGGGGACATCCCCCGGCTGCTGCCGGAGCGCAGACCGGATTCCCACAAGGGAAGCTATGGCAGGGCGCTCATGCTCACCGGGAGCGAGGGCATGGCGGGAGCGTGCTTTTTGTCCGCCAAAGCCGCGTATGCAGCCGGCGCCGGGCTGGTGCATATCTATACGCCGGAGGCGAACCGCACGGTCCTCCAGGGACTGCTTCCCGAGGCAGTCATGACCTGTTACCGGAAATACAAGGAAGAGGAGCTGCAGGGTCTTCTGGACCGTGCGGACGTGGTCTGCATCGGCTGCGGACTCGGGACGGGCGAACGGTCGGAACAGATGCTGACTTACACACTGAAACATGTGAAAGTCCCGTGCATCGTGGATGCGGACGGATTGAACCTGCTGAGCAGGCATCTGGAGCTTCTGGAGCAGACGGAAGCGCCGGTCATCCTTACGCCCCACATGAAGGAGATGTCCCGGCTGACCGGATATCCGGTGCCGGAGATTTCTGCGGACCGCCTGGATATCCTCTCGGAGTTTACAGAGAGATACCCGGTCGTCTGCGCCCTGAAAGACAGCAGGACCCTTGTAAAACGTGCCGGGCGGTCCGTGTTCTTAAACCTTGCCGGCAATGCGGCGATGGCAAAAGCGGGCTCCGGGGATGTGCTGGCAGGCATCATCACCGGGCTTGCCGCTCAGGGAATGGAAGCATTTGACAGCGCGGCGCTGGGCGTGTTCCTGCACGGATGCGCCGGGGATGAGGCGCGCGCAGCCAAAGGTGCATACAGCGTCCTTGCGCGGGACCTGATAAGCGGACTGGAAAGATGTATGAACTGGAAAGATGTATGATAAAAACAGAGGAGACAGAGTAAAATGAAACAGCACAACCGCGTATGTGCGACGGTCGACCTTGACGCAGTCTCACATAACATGGAACAGATGAGAGAGCGGCTCGGCGGAAAAGCCAGCCTTATCGCAGTCGTCAAGGCGGACGGTTACGGACACGGCGCCATCCCCATTGCGAAGATGTTCGAGGAATATCCTTATGTGTGGGGGTATGCCGTGGCATGTCTCGATGAGGCGGTGCAGCTTCGGGAACACGGACTCAAAAAGCCGGTCCTCGTCCTTGGGTGCGTCTTCCCGGACCAGTACGAAGAGATGGTCCGCCTGGATATCCGCCCCACAGTCTACACAGAAGAGATGGCAGGACAGATATCAGAGGAAGCCGTGCGGCAGGGAAAGAAGGTCCGTCTCCATATCAAAGCCGATACAGGCATGGCGCGTCTGGGATTTCCGGTAAACGGGGAGAGCGCAGACGTCATCCGGCGCATCAGCGCCCTGCCGAACGTAGAGCTGGAAGGAATGTTCACCCATTTTGCAAAAGCCGATGAGACGGATAAGACCTACACGCTGATGCAGCATGAACGGTTCCTGGAGATGATAAAGCTGACGAAAGAAAGAGGCGTAACCATTACTTACTATGACTGTGACAACAGTGCGGGCATCATCGACTTTCCGGATATGAAGCACGACCTGGCAAGAGCAGGCATCGCCATGTACGGCATGTATCCGTCCGGCGATGTGGATAAGAGCGCCGTGGACCTCAGACCCGCCCTCACCCTCACAAGCCATGTGTCATTTGTAAAAGAGATAGAGCCGGGGACGGCAGTCAGCTACGGCGGGACATTTGTCGCAGAGAAGAAGATGCGCGTGGCGACCATCCCTGTGGGATACGGGGACGGATACCCCCGGTCCCTCTCCAACAAAGGAGATGTGCTGATCAGGGGGCGGCGCGCGAAGATTATCGGACGCATCTGCATGGACCAGTTCATGGTCGATGTGACGGATATCCCGGACACCGGGTTTATGGATACCGTGACGCTCATCGGACGTGACGGGGACGAGTGCATCACGGTAGAGGAGCTGGCTGCGCTCAGCGGGCGGTTCCACTATGAATTCGTCTGCTGCCTGGGCAGGCGCATCCCCCGCGTCTATAAGAGGCAGGGCAGGCTCTTCGAGGCAGGATAAAAAGGAACTCCTGAATACATCCGAGGAACATGGGAATACTGAAGTATGCGCAACATACATCAATATCAACAGGTGAATCGGAGTGTGAAAAGGACAATGGTCAGAAGAGGAGATATCTATTATGCCGACTTGAGCCCGGTCGTCGGTTCGGAGCAGGGCGGGATACGTCCGGTCCTCGTGATACAGAACAACGTGGGAAACAGGCACAGCCCGACCGTCATCTGCGCGGCTATCACGTCGAAGATGAACAAGGCGAAGCTGCCCACGCATATCGAGATAAGCACAAGGGATTACCATATCGTGAAGAATTCGGTCATCCTGCTGGAGCAGATACGGACCATCGACAAGCAGAGGCTCAGGGAGTTTGTGTGCCATATCGACGGCGGGACGATGCACAGGGTCGACCAGGCCATACGCATCAGTCTGGAACTGACTACATAGGGCGTTCACAGACTTCTTTACAGATGAGGGAAAGAGTGTTAGAATTGTAACGCATGATATGCGGACAATCTGATAAAAGGCACAAACAAGAAAGAAAAGAGGAGAATCCACAATGTCAGGACATTCAAAATTTGCAAATATCAAGCACAAAAAAGAAAAGAACGATGCTGCAAAAGGGAAGATATTTACGAAAATCGGCCGTGAGCTTGCAGTAGCCGTAAAGGAAGGCGGCGGACCGGACCCGGCGAACAACAGCAGGCTCAGGGATGTTATCGCGAAAGCAAAATCCAACAATATGCCCAACGATACCATCGAGAGAAATATCAAGAAAGCTGCAGGCGAGGGCTCGGCAGACAATTACGAGCATATTACATATGAAGGATACGGACCGGGAGGAACTGCGATCATCGTGCGCACGCTGACGGACAACAAGAATCGCACCGCGTCCAATGTAAGGAATGCATTTACCAAAGGAAGCGGAAATGTAGGCACGCCCGGATGCGTTTCCTTCATGTTCGATGAGAAGGGTCAGATTTTCGTGGCGAAAGAAGACTGCTCCATGGATGCGGATGAACTGATGATGCTGGCGCTCGAGGCAGGTGCGGAGGACTTCCAGGAAGACGAGGAGAGCTACGAGATACTCACGGCGCCGGAGAGCTTCAGCGATGTGCGCCTGAAACTTGAGGAAGAAGGCATCGAGATGGCGCAGGCGGAAGTGACGATGATTCCCCAGACGTATGTGGAGCTGACGGCGGAAGAAGATATCAAGAACATCCAGAAGACTCTGGACCTCCTGGAGGAAGACGACGACGTCCAGGACGTATACCACAACTGGAACGAGTAAGAAGCGGATTCCAAAGAGAAAGAGATGGAGGACAGACAGATGAGTGATTACAGAATCGAGACAAAATGCATACAGTCCGGTTATCAGCCGGGCAACGGAGAGCCCAGGATACTTCCAATCTATCAGAGCACCACATTCCGCTATACGAGCAGCGAGCAGATGGGGCGGCTCTTTGACCTGGAAGAGTCGGGCTACTTCTATACACGGCTTCAGAATCCGACGAACGACGCAGTGGCGGCAAAGATATGCGACCTGGAAGGCGGCGCGGCTGCCATGCTCACATCATCCGGACAGGCGGCGAACTTCTATGCCATCATGAACATCGTCCAGGCAGGCGACCATATCGTGTGCGCTTCCGCACTCTATGGCGGCACCTACAACCTGTACGCCCACACGATACGCAAGATGGGCGTGGAGGCCACATTCGTGGACCCGGATTGTACAGAAGAAGAGCTTAACGCTGCATTCCGCGAAAATACGAAAGCTGTATTCGGCGAGTCCATCGCCAATCCCGCCCTCGTGGTGCTGGATTTTGAAAAATTTGCAAAAGCCGCGCATGAGCACGGCGTTCCGTTCATCGTGGACAACACATTTGCCACTCCGGTCAACTGCAGACCCTTTGAGTGGGGCGCGGATATTGTGACGCACTCTACGACCAAATATATGGACGGCCATGCGGCATGCGTGGGAGGAGCCATTGTGGACAGCGGCAATTTCGACTGGACGGCTCATGCAGACAAGTTCCCGGGGCTCACCACTCCGGACGAGACTTATCACGGCATCGTCTACACGGAACGGTTCGGAAAAGGCGCGTACATCACAAAGGCGACCGCCCAGCTGATGCGCGACCTCGGTTCGATACAGGCGCCCCAGAATGCGTTCCTTCTGAATATCGGTCTTGAGACGCTCCATCTGAGAGTGCAGCGCCACTGCGAGAACGCGCTGGAAGTGGCGAAGTACCTGAAAGAGAGTGATAAAGTGGCGTGGGTGAGCTACCCGTCGCTCCCGGGGGACAAATATTATGACCTGGCGCAGAAATACATGCCGAACGGCACATGCGGCGTCCTTACCTTTGGACTCAAAGGCGGCAGGGAAGCGGCAGTGAGGATGATGGACAGGCTGAAACTCGTCGCCATCGTGACACATGTGGCGGATGCAAGAAGCTGCGTGCTCCATCCGGCGAGCCACACACACCGCCAGATGAACGAGCAGGAACTGCTCGAGGCAGGCGTACAGCCGGACCTCATCCGGTTCAGCGTAGGAATCGAAAATGTAAAAGATATCATAGCCGATGTAGAGCAGGCTATGCAGTAGGATAAAATGGTATGGGTGTATACAATCTTCACTCATACCGTTTTTCATTTGCGGCAGCGACCGCTTTTCTGCATAAAAACAGGCTGTATCCTTCATACTATCCTCTAAGCGCGGACAAAAACTGTGGAGTCCGGGCAGTGAGGAAAAGGCAGAAAGGCGGGACAGGAAATGTCAGAGAGAAAGATGCAGGCGGAAGAACAGGAGAAAGAGCAGGAGAAGCGCAACGGGGAAAATGCGGAGATACGGGAGACAGGCAGCCTGGAGCTTGGCAGACCGGACGAGCGTTCCGGCATCGAACTTTTGACCATCATCGGAGAGATAGAAGGACACGAGACTGTGTCCGGAAATACAAAGGCGACGAAATATGAGCACCTTCTCCCGCGGCTTGCACAGGCGGAAGAGGACGAGAAGATACGGGGCGTGCTCATCCTGTTGAACACATTGGGAGGGGATGTGGAGGCGGGGCTTGCCATCGCCGAGATGATCGCCTCCCTGAGCAAGCCGACGGTATCGCTTGTGCTGGGCGGGAGCCACTCCATCGGAGGACCGCTGGCGGTCTCGGCGGATTATTCGTTCATCGTTCCCACAGGGACCATGATTGTCCATCCGGTGCGCACGAACGGGATGTTCATCGGGGTGATACAGAGTTACCGCAATATGGAAAAGACCCAGGACCGCATCGCGCGGTTCATCGCGGACCATTCCCGCATCACCCAGGAACGTCTCCTGGAACTGATGCTGGACTCTACGCAGCTTGTGAAGGATGTGGGGACGATGCTCGAAGGGGAAGAAGCGGTGCGGGAAGGCCTCATCGATGAGGTGGGCGGAATCAGCCAGGCGTTCGCAAAGCTGCACGAGATGATGGAGGAGCGCCGGTAGGGGCGCATGGATGAGCAGCCCGCAGTTCAGCCCGCGCCATTCGCAAAGCCGCACTGCGTGCGAATTGCGGCTGCGCCGCTGCTTTGCCATAAAAGTGTAGTGACATTATTTTTAAATAATGATATAATGTCCTGTAGTATGTTTAATTGTCAAGGGGGAATCGTATGGCGTCCAGAACGACAAAAAGCCGTAAAAATTCAAAGGGCAGGACGAAAAAAGGACAGCAGAAACAGAACACGGAGCTGAGGGGAGAAATCATCATACTCGTGTCTCTTGCGGTATGCATCCTTCTCGTCCTGAGCAGCTTCGGCGTCGGCGGCATTGCAGGGGAGGCAGTCGCTTCCGTGACGTTTGGGCTGTTCGGGTTCATGGCGTACGTGCTCCCGTTCGTGATATTTGCGCTTACGGCATTTCTCGTATCCAACCGGGGGAACGCACACGCATATGTCAAAGTCATATCGGCAGCAGTGCTCGTTATCCTGCTTGCCGCGATACTGGAACTGATTTTTAATTCCTATACGCCGGGCGCGTCGCTGCTGTCTTATTATAAAGAGGCGTCAGAGCACAGGAATGCAGGAGGCTTTGCGGGCGGATGCCTGATAACCCTGCTCTGTCCGCTCATCGGCGTGATAGGGACTTACGCCGTGCTCGTGATATTTTCTGTCATCTGCATCATCCTCATCACGGAGCGCACGCTGCTCGCTCCCCTGGGAAAGAAGGGACGCGAGGCGTATGAAGACGCGAAGAAGCACCGGCAGGAGACGGCGGTGCTCCGCGCAAAGAAGCGGGAGGAAGAGCAGCGGACAGCCGCTTTGGACCGCCGGGAGAGAGCGGAGGGGAAAAAGACGATGCGCAGGGACCACAAGGTGTCCGGCGTATCATTTGCCACAACGCTGGAACCGGAGCAGAGCGCATCCGGAAAGCGGAAGAAGCGGAGAAAGTCCCCGGATATGTATGAGCTCATCCCGGACGAGACGGCGGGACAGCCTGCGGATGCAGTGCGGGACGTGACGCCGGATACAGCAGCATTTTCAGCGGCAGGCGCAGGGACAGATGCCGCAGCAGGGACAGACGCCATATCCGGGACAGGCGGTATGGCAGAGGGACCGGGCTTTGTCATCAACCGCGCGGAAGAGAGCGTGCCCGCAGATGTGACCGGAGAGTTCCCGGGCATGGAGGCGGAAGAAGCAGAGAAAAAGACCGGGAAGCGCCGCAGCAGGACGGCGGAAGCGGCGGAAGTATCCGCCGAGACGGCGAGCGTGACTGCGGAAGTAGAAAAAGAACAGGAAAAACAGGAGGCTGTCTATCACAGACCGCCCATGCGCCTGTTAAAAGCAGGCAGGAAGAGCGGGGGAGATTCCGACGCACACCTGCGCGCCACCGCCCAGAAGCTGGAGCAGACGCTCCAGAATTTCGGAGTGGGCGTCCATGTGACGAACGCAAGCTGCGGTCCCTCTGTCACCCGCTACGAGCTCCAGCCGGAACAGGGCGTGAAAGTCAGCAGGATTGTCGGTCTTGCAGATGACATCAAGCTCAACCTGGCAGTGGCGGACTTAAGGATTGAAGCGCCCATACCGGGAAAAGCGGCTGTGGGCATCGAAGTTCCGAATAAAGAGAACACGGCGGTGATGCTCCGCGACCTCCTGGAATCCAGAGAATTCGAGTCCAGCAAGTCGCCCATCACATTTGCAGTCGGAAAGGATATCGCCGGAAAGGTCGTGGTGGCGGATATTGCCAAGATGCCCCACCTGCTCGTGGCAGGAGCGACGGGCTCCGGTAAATCCGTGTGCATCAACACACTCATCATGAGCATCATCTACAAGGCGGACCCGGAAGATGTGAAGATGATACTCGTGGACCCGAAAGTGGTGGAACTCAGCGTTTATAACGGGATTCCCCATCTGATGATTCCTGTAGTCACAGACCCAAAGAAAGCGGCGGGCGCCCTGAACTGGGCAGTCGCCGAGATGGAAAAGAGATACAAGCTCTTTGCCGAATACAATGTGCGTGACCTGAAAGGCTTCAACGCGAAAGTAGAGCGGGGAGAGACCGGGGAAGAGCATCTGAAAAAGATGCCTCAGATTATCATCATCATCGACGAGCTCGCAGACCTTATGATGGTGGCTCCGGGCGAGGTGGAAGGCTCCATCTGCCGTCTGGCGCAGCTGGCAAGAGCGGCGGGGCTGCATCTGATACTGGCGACCCAGCGCCCCTCTGTCAATGTCATCACCGGCCTCATCAAGGCGAACATGCCCTCGCGAATCGCATTCTCCGTTTCTTCGGGGGTGGATTCCCGGACCATCATCGATATGAACGGCGCGGAAAAGCTGCTCGGAAAAGGAGACATGCTCTTTTATCCGTCGGGCTATCCGAAGCCGGTCCGCGTCCAGGGTTCCTTTGTCTCGGATAAGGAAGTCCAGGATGTGGTCGATTTCCTGATAAAGAACCACGGACAGACCGCGTACAGCGACGAACTGGAAGAACAGATGACATCCAGCGCGCCGTCCCCGGCAGCCGCACCGGCGCAGGAGGCGGAAGATGAGCGGGATACATATTTTGCCGAGGCGGGCAGACTCATCATTGACAAGGAGAAAGCTTCCATCGGCATGCTCCAGCGGATGTTCAAGATTGGATTTAACCGGGCGGCGCGCATCATGGACCAGCTGGCGGAAGCGGGAGTGGTCGGACCGGAAGAAGGCACAAAGCCGCGAAAAGTCCTGATGACAAAGGAAGAATTTGAAGCGTATCTGAGCGGTGAGCAGTGACCCGCGCAAAAAGAGCGGCGGGATGTGGAAATAACAACCGAAAAAGGAGGAGTCAGCATGAAAACAGATATTGAGATTGCACAGGAAGCGGAACTGAGGCCAATCGGAGAAGTGGCGGCATCCATCGGAATCGGGGAGGATGACCTGGAATTTTACGGAAAATACAAGGCAAAGCTCTCCGACAGCCTGTGGGAGAAGATCAAAGACCGGGAAGACGGCAAACTCGTGCTCGTGACGGCGATCAACCCGACCCCGGCAGGAGAAGGGAAGACGACCACGACGGTCGGACTGGGCGAGGCGATGGCAAAGCTCGGCAAGAAGGCGCTCATCGCACTGCGAGAGCCGTCCCTGGGACCGTGCTTCGGCATCAAGGGAGGCGCTGCGGGCGGCGGATACGCGCAGGTCGTTCCCATGGAAGATTTGAACCTCCATTTTACCGGTGACTTCCACGCCATCACCTCCGCGAACAATCTGCTTGCCGCAATGCTGGACAATCACATCCAGCAGGGCAACGCGCTGCGCATCGACCCGAGACAGGTCGTGTGGAAGAGATGCCTGGACATGAACGACCGTGTCCTGCGCAACATCGTCGTCGGACTGGGAAACAAAATGGACGGGATGGTAAGGGAAGACCACTTTGTCATCACGGTCGCATCGGAGATTATGGCAATCCTGTGTCTCGCTGACGACCTGGCAGACCTGAAAAAGCGGCTGGGACGCATCGTCGTGGCTTATGATTTCGACGGAAATCCGGTTACAGCCGACGACCTGAAGGCGACCGGAGCCATGACGGCGCTCTTAAAAGACGCCATCAAACCGAACATCATCCAGACGCTGGAGCACACGCCTGCACTGGTGCACGGCGGTCCATTCGCCAATATCGCGCACGGCTGCAACAGCGTGCGGGCAACAAAGATGGCGCTCAAACTCAGCGACATCACCATCACGGAAGCCGGATTCGGCGCAGACCTGGGCGCAGAGAAGTTCTTTGACATCAAGTGCCGCATGGCGGGGCTGAAGCCGGATGCAGTGGTCCTGGTTGCAACGGTCCGCGCTTTGAAGTATAATGGTGGGGCTGCCAGGACAGAACTGGACAGGGAAGACCTGGACGCTCTGGCAAAGGGAATCGTCAATCTGGAGAAGCATATTGAGAATATCCAGAAATACGGCGTCCCTGTCATCGTAACACTGAACTCTTTCGTGACCGACACAGACGCGGAGAACGAGTTCATCCGCAGGTTCTGCGAGGAGCGCGGATGTGAGTTCGCCCTCTCCGAAGTGTGGGAAAAAGGCGGAGAAGGAGGCATCGCCCTTGCAGAAAAGGTGCTCGACACACTGGAGGGGAAAGAGAGTCATTTCCATCCGCTCTATGAGGACGGTCTTTCCCTGAGGGAGAAGATAGAGACCGTGGCAAAAGAGATTTACGGGGCGGACGGCGTGGTCTATGAGCCGGCGGCTCAGAAACAGATCGACCGCATCGAGGCGCTCGGATTCGCTTCCTTCCCGGTCTGCATGGCGAAGAATCAATATTCACTCTCCGATGACGCCAAAAAGCTGGGAAGACCGACCGGATTTGACATCCATATCCGGGAGGTGTATGTCAGCGCCGGGGCGGGCTTTGTGGTCGCCCTCACCGGAGCCATCATGACGATGCCGGGGCTGCCGAAAGTGCCGGCTGCCAACGGGATTGACGTCACGGAAGACGGAAAGATAACAGGACTGTTTTAAGATAAAGGAGTAGTCAATGTCACAGTTGATCGACGGAAAACGGATTTCACAGCAGATAAAAGATGAATTAAAAGAAGAGATGAAAAAACTGGACGCCCTCGGGAAGAGCGTCTGTCTCGCCGTCATCCAGGTAGGGGATGACCCGGCGTCCACCGTTTATGTGCGCAATAAGAAAAAAGCGTGCGCATATGTGGGCATCCGCTCGAGAGCCTATGAGCTTCCGGAAGAGACGACCGAGGAGGAACTGATACGGCTGGTGAAGGAGCTCAACGCGGATGCAGGCGTGAACGGCATCCTCGTACAGCTTCCGCTCCCGTCCCATATTGATGAGGACCGGATTATACGGACCATATCTCCGGACAAGGATGTGGACGGGTTCCACCCGGTCAGCGTGGGACGCCTCTGGATTGGAGAGAAAGGATTCCTCTCCTGTACTCCGGCGGGCATCATCCAGCTGCTGAAGCGCTCCGGCATCGGGATTGCCGGGAAAGAGTGCGTCATCGTGGGAAGGAGCAATATCGTCGGGAAACCGATGGCTGCCCTGCTCCTGCGGGAGAACGGCACTGTGACAGTAACCCACTCGAGGACTGTGGATTTAAAAGAAGTGACGAAAAGGGCGGATATCCTGATTGTCGCGATGGGCAGGAAGAAGTTCATCACTTCCGAATATGTGAAAGAAGGCGCAGTTGTCATCGATGTGGGAATGCACCGGGAAGATGACGGGCATCTCTGCGGGGATGTGGACTTTGCGGATGTGGAGCCCCACACTGCGGCGATCACGCCGGTGCCGGGGGGCGTCGGACCGATGACCATCGCGATGCTCATGGATAACTGTGTAGAAACTGTACGCACTCAGGAGGAATGACCATGAGATGTACCCATTGCGGAGCGAACATCCCGGATGGTCAGCTTGTCTGTCCCGTGTGCGGGACGGAAGTGCAGATTGTCCCGGATTACAACCCTCTGGAAGATGTGCTCGCCAGAGAGGTGAAAGGCTCTGTGGAAGGCGCTACGCGTCAGATACAGACAAGTGACATCCGAAGATACAGAAGAGACGACCGGACGAAGAACGTCAACGCCACCCGCGTGCTCAGCAGGGAGGAGATGGACAGCCTCCGGGAGCGCAGACGCGCTGCGATGCGCGGGGAGAGCCAGTCCCGGCGCGGCACCGGGGAGATGCGAAATACAGGCGGAGCCCGGCGCGGCACCGGGGAGATGCGCGGTACGGACAGACTCCGCCAGCGCCGGCAGGATACGGGAGAGATGCGCAGCCAGCGCCGTCAGATGCGCATGGAGGCTGCCCGGAAGAAAAGGAGGAATCTCCTGGTTACGCTGTTCATCCTCCTGGTGCTCGCCGTCACGGTCATCGTCCTCATCTATCAGAATTCCTATACATCGATGATAAAAAAAGGAAACAATGCAGTCCAGTTGGGGGATTATGCAGGCGCGGAAGGATATTTTGAGCGTGCGGAGCGAAAAGACCGGTCCCGCCCGGAAGCCTACACCGGCATGGCGAGGCTCTATCTGGCGCAGGACGATGTGGAAGCCGCAGAGGACGTCTTCCTCTCCGCCATCGAGACACAGCCTACGAACGCGGAACTGTACCAGGCAGCGATTGACTTCTATCTGGAGGCGGAGCAGCCGGAAAAGATATCCGCGCTGCTGGAGGACTGCGAGGATGAGAAAGTATTGAGCGCTGTGGAAGAATATATCTCCTCCGCGCCGGTGTTCTCACCGGAAGAGGGAAGCTACGAAGAGGTCCAGGAAATCACCATCACCTCTGAGACCGGCGGAGATATCTATTATACGACAGACGGAAGCGAACCCACTGTGGCATCGGGGACGAGATACACCGAGCCTGTCCTGCTCCAGACGGAGGGAGAGACGGAGATACGCGCCATCGCGGTCAACGGGGACGGGATACCAAGCGTCGTATCCTCCGGTGTCTACACCATCGAGTTCCCCATTGTGGACCCGCCGGCTGTCACCCCGTCCACCGGTCAGTATATGGAGCCGGAGCAGATTACCATTACAGTCCCGGAAGGCTACACGGCATATTACACCATGGACGGGTCCGCGCCGGACCCGGAGTCTTCCTCCACGAAGAAGTACAGCGGACCGGTGGATATGCCCGAGAACACCCGGACCATCTTCAACGCCATCCTTGTAAACGACCAGAATGGGAAGGCGACGGAAGCTACGACGCGGAACTATATTACCACAGCAGACTGAGGAACGGATTCGGACTGGTTTTGACAGATTTGGGAGATAAGTAAAAATAACCTGTGTATTTTAGAAAATATTTATGTATTTTTAACAATACACGGGTTGTTTTTTGCGTGGAAAAGAGCTATAATTGCTGTGTTAAAAAAATAACAATAAACAAAATATCAAGAAGGAGATGCAGACCATGAGCAGATTTTGTTTACCAAGAGACATTTATCACGGGAAAGGCAGCCTGGAAGAGCTGAAGAACTTAAAAGGCAGCAAGGCCATCCTCGTTGTAGGCGGCGGCTCCATGAGACGTCAGGGCTTCCTTGACAGGGCTGTGGGCTACTTAAAAGAAGCAGGCATGGAAGTAGAGCTCTTTGAAGGCGTAGAGCCGGACCCGTCCGTAGAGACTGTCATGAAAGGTGCGGAAGCGATGCGCAGGTTCGAGCCGGACTGGATCGTGGCGATGGGCGGCGGTTCACCGATTGACGCTGCGAAAGCGATGTGGGCGTTCTACGAGTACCCGGAGACTTCCTTTGAGGACCTGTGCACACCCTTTAACTTCCCGGAACTGAGACAGAAAGCAAGATTTGCCGCCATCCCGTCCACATCAGGGACAGCGACGGAAGTAACGGCGTTCTCCGTTATCACAAACTACCAGACCGGCGTGAAGTATCCGCTTGCAGACTTCAACATCACGCCGGACGTGGCAATCGTGGACCCGGACCTTGTCGCAGGTCTTCCGGTGAAACAGGTGGCTTACACCGGAATGGACGCGCTGACACATGCCATCGAGGCATACGTCTCCACACTGAACGGACCGTTCACAGACCCGCTGGCACTCCAGGCAATCGAGATGGTGCTGGATTACCTGCCGGCATCTTATAACTGCAACATGGATGCAAGAGAGCAGATGCACTATGCACAGTGCCTTGCCGGCATGGCGTTCTCCAACGCGCTGCTCGGCATCGTTCATTCCATGGCACACAAGACGGGCGCTGCATTCTCCACAGGACATATCCCGCACGGCTGCGCAAATGCCATCTACCTTCCCTATGTCATCGCATACAATGCGAAAGACCCGGTGGCTTCAGCCCGCTACGCGGAAATCGCGCGCAGGATGGGACTGGACGGAACATCCGAAAAAGCGCTGATAAACAGCCTCATCGAGAAGATTGACGCGTTCAATGTAAAGCTGAACATCCCGAAGACACTGAAAGATTTCGGCATCAATGAGGACGAGTTCAAAGAGAAAGTCGCAAAAATCGCAGAGCTGGCAGTGGGCGATGCCTGCACAGGCTCCAATCCCCGTGCGATTGACCCGGCTGCAATGGAAAAGCTCCTCACATGCACATATTACGGGACAGAAGTCGATTTCTGATGACAGCATGACATATCCCGCCAAAAGCGGCGGTCATCGCGCCGGAAGGCGAAAGACCGGTCAGTGGCAGGGCAGGCACTTTAGAAGGGTGCCTGCCCTGTATCTGTATCTGTCTGCCTGATATTTCAAGCGCGCAGCCCCTACATTTTGCTTGCCAATGCGCGTATTTTGGCGTATGATAGTGAAAGAGTCGAAAAAATGCAAGGGAGGAAGAACATGTACCAGATCATGAAAAAGGAAGTGCTGGCTGACAAGATATTCCTGATGGATATCCATGCTCCGCGCGTGGCGCAGCACTGCCAGCCGGGACAGTTCGTTATCGCGAAAATGGACGAAAAAGGGGAACGCATCCCCCTCACGATATGCGATTACGACAGGGAAGCAGGAACGATAACCATCGTCGTACAGGAAGTCGGCGCATCTACGACAAAGATGGGCAGCCTGGAACAGGGCGGATATCTCCGTGATTTTACAGGACCCCTCGGATGTCCGTCCGAGTTCGTCCATGAAGATATGGAAACACTGAAAAATAAAAAGATGCTCTTTGTGGCAGGAGGCGTGGGAGCCGCTCCGGTCTATCCCCAGGTGAAATGGCTCCACGAGCGCGGCATCGACGCGGATGTCATCGTCGGCGCAAAGACGAAGGACATGCTCATCCTGGAGGACGAGATGAAAGCAGTTTCCGGAAACTACTACCCGTGTACGGATGACGGTACATACGGACATGCCGGGATGGTAACGACCATGATAGAGGAACTGGTAAATAACGGTCACAAATATGACGTGTGCGTTGCCATCGGACCGATGATTATGATGAAGTTTGTCTGTCTGCTGACGAAGAAACTGGAAATCCCGACCATTGTCAGCATGAATCCCATCATGGTAGACGGAACCGGGATGTGCGGGGCATGCCGCCTGCAGGTCGGCGACGAGATCAAGTTCGCCTGTGTGGACGGACCGGAGTTTGACGGTCATCTCGTGGACTTTGACCAGGCGATGAAGAGGAGCCGCATGTACAAGACAGAAGAAGGACGCGCCCTTTTGAAACTCCAGGAGGGAGATACGCATCACGGCGGATGCGGACACTGCGGAGGTGACGAATAATGGCTGATATGTTAAAGAAAGTGCCTGTCAGGGAACAGGACGCGAAAGAACGTGCAACAAATTTTGACGAAGTGTGCCTCGGCTACAACCTGGAAGAGGCGATGGAAGAGGCGGCGAGATGCATCAACTGCAAGAATGCGAGATGCATCCAGGGCTGTCCGGTCTCCATCGATATTCCGGCGTTCATCCACGAGGTGAAAGAGGGAAATATCGAAGAGGCGTATAAAGTCATCGGAAAGTCCAGCGCGCTCCCGGCAATCTGCGGACGTGTCTGCCCGCAGGAGTCCCAGTGCGAGGGAAAATGCATCCGCGGCATCAAAGGCGAGCCGGTCTCCATTGGCAAACTGGAGCGGTTCGTGGCGGATTACGCGCTGGAAAACGATATCAAACCGGTAGGCGCGGAAGTAAAGAACGGGCACAAAGTGGCAGTCATCGGTTCCGGTCCCGCAGGACTGACCTGCGCCGGCGACCTGGCGAAGAAGGGATATGACGTGACGGTATTCGAGGCGCTCCATGAGCTGGGCGGCGTGCTCGTATATGGCATTCCGGAGTTCCGTCTTCCGAAGCAGGATGTAGTCGCAAAAGAAATCGAGAAGGTAAAAGAGCTTGGCGTAAAATTCGAGACAAACGTAGTCATCGGCAAATCCACCACCATCGACCAGCTCATGGAAGAGGAAGGATATGAGGCGGTATTCGTCGGCTCGGGCGCGGGACTCCCGATGTTCATGGGCATCCCGGGAGAGAATGCCAACGGCGTGTTCTCAGCCAACGAGTACCTGACAAGAAGCAACCTGATGAAGGCGTTTGACGATTCCTATGACACCCCCATCGTGGCAGCGAAGAAAGTCGCGGTCGTGGGCGGCGGAAACGTGGCGATGGATGCGGCGAGGACCGCGCTGCGCCTTGGCGCCGACGTACACATCGTCTACAGGAGAAGCGAGGCAGAGCTTCCGGCCAGGGTGGAAGAGGTACACCATGCGAAAGAGGAAGGGGTCATCTTCGACCTGCTGACAAATCCGACGAAGATTAATGTAGATGACGACGGGAACATCAGAAGCATGACCGTCATCAAGATGGAACTGGGAGAGCCGGATGCATCCGGAAGAAGACGCCCCGTGCCAATTCCGGGCTCCGAGTATGACATTGAAGTAGATACCGTCATCATGGCGCTCGGCACATCGCCGAATCCGCTCATCTCTTCCACGACGAAGGGACTGGAGACAAACCGCTGGAAATGCATCGTCGCAGATGAAGAGAACGGACAGACGTCCAAGGAAGGCGTGTTCGCAGGCGGAGACGCCGTGACAGGAGCCGCTACGGTCATCCTTGCCATGGGGGCTGGAAAAGCCGGCGCAAAAGGAATCGATGAATATCTGCAGAAAAAGTAACCGGTTCGGATTGCAGGGATGCAGATAGAACATTGTGATATAAAGGAGCAGCTGCCATTCAGATGAAAATCTGTTTTGCAGCTGTTTTTCCATCTATTTTCATCTGTTTTTCATCTGTTTTTGCCGGATACGTGGTATACTATATCTGTCGTCCGCCTGCGTGTCCGGAAACGGCCGGGCGGCGAAAACCATGCACAGCAATGTACAGCATGAGAACAGAAGCAGGAGAGAAGACCGGAGAACGCATATGACAGCACACAGAGACTCTTTGGACGGGAACGCCTTTCTGCAGGATGTGACCGAAAAAATAAATACCAGACTGGAAGGACTCAAGCAGGAACTGCACGAGGGGCAGAGAGAAATCGAAAACATGCATGAGTACTACTGGGAAAACTATATGGAGATGGACCAGTACGGCTATGAGGAATACGACAACCGGCAGGCGCTCCTGCAGCAGACGAACGCCAACGCGGAGAAGCTGAAAATGAAGCACCGGCTGGAGCGCATGAAAGACGCGCCGTTCTTCGGGCGGGTGGACTTTGTCTTTCAGGGGGAAGAAGAGCCGGAATCTTTCTACATCGGCATCGGAAACTTCGCGGAAAAGGCGGGGATGAAGCCGCTCATCTACGACTGGAGGGCGCCGGTGAGCGGACTCTTTTACGATTATGACAAAGGCCCCGCGTCCTATGAGGCGCCTGCGGGGAGGATAGAAGGGGATATCCGCTCCAAATGGCAGTACAAGATACGGGACGGGAAGATGGTCTACGCCTTTGAGAGCGACACAAAGATAGACGACGAGATACTCCGTCAGGAGCTCGGGCGCAATGGAGACGTTAAACTAAAGAATATCGTGCGCACGATACAGAAAGAGCAGAATGCCATCATACGCAATACCCGGGATGACATTCTTGTGATACAGGGCGGCGCGGGGAGCGGAAAGACGTCCATCGCCCTCCACCGCATCGCATACCTGCTCTATCATGACCGGAAGAACCTGAAGTCTTCCAACGTGCTCATCCTCTCGCCGAACAGTGTCTTTGCCGATTATATTTCCCATATCCTGCCGGAGCTCGGGGAGGAGAATATCCGGGAGATGAGCTTTGACCTGTTCGCCTACCGGGAGCTGAAGAGTACGGCTGCGGACTGCGAGGACCGGTACGACCATCTGGAGCGCATCATGAAATTTCCGGACAACCGGGAGAAGATGCGCTTCCGCGTGAAGCAGTCCGAAGAATTTGTCGGACTGACAGAAGGATTCCTGGCGACGCTGGAAGACCGTCTTGTGGATTTCTCTCCGGTCTCATTCCGGGGGATGGAGATGTCGGAAGAAGAACTGATTCGGATGTTTTATTTCAAATTCCAGGACACGCCGCTGCTGGCGCGGATGGACGCGGTGCGGGAATACTTTGTGGACGCATACGAGACGCTCCGGGGCAGCGACATCTCCGAGGAGGATGCGGAATATCTGAAAACCCGGTTTGACAGCATGTATGCGACGAAAGACATTTACACCATATACAACTGGCTTCTGGAGGACTGCGGATATGATGCCCTCCCGGACGTGCCTTACGAGCGCAGGAAGATTCCCTACGAGGATGTCTATCCCATGCTCTATCTGAAACACCGTCTGGCAGGGAAAAGTTCGCAGAAAGATATCCGGCATCTGGTCATCGATGAGATGCAGGACTATTCCTATCTTCAGTATGTCATCCTGGAGCACCTGTTCAGATGCAGGATGACGATACTCGGGGATTACGCCCAGACGCTGGATACGAAGCAGCACGATGTGCTGACCTTCCTCCCGAAGATATTCGGAAAAGACATCCGGAAGGTCATCCTGAACAAGAGCTACCGCAATACATGGGAGATTGCCAGCTACGCGGCAGGACTGAGCGGCGTGACCGGTCTGGAGCTCCTGGAGCGGCACGGAAAGCCGGTCAGCGAAGAAACCTTTGAGACAGAGGATGCACTCCTGGATGCAGTCGCCTCCCATGTCCGTTTGGGACCGGACGGCTATGAGACCAGCGCAGTCATCGCCATGACGGAGGAAGAAGCCTATGACCTGTACCGGCTGCTCAGGAACCGGGGCGTGGATGCGGCGTATGTGGACCGGGACAGCTCCGCTTTCAGCCGGGGGCTGACCGTCACGACCTTCTATCTGGCAAAAGGACTGGAGTTCGACCAGGTATTCACCATACGAAGCGGGAAGGAAAATCCGCTGGAACAACAGGCGGAATACATTGCGGCGACCCGGGCGCTCCAGGAACTGTACGTGTACAGCATAAAGGAACCGGCAGCAGAAAAACAACAGGATAAAAGAACGAAATGAAAATCACAATCATATCGGTAGGAAAGATAAAAGAAAAATACCTGCGGGATGCCATCGCGGAATACAGCAAGAGACTGAGCCGCTACTGCAGGCTGGAAATCATCGAAGTGGCGGATGAAAAGACGCCGGACCAGGCGGGCGCCACAGTGGAAGAGCAGATAAGGGACAAAGAAGGCGCCCGCATCTTAAGATATATCCGGGATGACATGTATGTGGTTACGCTGGAGATTGGCGGAAAAATGCTCTCTTCGGAAGAACTGGCGCAGAAGATGGATACGCTGGGGATACAGGGGGTCAGCAGCATCGCATTCGTGATAGGCGGCTCCATCGGTCTGGGGCGGGAAGTGCTCAGGCGATCGGACTACCATTTGAGCTTCTCGAAGATGACATTTCCCCATCAGCTCATGCGTGTGATACTGCTGGAGCAGGTGTACCGGAGTTACCGGATTATCAACGGGGAACCGTATCACAAATAAATGCGTTTTTTTCGTATTTGGGTGTGATATAACTACAGGAAAATACTAAAAAAGAAAAGGCCATACTAAGAAGAAAGTGATGATTCATTTACTTCTTGGGTAGGGCTTTTTTTCATTTGTTAATCCAACAAGATAATCAATGCTGACATTATATAATTTTGAAAGTTGCATAAGCATATCTACTGGGATTTGACGAGTCCCTTTTTCGTATCTGCGGTAAACCTCTCGCTGACACCCGAGATATTCGGCTATATCAGCTTGGGTCCGATCATTGTCGACGCGTAAATCTTCTAGTCTTTGAAATTGCATGATATCACCTCTGAAAAATGCTATCATACAGTTGCATTATTTCTGCTGAAATGCTACTATATAGTTGCATAATATGTAGAGGATTATTATATATACCGAATTAAGTAGAAAAATATTAAATCATTTTAGGTGAGGAGAGATACATATGGTATATGAAGAATTAGAGAACAGTTTATTACAGCTATTAAATGAAGGAAACTGGGACATGGCTCAGGATTTGCTTTTTGAAGAACAAAAACAGGGAAATCCCGATGCCACTGCCGTTTTAGGCGAGTTTTTCTACGAAGGTATTGGTTATGAAAAAGATATTTTGAAAGCAAAACAGTTATTTGAGTCGGCTTTTCAGTCGGGCAGTGCACGAGGCGCATATCTTCTGGGTAGATTATATGATTATGGGAATGAATTTTTTGCAGAAGATCAGGCTAAAGCACAATATTATTACGAAATAGCAGAAGGTGGCGGGGACAAAGATGCGGTTTTTATGCTGGCAAGTAGATATATGGAGGGGAAAAATGTAGAGCGTTCAGATGAAAAAGCTTTTAAACTATTCAAAAAAGGTGCAGACGCGGGAAATATAGGATGCATGGAAAATATAGGCGTTTTTTATGAATTTGGCGTTTGTACAAAACAAGATTTAGAAACAGCAATTTATTGGTACAGACAAGTGTTAAAAAATGAGACAGAAAATGATTTCTGTATGTATCGGCTTGCATCTTGCTTGATCAATACTAATCCAACCGGCGAAATACTGGAAGAGGTTTATGAATTAACTCGTAAAGCAATAGATTTAGGCAATATAGACGCCTATTTTATTTTGGCATTACTTTATGAAGATGGACGGGTGGTAACGCAGGATTATGATATGGCTCAAAAATATATGAAATTAGCTGCTGATAATGGATGTGAGCTGGCTATGGATAATCTTAATAGATATAAAAGAGATATATTTGGACATTATTATGTCTGATATATAAACAAAAGAAAAACGGAGGGAAAGAATAATGATTAAAGAGAAAGAGTTAAGAGAATTTAG
>DXAL01000010.1 GCA_019117125.1 Candidatus Mediterraneibacter merdipullorum
ACTTTCAACCGAACTGGTGAAGGAGCTGGTAGAGGCACCCGGTCTGGAGGAATTTGAGGCTGCTGTGACAAGAACAAGCTATGCCCGCCACTATAATTTTCATCAGAACCTGACCATTGAACAGATGTATGCGGACTGCCTGCATCATCTGTATACAGTAGACCGCCGGCGCGATCCTTATTCCGTTGCCGCGATCAACACATACCTCTTCCTTAAAGAGGAAGAAATCAATAAGCTGACGACCGCCATGGAATGTGTACGCTACGGCTTAAGTCCCGGCGAGACGCTGGCATACGTTGGAGGTAAGACCCAATGATAGTAAAGATGAAATTTATCAATATATCCGGTCCGCGCAATGACATCGACCGCGTGACAGACCTGTATCTCTCCCGCTATGAGATACAGCTTGAGTCCGCATTGTCAGAATTAAAGACCGTGGACAACTTAAGACCTTTCGTCGAGCTGAACCCGTACCGCGACACGCTTGCAAAAGCGAACCAGTTCGTCGGGTACCTCCCCAACGCAGAGGATGTAAGCCCCGCGGAAAATCTCGGGCTTGACGATATGTTCGAGCTTGTGCGCAAGGCGAATGAAGATTATCAGACGCTTCAGGAAAAGAAAGAGAAATTAAAGAAAAAGATTGACGAGCTTCGGGCAAAACAGCAAGTCATCGCTCCCTTCCGTCCTGTGGACTGCGACCTGCACAAAGTCCTGAATTACCGGTATATCACCTATCGGTTCGGGCGCATCGCAGTGGAATTTTACCACAAGATGCAGAAGTATCTCATGGAAGACTTAAAAGCCATCTTTGTCGAGGGCGAGCGGGATGAAAGTTTTGTTTACGGGGCTTATTTTGTTTCCCCGGCAGAGGCGCAGAAGGTAGATGCGGTATTCCGTTCCCTGCATTTTGAGCGCATCGAGCTCAAAGACGAATTTGAAGGGACGCCGGCATACGCCTACCAGTCTCTGGAATCCGAGATTGCCCGCGTCAATCTGGAGATCGAGGACCTGGACCGGCAGGCGGGCGAGATGCTCTCAGACCGGGCGCCCCAGCTTATCGCGGCGCGGAACCGTCTGGAAGAGCTTTCCAACAACTTCGACGTCCGCAAACTCGCGGCGCGGATGGAGGATAACAAAGAAGACTATTATATCCTGTGCGGCTGGATGGCAGACGATGACGTCGAGAAATTCCTGAAGGAAGTAGAAGACGACGACAAAGTATTTGTGGTCGTAGAGGATGACCATGACGCATATTTCGGAGAACCGCCCACAAAGCTGGAGAACCCGAAGCTGTTCAAGCCCTTTGAGATGTTCGTCCAGATGTACGGGCTGCCCGCCCACAATGAGATAGACCCGACCGTGTTCGTCGGCATCACCTACTCGTTCATCTTTGGCGTCATGTTCGGAGATGTGGGGCAGGGGCTTCTGCTTCTGATTGGCGGAGCGCTTATCTACCACTTTAAGAGAGCGCCACTTGCGGGCATCATCGCCTCGGCGGGCGTATTCTCCACCATATTCGGCTTCCTGTTCGGCAGCATCTTCGGCTTCGAGGACGTGCTGCCCGCCCTGTGGATGCGGCCCATCGACAATATGACGACGCTGCCCTTCCTCGGAAAGCTGAACACGGTATTTATCATCGCGGTGGCATTCGGCATGTTCCTCATCATCGTCGCGATGGTCCTCCACATCATCAACGCCTTCCGCAGCAAAGATATCGAAGCTGCCTGGTTCGAGCCAAACGGCGTGGCAGGGCTTGTCTTTTACGCGGCGGTCGTTGCAGTCATCGTACTGTTCATGACCGGGAATCGGGTCCCCGGCGGCATCGTACTGGCTGTCATGTTCGGCGTCCCGCTGCTCCTGATGCTCTTCCGGGAGCCGCTCACAAGAGCGATACAGAAGCGCGCGGACAAGATGGAGACCGGAAAGGCAATGTTCATTGTGCAGGGATTTTTCGAGATGTTCGAGACGCTGCTGAGCTACTTCTCCAACACCATCTCGTTTATCCGTATCGGAGCATTTGCCGTCAGCCATGCGGCAATCATGGAAGTCGTCCTGCAGCTTGCAGGTGCGGAGAGCGGTCATCCCAACTGGCTGGGCGTCATCTTCGGAAACCTGTTCGTCTGCGGATTCGAGGGACTCATCGTCGGCATCCAGGTCCTTCGTCTGGAATACTACGAAATGTTCAGCCGCTTCTACAAAGGCAGCGGTCACGCATTTGACCCGTATACAAAGAAGAAAGCGAAAAAATAAACCACAACATATCACAATAAGAAAATCAGGAGGATTCAACCATGAATTTAGCAACAAAAATCATCTTTATCATTGCTCTGATCGTGAGCATCATCGTTCCTTTCGGCTATTACCTGCTGGGAGAGAAATCCAGAAAACGCTATAAACGCGCCATCGGGACCAATGCCTTCTTCTTCTTCGGAGCGCTCGCCGTGGCTTCCATCATGCTCCTTGCCGGACCTGACGTGCAGGCTGCTGAGGCAGTAACGGCAGACAGCGGCTTCGCTACCGGTCTCGGATATCTGGCGGCTGCACTCGTTACCGGTCTCTCCTGCATCGGCGGCGGCATCGCCGTTGCAAGCGCCGCAAGCGCGGCTCTGGGCGCCATCAGCGAGGACTCCAGCGTACTCGGTAAGTCCCTCATCTTCGTCGGTCTTGCCGAAGGCGTCTGCCTCTACGGACTCATCATCTCCTTCATGATACTCGGAAACTTGTAACACCAGTCCACAGGGCGGGAATTTACTGAATGACTGCGCAGGGTGCTTGCACACTAGCGCATGGCAGACAGTAAATTCGCATGGGGCGGACGCCCCACATGAATCATCTGCGTGAGCAGATGATGAATGACCGCCCGGAAACTGTACACGCGGGAATTTACTGGATGACCGCCCGGAAACTGTACATTTTCCATCCGAACACGCAGAAAGAGGTCTTATCATGAAGATGTATCTCATAAGCGACAACGTCGACACTTACACCGGCATGCGTCTTGCAGGCGTGGACGGCGTGGTCGTACACGAGCGCGATGAACTCCGGAAAGCCCTGGAGGACGTGCTCGCCGATAAAACCGTGGGAATCGTGCTCCTGACAGAGAAGTTCGGGCGCGAATTCCCGGACATCATCGACACCTTCCGTCTGGAACGGAAGATGCCGCTCCTTGTCGAAATCCCTGACCGCCACGGTACAGGGCGCAAGAAAGATTTTATCACTTCATACATTACCGAGGCGATCGGATTAAAATTATAAAGGAGGGAACCCTCTTGACTCTGGAAGAAAAACTCTCACAGATGCAGTCTGCTTCCATGGAGCAGGCGCGTGCGGAAGGCAACGCCATCATCGACGCCCACCGCGAGGCGCTGGAAAAAGTGTTTGAAGACCATAAAGCCGAGGCGCTGCGCCAGGCTGAAACACGCATCAAGGCGGAGACGACCAATGCCAGGCTGTCCCTGAACCAGGCTGCGGCCAAATCCCAGCTGGAAATCAAGCGCCGCCAGGGCAAAGTCCAGCAGGAGCTCAAGGATAAGATATTTGAAGAGGCAGACAGCCTCATACAGGATTATATGCAGACAGAAGCTTACACCGAATTCCTCATCCGCTGCATCCGGCAGGCGGCTGATTTTGCCGGTTCTGACCCTGTCATCATCTATATCAATCCTTCGGACGGAGAAAAACGCTCTGCCCTGGAGGAGGCGACCGGCGCGCAGCTCACCGTGAGCGCCGAGGATTTCACAGGCGGCGTGCGCGCAGTCATCCGCTCCCGCAACATCCTCATCGACAACTCATTCAAGACACAGCTGCGCAATGAATACGACAAATTTATGTTTGCAGGAGGTGACGGCAATGCTTAAGACCGGAACCATCTACGGGATTAACGGTCCCGTCATCTACTTAAAAGGAAATACCGGTTTCCGCATGTCCGAGATGGTCTATGTGGGAGCACAGAAGCTGGTCGGCGAAGTTATTGCCCTGGACAAGGACCTTACGACAATTCAGGTCTACGAGGAGACGACGGGGCTGCGTCCCGGCGAAGAAGTCGTGGCAAGCGGCAGCGCTGTCTCCGTCACACTTGCCCCCGGCATCCTCAACAACATCTTTGACGGCATCGAGCGCCCGCTGGAGCGCATCGCCGATTCCTCCGGCGGTGCATTCATTACCCGGGGCGTCAGCGTTGACTCCCTGGACCGTCAGAAGAAGTGGCAGGCGCATCTCACAGTAACAGCAGGACAGTATCTCCACGGAGGAGATATCATCGCCGAAGTGCCGGAGACCCATGCCATCGTACACAAATGCATGGTTCCACCGGACGTGGAGGGTACGGTGACAAATGTGGCGCCTGACGGAGCGTACACCATCGACGAGACACTTGTCACGCTGGAACTGCCCGACGGAAGTACAAGGGAACTGACGATGACCCAGCACTGGCCCATCCGCGTGCCGCGCCCGACCCATCACCGCTTCCCCGCTGCTGTCCCGCTCATCACCGGACAGCGCATCATCGACACCATGTTTCCCATCGCCAAGGGCGGCACTGCTGCCATCCCAGGCGGATTCGGGACGGGGAAGACGATGACCCAGCACCAGATTGCAAAATGGGCGGATGCAGACATCATCATCTACATCGGCTGCGGAGAACGCGGCAACGAAATGACCCAGGTTCTGGAAGAGTTCGGGGAACTCAAAGACCCCAGGACCGGCAATCCTCTGATGGACCGTACCACGCTCATAGCCAATACATCGAACATGCCGGTGGCAGCCCGTGAGGCGAGCATCTACACCGGACTTACACTGGCGGAATATTACCGCGACATGGGCTACGATGTTGCCATCATGGCTGACTCCACATCCAGATGGGCAGAGGCACTCCGTGAGCTCTCCGGACGTCTGGAAGAGATGCCCGCCGAGGAGGGCTTCCCCGCATACCTGGCATCCCGGCTGTCCGCCTTCTATGAGCGCGCGGGCATGATGCACAACTTAAACGGCACGGACGGTTCGGTCACCATCATCGGTGCAGTCTCCCCCCAGGGCGGCGACTTCTCCGAGCCTGTGACACAGAATACCAAGCGTTTTGTGCGCTGTTTCTGGGGACTGGACAAGAGTCTGGCGTACTCCCGGCATTTCCCGGCTATCCACTGGCTCACCAGCTACAGCGAATACCTGAACGACTTAAGCCACTGGTACCAGGACAATGTATCGGCAAAATTTGTGGACTACCGCAACCGCCTGATGGCGCTTTTGAACCAGGAGAGCAGCCTGCTGGAGATTGTCAAGCTCATCGGGAGCGACGTGCTGCCGGACGACCAGAAGCTCGTCCTGGAGATTGCACGTGTGATACGGCTTGGCTTCCTGCAGCAGAATGCATTCCACAAAGACGACACCTGCGTCTCCATGGAGAAACAGTTCCTCATGATGGACACCATCCTGTATCTGTATAAACAGGCACGCACACTCGTCACCATGGGACACCCCATGTCCGTACTGAAATCGGAAAACATCTTTGACCGCGTCATCGCCATCAAATACGATGTACCCAATGACCGGCCGGAAATGTTCGCCCAGTACCGCCGCGATATCGACGCATTCTATCAGCGGGTGCTGGAGAAAAACGCATAAGGAGGAGCGGAAATCATGTCAATCGAATATTTAGGCTTGAGCAGCATCAACGGACCTCTGATCGCTCTGGAAGGGATACAGGACGCATTCTTCGATGAAATCGTGGAGTTCGTCGTAGACGGCACGGAACACAAGATCGGACGCATCGTGGAGATATATGAGGATAAGGCAGTCATCCAGGTGTTTGAAGGTTCCGAAAATATGTCCCTGAAAAACACCCATACCAAACTCACCGGACATCCGATGGAGATCGCGCTCTCACCGGATATGCTGGGACGCACGTTCAACGGCATCGGACAGCCCATCGATGACCTGGGTCCCATCATCTCCACCTTAAAGCGGGACGTGAACGGTCTCCCGCTCAACCCGGTGCGCAGAGAATACCCGAGGAACTATATCCACACCGGCATCTCCGCCATCGACGGACTCACGACCCTGATCCGCGGACAGAAGCTGCCCATCTTTTCCGGGAACGGACTTCCCCATGACCAGCTCGCCGCCCAGATTGTCAAGCAGGCGTCCCTGGGGGAAGGCTCTGACGAGCAGTTCGCCATCGTATTTGCCGCCATGGGCGTCAAGCATGATGTAGCGGACTTCTTCCGCAATACATTTGAAGAAAGCGGCGTGGCAGACCATGTGGCGATGTTTTTGAATCTTGCGAACGACCCGGTGGTGGAGCGTCTCATCACGCCGAAAGTCGCACTCACGGTGGCTGAGTATCTTGCCTTTGAACAGAACATGCATATCCTCGTCATCCTGACGGATATGACGTCCTTTGCAGAGGCGATGCGCGAGGTCTCCTCTTCCAAGGGCGAGATTCCCAGCCGAAAAGGATATCCGGGATACCTGTACAGCGAACTTGCGACCATCTACGAGCGCGCGGGCATCGTGCAGGGCGTGGAGGGCTCTGTGACACAGCTTCCCATTCTGACCATGCCCAACGACGATATCACCCATCCCATCCCGGACCTGACCGGCTATATCACGGAAGGGCAAATTGTACTGGACCGCCCGCTGCATGGACAGTCCGTCTATCCGCCCATCAATATCCTGCCCTCCCTGTCGCGTCTGATGAAAGACGGCATCGGAGAAGGCTACACAAGAGAGGACCATCAGGACCTGGCAAACCAGCTCTTCTCTGCATATGCAAAGGTGGGCGATGCGAGGAACCTGGCGTCCGTCATCGGCGAGGACGAACTCTCGCCCATTGACAAGAAATATCTGGAATTCGGAAAAGAATTTGAAGAACGGTACATCGGACAGGGCATCAATGAAAACCGCAGCATGGAAGAAACGCTGAACCTGGGCTGGGAGCTGCTCGGCAGGCTGCCGAAAGAAGAGCTCGACCGCGTCGATACAAAGATACTGGATAAATACTATCAACCGATGCCCGAAGATTAACTCCCGGATATGTCAGGGGAACGTTTATCAGACGGAGGCAGACGATGTTTGAACAGAAAAAGATGATGATTTTTGATATGGACGGCACGCTCATCGATTCCATCGGCATCTGGAATCAAACGGATATGGAACTGAGCCGCCGCCTCAGCGCTGCCCCGCAGGATATCCATACAGCCTGTGATGCCGGAACGGCACCGGAGTCCGTGGATGCGGAAGCTGCCCTGCTCTGCGGGGACCCGGAAGAAGAAATCCAGAACCGCAGGGACGAGCTGCTGCGCCGGTTCAGCACTGCGGCGTCCCCTTATCTCGAGTACTGCCGCGTCCTTGGAGAGACGTACGGCTCCAGTCTCACGCCGGAGGAAATCCATACCCTCAGATATGACATCGCACAGGATTTTCTGCGAAATGAGATTGATTACAAAGGCGGGGCGGATGCATTTCTCAGAGAACTGAAACACCGCGGCTTCTCTCTTGTCATCGCCTCGACGACAAGAAAGAAAAACATGGATATCTACCGGGCAGAGAACCGGAATCTCATGGAGAAAGCTCCCATCGACCGCATCTTTGACGCTGTTTACACGCGCGAAGACGCCCGGGAGATCAAGCCTCATCCGGAAATCTATCTGCGGGTGCTGGACGACTTCCACATCCCTGCAGAAGACTGCCTTGTCTTTGAAGATTCCCTCATCGGCATCGAGGCGGCAAAGGCAGCCGGACTTGATACCGTCGCCGTTTATGACAGATATTCCGACGCCGACCGGGCTGACATTGTGCGGCTGGCAGACTTTCAGATTGCCGACTACAGGGATGCCCTGCAGCGTCTGAGAGAAGAATGCGGACGCGATAAGCTGTAACTGTCTGTCCGGCGGCTGTTCATTTGATATGGAACGATTTTACACAAAAGTGGAAGGAGAGGTTATATGGACCCGCGTACATTCCCGACAAAAGGAAATCTGATGCTGGCGAAAAACTCGCTGGCGCTTGCGAAACAGGGCTATGACCTGATGGATAAAAAAAGGAACATCCTCATCCGCGAACTGATGGACCTCATCGACGAAGCGCGCACCATACAGGAGGAGATTGATACGACATTTACCTCTGCGTACCAGTGTCTCCAGCGGGCAAACATCGAGAACGGCATCAGCAATGTGGAACTCCTCGCGTATACGGTTCCCATCGAGAACTCCATCACCATCCAGACAAGAAGCATCATGGGCACGGAAATCCCTCATGTGAAATACGTGCCGGACGCCGGAAAACCGACCTACTCATTCAGCACCACCCATGAATCCATCGACCAGGCGCGCGAAGCATTCCGCAAGGTCAAAGACCTGACGGTCAAGCTCTCCATGGTAGAAAACGCCGCATACCGCCTGGCAAGCAATATCAAGAAGACCCAGAAGCGCGCAAACGCGCTCCAGAATATCACTATCCCGATGTACTCTTCCCTCGTGTATACCATCACAAATGCACTGGAAGAGAAAGAGAGGGAAGAATTCACAAGGCTGAAAGTCATCAAGAGGATGAAGCAGAAAAAAGGCTGAAACAAGAGCTCTGCACAGCCATGGACTGCACGGAGCCGACATTGTAAACAAACGTGCAAATATCGTCCACATCGAAAAGAATGGGCGCGGCATACGGGAGATGTCCCATGTATGCCGCGCCTGGATAGATTTATCTCAATCTTTTCACTTCTTCCACACTGATATCCAGCAATGCTGCGATTTCTTCCTGACTCATTCCTTTTCCGCTCAGTTTCTCTACAACATCTTTCATCCCCTGTTCAATTCCCTGCTTGATTCCCTGTTCAATTCCCTGTTTCATCCCCTGCTGTCTTCCCTGCATCAGCGCGCTGCTCATCTGGGAATTATAATCCCGGATAGCGCGTTCCCTTGCCTCATATTCATACTTCGCCCTGTCGTCGGCACTGAGTTTTTTCAATTCCTTGAATGCTTCATCGATATATTCGTCTGTTTTCGCCATGGCAGCAAACTCCTTTCTCGTCTTCCCGCCAAAGAACCGCATCCAGTTGATGAGGTCATCCCCGCTTTTTACATCCGCCGGGAGTTTTTTCAGTTCCAGTATCTGTATCTCCATGAGGTCTGTGTATCTTTTCCCCGTCTTTTCATCACAGAAACTGATTGTCCGACAGCATTCTTCATCCTCTGGAAAATATACAAAATCCAGGATGCTGACATGGATGCATTTTTTCAGAGTCCCATATGCTTCTCCCTTTTTGAGCTGTTCGGAAAACATCTTGCTCAGATAGAATAAAACCCTTGCATCCCAGTATGCGAAATATGCCACCTGCATCTCCATATCAATCTGGCTCCCGTCTTCCAACATCACCCGGACATCTAAAATCCCCAGTTTATCTTCCGGATATTCCTGTGTCAGTTCTGTCGGGAGCAATACTGTTTCCCGGACAGTTTCCGGTTCTTTCCTGAGGATTGCTGCAACGAACCCCTTCCTGACCTTTGGATTGTTCATCAACGCCTTGAAGCAGACATCCACGGTGGGAAGCATTATAAAATTATCATTGTCCTGTTTGATACTGTTTTCTCTTCTGTCATCTGACTTCATATCTGTTTCTCCTTCATCTTATCACATCTGGTACAAATAAAAAAGCGGAATTCTTCCTGATGAACACCATTTCAGACTGTCCGGACAGTTGAAAAGCACCCTCGGCGGACCTGCCTTGGATGCTTCCAAAGATATCATGCTATATCGCTTTCTGCAAGGAGAAAAATGCACAAAAACCAGTTATCAACAAACTTACATACCTTTTAAAAAGTTATTCCCCTTCTGTGGAATCTTCATCTATTTCTTCCCCCAGATAAAACACGCGGAAAAACAGCTCCAGTGATTCAAACAGCTCTCTTTTCGTCTGCTGAAGTTCTTTCACCTTCAGTACGCTTCCGATTTCATCAAAGGCGAAATCATCCTCATTGTGGTCTACCCGAAGTTCCAGATTTCCTTCTCCATCGAACAGGAGCATGAGCACGCCTCCTACGTCAGCCGTATACAATACGCACATAATCTGCAGTTCCTGACGCACGCTTTCCGGAAGCGATTCAAATTCCGGATTCAGATAAAATTTTTCTTCATAAGCGCTTGCCGCACACAATACGATTTCTTCGTTCATCCTGTTCTCCCTTCTCATGCATATCCGCAGATTCCCCGGACCGACACATCTCCCGCATATATTTTTTCCACAGTGCCGTCCGGCTTCTGCACGACCAGTTCCCCTGTATCTGTGATACCCGACGCATGCGCACGGTACACTCCGCCCGGCGCATGGATGAGGACGTCCCTGTCCCGGTTTATCAGGACCGCACTGTATCTGTCCAGAAGCCCTGTAAGGTCTTCTGTTTTGAGAAATGTCCCGTAATTCTCTTCCAGCCGTTCCAGGACCGCCGCGATGACAGGTGCACGATTCAGGACGCGCCCGCATTCCATCCGGAGCGATGTGGCTGTCTCCGCCAGTTCTCCTGGAAACTCCGGCGTATTTACATTAATGCCAATGCCTGTTATAACACAGGCAGCCTGACCGGACCGTGCACTCATCTCCGTAAGGATGCCTGCAAGTTTCTTCCCGTTCAGGATGATATCATTTGGCCATTTAATCATGGGCATCAGCCCGCCGGTGAACTGCCGGATTCCTTCCGCTGCGCTCAGCGCTGCCACAAGGGTGAGCATCGAGGTTTTTTCCGGAGCGATATCCGGACGCAGGAGGATGGACATATAAATACTGCTTCCGGCAGGGGATTCCCATGTCCTTCCCCGGCGTCCTTTTCCTGCCGTCTGCATATCCGCCACTGCAATGGTCCCGTGAGGCGCTCCCTCCCCTGCTGCCCGGCGGAGCATGTGGTTCGTAGAATCCGTCATATCCTCATACAAAATCCGCCGCCCGGCCCAGCCGGTCTTCAGATATCTCTCCAATATCTCACGGGATACTCCCCAATCTCCTGCTTCCATCGCCATCTGCATCTCCTAATCTTCCATCCGGGTGCTCCACTTGTAACCGGAGCAAGACTCACTGCCGAGTCCCGGGCATCTGATATTTTATCATATATGTGCTGCAATTTCAAAAGAATGACACATTCCGGATTCTGTATGTAACGACATCATCCAATAAAAAAGGGGATGTCCCTCTTCTGTGAAATTGCAAAACCACAGTTCGGGACACCCTCCTGAATTGGTATCTGTTCTCTGTATGTCTTATTCCGTCTTTTCTTCCATGCCGAGTGTCGCCATCATGACCGCTTTGATCGTATGCATCCGGTTCTCCGCCTCGTCAAAGACTTTTGACTGCGAAGACTCGAATACATCGTCCGTCACTTCCATGTCGGTGATGCCGAAACGCTCGCCCATGTCTTTTCCTATTTTGGTATTCAGGTCGTGGAATGCCGGAAGACAGTGCAGGAAGATGGCGTTTTCCTTTGCGTTTGCCATGACTTCTTTTGTGACTTTGTACGGGGAAAGTTCACGGATGCGCTTCTCCCACACCTCGTCAGGCTCACCCATGGATACCCATACATCGGTATAAATCACATCTGCGTCCTTTGTACCTGCTTCCACATCGCTTGTCAGTGTGACGGTCGCCCCGGATGCTTCCGCATATTTCCGGCACTGTGCCACCAGTTCATCATCCGGGAAGTAATCTTCTGTCGTGCAGGCAACGAAGTCCAGTCCCAGTTTGGAGCATGCGACCATCAGGGAATTGCCCATGTTATACCGGGCGTCTCCCATGTATACCAGCTTCAGCCCTTTTAATGTGCCGAAATTCTCGCGTATCGTCAGCATATCTGCAAGCATCTGCGTCGGATGATATTCATTCGTCAGTCCGTTCCATACCGGAACGCCTGCATACTCTGCCAGCTCCTCTACCAGATCCTGTCCGAAACCGCGGTATTCGATGCCGTCGAACATCCTGCCGAGCACCCGGGCCGTATCTTCGATGCTTTCTTTCTTCCCGATCTGAGAGCCTGTCGGTCCCAGATAAGTAGTGCCCATTCCCATGTCATGGGCCGCGACTTCAAACGCGCAGCGCGTTCTCGTGCTGTCCTTCTCGAATATCAGCGCTACATTTTTCCCGCGCCAGTTGTCAACCGGCACTCCTTTTTTCTTTTTCTCTTTCACTTCTGCGGAGAGGTCGAGCAGATAGGTGATCTCCTCCGGTGTGAAATCTTTTAATGTCAGAAAATTACGTCCTTTTAAATCCATCATGCATCTCCCGTTTTCTTATGATTATATCGGACCTGTCCGGAATTTTCAATCCGATATCTCTTTTATCTCATTCCTGTTTGGAATTGTTACTGTATGAAGCATGATTTATTATACATAGATTTGAATAAAAATACAACCCTTTCCATTATCCTCTTAAGCTGCTCAAAAGCGGGTTTTCTATGAACTCCTGATATGTTATCCCGCTTTCTCCCAATCTGCGGGCATTTTTCACTCCTTTTTTGTGGTCAGCGTGATAGTCTGAACCGCCGGAGATGATCCGGAGTCTGTCTGTATACTCCTTTCTGACATATGCTTCAATCTCTTCATCCGAATGTTTCCCTGCATAGCTTGTTTTACTGTATGTATAGCATGCTTCTATTCCATCGAGTCCCGCATCTGTCAATTTTTCTATATATGTTTTCCTGTCTGTCTTTCCGGTTGCCGTTCTGATTTCATCGCTGATAAGAAACGGATGCGCCAATATGCAGATGCCGCCGCATCGGTGTATCTCCTGTATTACCCGGACAGGATCCGGTTTCTTTCGCCTGACCTGAAACCGCTTATCCTCTTTTACCAAAATCTTCGCCTTACTCCAGTCACTGACATATCCCTTTCTCGCCATAAGTTCAAATATCATTTTTTTCTGTATCTGCTCTTCCTTTACAGGGTTTCCTGCATTTTCAAGGATTTCTTCCCATGTCACCGGCATACCGTTATCCGTCAGCCGGCGGACAAGCTCTTTATATCCGTTTATCTTAGATGCCACTACGCTTTCTTCTAATTCACGAAAAAAACCGTCATCCCAGTCACAGCCGAAACATACAATATGAACATCTTCCACTTCTGTCTCGCAGGATATCTCGATTCCCCTCAGAAGAAAAATCCCGTGTTCTGCAGCATAAGCGGATATTTTCACCTTTTGTATGTCTGTCCTGTTTTCTGAAAAGACGGTAATATTCTCAGGCGGTCTCACATCGTGGTCCGTAACAGCCAGCACTTTCACGCCTGCCTTTTCCGCATTTAATATCAATTCCTGGGGCGTGTCTGAACCATCAGACCTTGTCGTATGGCAGTGAAGATCGCACTCATATCGTTTTTCTCTCATACTAACTCCAGTGATATACCTTTTTCCTTAATAATGTCCTGCCATTCTTCAGAGAGCCCGGTATCTGAAATAATACGGTCAAAAACATCGATATCTGCAATAAACCAGGGCTTGATAACCCCGAACTTACTGGAATCTGCAAGCAGTATCTTCTCCGCTCCGGACCGGATCAGCTCTCTTTTTGTCTCCAGTTCGTAACTGTTCATCCCGGTCACTCCCATGGTGGCATGCACACCGGCTGCAGATACAAACACTTTTGTGGCACGTATCTTCTTCAGCAGCTGTATGCTTTCCTGACATTCAAACAGTGTCGTATCCGGATGATAATATCCTCCGCCAAATATAAGGGATACATTGGGATTATTCGCAATCTTGTTGACAATATTCAGATTACAGGTAAAGACTGAGATACTCATTTCGGCTCCGATATTATCTGCAAGACATTCTGTAGTTGAACCGTTATCGATCACAATGCAGTCATCGTCATGTATCAGCGATGCCGCATATCTGCCAATGCGTTCTTTCTCCTTCGCATGAAGCATTGTCGCTTTTGACAGCAGATATTCTTCAGTCTCTCCTGCATTTCCGCTGTTTAACACGGCGACCCCGGGAATGTCCAATATGATGCCGCTCGCTTTCAGCGTATCCAGATCACGGCGTATCGTCATCTCCGATACGTCCAGCATGACTGCCAGTTCTTTTATCGTCGTACTGCTCCTTTTGCTTATAATCTCAACCAACCGGTTCAGACGTTCTTCCTTTTTTTTCACAATATCCCTCTCGCTCTTACCTGTTCGCACACCTACATTTTCCTGACAGATTCCAACTGTCAGCCGCACCGTCCGCAGGAGCTGTACCTGTAGCATCTCCTGCGGACAGCTGCATTTGCTTACTGATATAACAAATTATATCATAGGTCACGGATTAATTGACATATGTTTTTATTTTATTTCTGATGTTCTCAGCTGTAAATCCATATTTTTCAAACAGTTTTGCCGCCGGCGCAGAAGCCCCGAATGTATCCATCGTGATATAGCATCCGCCTGTTCCCACATATCTGCCCCAGGACATACTGCTTCCTGCTTCGACTGCCACACGCTTATGCAGTTCCGCCGGAAGAACGCTGTTTTTATATTCAGCCGGCTGTTCTTCAAACAGTTCCATACATGGCATGCTCACGACTCTCGCGGAAATGCCGTCTGCTTCCAGCAGCTCTGCAGCTTCCACAGAAATTCCCACTTCAGACCCCGTAGCCAATATAACAACATCTGCTTTCTCCTTCTTTTCTTTCCGAAGGATATAGCCTCCTCTTAACGCATCCTTCGACGTATTTTCCAGTACGGGAAGCGCCTGCCTCGACAGCACCAGCGATACAGGCGTCCGCCTGGAGGTTACTGCGCAGTACCAGGCTGCCTTTGTCTCTACCTCATCTGCCGGACGGAATACCCACATATTCGGCATAGACCTGAGCATAGTCAGCTGCTCTACCGGCTCATGTGTTGGTCCGTCCTCACCGACACCGATACTGTCATGCGAGAATATCGCAATCTGCGGAATTTCCATGAGAGAGGACAGTCTTAACATTGGTTTCATATAATCTGCAAAGACAAAGAATGTAGCTGCATATGTACGAAGACCTCCATGGAGCAGCATACCATTCACAACGGCTGTCATTCCGATTTCCCTGACGCCAAAATGAATATTGCGACCTTCCGGACAGTCTGCAGAGTAATCTTTTTCCCCATTCATGACCGTTTTATTGGAGGGTCCAAGGTCTGCTGAGCCTCCCACCAGGTTTGGAAGCCTGTCCTTAATGTAATTCAGCGCCTTGCCCGAAATATTTCTCGTAGCATCCGCTTTATTCTCCCGCTTCCAGTACTCTTCGTCATCATACAAAGCAGTCGCCGTATCCTCGTCGAACCACGCCTCCAGTTCTGTCCTGAGCTCCGGATATTTTTCACTGTAAGAAGCAAACATTTTTTTCCACTTTTCTTCTGCGTCTTTTCCTGCACATGTAAGCTTCCTGTAATGTTCGTAAACTGTTTCCGGAACAGCAAACGCCTCTTCCAGCGGCCACTCCAGAGTTTTCCTGAGAATTTTCACATTTTCCTCGCCGAGAGGTTCCCCATGTGCACTGGACTTTCCTTCTTTTGCAGGAACACCATACCCAATTTTTGTAGTAATCTTAATAAATGATGGTCTGGATGTATCATCTTTTGCTTTTTCTATTGCTCTTCCGACCGCCTCGATGTCATTCCCGTCACGGACAGTAAGTACCTGGAATCCAAATGCCTCAAACCGTTTGGAGACATCTTCCGTAAATGCCAGGTCTGTCCCTCCTTCAATCGTGATGGAATTAGAATCATAGAGTACGATGAGCTTTCCAAGCCCCAGCGTTCCAGCCAGGGAAAGTACTTCCGAAGAAATCCCTTCCATCAGGCACCCATCTCCGCAGAGGGCGTAAGTATAATGATCAAACACCGGATACCCTTTTCGGTTAAACTTCGCCGCAAGGTGCTGCTCCGCCATAGCCATTCCTACAGCCATGCCAAGCCCCGCCCCTAAAGGTCCGGTCGTAGCTTCAACTCCTTTTGTGTGCCGGTATTCCGGATGTCCCGGAGTACGCGAACCCAGCTGCCGGAACTCTTTCAGGTCTTCGATACTCAGTCCATATCCGAACAGATGAAGCAGGGAATACAGCATAGAAGAACCATGTCCCGCTGAGAGGATAAATCGATCCCTGTTCATCCAATCCGGGTCTTCCGGATTGTGCCGCATATGATGCGCCCACAGTTCATACGCAATCGGCGCCGCTCCCAGAGGCAGTCCCGGATGCCCGGATTTTGCCTTCTGTACTGCGTCTGCCGACAGTATTCTGATTGCATTTACAGCCATTTTATCTGTCATGCCAGTTTCTCCTTTTTCTTTTTTACTTTTATCACGCCCTGTACTTTACGCTTTCTCATATACGAACTGATAGCAAGCGCAACGATTGCCAGGATATACGGGAACATACTGATGATGGACGGCGGTATCGCCATGCCCATAAGCTCGATGCGGATACCGATCGCCTCTGCAAATCCGAAAAGCAGAGATACCAGAGAGGCAAAAATCGGATGCGATGCACCAAATACATAGATTGTAAATGCCGTAAATCCTCTTCCCTGTATCATGTTTTCCGAGAACTGTGATACGGAAATAATCGAAAGATAAGCTCCGGCTAATCCGGAAAGCGCTCCCGAGAGCAGTACGACTTTCCATTTCACAAGTTCCGGTTTGATGCCTGCCGTCCTTGCTGCAACATCAGACTCCCCGACAGCACAGATGCCAAGACCGGTTTTTGTCTTAAAGAGCATAACATAAAGCACGATCATCAGGACAACTGTAAAATAAGTTACAATACTCTGTCCGCTGATACAGTTCAAAACAGGGATATCCCTGATAACCGGTATCTCGATCATCTCCAGCTTATTGATATTCTCCGGTGCATACGCGCCCTGTACATCAAACATTGCGCGAAGGAGATAGGACGTGAGCCCGGCTCCAAGCGTGTTCATGGCAATACTGGCTATGATATTGTTCGCCTTAAACTTTGTCACAAACAGCCCGAATATAGCGCTGTACAGCGCTCCAATCACAAGAGCTCCCAGCAGACCGACCCAGACGCTTCCACCCGAAAACTGTACACAGGCAACTGCTGCAAATGCACCTACGAGGGCAAATCCTTCCATTGCAATATTAAAAACTCCGGCTCTGTCACAAAGAAGTCCGCCAAGCGCCATCAGCATCAGAGGAGTGGCGATTCTTATTGTAGATGCCAGTGTATCTGAAATAACCGCTATATTCATGCTCAATTCCCTCCTTTGCCTGTTGATTTCTTCTCAGCCGCCAGTTTCTTTAATCTTGGCAGTACAAACTTCGCTCCGATCATCAGGAAGATAATGCCTGTTACAATATCCGTAACAGCAGATGGAACTGACGTCAGTCTCTCCATATTGATGCCGCCGTTGTGGATTGCTCCGAAAAACGCACCTGAGAAAAGCACACCGATTGGATTGTTATTTGCAAGCAGTGTAACTACGATACCTGTCATTCCGAAATCCGGATTAAATCCGGTCAGCAATCTGTGCTGTACAGCCGTTACTTCAATAGCGCCCACAATACCGCCTATCATTCCGCTTAATGCCATGACCTGGAATATGGTCTTCTTCGGTTTCATGCCGGCATATCTTGCCAGTGTCGGATTCGCTCCTACAATTTTAATTTCATGTCCGAATGCCGTCTTATAGAAAACAAACGCGAGGATAATCATCACAATGACAGCGATATAAAATCCCACATTTGCCGTGGACGGCTGAAAATAAGAAAGCCTTGGAAGCCATGTGTTTTCCGAAAGTATTTCACTTGCATTCAGGTTTGTCCCTTCGGACGGGTCTCTCAATGGTCCTGTCACAAGATATTCTACGAAGAGCTCCGCCACAAAGTTTAAAAGCAGCGTAGACACAATCTCATTTGTGTTGAGATAGACTTTCATCAATGCAGGTATCATCGCAAAAGCAGCTCCTGCAGCCATCGCTGCAAGGAAGATAAATACAAGCGATACTCCCTGGTTCAGGCTCTCCGGCACGAACAGAGCTACCGCAGCCGCTGCCGAAGCCCCCATATAAATCTGTCCGTCTACACCGAGGTTAAATACTTCTGCTTTATATGTAACGCAGACCGCGAGACCGGAAAGTGCAAGAGGCGTCATCCAGCGTATCGTCCCGGCGATATCTACCGTGAGACTGTTCCAGATACCTTCCACAATAGCAAACGGCTCGTATCCGGAAACAGCCAGGAATATTGTGGCAAGGGCAAGGGCGATGATAATCAGTACGATCTGCTTTGCCACAGTTTCCACGGAAGCTATGATTCTGCTGTTGTCTTTTGTCCTCATCAATCCTGCCCTCCTTTCTCTGTCTGCCTCTTAGAGCCTGTCATGTACTCTGCTATCGTTCTCTCATCTGCTTCACCACGTTTGAATTCAGCCATGATCTCACCTTCATACATGACAAGGATACGGTCTGAAAGCGACAGTATCTCATCCAGTTCTGCACTTACAAGAAGCACACCCCGACCGGAATCCCTTACTTCTACAATTTTGTGATGGATGGACTCTATTGCTCCGATATCTACACCCCGCGTCGGCTGTGCCGCAATGAGAAAATCCGGATTTGCCTCCATCTCTCTTGCAAAAATCACTTTCTGCATATTTCCGCCGGACAGAGTTCCCAGTTTATATTCGGAATTCGGCGTCTTTACCTCAAAGTCCCTGCATAATTTTTCAGACAGCTCCAGAAGTTTCCTGCTGTCAAGCACTCCTGCCCGGCAGTAGGGTTTCTGATAATACCGGTTGAGTATCATGTTATCGCGAATGGAGCACTCTTTCGCACTGCCCATTTTCAGCCTGTCTTCCGGAATATGCGACATTCCCTGCTCTCTTCTTTCCCGTACAGAACATGTCGTCACATCATTCCCTTTAAAGATGATTTCTCCTGCTGTCGGTCTGAGCATTCCGGATATTGTCTCGATAAGTTCCGTCTGACCGTTGCCCTCGACACCCGCTATTCCGACGATTTCTCCTTTTCTGACATACAGGTCCACCCCTTTGAGCGCCGGAAGCCCTCTCTGGTTCAACGCACAAAGACCTTTTACTTCCAGCACTTTTTCTCCGGGTGCATAGTCGTTTCTCGGGATATCAAGATTGACTTTTCTTCCCACCATCATATCAGAAAGGGAGTCGGTCCGCGCCTCATCAGTACTCAGCGTCCCTGTCACAAGCCCTTTCCTCATGACAACAATTTTGTCTGTTATCGCCATAACCTCTCTCAGCTTATGGGTAATAAAAATAATTGTAACCCCCTGCTCTTTGAGCTGTCTTAAAACTTCCAGAAGTTTATCGGTCTCAGTAGGTGTAAGCACCGCAGTCGGCTCGTCCAAAATCAGGATTTTCGCCTCACGGTAAAGTGCTTTGATAATTTCTACTCTCTGCTTTTCGCCAACAGAAAGCTGATAGATTTTTTCATCCAGATTTACCGGCAGGTCGTATGTCTCCATAATTTTATTTATCTTTTCCTTTGCCGTTTTAATATCTATCAGTCCGTTTTTGGTAGGTGTATTGCCGAGGATGATATTCTGCAGGACGGTCAGATTCGGCATGAGCATAAAGTGCTGATGCACCATGCCAATTCCGAGTTTGATCGCCATATTCGGCGACTGTATCCGTACTTCCCTGCCGAATAGCTTTATCGTCCCGATATCCGGCTCTGTCATACCATACAGCATATTCATCATCGTAGACTTTCCTGCGCCATTTTCCCCGATCAGTCCGAGTATCTGACCTTCATCGACAGAAAACGATACATGATCCGTAGCCACAACGCCCGGATAGAATTTTGATATATTTAACATTTCTACTGCTGCTGCCATATGTCCGCCCTCTTACCTGTTCAGATTTACATCAACCTGTACTTTACCTGTCTTATCCCACTCCATGAGTATCTTCATTGCTTCTGCTGCTGCCAGGCATGCTTTTTCTTCTCCGCCGTTGTCTCCCCATCGGTCAAGTACCCGATTGGAAATTACGGAAAGAATCGCTCCCATTCTCATCCCGTGGAGATATCCGATGACAAGCTGCCCGGATGTTTCCATTTCGATATTCGTAACGCCTGCTGTCTGAAGGTCCGGAATAATCTTTTCTGCAAAGGACGGCCAGTAAGTGGCATTCCCGTCCTCATTGAGCGGACGCCCCTGTCCGATATAGAAAGAGCCCACCGTATAATCCAGCCCAAGACCATAACGGAATCCCAGACGTTCACATGCCTGCATCAGTGCCATCACAACATAGGTATTGGCAAACGCCGGAAATTCCGGTTCGATATATGTCGCAGAAGTTCCGTCTTTTCTGTATGCCGCCACCGGTATGATAAGATCACCCAGGTCAAATTCCGGAACAATACATCCTGTTGTACCCACACGAATGCATGTGTGTACGCCAAGAGTGTTAAGCTCATGCAGACAGATTTCCGAGCTGGGACCGCCTATTCCTGTGGACGTACAGGCAAGTTCCACACCCTTGTACTTTCCTGTTACAGTTTTATACTCTCTGTAGGAGGCAACTTCTTTCACATCCTCCCAGTTCTTTGCTATCTTAAGCGTCCTCTCCGGCGCGCCCGGAAGGATAACATAGGGCGGAACATCACCCTGTTTTAACTGAAGATGATATACACCATCATTCGCTGCCTTTGGCGCTGAAGCCTTGTTAATTTTTTCCTCCATGATGCTACTCCTTTCCCATTCTCTTTTGTGAAACTGCCCTGAGGCTGCGCCTCAGAGCAGTTTCCATGCTTTTCTATACAGCTTTCATACTCTTTTCCGGCTCTTTATCTTATTCACCGTACGTTGATTTGACTCTGTCCCAGTTCGGAACTTCCGTATCAAACGGAACTTCCAGTGAGCCGTCCACAATCTGTTTTTCCAGTTCCTGAGCCTCAGCAATCGCTGCCTTCATTGTCTCTCCATATTCAGAATTTGCATCTGCAAACCTGTTAAATGCATCCCAGTCCATGAAGTAACCGCCATTTGTCAGGTCGCGGATACCATGCTCTCCGCCTACAAATTCATCATTGATCATTGCTTCGATTGCCTTATATACTGTATCGCCAAATCCAATTCCTTCGATTCCATAGAATCCTTCATAGGTATCCCAGTAATCTGTAATCTCGCCTGCACATAAGATACCGGCATCTTTGCACGCCTCTACAACACCCGCATTAGACGCACCTGAATCTGTCTGAATCACATCGCATCCCTGTGAGATCATGGCGCTTGTTATCTCTTTGGCTGTCGCCGGGTCTTCGTAACTGTTAACATAGGAAAATTCTACTGTTGCGTCCGGATTTGATGCAAGAACTCCCATCATGAATCCATTGCCCTCCGCATTCGGCGTGGGTTCCTCGGCGCCTACTACAAAACCTACATGATCCGTCTTGGTGAGAAGACCTGCAATATATCCTCCAAGATAGAACGCTCCCTCTCCATGGAACTCCGTATCCCAGACATTTTCATATTTTTCATCTCCATCGTTGATTGTCTGGAAAATTGCTGAGAATTTAGTGTCCGGATATTCTTTTGCCACCAGTTTTGTCGCATCAGTCATGTATGCATAAGTTGTAACAATCATGTCGTATCCCTGGTCTGCCATAGCACGGATATCTTCCTCGTACCTGGATGCCTCAGCGGACTCCAGCTTTGCAATCTCGACGCCAAAATCTTCTGCCGCCTGATCTGCGCCTTTTGCAAGATCATCCATGGATGCCTTGTCGCCAAACTTCTGATTGACAACCAGAGCCACCTTATACTCTGCCTCTTTTCCTTCTCCGTCTCCGCCTTTGCTGTCAGAGCCGCCTTTGCTTCCGCATCCTGCTGCCAGCGTAACAACCATAGCTGCCGTCAATAAGATTGATACGATACGTTTTTTCATAATTTTTTGTTCCTCCATTTCTTTTCTTTCGCTTTTTGTTCCTCTTTCAAGGATTTATAAAGAAGCCGCTATCTTCTCCGAGGCTTTCTTTACTTTTTTTGTGATATTTGCCACATCTGCGGTAAGAAGCTTCCCGCCTTCCACCACATGTCTTCCACCAACAAATACATCTGTCACATCCCGCCCTGTGGTATTATAGACAAGTGCAGATGTCACATTTTCATGTTTCCCGAGGCGGAGAGGCTGCATGTGCGGACTTCCCGTTTCTATCAATATGAAATCCGCCTTTTTCCCTTCTTCAATCGTGCCGTAGTCTTTCTCAAGACCAAAACATGCAGCGCCGTTTACCGTCGCCATATCAAGGATATCTTTTCGGTCAAGACTGCGTATCCCGCTGTTCACAGTGTGAAGCAGGGACATACCCTTCATCTCCCTGAAAATATCATTGGAGTTGTTCCACATTGCTCCGTCTGTCCCAAGGCACACTCTGATTCCCTGTCTGACCATCTCAGGTATCGGCGCGATGCCATCGCATATTTTCATCTCACAGAGCGGCGTATTGACTACTTTAACATTGTTTTCTCTGAGCGCCTGTATCTCATCTTCTGAGACATATACTACATGAGAGCCGATGATGCGGTCACTGAGCAGTCCGTTTTGCGCAAGATACCGGACAGAGGTCGTCCTGTATTTCTCCTGTATGATAGCCTGTCTCCATGTATTTTCTGCAAGATGACATGTCAGCATCATCCCTGTTTTTTCCGAGATATCCAAAATATTTCTGAGACGCTTTGTCTCATAGTCCTCTTCAGAAATTCCGCCCAGTATTGGAAGTATACCGGCACTTACGCATGCATTTTTATATTCACTGAGATAGTTCTCTGAAACAAATACATCCGGTTTTGTAAAATCCACACGGATGTCTTCTGCCAGAGCTCCTCTGATACCCACCTCCTTCATGGCTCGCACAGATTCCGTTCCCATTCCCCAGTACATATTTTCCATTATGAATGTTGTGCCGGAAAGAAGTGCTTCACAATAAGTGAGCTGACGGGAATAAAATCTGTCCTCATCGTCAATTCGCGTATAGAACCATCCGGTATCGGCAAACGCCGCCTGCTGCTCAAGCAGCGTCAGATCATCTCCTGCTCCCCGTGCGAGCGTCATATCTCCATGGCAATGTCCATTCACAAGTCCCGGCATAAGGATTCTTTCTCTTCCATCTATCCAGACAGCGCACTCCTCTTTTTCTGATTCATCTGCTCCTGCCGGAATGATACGAAGTATCCTGTCTCCTTTTACGCCGACAAACCCAATAAAAGGAACATAACCATTATGAGAGGAAACGATAATCACATTTCCGATACCAAAATCATATTTCATATCTGCATTTTCCTCCTGAAACTGTCCGCAGGAACATGGTTATCTTGCAAGCCGGTATATCTGCTCTACATCATCTGCGTTCAGGCTCTTAAGTCCCCCAATGTTGCCAAACCTGCAGGCATCCTCTGCCATTCTGCGGAACTCATCATCGTTATTGATTCCCAGATCAGCCAGCGTTGCAGGTCCGCCCATGGACTGGAAAAATTCCGCAAGTTTCTCTATGCCTTTCAGCGCTGTTCTCTCTTCGTCATAAAGGTCGATTTCCACGTCAAATACACGATTTGCGAACTGTACGAACCGCGGGAGGTTCTCTCTGTATACATATTTTGCCCAATTTGGGAAAAGTACGGACAGTGTCGCCCCGTGAACACAGTTATACTGTGCGCTCAGCTGCGCGCCAATCGTGTGGGTCGCCCAGTCCTGATTCCTTCCGGTCGCAAGGAGTCCGTTGTGCGCTACGATCGCTGTCCACATCAGTTCTGCCCTTGCATTATAATCCTGAAGGTCCTTCATAAGTGCATCTGCATTCATCAGGATGGATTTCATAACGCCTTCGCACATATGGTCCGTCAGATAGGTGTTCTTCGAGCTGGAGAAGTACCGCTCCATCACATGAGAGAACATATCAATGATGCCAAATACAGTCTGTCGTTTCGGGATTGTCAGCGTCAGCTCCGGGTTCATCAGCGTAAAGGACGGTCTCAGACAGTCTGCCATCACATCCGCGCTCTCTCCTGTCTCCGGATTTTTTAATACGCTTCCGTTGCTTCCTTCGCTCCCTGTCGCCGGCAGCGTCATGACCGTTCCAATCGGGAGTGCCTCCTGCGGGACTGCTTTTTTACTGTAGAAATCCCATACATCTCCTTCATATTTCACACCGATCGCGACTGCTTTTGCCGTATCGATCACGCTTCCGCCTCCTACAGCAAGGACACATCCTATCTGATTTTCACGGCAGATGCTGATTCCCTTTCTCACCAGTTCCACTTTCGGATTCGGTTCAACTCCGGGAAGTTCCCATACAGCAACACCTGCGTCTGCAAGCGCGTCTGTAATCCGCTTGTGAAGTCCTGAATCATATGTGAATTTATCTCCATAATGCACAAATAATACATTATCTGAGAATTTCTTTACTTCTCTCCCGCAAAGTTTATCTGCATCTTTATCCAGGATAAATTTTGTCGGCGACATAAATTCAAAACTGTCCATATTTCCTCCTGACTGCTATTTCTTTATCTCCTTCAGGAACGATGTGCCTGTCGGAAATGAATAGCCAAAAAATTCTGCGACTGTGGATGCAATATCTGCAAATGTGCTGCGTATCCCCAGGTCTACTCCTTGTTTCATTTCTTTTCCGTATGCCAGTATCGGGATATACTCTCTTGTATGGTCTGTTCCCGGCGTAGTCGGATCACATCCGTGGTCTGCTGTGATGATGAGAAGGTCTTCATCGTGAAGCCTGTTTTTTATCTGCGGCAGGAATGAATCAAAGTACTCCAGTGCTTCTGCATACCCCTGCGGGTTATTTCTGTGGCCGTAAAGCATGTCAAAATCAACAAGATTTACAAAGAGCAGTCCGTCAAAGTCTTCATCCAGATAATTCAGAGTCGCCTGAATACCGGCTTTATTATTTTTTGTATGATCAATCTTTGTTATCCCGCGCCTGTTGAAGATATCTTCAATCTTCCCTATCGCGATGACATCCTTTCCTTTTGCTTTCAGCAGATCAAGCACTGTTTCACCCGGCGGGTCTACAGAAAAATCTTTTCGATTCTCTGTCCGGTAATAATTCCCGCTTGTTCCGGTAAACGGACGGCATATCACCCGACTCACCGTATCATCCCCGCTCAGGAGCTCTCTTGCGATCCGGCATATCTCATACTGCTTTGCAAGCGGTATCACACTTTCATGCATCGCAATCTGCATCAGACTGTCCGCAGACAGATAGACAATGGGATATCCCGTTTTTACATGCTCATCTCCCAGTACTTTTATAATCTCTGTACCGGATGCCGGATAATTTCCTATTACCTTTGTGCCGATACGCCGTTCCAGTTCGTGAATGATGCGGGGAGGGAAAGACTCTCCAAACACCTTAAACGGCGTCTTCACCACGAGTCCGGCGATTTCAAAATGACCATTTGTCGTATCTTTCGCCTTTCCTTTTTCTGCTGCTTTTCCATAGCAGCCCTCAGGTTCTCCTGCCGGGACAAGCCCTGTATCCCGGATGTGGAACAGCCCCAGCTTCTTCATATTCGGGATGTTCAGTCCTCCGCAATACTCATCTACATGCCGGACTGTATTTGTTCCGGTGTCCCCGAACTCTGCCGCATCTGGAAGTTCCCCGACACCTACGCTGTCCAGCACAATCAAAACTGCTCTTGACATAAACTGCCTCCTTCAAAACTGCTGTAACATACTCTTATAATAGTCCCGGACCATTCCCTTCTTCCCAGGCGAACACTTCCCAGACATTTCCTTCACAGTCCTGGAAATATGCCGCCCTTGAGCCAAACGGATACGTTGTCGGTTCCGTAAGACACTTCACACCATTGGCTTTCAGCTCGTCAGAAATATCATCCACATCCTGAAGTTCCGGCACTTTCACCGCAATCATGAAGTGATGCCCGTCTCCGTCGATATATTTGTGGTCCACGACCTCACAAAGCCCTTTTTTATCCCACAGTGTAACTGCCGTCCCATGAAAATCGAATTCTGCATAATTCGCATGTTCCGGATCCGGCTGCAACCGCTTTACCTGAAATCCAAATTTCTCTGTGTAGAACTTTAAAGCCCGGTTGAAATCCTTTACAAACAGGCAGATATCATTGATATGTGTAAGTTTGTCGAGTTTGCTCATTTTCCTTCCTCCTTCACTTCCAGACCTTCCATTCGTTTTTCATATGCGCTGCGGAACAGGATGGTCATATAACCGCTTGCAAGACCGAAGATACAGTAGAGTATCACGATGCCCGCCGCCTGTACTTCACTGACTTCTTCCACATAATTGAGAATACCATAATATGCTCCTGCGCCGACAAAAAAAGTAGCAACATTACTGATACACCACGGCGCAAATTCAAAATACATCATAAACGGCACCACGATCAGTGCGGTAACCGGAACTGCCAGGATTCCCATCCACGAAAACACTCCTGCAAGAGCCAGCATCACGACCGCAAACGCGATTCCGAGAACATATCCGCAGAATCCTTTTATCGCTCCTTTCACTGTATTTCCCAGAAGAAAATACAGTGCCCATGCCTGAAAAGCAATAAATACAAATCCCCTGGTGCCGCCGTCTGCAAGCCTGTGTCCAACAAGCTGATCGACAAGCTGCAGCAGGAAAGACTGAAGTCCCACATAAATAGCGACTATCAGAAATTTTCTCTTATCCATGTCTTCTTCACCTTTCCGTCAAGCCGCCCCATAACCGGATGCACGGTCATTGCAGCTGTAAGGCAGAAAAGGCACCAATGCGTAATTGGTGCCCTGTTTCTCTTACTTCTCACCGTTTGCAGCATTCATAAATCTTCTCTGGTATGTAATGATCTGAGGCGAAGAGGTGTTCTGCGCAAGGTACGAAGGCTCTGTCGTAATGACAATGCGGTCTGTCATATCCTTGAACTCTGGCTCCGTCATCAACTTGTCAAGTTCCGGATACATTCTGGAACCTTCGATACTGCATACGATCAGTCTCGTATCCAGGTTGGAATTACGCAGCATTCTTAAGTTGTGTCTCACGCCATCCATGCCGTCGAATCCTTCCCGCTCATTGATTTTCCTGTATTCGATGGTCTCGCGTGCCATTTTTTCCACCAGACGCAGATCCGCATCTTCATCATCTTTGGAAAGGAAATCCCACTGTATCATAAATGTGCGCAAATCTTTTAAAAATCTTTCATCGTATGTTTTCTGATATGCTGTCAGAAGTCCATTTATATATGTCGTTACACCGAAGCGCTGACGTACAAAACTGTTGATGAAATAAGGTTTTGCCTGCAGCGCCATACCAGTCTGCCACGGCTCAAACATCAGCGTATAGTTAATGCGGAAGCCGTGTTCCTTCATCTTCAGCGCCAGATTATGTCCATACAGATAGTCTGCTGTTTTTGCCTGATTCCACCTTGTGGAAAGACGTTTATTCCCTGTAAGCAGCTCACCGACATTTTGAGCATTTACCGGTCCGGTGTGCGGTATCTTAAGCACCATCCGATAATCGGAGAACATTTCACGGAACTGCTCCGCTTCTTCCAGTATTTCATTAAAATCGGCAAACGGATTATTTACTTCCACGCTGATATCGCATCCCGGTCCGAGAATGTCAGCGATTTCTTTCATTACTTCATTTCTTGTCTTGAACTTATGTCCGACATTCGCTTTCGGATTATTGATAAACAGGTCATAAATAATGCCCGGATTACATGTAAGGTTTCCAATCAGATGCTTGATTGGCTCCACCTCATACGGATTGGCTGTATCCGCAGAAAAGATAAATTTGGTAGGACGTTTTCTGCCGTTTTTATCATAAGAAATATTCCTTACAAGATCGATTTCAAGATAATGATTTTCTTTCATATTATACTCAATCTTGAAACCTGCCGGCGTCTCGCCTTCCGGCACTTTAAAAAGGTCAATGACATCTTTAAATCTGTCGCTTGCCCCGATATATTTCACCGTCTTGAGAAGAAACTCATATTCCTCAAGGCTGATCGGCTGATGGAGCGCTCTTCTTACATAACTCTCATCTTTTGAAACAATCTGAATGTCGCCCCCCACAAGAGAGCTCAGATTATAATTTACTGTCTGCATGATATCCTCCTGATTTTCTATCGAATGTTCCTTTTTATTTCTCCGCCTCAAGCTCTTTCAGATAATCACTGTACTCCTGCACCAGCCTGCCGGCACTTCTCGTTCCACAGAGACTTACTCCAAGGTGCTCGAACATATAAAGAGCTGCTGCCATAGTAAATGTTCTCGGAACTCCGGAAACCTTAATCTTTGTATCACCGGAAAGGTTTTCCTTCATGATGCGCACCTGATGTTCTGTCGGGAACGCCTGTGAACCTGTTGCTGTCTTCACATATGTTACTCCGCACTCACAGCATATCTGTGTCAGCTTTGCAATCTCCTCGTCCGTAAGAAAGCCCACTTCAAAAATCAGTTTTGTGTCACAGTTTTCACCGCATATCCGTACAAATTCGCTTACTTCATGGCGTACAAGCTCCCAGTCGCCATCTCTTACCGCACCAATATTGATTACCATATCGCACGCTGTGCATCCAAGGTCTACCATCTCCTGCAGTTCATGCAGTTTTGATTTTGTGGACATCGCACCGTACGGGAATCCGACCACTGCGCTCGGTCCTACATCAGAGCCTTTCAGTTCCTGAACAATCAGCTCTGCCCAGCAGGAATTTACATTCACGGAATTCACATGATACTTTTTCGCTATCTCACACGCTTCGATAATATCCTTTTTCTGAAGGTTCGGTGCCAGATATGCCAGGTCCAAATGCTTTGCAAACTCGTTTACTGTTAACATTTCAGTTCCTCCCAGTATTTTCATCATTTTCTCAATGCGCATTTTTGTTTACTTGGTACACTGTAAATATAGCACCTTGTATTTGTTATGTCAATAACATTTGTTATATTTATTTCATTTTATTTTTGAAAATATTATCTTTTGTTCAAATAATAACAACATTTCATTCATTATCTAAAAAATATAAGGGACGCAGCAAAAAACTTTACTGCGTCCCCCTGCTTCATATATTTTGTTTTTTATCTCCTTCTCTGCCTTGCCGCCTCGAACATCAGCACCGCCGCCGCCACTGCAGCGTTCAGCGACTCAGCGCTCCCCTGCATCGGAATGAGGATGCGCCGGTCCGCGCAGGCTGCCACCTCGTCACGCAGCCCGTTCCCCTCATTTCCAATCAGGAATGCACAGCCCGATGTATAGTCTTCCTCATCGTAGGCTTTCTCTCCGGCAAGATGCGCCGCATAAATCCATATCCCGTTCTGTTTCAGTTCTCCAATGGCTCCCGGAAGGTCCTCCACATACTGGAACGGCATCCGGAGCACTGCGCCCATTGTAGAACGGACGACCTTCGGATTGTAGACATCCACGCAGTCCGCGCTGAGCAGGATACCGGTCGCTCCTGCCGCCTCCGCAGTGCGGAAGATGGTCCCCAGATTGCCCGGGTCCTGCAGATTGTCAAGGACAAGGATATGGGCTCTGCCCCCTCCGTGCCCGAGAATATCTTCCATGCCATACTCCGGTCTCTGTACTACGGCAAGGACGCCCTGCGGCGTCTTCGTCCCCGATACATGGGCGAAGACTGCATCCGACAGGATTTCCGTCTGAAATGAAGTCCAGCGGTCTTTTGCCTTTGCCGCATAATCCTCCGACAGATACACTTTGCGGATGTTTTCCCTCCATGCCGGGTCTGCGGCAAGCTCTTCCGTCATGCGGGGACCTTCCGCGAGAAACACGCCCGCCTCGTCCCTTGCCCGGCTCTTCTTCATCAGCCGCATCAGTTCCTTTACCTGTGCATTCGCAGTACTTGTTATCATACGCTCTTCCTTCCGTTGTCCGCTTTCCCGCACTTTAGCACTCCTGCGCTTTCGTATTCCCGCACGATAGCGTCAGTGTACACTGACGCTATTATTTTGCTTTCTTTGCGTCAAACTTCTGCAGGATGTCATTTGCCCCTATCATGATGAGTATCCCGTTCTCCGGAAGCGGCTTCATCGGGTCAAATGTCACATCGACCTGCTTGTTGATGATGATGCCCACCACGTTGATGCCGAAGCGTTCGCGCACTTTCAGCTCCGCCAGGCATTTGCCCTGCCACGGCTCCGGCACGACTGCCTCGACCATGCTGTAGTCATCGGACAGCTCAATCCAGTCAGAAAATTCTTTTGCCACAAGATTTTTTGCCACACGGCTTCCCATCTCGATTTCCGGATATACGACGGAATCAGCGCCCACTTTTTTCAGAATGGTGCCCTGCAGTTTGTCTTTCGCTTTCGCAAGCACGGTTGGGATTCCCATCTCCTTGCAGAGCATAGTCGCCATGATGCTCGCCTCAAAATTCTCCGACACGGCGATGACCGCACCGTCCAGGTTCCTGCCGCCCAGCGCTTCCAGCGCTTCCGGGTCCGACACGTCTGCTTTGAGCGCATAAGAGACATCCTCCGATATCTCCTGTATCTTCTCAGCCGAGTCGTCCACCACAAGGACGTCTGCGCCCATCTTTTCCAGTGTCAGCGCCACGCTCCATCCGAAACTTCCAAGTCCAAGTACCGCAAATTGTTTACTCATTTTCCTGCTCTCCTGTCATTTCTATTCTATCTGTTTTTATCTTCTTTCTCAGCCCAGCATAATCTTCTTTTCCGGCAGTTCACGGAACTGGTCGCTCTTATGCGACTTTCCGGCAAAGACAAGCGCCATCGTGAGCGGTCCTATCCTTCCGATGTACATCAGCAGCATCAGCACCACATGGCTCGCCCTGGTCAGATGCGGCGTCAGGTCAGCCGAGAGTCCCACTGTACCGATTGCGGAAGAAGCCTCATACATCAGGTTCAAAAAATCCGCCTTGGGGTCAAAGATGGACATTGCCGCCACCGCCGCCAGCCAGAACGTAAATGTGATAAGTGCGATTGTGATTCCGGAACGCACACTCTCCACATCCACACGTCTGCCGAAACATTCTGTATCTCTGTGTCCCCTCAGCACGGAAATAACCGTCAGTATCAGCATGGCCGCCGTCGTTGTCTTGATACCGCCTGCCGTACCTGCCGGAGAACCGCCGATGAACATCAGGATACATCCCAGCAGTCTGGAACTTTCTGTCAGCCCGGACTGGGAGACGGATGCAAATCCCGCCGTACGCGTCGTCACCGACTGGAACGCCGACGCCAGCACTTTCTCCGGGACGCTTAAATCCGCCATTGTCTCCGGATTATTGAACTCCAGCAGGAAATATCCCACTGTGCCGAAAATGATAAGGAACGCCGTCATCGTCAGGACGATCTTGCTCTGCAGTCCCAGCCTTGTGAAAATCCGCCGTCTGGCGCCCTTTTCACCGGCTCCTTTTTTCGCCGTCACAAAGATATCATGCCAGACAGGGAAACCGAGACCTCCCATCACGATAAGGAACATCGTCGTAAGGCTTACGAGAGGGGAATCCACATACTGCATAAAACTTGTGGAACCGATGATATCGATTCCCGCATTGCAGAATCCGGAAATCGAGTGGAACACCCCGTACCAGATGCCCTTCACAACGCCAAATTCCGGCACGAACTTAATAGAGAAAAGGACGGCTCCTATCCCTTCTACGATAAATGTCCCCCGGATGATGCGGATGATGAATTTCACCAGCCCGGAAAGCGTATCCAGACCATATGCTTCCTGTATCAGTATCCTTCCTTTCATGGAAATCTTCTTCCCGAGCAAAAGGAAAAACAGTGCTGTACACGCAATCACGCCCAGACCGCCTATCTGGATGAGTATCAGTACCACGACCTGCCCGAACAGCGTGTACTGCTCCGCCGGAATGACCGTGACAAGTCCGGTCACACAGACCGAAGTCACTGAGGTGAACAATGCGTCAATAAACTCAATCGGTTTCTGGTTGCATACCGGCAGCCAGAGAATCACGCCGCCCAGAAAAATTACGCCGAAAAATCCCAATGCCACGATCTGCATGGTGTTCAGCCTGACTCTCCTGGGGCTTTTTTCTCTCCTGTCCATAATGTCCTCCTGAATCTGCTGTAGATAAGGCGGATAAAAATATCCGCCTCTCATGCACAGCTATATTACCACAGACATATGGAAGATTCAATTTAATTCACACATTCTGCCGGATTCTTTACATCTTCTTAATACGCATGACAGTTTTATACAAAACCGGGGACTGTCTGTTCAGCCCCCGGCATTTCTACCATCTCTCTTCTTCCCATTTCAGGATTGTCCCTGTATCTGCATCAATCTCAAATTCATATTCCATCCGGTTATAGATGATATCTCCCTCGTAAACATACCAGCCGTCGTCAAAGTCAAGCTCCAGCGACATATCCTGCGCCGTCGCTCCCGGCACACGCTCCAGCGCGATTGCCTGCGCCTCCTCAAAGCTGACCGCCACATTTGCGGCGCCGCCCCTGCCGGAGTTTCCGGCTTCATTCTGAGTCGTCCCGCTCTGGGCGGTCCCACCCTGTTCTTCCGGCCGGGATGCAGCATCTTCCTGACTCTGGGCATCGTTTCCGGACTGTACAGCCGCGCTGTCGTCTGTTCCTGTATTTCCCTGGCATTCTTTGAGTGCATCGATTTCCTGCTGGAGCGCATCAATCTGGGCTTCCAGTTCCGCCTCGCGCTCTGACCCGCCGGACTGCCCGCCGGCATCCTGCGGGGCGCCTGTGCGCACGCCGCAGCCTGTGAGCATCACAAATGAAAGGATAAGTCCCGTAAGGAGTCCTGTATATTTTCTCTTCATAGCTCTGTCCCTCCGTCTTTTTCTCCGCTTTGTACATCGTCCTGTTATTTTCTGTATGTATTATAGAAGAAAAAGATTAAAGGAACATTAAAGAATCTATTTTGTTTCTAATCTTTTCTCATATTTCTCCAGAAGCTCATCCCATTCCCGGTATGCCGGTTCGCTCCGGCGATCCGCCATATCATAATGCTCCGCGAGATAACCGCTCAGCCATGCGGTCACTTTCTGTGCGCCGCGCAGGTTCAGATGGTCTCCTTTGTCGTAACTGTCTTTCTCCCAGTCAATCCCCAGTTCATCCGTCATCAGGTTCAGGTCGATATAATCCAGCCGATGGGCTTCTGCATATGCTTCCAGTGCGTTGTGTTTCTTATAATTGTAGTTTTTCGGGGACGGGACGCTGAGCAGCACCAGCCTGGCGCCTTTCTTTTTGCAGAGCTTCTGTATCTTTTCCATATAGATTTCCACGGCTTTTGGCATCTCCTGCGCCTTGTCCGTCTCCTTCATGTAATCGTCCGCCGTATCGCACGCCTTTACCCCGCTGCGGACCGTGAAGCCCTTGAAATCATCATTGGGCTTTTTCCCGTCCAGAAGGAGCTTCCACAGGTTATGATAGCGGAATACCGGCATATGATACCGGAGTGTTTCCACGATGCCTGCCTGGATATTTCCGAAGATGCCCGGATTGCGGAACATCAGGTTTGTCTCCAGGACAACAAGCTTTGGAGACTGATTCTCCAGCGCGTGCCGGAGCATATAATATGTCTCCTGCACTTTCTGTCCCGGCTGTCCGCACACATAGGAAGGGATGCCCTTCTCCTTCCAGATTTCCAGGGGCGAGACGGAAGTATAACTCTCGCTGTCTCCGAGCACCACCATATCAATCGTATGCCCCGGCTCTGCGGAAATGCCTGCATACGGTCGGTTCCTCCCTCCCACAAAATCCGATATGCTCTCCGCCCGGCTGCTGACCCAGGAGGAACCCGCCCCGAGCAGGACGAACAGTATCACAAAAAACAGGACGCAGCGTCCGAACCTCTTTTTCCTCATTCTTCATCTCCTTGCTGTATCTCACATTTTCGTGCTGTATCTCACATTTTCGTGCCGTATCTTACATCTTCTCATCGTACCGCATTTTTCCTGCCGCACATCATATCCGTTTCTCTTTCCCGCATCCGGGCACGTCTGTCTGCACGGGCGGGGCGTCAGAACCCCGCATAAATCATATCCACTGCCTGATAGCCGTCCCCGTATGCCGCGAACAGGACAACCGACAGAATGAGTCCGTAATACACCGCCCAGCGCAGCGGCGTCGGAGCCGCCGCCAGCCGCTCCTGCGCATCCGGACGGCGCTCCAGGATGTGTCCGACCACCGCGGCAATCAGGCAGCCCCCTGCGACTGCTGCCAGGTCCGCCTTCCCAAGCCCCAGGTCCAACAGCGTCCCGTCCCAGAGCCTGCGGACTCCAAAATCCCGGAACAGACTGCCAAACATCGAGATGCCGGCGCGCAGCCCGTCTGCCCGGAAGAACAGCTCGCCCACAAAGATGATGCCCCATGTCTTCGCCGTCTGCACGATGCGCCAGTATCGGGAATCCTCGTTTATATGGCATACAGAAAGCACATTTCTGCGGAGAGGTTTTACCGCCTCTCCCGCAAATATCAGCGCGAAATAATACATCCCGTAGAAGATATAGCTCCATCTCGGTCCGTGCCACAGTCCGTTGCACAGCCATACCGGAAAGAGCGCAAGCCCTGCCACGCCAAGCTGCGCCGCCTCTTTCCCGAGATGCTTCCTCCCAAACTGGTTCCACCGTTTCACGAGAGAGGACATGGAGACCGGGTAGAAAATATAGGTCTTGAACCATGTGCCGAGCGTAATGTGCCAGCGCCGCCAGAACTCCGCCGCGCTCCTTGCGCAGAACGGCTGCCGGAAGTTCTCCGGCAGACAGACACCGAACAGCTTCCCGCTTCCGATGATGATATCCATGCATCCCGAAAACTCCATATAGAGCTGTACCGTGTAGGCGACGGCGCCCACTGCGATGAGCACGCCGCTGTACTGTGTATAATTGTCAAATATCGCCGCCACCGGAACTGCCAGCCGGTCCGCCACGATTTTCTTCTTGAACAGACCCCAGAAAATGCGCACGTATCCTTCCGAGAGATTGCGCCCCTGAAGCGGTTCTCCTGCAAAAAGCCGGTCCGCCGTATCCGACCAGCGGCAGATGGGACCCTCCATAATCTGCGGGAAAAATCCCAGGAATAAAAGAGTCCTGCCCGGCTTTTCCTCCGGCGCATTCTTTCCCCAGTACACATCTGCCATATATCCGATTGCCTGCAGGGTGTAAAAGGAAATCCCCACCGGCAGGATGATATTTCTCTCCTCCGGCGCCACCGGAAGCGGAAGCCGGAACGGCAGCATATCCAGACTGCGCACAAAGAAGTTATGATATTTCATGGAGATGAGCACGGCAAGCAGGAGCACCACTCCCAGCGCCAGGACTCTCCGCCGATTCTTCTGATACAGTTGTTTTATCTGCTTTTTCTGTTCTCTGTCCTCTTCTCCCGCCAGCATTTCCTTCTCTCTGGTCCGAAGCCACGCAAGCCAGATGCCCGTGCAATGGGTCAGAAGCCCGGCGCCTAACAGCCAGAGTATCCGCATCCCGCTGAGCATCCAGAAGAAGACGCCGCTTTCCGCAAGGAGCGTCTTCCACCGGTGCCGCCGTGGCGTGAGCTGGTACAGGACCAGGCTCACCGGGAGAAATACGAACAGATATACAATCGCATCATACGACATACATCAACTCTCCTGCAGTCTGTCCACCATCTTCTGTATCGCTTCCGCCGAGTTAAAATTCGCCGGCGTCATCTCAGACGCCTCAATGGTGATATCAAACGCCTCCTCCAGTTCCGCGACAAGCGTGATGACGCCGAATGAATCCAGCAGCCTGTCGTCAATCAGCGCTTTCTCCTTTTCATAGTCAATCCCGTCGTCAATCTGCCTCAATATTTCCAGTACCTTATCCATGGTCCTCCTCCTTCTTTCTCTGTATTCAATGTACTGCCGCCAAGCAGTCGGATGGCCTCCGGACATGCCGGTCCGCCGCGTTCCCGTCCGGCGCTTTTGCGCTCTCCGCCATATTTACGGTCCAGGTCTCTTTCCTGCCGCGCAGCATGTTCCAGCCGTCCGCACTGCTGTAAGAGACGACCTGGGGAAGGGCATGACTTAAGAACAACGCCATCCCCTCCATTGCAGAGTAGGCTCCTGCCCGCTCAAAGACCAGCGTGCGGCCGGTCCGCACCCCGCCAAGCCGGATGTCCCGGCACAGGATGTCATTGACGCTGCAGAGAGACCCACAGACCGTCCACGTTCTTTCCTGTCCCGGCAATGACTCCGGTATCATGCGGATGTACGGTTCATACATTCCCCGTATCTGCCCGTCGTAATTCAGCTGGTGGCTGCCTCCGTCCACCATGCAGTAGTTCGTATCCTCGCTTGTCTTGACATCGCAGATGCCGGTGAGATAATATCCGCACATGGCGGCAAAGGCACGCCCCAATTCCACCGTGACATCCCCGTTCCATTCCATCCCGGAGAGCATCTCCGCCAGGCTCTCCAGACCGCTGTCGCAGAACGTCTCCGCCGTCTTTTCTCTAAAATATGGTACGGAGATGCCCGGACCATACTCCAGGCAGCGGATATCACACCCGGTCTTTTCCTTTAAATCCAGCAGGAACCGGTCCAGATAGGCGATTTCCTTTTTCAGCCTGTCCAGAGAACGCTTCTGGGTCCCGGTAAAATAATGGAGTCCTTCCGGTCTGAGCCTGGGACTCATATTGACCAGACCGACAATGCTGTAAAAGGTATCCTCGTCCATCCCGAACTGGCTGTCGCCTCCAAGCCGCAGATAGATTCGCAGCGGCTCATCATGAGCATCGCTCCACTCTGCCAGATAGTGGAACTGCCGGACGGATTCCACGGTGTACGCGCACCGCCCGCCGCAGCAGTCCAGTATCTCGAACAGGTCTTCCTGCTTCTTTACCACACCGGAGATGAGCAGTTTTTCCGGCGGGATGGAAAGCTCCCTGCAGATACGGAATTCCCCCATCGAGCATACCTCGATCCGGTCTGTCAGCTCTGCCATCCTGGCTGTCAGGAAGGGATTCGCCTTCATCGCGTAGCACAGTCCGGCATGTTTTCCGAGTATCTTCCGTATCCTCCCGACCTCAGCCTCCAGCCTGTCCATATCAAACAGATAGAGCGGCGTTCCGTAGCGCGCCACCGCGTATTCGAGCTGTTCTTTTCTCATATCTTCTCCTTTCCTCTGTCGTTTTCCTGCCGCGCCTGTACCGCAAGGCGCAGGAAATACTCCCGGTCCGTCTTCCCGTTTTTCGTCAGGGGCATCGCCGCCACCTGCCGTATCCCGGAGGGCACCATGTACACCGGCACCCGTTCCTTCATGTATCTGCGGACCTGTGAACCTGTCACATTTCCCATATAAAACCCGCATATCCGGTTTTGTTTCCGGTCAAACACGCAGCAGCTCTTTGTCACGCCCGGCACTGCGTTCATCGCACTCTCCACTTCCTCCAGTTCAATGCGGTGCCCCATGTGCTTAATCTGGAAATCCTTTCTTCCCGCAAAAACCAGTTCCCCGGAAGCGTCATAATACCCCAGGTCGCCGGTGCGGTAGACCCGCTGCATCCCGCCGCCGTGCACCGGGAACCGGATGAACTTCTTCTCCGTCTGTTCCCGGTCCCGGTAATAGCCGGACGCCAGCGACTCCCCTGCCGCGCAGATTTCTCCCGTCCTTCCCGGCTGTGCAATCTCGTGCCCGTCCTCATCCATGAGGAATACCGTCCGCCCGGGGAATGCCCTGCCCGCCGGTATCTTCTCCCCGTCTGAGAACACCCTTCCCACCCGGTAATAGGTGCAGTTGCAGGTCACTTCCGTGGGACCGTACAGGTTGATGAACTCTGCTTCCGGGAGCGCCGCCTGCCACAGCCTGAGCTGTCCGGGCGGCATGGCTTCCCCGCTGAACATGACCATGCGCACGTCTTTCGGCACACGGTAGTCCAGTCCCTTGAGGGCGGACACCAGGGTCAGGGCGGATACCGCCCAGATGAGCACCGTCACCCTGCGCCCGCACAGATAGTCCAGAAGCCTGGGCGGCGTGGCAAAGTAAGTCTTCGGTATCAGAGATATCCTGGCGCCGGTCAGGATGCCCGAATAGATGTCCTTTACCGAGACGTCGAAATCAAAGGGCGCCTGGTTCCCGATGCAGTCCTGTTCCGTAATGCCGAACAGCTCCGTAAAATGCCCGATAAAACGGACGACCGCTCCGTGGCTTACGGCAACGGCTTTCGGCACTCCTGTGGAGCCGGATGTAAAAAGGGCATACAGGATATCCGTCTCCTTCATTCCTGTCCGGATTCCTGCCAGAAGGTCCTCATCCGCCTCGCATTCTGTCAGTTTTCCCGCGTCCAGAGCACGCTCCCCGAATCCGGCGTCCCTACACATCCCGGCTGTCTCTTCTTCCGTCACCACAAGAGGGCTGTCCAGCACCCGGAGGATTTTTTCCAGCCTGCCGGGCGGATTGTCCGGGCTGACCGGCACATAGAAGCAGCCCGCATATGCCGCGCCCAGCATCACTGCCAGCATCCGGGGACTCTTTTCCATCAGGACCGGCACCGGGCGTCCGGAAGGCACACGCCGGGCAATCGCCGTCCCTGCCCGCTTCGCCGTTGTCACCAGTTCCGAATAGGTAAGGGAAGACCTGTCATCTTCCACTGCCGTCCGTTCCCCGAAGCGCCTCTGCGTCCGCTCCAGGTACTCCAGGATGGTATACCTTTCTGTCATGTCATACTCACCTCTTATCTTTCTTTATACCGCTTTGTTCCTTCCATCCCCCTCCGGATGGACCTTTATTATGACACAGAGACTTTAATGGTTCCTGTAGAGATTCTGAAAGGATTCTGAAAAGATTCTGAAGCGGATTTAAGAAATCCGGACATGAAAAAGGACCTGAAAAGCAAATGCTTTCCAGGTCCTGTTCAAGAGGCGCAGATCGGATTTGAACCGGTGATCAGGGAGTTGCAGTCCCACGCCTTACCACTTGGCTACTGCGCCTGAGTATGAGCACTTAGCGACCGTCCTTTGGTCGCTTACGTGCGATCCATGTCGCCGCCGTTAGCGAGGTCTTCCCGAGCTTACCAGGCGACTGAGTACGAGCACTTAGCGACCGTCCTTTGGTCGCTTACGTGCGATCCATGTCGCCGCCGTTAGCGAGGTTTTCCCGAGCTTACCAGGCGACCGAGTACGAGCACTCCGCTCACCCCACGCGAGAAATTATACCAGAGTTCTCTTCTCCCGTCAAGTTTTAGCGTATGACAGTTTTAACGTATGAATCCGAGGAAGATACTGCCGCCCTTTTCGATGCGGTTCTCCACGTTTGCCATGGACGCAGTGTGCGCATCTCCGTCTTCCGGGTCGATATACGTAACATCCGACGTCGTATACCCGGTCAGCAGCACAGCTTCCTCCTCTCCGGTCAGGGCGATGACCGGACAGCCCTGATTTACCACATAGAGCACCTGCTCCAGCGTACATCCGGTCAGGTCGATCTGATGTGCTTCATACGACTCCATATATCTCTCGCACGCCTCCAGCGACGTCTCCTTTCCCTGTGCCCGGAAGGGCTCTGCCTCTGTGGAATAGACCAGGTCGCGGTTCCCCCGCTCCCAGATATACTGCTGGTCTGACGATACCACGACGCCGGACACTTCATCCGCAAGCTGAACAGCGTCTCCCGCCCGTTCACAGATATCGAGCAGTTCGCCTTTCCCGTATACATAGAACCTCTCTTCCCCGCTTCCGGAATCCAGGGCAAGGGTCAGTGGCTCCTCTGTGACAACCTGCCCCGGCCTGCTGATATCCGGCGCCCCTTCGCCTGTTCCTCCGTCCAGCGTCATCCGCACCTGGCTTTCCTTCACGCGGGTCGTATACATTTCCAGCAATGCGGACCGGTCTTTGCGCTCCTGGTTGTTCGTGATATACTCCTGGGGTGCGGCATCATAGACGTCTCCGTCTTTCTGTACGCGGTCCAGCGTCACCTGATTTTCCTGTATCTGGATATCGTACGTGTAGATGCCCTGGTCGGAAAATGCATAGGTCGCCTCTGTCTCATTCTCTGCATCCCGTATCTCGATTTCATACATGGGGCTTACTTCCTCCCCGGAAACGGTCACGCCCGCATCTTCCGGACGAAATCTTCCGAAGATGAAATCCCCGTTTATAAATCCCAGCGGTCTGACGCCTTCCCCTTTTTCACTCCGGATTTCGGCAGTGCTCCCGGTCTTCAGATTCATCACGCAGACGCCGTCATTCGTTCCTTTGCCGTCCTCCGGCGCGCCGGTCACATATGCCATCAGATGGCCGTCGTCGGAAACCGCATACTCGTCTTCCGTAAGACCTTCCGCAAGGACCTTCTGCTCCCCGTCTTCCAGTCCCACCTGATGGAGCGTGCCGTCCGCCAGCACGTAAAGCATGGATGTCCCGTGGTCATAGTAGACCATCCGTCCCAGCTCATCCAGCGCGATGGGATAAGATTTTGTGCTGGGGATAAATGCCTGTTCCTCCACCACACCGGCAGCGGCATCGAAATAATAGACCGCCACGCCTACTTCCCCTTCATGAGGACCACGGTTCATATAGCCGCATACGATGAAGGACAGGTTCCCGCTCTCATCCATGCTGATGACGCGCACCGCATGCCGGTCATTTTTGCTGCGCATATCCCGGCCTTCCTGGTCCGCGAAGCTGAAGACCTGGGTCAGTTCATTGTCATCCCTGTCATAGAGCCACAGGTTCCGCGCCTGGACAAATGCCGTGACCGCCCCGTCATCCGCGGTCATATACCGGATATCATCCGGCGACGTGATGCCAAAGAGGATGCCGTCCTCATCAAAATTCTGCTCCAGCCCCCGGAAGACTTCCTCCATCTCCCGGTCGTAATCCAGCAGGTAAATGGCGTCTTCCAGAACACGCACCCGGAAAAATTCTTTCACATTATAAAATGCGCTGTCTCCATTCTCGTCCCGGCAGGACACCTGATACTTCGCCAGAATGGAAGTGTAGACCGTGTTGCTCTCCTGGATGCTCCACTCCACATCCCCAACAACTTCCGGCGAAAGATCGCCCCACTGGACATGGCTGACATTGGAATGGATATTTACCGTCTGATATGTCGTATTATCACTCTCTTCGCCCGGCTCCAGATGGCTGTCTATCTCCTCCGTCTCCTCTTTTCGGATAGCCTTGTCGTGGAAATCCATGGCATAGTCCAGGCATACGGATGCCGTCAGATTTTCCGGCGATACGATCCTCGTATAATAGCTGACCGCCCGGCCGTCTGCCGTAAGCGTGACTTTGAGCACCGCTTCCGGGACTTCGCCGGACAGCGCCGTACCTACATCCAGGACCGCCTGCGCCGTGTCCCCGTCATACGCGGCGTCCCCGTCGATATACCGGTCTTTTCCGTCCAGAGAGTACACCTCATAGCGGACCGCGCTGATGTCGTTTCCTTCTGCTTCCACATCCACCGTCAGGGTCCCGCCCGCGCTCAGAGGAGTCAGGGTATCCCGCATGGCTGTAATATCCATATCTTCCACATAGCCGGAAAGAGAATTGACCGACACCCCGCCCAGGGTAAATGAGATGCGCGGAAGCGTGGGCGCCCCCATATCTACAATCTCATCATCGGTTCCTCTGTTTATCACGATGCTGCTGACCACGAGCGCGGCGGCAAATACGATGACCAGCACGCACACCCGGATTACCCTTTTTTTCATTCCCGAATCTTCTCCCTTTTATCTATCTGAAAGCAGGCGTCCCAGTGTGGGAGCTGCCTGCAGGAACTCTTCACATTTTCTGATGTCTGCGGATATCGTGTCCGCCCGGTCCTCTCCGGACGCCTTCCCGGTCCGCCCGGCTCTTTTCACTGCGCGCAGGAGGATGTTCTTCGGCGTATGCTCCATGTCGATGAACTCCAGCACCTGAGTGTCATAGCCCATGCTCTCCAGATATTTCGCCCGCAGCCCGTCTGTCACAAGCGCCGCGAACCGCTCTCTCAAAAGCCCGTAATCCATCACAGGCGCCAGCATCCCGGAGCCGGACCGGGAGGAAAACTGCCCGTTCATCTCATGCTGGCAGCACGGCACCGAGAGAATGACCTTCGCATTCCACCCGATGGCTTTCGCCAGCGCATAGTCCGTCGCCGTGTCACAAGCGTGGAGCGTCACGACCATGTCTACCTGATCCACGCCCTCATAATCCGCGATATCTCCCACGAGAAACGCCAGCCTGTCATAGCCGTATCGTTCCGCCAGGCTGCTGCAGTGCCGTATCACATCTTCCTTCAGGTCCAGCCCGATGATGCGGATGTCATATCCTTTCAGCACATGCAGATAATGATACATGGCAAAGGTCAGGTAAGACTTCCCGCACCCGAAATCCAGGACCGTAAGCTCCCGGTCCCGGTCAAGCCGGGGCAGGACATCCTCGATAAATTCCAGGAACCGGTTGATCTGACGGAATTTGTCCCTCTTCGATTTCACGACTTTCCCGTCTTCGGTCATCACGCCAAGGTCCCTTAGGAATGGCACGCAGACGCCTTCCTCCAGGATATATCTCTTCTGCCGGTTGTGGGACATATCCGCCGCCTGCGCTTTGTCTCTGCGCTGCTTCTTCCGGACCGTCACTTTCCCCTTCTTGCTGATGAGGACCGTGTAGTCCGCATCTGACACCGCGACCTGCATCTGGCGGAATCCGTCCGCATATCCGGCAAGTTCCTCCACTGCCGCACTTCGGTCCAGATTTTTGTGGAACGCCTGCTTTTCCGTAAATGACTCGAACTGGAACAGGCGCACGCCTTTTAATATCAGAGGGCGGACTTTCACCTTCCGTATCCCGTCCTTTGTACGCGGGCCGCTGATTACCGCGCGGACGAAATCTTCCTTTAAGATACCTTCAAACAGTTCCCTGATTTCTTCCATAATATACTCCATTACCGGGCGGTATCTTCCGCATCACCGATGAGGAAGCCCTTCTCCCGGAGCATCCTGCCTATCATGTCCAGCGTCTCCTCGCTGTCCGCTTCCACCGTATGGCAATGATAATCCGATGTAATATTCTTGAGCGGACTGGATTTCCCGCTCCGGATATCCGAGAGAAATGCCGCGGCTTTCCGCCTGGACGTGATGTCCAGCTCTGCCGTCAGTCTGCCGTACACCCCGTGCTCGACAGTCACATCGCACACTCTGCCGCCAAGGTCAACGATCGAATAGAGCTCTTCTTCCAACTCCTCGTCCGTGTGCCGGACTCTGAACGTGCGCCGCACCGTCTGCGGTCCGTTTATGACATATCCTCTGTTCGTGGAGATGATATCATGCCCTGCCGCCCGTATCAGCGCGATATCCTGCACAATGACCTGCCTGCTCACGTCAAAGGCGGCGGCAAGCTCCCGTCCGGATATGGGGACGTCGCTGTCCGCGATGCGCGCCACGATGGCTTCTCTTCTGTCTGAACCCGTCATCCGAATCCCTCCTCTTTCCATCCGGTACCTGGCTGCCGACTGTATCTGCAGCCGCATATCTCTATACCACAGCATGCAGGTTTTTCATGGAAATGTCAAGTATGGACGCAGAATGCGTCAGTGCCCCGCTGGAAATATAGTCCACGCCCAGCCCGGTCAGCCTTTCGATATTTTCCTTTGTCACATTCCCCGAGCACTCCGTCTGCGCCCGTCCGCCGATGATGGCAAGGGCATCGCGCATCTCGTCTTCCTGCATGTTGTCCAGCATGATGATGTCCGCGCCTGCTTCTACCGCCTCGCGCACCATGTCCAGATTCTCCACCTCTACCTCAATCTTGCGCACAAATGGTGCGTATTCCCGCGCCATCTTCACAGCCTGCGCCACCGAGCCCGCGGCGCCGATGTGGTTGTCCTTTAAGAGCACGCCGTCCGAGAGATTATACCTGTGGTTGTATCCGCCGCCCACGCGGACTGCGTATTTCTCGAAGATGCGCATGTTCGGCGTTGTCTTCCGCGTATCCAAAAGCTTCGTCCTGCTGCCCGCCAGGAGCTTTGCCACAGAGCGGGTGTATGTGGCAATTCCGCTCATCCGCTGAAGGTAATTGAGCGCCGTCCGTTCTCCGGACAGGAGCACGCGGATATCTCCCCGTACTTTCCCGAGCAGACCGCCCTTCTTCACTTCATCGCCGTCCCGGACATAAAACTCTGCCGTAACCGTTTCATCCAGGAGCTCAAACACTCTGCGGAACACATCCAGCCCCGCGATGACGCCGTCCTCCTTGCATATCAGGTCCACCTCGCCCGGCACAGCCTCTTTCATCACCGCATTGGTGCTCACATCCTCGCTGGATATATCTTCTTTTAACGCCTCCAGAATCAGATGGTCTGCCTGGAGCCTCATCGTGATATCATTCATCCTTCTGCCCTTCTTTCTTTTCCAAGTCCCGTGGCAATCTTTTCCGCCGCACGCTTTGCAAATACCATGCTCTCAAGGAGGGAGTTGCTGGCCAGCCGGTTCGCCCCGTGCACACCGTTGCAGCTCGTCTCCCCCGCAGCATACAGACGGTCCAGGGAGGTCCGGCTGTCGCTGTCCACCCAGATGCCGCCCATGAAATAGTGCTGCGCCGGCACCACCGGTATCCGCTCCTTCGTCACGTCATACCCCTCCTCCAGACAGTGCCGGTAAATATTCGGGAAATGCCGCAGAATCGTCTCTTTCCCGATGGGCTCCATGGAAAGCCATACGTGGTCGGTCCCGTCCTTTTCCATCTGCCGGCGTATGGCCTGCGTCACCACGTCCCGCGGCTGCAGTTCATCCGTAAACCGGTTCCCGTCCTTATCCAGGAGCACCGCTCCTTCGCCCCGGACCGATTCGGATATCAGGAACCGTCGTCCCGGCTTCTTCGAGTATAACGTAGTGGGATGTATCTGGACATAATCCAGATGCTCCAGCCTCAGCCCGTGCGCTTTCGCAATGCGCACTGCATCTCCTGTCAGATGAGGGTAGTTGGTCGAGTGCTCGTAGAGTCCTCCGATTCCGCCGCTCGCAAGAAGCGTATAGGGCGCACGCAGCTCCAGCACATGCCCGTCTGCATCCTCCGCCACGACTCCTGCGCACTGCCCGCCTTCTTCTATAATGTCCGTCATGGTAGTATACTCCATGACCGTCACATTTTCAAGAGTCCGCACCTGCTCCAGCAGCTTTCCCGTAATCTCCCTGCCGGTCACATCCTCGTGGAACAGGATGCGGCATACCGTATCCCGGCTGCATCCCTGTCCATCTTTCTCATCCTCCCTGTTCTTTAATCGCCCAGCCTGAGCATCTCTGTCAGAGGCGCCTTCGCCTCTTCCATCAGGCGTGCGTCCATGCGCACTTCATTGTCCCCGGTCTTTAACACATGCCGGATCTTTTCCAGCGTAATCCGCTTCATGTCCTCACACACCGGTTCTGTCTCTGTAAAATAAAACCGCTTCTCCGGATTCTCCTTTTCCAGCGCCGCGCGGACGCCGTTTTCCGTGCATATGATAAATTCATCCCCGCCGCTCTCCCTGGCGTACCGGATGATGCCGGACGTACTTCCCACGTAATCCGCCAGGTCCAGCACCGCTTTCGGGCACTCCTCATCCGCCATGTGCGCCATCGCGCAGTCCGCCCGGGCATCCGGCATGAGTACGGTCTTCTCCGGATTCAGTATCTTCGCACTCTCTCCCATAAATGAAACACCGCAGAAAACAATAGTCTGTTCCTCCAGCCCTGTCGCAATCTTGCTCAGATAGAAAGAATCACCCGTGTAATCTGCGATTTCCTGCCCCTCCGGACGCACGTAATAATGCGCCAGGATAACGGCGTTTTTCTCTTTTTTCAATGCCTGTATCTCTTCTGTCACTGTCATGTGTACACCCCTTTTCCCTTCCGCGCGGCACATGTCCGCACCATGCGCTGCGCTTTCTGTCACGATGCCCATTATAGCACTTGATATGACAGGTGACAAGACAGATGAATTTACAAATATTTTACACAAAACCATACTGAATCCGGCAATACCTACAGAACCGCCGAAACGCCGTGCATAAAACAACGGCTGTGCCTGCCGGTCACCCGGTCTGCACAGCCGCTTCTGATATTCTGTGTTCATTACCGGATATCATCTGACATCCGGTAATTCTCTGTGATTTTTTCTGATGTTATTCGTCTCCCCTGTAGACCGCCCTCGTCCGCTCATCGTCGTCCACGATTTCCACGCCCTGGAAGCTCTGGATGAACTGCTTGAACTGAGAGAACCCGTAGTCCCGCACTTTGAAATCGCCGAACTTCAGCCGAATCCGGTTGCCCAGCGAACTGAGCGTGATGCCGTACTTTCCTCCGCTTTTAATCTGCATCAGGATATATTCCGTCAGCATCTCCCTGCGGCTCTTGTCTTCGTACAGCGTCACCGTGACCTGCGTCCCTTCCTGGCACAGCTTCAGTTTCGGCAGCGTCTCCAGGAATTTGGAAAGCAGGCTGTAGCCGTATCTGCGGACATCAAAATCCGGATACATCTTGACAAGCCGGCTTCCCACCTCGCCAAGCCCCGTCTCCCGGTCATTGTTCTGATTCTCCGTGATGATACGGACAACCGCCTCCTCAATCTGCTCCTTGGACGCCGCCGTCTGCTTCTTCTGGTCCTTCCCGTGGCTGTGATGGGCGCTGCTCTTTCCCTCGTGCTCATCCTTGTCCATCGTACTGTCCTCCAGAAGGAGCTCCAGTTCTGTAAAGATGTCGCACGCCTTGCGGAATGGAGAAGGCGTCTTGTTCTCCCCCATGCCGATGACCGTCTTTCCGCTCTCCCGGAGGCGGCTTGCCAGCCTTGTAAAATCGCTGTCACTGGATACAAGACAGAATCCCTCCAGCTCGCTTGTGTAGAGCATATCCATCGCGTCGATAATCATCGCCGAATCCGTCGCATTTTTCCCGTGTGTATAACTGAACTGCTGGATGGGCGTGATGGAATTCTGGAGCAGCTCCTCCTTCCAGCTCGCACTGTTCGGGCGCGTCCAGTCCCCGTATATCCTTTTGTACGTTACATTTCCATATTTGGAAAGCTCATCCAGAATGGGCTGGATGTATTTTGCAGAAACATTGTCCGCATCAATCAAGAGCGCGAATCGGTCTTCCATGTCATGTATTCCTCCCCCTTCATATTTTTCCACCGGAATATCCCGTCCTCATATATCATATAACTGTGGGGAGAATCCTCCTTCGGAATCGAGACAGAGCCCGGATTCAGATACCGGCGCATCCTGCCGTCCGCTCCCCTGAACTCTTCGCACGCCGGTATATGGGTGTGTCCTGTCAGCAGGATATCCCCGTCCTTTAACGGCGGAAGATGCTTCGGGTGCCAGACATGTCCGTGGGTCGCAAACACACAGACGCTGTCCGCGCCTTCCGTTTCCCGTCCTCCCGGCAGTTCCAGAAAACAGTAATCCGCCATCACCGGAAAATCCAGCACCATCTGGTCTACCTCCGTGTCACAGTTGCCGCGCACGCAGAGCAGATGCTCCCGCATCGGATTTAACAGCGCTGCCACCGCTTTGGGAGCGTAGCCCTCCGGCAGGTCATTCCTCGGTCCGTGATAAAGGATGTCCCCCAGAAGGAGCAGCCGCCCGGCTTCCTCGCGCCTGTATGCCGCGAGCATCTGTTCGCAGTAAAATGCCGAACCGTGTATGTCCGACGCAATCATGAGCTTCATCGTTGTCTTCCTCCTGCCTTTTCCGGCATCCATGTTCTTCCCGCTTCTTATCTTAACACACCGGAAAAATCTTGTAAATCATTCCGCTCCGGGCATATCCGCATCTGTCCCGGACAAACTTACATCCGCCCCTTGACAACGGTGCTATATTGTAAGTGTAGCAAAGAAATACACTTAACAATACCTATTTGTTTTACAAAGTTGAAGGCTGCTAAGCGTGATTCATTCAGTGATTGGAGGAAAAGATAAATGAATACTTTAAAAGCTGAAAAAAGAGACATGACGATCAAAGCCAAAAAACTTAGACGTGAAGGATTTGTTACAGGCTGCATCTTCGGACGGGAGATGAAGGAATCCATCCCGCTGAAAATGACAAAAAGCGATGTGGACAAGCTCCTCAAGACCGAAGGAAAAGGCGGCAGAATCCGTCTCGAGGTAGACGGCGAAGCATATGACGCCCTCATCAAAGAAATCGACTTCAATCCGCTCAAAGGCGGTGTCGACGAAATGGACTTCCAGGCGCTCGTAAGCACAGAGAAAGTACACTCATCCGCAGAAATCCATCTGGTCAACGCAGACAAACTGGTCGCAGGCGTTCCCCAGCAGATGTTGCATGAAGTAGACTTCAAGGCGCTTCCGTCCGCTCTCGTAGAAAAAATCGAGCTGGATATCGGCGACCTGAAAGTCGGCGACACCATCCGCGTCAAAGACCTGGACATTGCCCGTGACAAAGATGTAGACATCACGACCGATATGGAAGCAACCGTAGTCACCGTCACCGAAGTGCGCGCTGCGGCAGCCGCTGAAGACGAGACCGAAGAAGCCGTCGAAGAATAAAAACGGCGCTGACCGGAAGCCGGAAGCATAAGATATAAGATATGAGATAAATGATACGAAAACCGCAAAAGACACAGTCCCCGGCAGGAGCGCCTTACCGCGAGCCTGCCGGTCTGTGTCTTTTCCTCTAATAGCACCAAATCCGTATCGAAAAATCAAATCATGCGGCAAACTTCATGAGTTCCTCGCGAAGCTCTCCACATTCCTCAGAATGTATCTCAAGATTCAGTACACTGTTAAGTCCAAGATGCATAATCCCAAGCAATGACTTCGCGTCAACTACAATCCTGCCGAGCCTGACATCTACGTCAAATTCATACCTGGCTACTGTATTCACAAACTCGATAATCTCATTTGCAGTTTTAAACGTGAGTTTCATTTCGCTCATTATCATCTCACCTCTCTTTTGTCATTTGTAAATGCTGCTCCGGTATAATCCCTGCCTCGCAGGGCGGGACGGCTTTTGCCGGACCGGATTGAGTGCGCAGCAACTCAATCATTATACCACGCGCGCAGGAAAGGAAGCAGCGCGCAGCAACTCAATCATTATACCACATTTTCCCAATTTGAAAAGGGGTTTTATGCTTACCGCTATGGATACCGTTTACGCATGTTGATGCAGATATTTTTCTTTTGTCGCCAGCCCTCCCCGGATGTGGCGCTCGGATTTGTTCACGTCCAGTACCTTGCGTGCTTCGCGGGCGAGGGATGGGTTAATCTGAAGGAGACGCTCGGTGACATCCTTATGTACCGTACTCTTGCTTATCCGAAACTGCTTTGCAGTCTGCCTCACAGTCGCATTATTCTCTATTATATATGCGGCAATCTCCACGGCCCGCTCCTCAATATAATCCTTCAAAAAAATCCCCCTGCAAACATCGTTTTTACAATCTATGCAGGGGGAGGGGGAGTTATTCTGTCCAGAACTCAATCGAACTCGATAAAACCCTATTCTAATCCCGACATTTTTTTGTACAATATTTTTGCATACCCATCTGTCATCCCACTGATAAAATCTGTTGCAATTAATATCCTTTGATACAAAAGTTCTTTCTCATTTGTAATCTTCTCAGTTTCCTTAACTTTAAAATAATCATTAATATAATTAGGCGAAATAAGTGTCATAACTTTTTTATCCTGCGTAGTCATCTCTCCATAATTATCAAATCGAACAACTGCCGGAACAAACTTGTCCAACAGAAAGTTGAGGATAATCTGTGCTGATATTTCCGGCTCTACAATAACACGCGAATCAAAAACAAATTGACTCATTGCCTTTTTTAACAATTTTTCTGTTAAACTGTGGTTATTATCATAAAATAGATCGTATTCAAATTTCCCTTGCAAGATATCATCATAACTTCTCGAAAATCTCCAGCACACGACATACATTAACCATTTTCTAAGGTATGTTCCCCACTGACTCATCACTTTTGTCTTATCCTGTTCTTCTTGATTAAGGGACTTCAGCTTTTCAATAATCTCTACTGTTTTTTCTATATGCTGTGATGATTCTTTATATTTTTCTCCTACCGATTTATATGTATCCTCAAAAAAATTCAACAGTTCGTTCACACTAACAATTCCAGACTTTACCGCATCCTCCAAATCCGCAGTCATATATGCGATATCGTCTGCTGCCTCAACTAAATAGGCCAGGGGATGGTGGATTTCCAAGATCGTGCAGCAATCCGGCACATGACAAAATAGCTTCAATATCGCCAACTCTTTGCATCTTTATTTTTTCATCATCCTGCTCGTCCGAGTCTATTGGCAAATGTTGATAAGAGGATGTATTTTGGAAACACATAATTCCCAATTGCTTTGCGATCGTCGATACTTCTATCGAATGTATCAGCCTGGTCCTGACAAAATCGCTTTTAGACAGTGGAAAAACCTGTGTTTTATCCTGCAGTCTTCTAAATGCCGCACTGGAAACAATTCTTTCATAATCTCTCTCAAATGGACTTATATAATAATCCTCAAATGCTTTTGGGTCTTTCTCCTCCTTGTATAACCGGGTTTGAGTTAATAATTTCTTCCACTCCATAAAAATCTTCCTTTCTTCCTTTCGTTTTTGACACATTTACCGCTTCTAATCAGATCAGAATTCCAACAACTCCGGTTTCAACAAAAAGTCATAAACATTCATGATCAGTATCCCGTCCTCATTATAGAACTGCTACAACTTCTCCCGGCGGCATACCGATCACAGGTTGCGCAGCCATAACCATCATCAAAATACGCAGTACCATGAACAGGAACATTTCCGGCATAAGAATGGTAATGCCCTGTCCTCCTGAAAGCAGCCTCAAAACGATAAAAATACCGCAGACGATCAGATATTTTATTGTCTGCCTGCCAAAGCCCTGAATAATCAGATACACACTCAAAACGCCCAAAAGTGTGTATATCAAAATGTCGCTTGTGAGCACCGCCACAAGCGACATAGTGAGAACTATGACAAGCAATTTGGTCCGAAAATCAAATTTTATGCTCATAGTTTATTTAATCGCGCCACTCTTTCTGAAGTGCTTCACAATCAGTTTGTTGCTAATCATGCAGCCAAGGATGGCCAGAATAGCAGTAACAGCCAGGCTCAAAATGACATACTTCGGATCAGTGTAATACTGGGTCTGAACCTGAAGCTGCTGCTCACTGACGCCAGTTGCAAGAAATGCGTCTTTGAAAAACCAGATTTCTGACATACCGTGTGCAGCGCGAACCAATGCTGTAATTACCCACGAAATAGATACACGCTTAATGTCATGGTAAGCATCCTTTCCGCACATGGAAAGCTCTGCGATGATACCGCCGCCCAAAAACCACGGGATCATAAACGGCCCCATCATCAATCCGGCGATAATCGCCCACATGATATTGTAGACAAGAGCGGGGCCATGCTTGCCGACTTTCATGCACATGTAAACATAGAACGGTGCTAGGATAAGAGCTGCACCAGCGGCGTTAAAAATCATGGAATAGAACAGAGAAGCGCCGGTCAGTGTCGAATAGACCATAAATACAACGAACATGACCGCACAGAAGATACCGATGATTGCCGCGTCTTTGACAGTGTACTTGTTACCTGTCGATTTTTCATTTTCCATTTGGAAATCCTCCTTTGTCTTGCAGAAAGTTAGCGCCACCTAACCACCAGTTCAAAAAATAGGCCAGCTTCAAGCGGTCTTTCTGCTTTTATCTGACAAAGTATATTTTAGTGCAACTCAGATTTCTTCGCCACTCCATACGGACCCGCTTCTATCCACACGGACACTCTTTCTGAACTCCGTTGGAGAACTACCGTACATTTCCTTGAAGGCAGAAGTGAATTTATTCGGATTTTCATATCCGATTTTACTTGCAATCTCCGTTACTGACAACTCGGTTTCCAGCAACAATTTTTTGGCGACTTGAAGCCGATAGGTACGAAGATAAGAATAGACAGAGGTTCCATAGACGCCTCGAAAGCACTTTTTCAATGCTGTTGTAGAAATCTCGAATTTCTGGGAAAGCTGTTCAATCGTATGATGTGCTGTCAAGTCCTCCGTAATATAGGACGCTACTGCTTTAATCAATGCGACCTGATTTTGATTGAAATAATCCGTCTGTAAAACTTCTTCTGCCGTATTGAGATCACTTAAGAACAGAAGCAGTTCCAACATTTTGACTTTCATGTATCCTGGTTTTCTTTTTTCCCGGACATGATAGAGTTCAGAAAAAATATGTTCAATAGACGGATTGGCCCGCATAATACAGCAAGCCTTGTAAAAGTAAGGCTTTACAGGCTCTAACACCTCAGGTCCCCCTGAACGACCCAAGAGGTGAGTGCTAATTTTTTAAATAATTTTTTTGGAAAACCTCAAAAAAGCTTGATTTTACGGGCTTTTTCGGGCTTTCCAAATTTTCGATTTTTTCAAAAAATGGCTTACTACACCATTTTTACACCATTTCTACACCAATTTGCGCGAAAACTACGAGCCATGCAGGGACGAAATCGGGGTGCCTTTTGGGAGCTTGCTCACATAAAGGCAGCTCCGGTTTTGGACCTATAAGGCGACAGCCGCGACTGAGCGAACTTGTTCGCGAAGTCCATGGCGAGTAGTTCTGTAATCATTCTTAAAGAAATCTGAGCCATCACATGATCTGCACCAAATCCATCTTCGCAATCTCTTTTTCAATCCTGGACCGGTCTGTGATATGGTTATAAACTTCCATCGTGACACTGATGTTCGCATGTCCCATCACATACTGAACGACCTTCATATCCAGATCCGTCTCTGCCATTCTGGTACAGGCTGTATGTCTGAGAATGTGGGCGGAAATGTGCGGCAGCTCTTCCGGCTTTCTCCTCTCCCGCTTTGCCAGCTCATTTTCTTCCTCATTATACGCCTTCACAATATCCCGGAGAATAAAGTTCACGGTAGTCGGCATCATAGGACGTCCACTCCTGCTCATAAACACGAAATTCGAAAGCCCTTCGATTTTCACATCCCTTGGAATTCCCATCTGAAAATTCAGCCGTCTCTGAGTCTCAAAGGCTTTTGCCACCATTTTGCTCATGGGAATCTCCCGGATCCCGGCTTCTGTCTTCGGCATGGTCACATGAAAATCACACCCGTCTCCATAGTTCTTATAGATCAGCTGATGATTCACGTATACGGTCCTGGTCTTCAGATCTACGTCCTTCCAGGTGAGTCCGATCAGCTCCCCACAGCGGAGCCCAGTTCCAATCATCACCTGCAAAAGCGGCAGATAGATATGGAATACCTCACTGTTCTTTACATAGTTCAGCAGATTTTTCTGTTGCTCAAAGGACAAGGCGGTGCGTTTCTTTTCCGGTTCCCCATAATCTCCCAGCGTTCTCTTGGCCGGATTCTTCCGGATGATATCATCATCTACAGCCACCTCAAAGCTCGGTAAGATCATATTATGGAGAAACTTGATGGTACTGTGGGAATATTTCTGTTTGCTCAGCCGGGAATAAAACAGGCGTACATGAGATGGTCTTACCTGTACCACTTTCATCTGTCCGAGTTCATTCCTCACAAGACTGTTCCACATCCTTCTGTAATTGGCCTGTGTACTCTCCGCCAGCTTTCTGGTATCCATGTGGATCTCAAACAGGTCATTAAGAGTCATGTTCTTGCATTGGGTATCGGTCAGAATTCCTTCGCTCTGGTCTTTCTCAATCTCTTTTTCTTTTTTCCTGAGTTCAGCCAGATCCGGAGAATAAACGGCCAGGCGTCTGCCGGTCCGTTCATCTTTGTAGCGATACATATAGAGTCCATCCTTGCGCTGAGATTCCCCGGTCCTCAGATTTCTTCCTCTATTGTCTTTTCTTGCCACAAAACCATTCCTTTCTGAAACAGTTCAGCCGTCTGGTGTCAGGAAACGGATTTATGCTTGCATAAAAATCCGGTGACTGACATCCAGATGTGATGAGCGCCCGTGAATGAGCAAAACAATGGCGACAGCCATCATTAGCACGTAAGTGCGGTTTTGCGAATGGCGCGTGCTGAACTGTTGCTTCTTTACTACTCACACCTCCCTGTTGTGGGGAATGGTCTTGTCCTGTCTATGAAAAGTATAGCACAAAACCCTCCCCACGCACATCCATGTTACTCTATTCCGCTATTGCTTCCAGATATTTCTCTACCTTCTGTACGGAGTACAATACCCGGCGGCCGATGGTGATCCGGGCTCCCGCATCTTCCGCAATCTTCCTTGCAGTCATCTGTCCGCAGGAAAGCATAGCGGCCAGACCTTCAATATCCACTGCCAGGCGGCAGTTGCTCTCTCTTTCTTTTGTCTGTCTCATTTACCTCATCTCCTCCTTTATTCTTTTCTGCATCCGCCCCAGCTTTTCCTGAGCCGTACGTTTTCGAAAACTCTCACCTTTAAACTGAACCGGCACGCACATCTCCAGCAGCCGGTCATAAATCCTGGCATGTGCTATATCCTGCGGATTCTTTAACTCCTGCAGCGTCAGATTTGTCGTCACAATCAGGGGCTTCCCGCTCCGATATCTTCCGTCAATCACCGCATAGATCTGTTCCAGTCCGTACTCTGTTCCCCGCTCCATTCCAAAATCATCCAGAATCAGCAGCGGAACTCTGCACAGATTTTTTATGTATGTGTTCTTCTCTGAAAAATTAGCAGACAGATCATTCAGCACTTCTGCAAAATTGTTCATACGTACTTCTATCTCCTGTTCCAACAGTGCATTGGCAATACAGCCTGCCAGAAAACTTTTCCCGGTTCCCACTGCTCCCCAGAAGAGGTAGCCTGTCTTCTCCGCCTTCATTGTTTCCCAGTCTTTCAGATAAAGCTTTGCAAGCACGGTATTTTCGGAAAGCCCCTTATCATTCTTAAACGTCCATTCCTTCATGGATCTATCCGAGAAACAATGTTCCTTCAATTCTCTGACTACAGCTTCATGGCGCTGCTGTTCCCGGTACTGTTCCTCTTCTTTTCTCTTTTGTCTCCGGCACTCACATTCACGCGGATGTTTTTTTATTCCCAAAACTCCGACTTTTTCCTGATCGAAATAAGCCTCCTTCGGTTCATGGCATTGTCCACAATACAGGAGTCCGTCTTCTCCGATGTAATCCTCCCGGGTT
>DXAL01000011.1 GCA_019117125.1 Candidatus Mediterraneibacter merdipullorum
GAGACTATTACCAAATCAACGGATATTGACAGCAAATATGCAAAACAGTCCGGTGGACGTGGACAGTACGGACACTGTAAAGTTAAATTTGAGCCAATGGATGCCAACGGTGAGGAGACTTACTCCTTTGAGTCTACTGTTGTCGGCGGATCTATTCCGAAAGAGTATATCCCGGCTGTAGACGAAGGTATCCAGGACGCTATGAAGTCCGGTATCCTCGGCGGATTCCCGGTAGTAGGCGTTCACGCAAACTGCTACGACGGATCCTACCATGAAGTCGACTCTTCAGAAATGGCATTCCACATTGCAGGTTCTCTTGCGTTTAAGGATGCCATGAAACAGGGGGCTCCGGTACTCCTTGAGCCGATCATGAAAGTTGAAGTAACAATGCCTGAGGAATACATGGGTGATATTATCGGCGACCTGAATTCACGTCGTGGGCGCATCGAGGGTATGGATGACTTAGGCGGCGGAAAGATCGTACGCGCATTCGTTCCGCTTTCCGAGATGTTCGGATATTCCACAGACCTCCGTTCCAGAACACAGGGACGCGGTAACTACTCCATGTTCTTCGAGAAGTACGAGCAGGTACCGAAGTCTGTACAGGAAAAAGTATTATCCAACAAAAATGCGTAAATCGTATAAAAAGGCTTGAAAAACGGCTAAGATTGAAATATAATCAGTTTTAGCCGGGTAAAATCGAAACCAGAATATGCCCGCAGAAACGGGTACAGATTTAAGGAGGATTATTCAAAATGGCAAAAGCTAAATTTGAAAGAACAAAACCGCATTGCAATATCGGTACAATCGGTCACGTTGACCACGGTAAAACAACTCTGACGGCTGCTATCACAAAGGTACTTTCCAAGAGAGTATCCGGTAACGCAGAGGTTGCTTTCGATAACATCGACAAGGCTCCGGAAGAGAGAGAGCGTGGAATCACGATCTCCACAGCACACGTTGAGTATGAGACAGAGAACCGTCACTACGCACACGTTGACTGCCCGGGACATGCTGACTACGTTAAGAACATGATCACAGGTGCTGCTCAGATGGACGGCGCTATCCTCGTAGTTGCTGCAACAGACGGTGTTATGGCTCAGACAAAAGAGCACATCCTTCTGTCCCGTCAGGTTAACGTTCCGTACATCGTTGTATTCATGAACAAATGCGACATGGTAGACGATGAGGAGCTGCTTGAGCTCGTAGAGATGGAAATCCGTGAAGTACTCAACGAGTACGAGTTCCCGGGAGATGACACACCGATCATCCAGGGTTCTGCTCTGAAGGCTCTTGAAGACCCGGACGGAGAGTGGGGCGACAAGATCATGGAGCTCATGGACGCTGTTGACGAGTGGATTCCGACTCCGGAGCGTGACACAGACAAACCGTTCCTTATGCCGGTAGAGGACGTATTCTCTATCACAGGACGTGGTACTGTTGCTACAGGTAGAGTTGAGCGTGGTACTCTTCACGTATCTGACGAAGTTGAAATCATCGGTATCCATGATGATGTTAAGAAGACAGTTGTAACTGGTATCGAGATGTTCCGTAAGCTGCTCGACGAGGCTCGCGCAGGTGACAACATCGGTGCTCTGCTCCGTGGTATCCAGAGAACAGAGATCGAAAGAGGTCAGGTTATCATCAAACCGGGCACAGTTACATGCCATACAAAATTCACATGCCAGGTATACGTCCTGACAAAAGACGAGGGTGGTCGTCATACACCGTTCTTCAACAACTACCGTCCGCAGTTCTACTTCAGAACAACAGACGTAACAGGCGTATGCGAGCTTCCGGCAGGCGTAGAGATGTGCATGCCTGGAGATAACGTAGAGATGACAGTTGAACTGATTCATCCGGTAGCTATGGAGGAAGGTCTGAGATTCGCTATCCGTGAGGGTGGACGTACAGTAGGATCAGGTACAGTAGCTAAAATCATCGAGTAGGTCCGCGTAAGGCTACAAGCCGTGCGACGATTAATAAAAGTGTCTGTCGAGAATTTATTCTCGAACAGGCACTTTTTTATTAATCGGCATAGGGCGCCAGCCCGCGAGTGATGCCTGAACACTTGGCGAGGTGTTTTCGAGCCTAGTGTGAAGGTACACAGAGGGGATGAAGCGCAAAGCGCGGAATCGAACTGCGCACGGCGGAGTGCATAGGGCGCCAGCCCGCGAGTGAGACAGGGATACAGTGAATAAATCAAAAAAACTAATATGTGGGTTGATTTTTTACCCCTGGACGCATATAATACATACTAACAGAACCCAACACGCCTCTCAACGATGCGGACCACGTTGGGTCTTTTAACTTTAAGGAGAATATTGTATGGGATAACAAAAAATCATCAGCCTCCTATGACAATTGATGAACAAGTAGAAAATCTTAAAAAAACAGGACTGATTGTCCAAATTTTTTGTTGTCCATAATAAGCATCTTTTTAAATTGTAGTTTTACTATACATACCAACGTGATAGTCGTCACTTGACGCTATGGAAAATCAATCAAAATATTTAGAAGTAAACGTAGAGTTATTTTGATGTGTCAAAATAACTCTACATTTATTCTATTGATGATTTGATTGACAAACTATAAAATTAGGATAAAATAAAGTTAACTTTAGATTTTCATAAAAAGGAGGCGCAAAGTATATGCAATATATCCATCGGACGCTGGAACGTAAATTTCTTAAGATGAGTTCTTTTTTTAAAGCGGTGCTGGTAACCGGAGCAAGGCAGGTCGGAAAGACAACAATGCTGAAACATCTTGCAGAAAATGAGAACAGAACCTATGTGTCAATGGATAACCAGATGGCGCGTTCGCTTGCAAAGACGGACCCGGTCCTGTTTTTCCAGACGTATAAGCCTCCGATTATAATAGATGAGATACAGAAAGCGCCGGAACTTTTTGAACAGATAAAAATAATGTGTGATGAAACGGACAAAAGAGGGCTTTTCTGGCTGACCGGCTCGCAGCAGTATCATTTGATATCCAATATCCGCGAGACTCTTGCGGGAAGAATCGGAATACTTGAATTGTACAGTTTTTCAAAGAATGAAACGGATAATATAGTATTCCCGAATGAACTGGATTTTACGCTGGATTGTCTGCTGGAAAGGCAGAAGACATCAGGGAAAAATGATATTGTAGATATATTTGAGCATATATGGAAAGGCGGCATGCCTGCGGCTCTGAATGCAGATGAGGAACAGCGGCAGGAATATTTCAATTCTTATATTGAGACTTATCTGATGCGGGATGTTTCGGAAGAAGGCGGGATTACAGACACAGTCCGATTCAGAAGATTTCTGAACGCCTGTGCCGCGCTGACGTCGGAGCAGGTTAACTACAGTACTCTGGCGGAAGCGGCGGATATTTCGCAGCCCACTGCGAAAGCATGGCTTCTTCTTTTGGAAAGTCTTGGAATTATTTACCTGTTGAAGCCCTTTGCAAATAACGAATTAAAGAGGCTGGCAAAAACGCCGAAATTATATTTTTGCGATACGGGTCTGTGTGCGTATCTCTCAATGTGGCTCACAAGAGATACATTGATGAACGGAGCGGCAAGCGGACATTATTTTGAAAACTACGTTGTTGCAGAGCTGTTGAAGAATTATTCCTACTCACAGTCGAAAGTTCATCTGTCCTATTACCGGGACTCTAACGCAAAAGAAATTGATGTGCTTATTGAGGAAAATGGCAGGATACATCCGCTGGAGATAAAAAAATCGGCAAATCCGAACCGGCGGGAAATCAAGAAATATGAAGTGCTTGATAAGACAGGTATGCAGCTCGGTGCCGGCGGGGTTATATGCATGTGTGAAGAAGTAATACCGATTAACAGCAGGAACAGTTTTATACCATGCAATCTTATCTGAAAAATCCGACAGTCCGTCTGTCCTGCCTGTGCGGGCTTCAGGATGCAGAGTAATTTCATCTGCAGAATAAACGCATAAACTGTCTGAAAAGTACAAATGCTGTTTCCAACAGATTGGATGGGAATGGTGACGAAATGATTTCAGGCTTAAAGAACAGTTTCAGTCTGAAGGTCCTGCTCCAGGACCTTCTCTATGACACTGCCGGCAGCATCCTGTACGCTGCCGGCATTTACACTTTTGCGGGCAATGCGGGGTTTGCGCCGGGCGGTGTGTCCGGACTCGCCCTCATCCTGAACCATCTCCTTGGACTTCCGGTCGGGACAATGACCCTTCTTTTCAATATCCCGCTTGTTCTGCTCAGCTATAAGACCGTCGGGAAGCGGCTGCTTATCAAAAGTGCGAAGACGATGGCAGTCGCTTCGTTTTTTCTCGACGTGGTCTTTCCGTACTTCCCTTCCTATTCCGGCGGCAGGCTGATGGCGGCGCTCTGCTCGGGAGTGCTCCTGGGCGCCGGGATGGCGCTTTTCTATATCCGGGGTTCGTCTTCCGGCGGCATTGATTTCCTTACTCTGACAATCAAAAAGAAGAAGCCCCACCTGTCTGTCGGTGTGATTACCATGCTCATCGACCTTGCCGTGATCCTGCTGGGATGGCCGGTGTTTGGCGATGTGGACGCTGTGCTTTACGGTGTGGTATCGACCGGTGTGTCCGTTCTTGTGCTGGATAAGATTCTGTACGGGGCAGGCGCGGGGATTCTTGCACTCATCATTACCGGGAAGGGGAAGGAAATTGCGGAGAAGATAGGAAGAGATGTCCGCCGCGGCGTCACGGTGATACCCGCGTCCGGCGGCTATACCGGCACGCACAGGGACGTCCTTTTGTGCGCCTGCTTAAGGACGGAGGCGTACCTTGTGAAAAACACCGTCCGGGAGACAGATGAAAAGGCGTTCCTGATGTTTACGGAGACAAGCGAGGTGTTCGGAGAAGGATTTAAAGAGAAGGTAATATAAACAGTCCAGCGTCAGTATTGCCCCTTTGTACACTGACGGTATACTTGTGCAAAATATATAAAAATCAGAAATAATATGGACGATAATTGAAAATATGTTATAAATATGATAGTATGACTATCATAAGAAACGAAAGGGGGAGATGGCGGATGAAGGAATCCCAGGCACGGAAGCGCAGCTCCCTGTACCGCTCCCGGAAAATCATTGCGGCAGCGATGGAACTGTTCTGCGACCAGGGCATTGAACAGACATCGGTGGAGGAAGTGGCGGAGAGAGCCGGCGTCGGGGCGGCCACCATTTACCGCTATTATGAGACGAAGTCCGGACTGGCGGTGGAGGCGGGCGTCGCTTACTGGAAGAAGATAGAACAGGAATACCTGAACGTGGATGACGCCGCCGGATATGCGGACATGACGGGAAAAGAGCAGCTTCAGTATATTCTGGATGCGCTGGTACGGATTTTTGAGCATGAGACGGCGTTCCTCAAATACCTTCAGGAATTCGATGTGTTTCTTTTCCAGAACCGGGTGGACAAGGAGAAACTGACAGAGTACGAAGCATGCATCATGAATTTAAAGCCCCGTGTGACGGACGCGCTGGAAAAAGGGCTGAATGACGGCACGCTGTCCTTTGACTGGACGCCGGAGGAAGTCTGTTATTCCCTGGCGCATACATCGTTCGGGCTGATGAAGCGTCTGGCGTGGAACGGGACCATGCTGAACCTGGACCGGAAGGTGAGTCTTCTGCTCCAGGTGCAGATTGCCCTCCGGCTGATGCTTGACGGACTGAGCGTGCATCGAGAAAAACTGGAAGACAGGAGAGGACAGGATGTATAAAGTATATGAAATCAAGAAGCGGATTTTTGACGACAACGACAGAGAAGCGGCAAAGGTGCGGGAAGAACTCAGAGAGAACGGGACATTCCTGATTAATCTGATGTCCTCGCCGGGGAGCGGCAAGACGACGACCCTGAAGCGGACCATCGGAGCGCTCAGGGACGAGATGCGCATCGGCGTCATGGAGGCGGACATTGACAGCGCGGTAGACGCGGACGCCATCAGCGGGACCGGAGCAAAGGTCATCCAGCTGCACACCGGGGGCATGTGCCATCTGGATGCGGATATGACGCGGCAGGGGCTGGAAGAGCTGGGGACAGAAGACATGGACCTGGTGGTGCTGGAAAACGTGGGCAACCTGGTATGTCCCGCGGAGTTTGACACAGGCGCCGTGAAAAATGTGATGATTTTAAGCGTGCCGGAGGGCGACGATAAACCGCTGAAATATCCGCTGATGTTCCAGGTCTGCGACTGTCTGCTCATCAACAAGACAGACGCGCTTTCCTGTTTTGATTTTGATTTCGACGCCTGCCGGGAGCGGGTGCTGCGGCTGAACCCGGATATGAAGATTATCCCGGTCTCCGCAAAGACCGGGGAAGGCATGGACGAGTGGTACGACTGGGTGAGGGAACAGGTACATATGTGGAAGAATCCGTAGATATACGCGGAAAATATACAGCAAAAAGAGAGAAGAGGAGGCGAACTGATGAGTGAAGAGAGGACCCTTATCCTGAAGCTGGGACAGATGATAACGGACCGCATCGGGCACAAGGTGACCGTGGACGACCCGGAATACTGGGGGCTTGCGGAAGTGCTGACCGATGAGATGGCGGAAGTCTGTCTGGCGATGAAGGTAAGGAAGCCAATGACGCTGGAGGAAATCGCGAAGAAGTCCGGGAAGGACAAAGAGCGGGTGCAGCAGCTCCTGGACGAGATGTCTGTCATCGGGATGATTGAGTACAACTGGGAAAATGCGGACCGGCACAAACAGTATGTGCTGCCGATGTTCGTGCCCGGCTGCGCGGAGTTCATGATGATGAACAAGAAGCAGACAGAAGAGCATCCGATTATCGCGGAGTTTTTTGAAAACATGTCCCGCCTGCCGCTGGAGAAGGTGACGCCCATGGTGCCGCCCGGCGGTTCCGGCATCGGGATGCACGTCATCCCGGTGGAGAAAGCCATCCCTGCACAGCAGCAGTCGGCGAGTGTGGAACACATCTCCCACTGGCTGAAGAAGTATCAGGACAAATACGCGGTGGGCGCCTGCTCCTGCCGCCGCCAGCAGCGGATGCGCGGCGAGGGATGCGGCGAGATTGAGGGCGATCTGTGCATCGGCGTGGGGGATATGGCGGATTACCTTGTGGAGACGGGGAAGGGACGCTATATCGACCTGGATGAAGTGATGGAGATACTGGAGCGCGCGGAGCGCAACGGATTCGTCCACCAGATTACCAATATCGACGGCGAGGAAAAGATATTTGCCATATGCAACTGTGCGCCGGGGGTCTGCAACGGTCTCCGGACGTCCCAGCTTTTCAACACGCCCAATATGTCCCGTTCCGCATACAGAGCCCTTGTGGAAAAGGAAAAATGCGTGGCGTGCGGGAAATGTGTGGAAGTCTGTCCGGTGGGCGCTGCCAAACTGGGTCAGAAGCTGTGCACAAAGCACGGCGAGATTCAATATCCGAAAGCCCTGCTCCCGGATGCGGAGAAGTGGGGGAAAGACAAGTGGGACCCGGACTACAGGGACCATGCAAAGATTAACTGCTACGAGACCGGTACTTCGCCCTGCAAGACAGCGTGCCCGGCGCACCTGGCGGTCCAGGGATATGTGAAGATGGCGGCGGAAGGCAGGTATCTGGACGCGTTAAAGCTCATCAAGCAGGACAATCCCTTCCCGGCTGTGTGCGGGGCAATCTGCAACCGCCGCTGCGAGGATGCCTGTACGAGAGGCACGGTGGACGCGCCGGTTGCCATCGACGAGATAAAGAAGTTCATCGCCGAGCAGGAGCTTCATGAGGAGTGCCGCTTCGTGCCGGTCTGCGAGAACCATGAAGGAAAGCAGTTTGAGCAGAAGATTGCAGTCATCGGAGCGGGACCTGCGGGGATGTCCGCGGCGTACTATCTGCGGACGAAAGGCTATCCGGTGACCGTATTCGAGAAAGAAGCAAGACCGGGCGGCATGCTGTTAAACGGCATTCCCACATTCCGGCTGGAGAAGTCCGTGATAGAGGCGGAAATCGATGTGCTCCGGCAGATGGGCGTGGAATTCCGGTGCGGCGTGGACGTGGGGAAAGACGTCACCATACCGGAACTGCGCGGACAGGGCTATAAAGCGTTCTATGTGGCGGCAGGCGCACAGGGCGGACGGCTGGCGGGAGTCCCGGGAGAAGATGGGGACGGCGTGCAGACCGGCGTGGAATTCCTGCGCAGGGTGAACCTGGCGGAAGAGAGCGCTGCGGACGGACTTTCAGAGGACGTCAGGCTGTCCGGCAGGACGGTGGTGATAGGCGGCGGAAACGTGGCGATAGACGTGGCGCGCACTGCAGTCCGCTCCGGCGCGGAGTCCGTGAGCATGTACTGCCTGGAATCGGCGGCGGAAATGCCGGCGGCAGCGGATGAGATTGGGGAAGCGCGGGAAGAAGGCATCGTGATATGGAACGGCTGGGGTCCGAAAGAAATCCTGACGGAAAACGGGAAGGTGAAGGGCATCGTCCTGAAGAAATGTGTGTCCGTGTTCAATGCGGAGGGCAGATTTGCACCGGTCTATGACGAGGACGACTGCATGACCGTGGAATGTGAGCATGTGCTGCTCTCCATCGGGCAGTCCATACAGTGGGGCGGACTGCTGGAAGGCACTGCCGTGGAGCTCAACCCGAACGGGACGGCGAAGGCGGACCCGGTCACGTATCAGACCGGCGAGCCGGATATCTTCGTGGGCGGCGACGTCTATACCGGACCGAAATTTGCCATCGACGCCATTGCAGCGGGAAAACAGGGCTGCGAGTCCATCCACCGGTTCGTCCATGAGGGACACTCGCTGACGCTGGGGCGCGACCTCAGACAGTTTACGGAGCTGGACAAGGACGATGTGGTCCTGGAGGAGTTTGACAATGCGAAGCGTCAGATTCCCGGCAGAAAGGCGGGCGTCGCCAAAGAAACCTTCCGGGACCTGCGCTCGGTATTTACGGAAGAGCAGGTGAAGACCGAGGCTGCCAGATGTCTCGGATGCGGCGCTACGGTTGTGGATGAGAACAAGTGCATCGGCTGCGGACTGTGTACGACGCGGTGCGAGTTCGACGCCATCCATCTGAGCCGGGACCTTCCGGAGATGAGCACCATGCGGAAAGCCGAGGACAAGCTCAAGGGAATCCTGCCCTATGCGCTCAAACGCGCGGTAAAGATTAAGTTCAAGAAGAAATCCTGACCGGCAGGGACCGGGAGAGATACGGAAGCAACATGCATGAATTAGGGATTATCGTACATATCACAAAGACGCTTCAGAGCGTCGCAGAAGAAAACAACTTAAAGGAAATCGCCTCGGTCACCCTGGAAGTGGGGGAAGTAAGCTCCATTGTCCCGGAATATCTGACAGACTGCTGGGAGTATTATAAGAAGAAATTCCCGCTGATTAAACAGGCGGAGATGGAGATTGAAATCCTGCCGGCGGTCACATACTGCGAGACATGCCGCAGGACCTATCCGACCGTGGAACACGGGCGGCAGTGCCCGTACTGCGGGAGCTGGGAGACGTACCTGGTGACCGGGGACGAATGCAATATCCGGGAAATCGAGGCGTGCTGATGCATCGGTGCGCGGGAGCGGATATCCTGTGTTCACAGGAAGGAAAGATACAAAAAGAAAAATGAGAGAAAAGGGGGCATTGATATGCTGTTTCATGTTTACGGAGCGGAAGCCATACCGCAGTGGCTCGCCATGCTGGGGGTTCTGGCGGCGCTGATTTTACTCAATGAATTTGCCAGGAGGACGAAGGCTGGCGGCATCATCATGTTCTTCGTGATACCGGCAGCGCTGACGGCTTATTTCATCGCCATCGCCGTGGGCGCAGGCATGGGAGCGGAGTGGGCGCTGACGAACCAGACCACGTGTATATGAACGGGTGGTTCCACTATGCGAAGCTGTATGCATCGCTGGCGGGCTGCATCGGCTTTATGATGATAAAATATGAGTGGGGGATCGGAAAGACCCACTGGTTCAAGGCGTATCCGTTCGTGATAGTCGCCATCAACATCCTCATCGCTGTGGCGAGCGACTTCGAGTCCGCCATCAACGGCTGGTATTCCTGGTGGCTGTCCTCGGAAGATGTGTGGCTTTTCGGCGGCTGGCACAATGTGTTCAACGGCGTTGCAGGCATCATCAACATCCTGTGCATGACCGGATGGTGGGCGGTATACAGCTCCAAAGACAAAAAGGATATGATATGGCCGGATATGATATGGGTGTACATCATTGTCTATGATATCTGGAACTTTGCTTATACATACAACTGCCTGCCGACCCATTCCTGGTTCTGCGGCGTGGCGCTCCTTCTGGCGCCGACCATCGCAGCCCTGCTCTGGAACAAGGGCGGATGGATTATGAACCGGGCGAATACCCTGTGCATCTGGTGCATGTTCGCGCAGGTGTTCCCGCTCTTCCAGGAGACCCTCTCGGACGGGACCCAGCTCTTCCCGTGGGCGACCCTTCCCACGCTCTATGCGGACGGGACATTGAACGGCATCGCCGCAGGAGGCAGTGCGAATGCAGACCCGACGATGATGACCGTGGTGAGCGCGCTGGCGCTTGTGACCAACGTCATTGCTCTTGCATATATCATCTTCGTTTCCAGAAAGAAGAAAATCAACCCGTACAAGAACGAAGTCTTTACCGATTTCAAGTACTATCAGGATGCGGCGGCAAGAGCTGAAATAAAATAATATGATGTGAGCCCTCTCCCGGAGCGGGCAGGACAGTCCCAATGGGGCGCCTGCCTTTGCTCCGGGAGTTTTTGTTTCATGGGAAATTGCTTTCCTGTGAAATAAAAACGCTCCGCCCGGAGGACAGTCGCCGTGCCTGCACGGGCGGGCATCCTGTGCCTGTACGGACGGGCATCCGGTCTTGCAAAATAGGCGGCGATGCCGTAAAATAAAGTGCAGTATATTTCCGGGACAGCCCGGAAGGCAGATACAGGAAAGGAGCGCGTCTATGCCCGCAGAAATGATACATGCCGAAAAACTGGTCTATGAATATGACAAACGCGATGAGGAAGGCAACATCATCGGGGCGGAGCGCGCCATCGACGGCGTGGATATCGACATCCCCCAGGGGTCGTTCGTTGCTGTCCTGGGACACAACGGGTCCGGGAAATCCACGCTTGCAAAACATATGAATGCCATACTCACCCCCACCGGAGGCGCGGTCTGGGTGGACGGGAAAGATACGAGAGACGCCGCGCTTCTCTGGGATATCCGCCAGACGGCAGGGATGGTATTCCAGAATCCGGACAACCAGATTATCGGGACGGTCGTGGAGGAGGATGTGGGATTTGGACCGGAGAATCTGGGCGTGCCCACAGAGGAGATATGGCAGCGGGTGGAGGAAAGCCTGAAAGCGGTCGGCATGCTGGAGCGGAGGAAAGACTCTCCGAACAAGCTGTCCGGCGGACAGAAGCAGAGAGTGGCGATTGCGGGTGTGCTCGCCATGGAGCCCAAGTGCATCGTCCTGGACGAGCCCACCGCCATGCTGGACCCAAACGGCAGGCGGGAAGTGATACGGGCGGTGGAGAAGCTGCGGGAGAAAAAGCATGTCACAGTGATACTCATCACCCATTATATGGAAGAAGTCATTGACGCGGACCAGGTGTTCGTCATGGACGGCGGGCATATCGTGATGCACGGGACGCCGCGGGAAATCTTCAGCCGGGTGGACGAGCTCAAGGCGTACCGCATGGACGTGCCCCAGGTCACAATGCTGGCGGAAGCGCTGAGAAAACGGGGGCTTGCCCTTGAGCCGGGCATCCTGCGCAGAGAAGAATTGGTGGAGGCATTATGTCGATTACGTTAGAACATGTGAATTATATATACAGCCCCGGGACTGCCTATGAGAAGCAGGCGCTGAAAGATGTCAGCTTCTACATCCCCCAGGGGCAGTTTGTGGGCATCATCGGACATACCGGTTCGGGCAAGTCCACGCTCATCCAGCATCTGAACGGACTTGTGAAAGCCACATCCGGCAGCGTGCTCTATGAAGGGAAGAATATCTATGACGCGGGGTACGATATGCGGGCGCTGCGCACACAGGTAGGGCTCGTATTTCAGTATCCGGAGTATCAGCTCTTTGAAGCGGACGTGCTCAGCGACGTCTGCTTCGGTCCGAAGAACCAGGGGCTTTCCCCGGAAGAGTGTGAGAAGAACGCGAGAGAGGCGCTGGAGCTGGTGGGATTTCCGGAGAAATATTATCAGCATTCCCCCTTTGAGCTGTCCGGCGGACAGAAGCGGAGAGTGGCGATTGCGGGCGTGCTCGCCATGAAGCCGAAGGTGCTCATCCTGGACGAACCTACCGCAGGGCTGGACCCGAAAGGGCGCGATGAGATACTGGACCAGGTGGAGAAGCTGCACAGAGAGACCGGCATGACGGTTGTGCTCGTCTCCCACAGCATGGAAGACATTGCCCGGTATGTGGAGCGCATCATCGTGATGAACCGCGGGGAAAAGATGCTGGACGGGACGCCGGGAGAAGTGTTCCGCCACTATAAGGAACTGGAACAGGTGGGGCTGGCGGCACCCCAGGTGACCTATGTGATGCACGACCTGAAAGAGCGGGGCTTCGACCTTTCGCCGGATGCGACGACGATAGAGGAAGCGGCAGATGAGGTCATGAGATGCATGGAAAAGCGGCAGACGCGCTCATGAGATGTATGGGAAAGCAGCTGCTGCACCCATAAGATACATTGGGAAGCAGTGAAGAAGGAGTAACTATGATAAGAGACATAACAATCGGACAGTACTACCCGGCAGAAAGCCGGATACACCGGCTGGACCCCAGGGTGAAGATTGTCTGCACGCTGCTGTTCATCGTGTCGCTGTTCATCCAGAACAGCCTTCTGGGATATGCCATCGCAACGGTATATATGGGGACGGTGATACGGCTGTCCAAAGTGCCGTTCAAATACATTGTAAAAGGTCTGAAACCGGTCGTAATCCTGCTGCTGTTCACGGTGGTGATGAACCTGTTCCTGACAAAAAGCGGCGGGACACTGGTCCATTTCTGGATATTTACCATCACGGAAGGCGGTTTGCGCACATCCGTGCTTATGGCGGTCCGCCTCATCTATCTGGTCGTGGGCTCGTCGGTCATGACATTTACCACGTCGCCAAACGGACTGACGGACGGGATGGAAAAGCTGCTCCATCCCCTGAACCGGCTGGGCGTGCCGGTCCATGAGGTGGCGATGATGATGTCCATTGCCCTGCGCTTTATCCCCATCCTGCTGGAAGAGACGGATAAGATTATGAAAGCGCAGCAGGCAAGGGGAGCGGACTTTGAGAGCGGAAATATCATCCAGAGGGCGAAATCGATGGTGCCAATCCTCGTGCCGTTGTTCGTATCCGCATTCCGGCGCGCCAATGACCTGGCGATGGCGATGGAGGCGCGGTGCTATCACGGCGGCGAGGGGCGCACGAAGATGAAGCCTCTTAAGTATCACGGCAGGGACCGGGCCGCGTACCTTCTGACTGTGTTCTATGTAGTCGTTGTTTTTGCGGCGGGGAGATTCATCCCCTTCCGGTTGTGGATTTTCTAGGACGGATATGAGTAGAAGAATCAGGCTGACCGTCGCTTATGACGGTACGGATTACTGCGGCTGGCAGGTCCAGCCAAATGGCATTACAGTGGAGGAAGTATTGGATAAAGCCCTGTCCCGGCTGACCGGGGAGGACGTCAGAGTGGTCGGTGCGAGCCGGACGGATGCAGGGGTGCACGCCCGGGGAAATGTGGCGGTCTTTGACACCTGTTCCACGATCCCGCCGGAGCGTTTTGCCTGTGCGGTCAACCCGCTGCTCCCGGAGGATGTCGCGGTGGTCCGCTCGGATGAAGTGCCGGCGGACTGGCATCCCAGATACCGGGATTCCGTCAAGACTTATGAGTACCGCATCCTGAACCGGAAGGCGCCGGACCCCATCCTGAGAAAGTATGTCTGGCACGTGACCTTCCCCCTGGACCTGGAGCAGATGAAAAAGGCGGCGTCCTGTCTGGTGGGCGAACATGATTTCCGGAGCTTCTGCAGCATCCACACCGGGGTGAAGACGACGGTGCGGACGGTCTTTCGTCTGGATGTCGAACAGACGGGCGACCTTATCACCATCCGCATCAGCGGGAACGGATTCCTCTACAATATGGTGCGCATCATCGCGGGAACGCTGGCGGAAGTGGGGAGGGGATTCCGAAGTCCCGAAAGCGTAAAGGAGATGCTGGATGCAAAGGAGCGGACCCGGGCAGGGGCAACCGCGCCGGCGCAGGGGCTGATCCTGAAAGAGATTGATTATACCGGCGAAAACCCCAGGGTGGACACACCGGATGCGGTCCGGTGACAACTGCGCGCAGAGCGCCCGGACAACTGTGCACAGAGCGCCCGGATATCTTGACTTTTGCGGGCAAGATTGCTAGTATTGATTTAGCGGTAAAACGGTGTCTGAGCCGGAAGAAGTCAGAGACGAGGAGGAAAGAAAAATGAGGATTTATGAAGCGAAAGATTACCAGGAGATGAGCAGAAAGGCAGCCAATATCCTTTCCGCGCAGGTCATTCTGAAACCGGACTGCGTGCTGGGGCTTGCCACAGGTTCCACGCCCATCGGCACATACGACCAGCTCGTGGAGTGGTATGAGAAGGGCGACCTGGATTTCTCGGAAGTAAAGACCGTCAATCTGGACGAGTACAGAGGTCTTACAAAAGACAACGACCAGAGCTATTACTATTTCATGCACGAGCATCTGTTTGACCGGGTCAATATCAAACCCGGGAACACGAATGTTCCGGACGGCACAGAGCCGGATGCGGAGAAAGAGTGCACCAGGTATGAGAAGCTCATCGAGTCAATGGGCGGCGTCGATATCCAGCTCCTCGGGCTCGGACACAACGGACACATCGGATTCAACGAGCCGGACAGCTCTTTTGCTAAGACAACCCACTGCGTGGACCTGACGGAGAGCACCATCGAGGCAAACAAGAGATTCTTCGCCTCAGCGGATGATGTGCCGCGCCAGGCATACACCATGGGCATCGGGACCATCATGAAGGCAAAGAAGATACTCCTGATTGCAAACGGCGAGGCAAAGGCTGATATCGTCGCGAAGGCGTTCTTCGGTCCGGTTACTCCGGAAGTGCCGGCGTCCGTTCTGCAGCTCCATCCGGATGTGGTCGTCGTGGCGGACAGCGCAGCCCTCTCCAAAATACCGAGATAAGAGGACAGGGTACAGCTTTGCAGAGAGGACAGAGCACAGCTTTGCGGATGCACGGAGCGAAAAACTCCGGCTTGACAAAAAAGTGCACATAGGCTAAGATTCATTCATAACCGTACAGGCAGAGAAGGGAACAAGTAGCAGATGACCGGAATGACAGAAAGCAGCCGGCAGATGAGAGGCGCGTGACGCGGCATCTGTGAATACATCCCGGAGCTTCGCACCGAACGGGATTTCCGCAGGATTTCTTCAGTAGGCTGCGGCGGAGTGGCGCCCGTTACCGCGCCCGAATGAGGCTGGGAAGACCGTACCATACGAGGGCTTCTCAGTGAATTAAGGTGGTACCACGGTCAGAAACCGTCCTTATTGCGCAGGCAGTAGGGACGGTTATTTTATTGAGCAAAGGAGAAGAAAAATGGGGATTTATGAAGAATTACAGGCGAGAGGTCTGATCGCGCAGGTGACAGACGAGGATGGGATACGGGAGCTGGTAAATACCGGAAAGGCTGTATTTTACATCGGATTTGACCCGACGGCTGACAGCCTCCACGTCGGACACTTCATGGCGCTGTGCCTGATGAAGCGCCTCCAGGAAGCGGGGAATAAGCCCATCGCGCTCATCGGCGGCGGCACGGGGTACATTGGCGACCCGTCCGGAAGGACAGATATGAGGAGCATGATGACGCCGGAGCAGATTCAGCATAACTGCGACTGCTTTAAGGAGCAGATGAGCCGCTTTATCGATTTCTCAGAGGGGAAAGCGCTCATGGTAAATAATGCGGACTGGCTTCTGGACCTGAATTACATCGAACTGCTCCGCGAAGTGGGCGCTCATTTCTCGGTAAACCGCATGCTGGCGGCAGAGTGCTACAAACAGAGGATGGAGCGCGGCTTAAGCTTTCTTGAGTTCAACTACATGATTATGCAGGCGTATGATTTCTATGCACTGTTCCAGAAATACGGATGCAACCTGCAGTTCGGCGGAGACGACCAGTGGAGCAATATGCTTGCCGGAACCGAACTCATCCGCCGCAAACTCGGAAAAGACGCGGGCGCGATGACCATCACCCTGCTTTTGAACTCCGAGGGCAAAAAGATGGGCAAGACCCAGTCCGGCGCAGTCTGGCTGGACCCGAACAAGACGTCGCCCTTCGAGTTCTACCAGTACTGGAGAAATGTGGCGGATGCGGACGTACTCAAGTGCATCCGCATGCTGACCTTCCTTCCTCTGGAAGAGATTGACAAAATGGATTCCTGGGAAGGCGCCCAGCTCAATACAGCGAAGGAAATCCTTGCCTACGAACTGACGAAGCTCGTCCACGGCGAAGAAGAGGCGCAGAAAGCCCAGGAGAGCGCGCGCGCCCTGTTCAGTAAGGGAAATGCTGCCGAGATGCCGACCACAGAACTGGAAGAGGGAGATTTCACAGACGGAACCATTGATATCCTGACAATGCTCGTCCGGGCAGGCCTCGTGCCGTCGAAGTCCGAGGCAAGGCGCGCGGTCCAGCAGGGCGGCACATCCGTGGACGGAGAGAAAGTGACGGATATCAGAGCCGTATTTGCAAAAGATGTGTTTGCGGGAGAAGGCGTTGTCCTGAAGAAAGGCAAGAAGAACTTCCACAGACTGGTGTTAAAATAAGCAGCGTATCATAAAAGGAGGTGCAGACCATGGACATGAATCAGACACCGTCGTCCGAGCGGGTCCATATCGGATTTTTCGGGAAACGCAATGCGGGCAAGTCCAGCGTGATGAACGCGGTGACAGGACAGGACCTGGCAGTCGTGTCGGATGTGAAAGGCACGACCACCGACCCGGTGTACAAGTCCATGGAGCTTCTGCCCCTCGGTCCTGTGGTGATGATGGATACGCCGGGAATCGATGATGAGGGAGAACTGGGAGACATGCGCGTCCGGAAGAGCTATCAGGTGCTCAATAAGACGGATGTTGCCGTGCTTGTGCTGGACGGGGCGGAAGGCGTATCGGACGAGGACCGGGCGCTTGCGGAGCGGATACGCAGGAAGCAGATTCCCCTTGTGGTCGCGGTCAATAAAAGGGAGCTCATGCGCCCGGAAACGGAAGAAACCATCCGGAGGGAATTCGGCTGCGCCGGCGGGAAGAGCCATCCGGAAAATGCGGTCCGCCTGAACGGGGCGGAAGTTCTGGGAGACGGCTGCGCACCTGAGGTCGTCTTTGTGAGCGCGGCGACCGGCGGGGGCATCCGCGGGCTGAAAGAACAGATCGCGGCGGCTGCGCGCACGGAAGTGCCGGAGCATGCTCTGGTCCGGGACCTTCTCTCACCTTCCGACGTGGCGGTGCTCGTAGTCCCCATTGATTCTGCCGCACCGAAGGGAAGGCTCATCCTTCCCCAGCAGCAGACGATACGGGATATCCTTGAGGCGGATGCGGTCTCGGTAGTGGTAAAAGAGACGGAGCTGGAACAGACTCTCAGGCAGCTTGGGGCGAAGCCGAAGCTGGTGATTACAGACAGCCAGGTGTTTGCAGGCGTATCGGCAGTGACTCCGCCGGACATCCTGCTGACCTCTTTTTCCATATTAATGGCGCGTTATAAAGGGAATCTGGAACAGGCGGTGCGTGGCGTGACAGCGCTGGATAAGCTGGAGGACGGCGATACGGTGCTCATCAGCGAAGGCTGCACCCATCACCGTCAGTGCGATGATATCGGCACGGTCAAGATTCCGCGGTGGATACGGGAATATACCGGGAAGGATATCCGCATCCGGACGACATCCGGCACGGAGTTCCCGGATGACCTGAGCGGCTGCAGGCTTGTCATCCACTGCGGTGGCTGCATGCTTAATGGGCGGGAGATGAAGTACCGGTACGGCTGTGCGGCGGACCAGGGCGTCCCCATGACGAATTACGGGATACTCATCGCTTATGTGAAGGGGATATTGAAACGGAGCGTGGAAGTATTTCCGGAAATATATGGGCTTTTGTAGGAAGTATGGGGATTCATGATGGAAAGTGGATGCTCATAATGCGAAAATTTATATTCGCGATGTGGAGGAGTGCAGATGGGTATGACAGATTCTTTTGTGCTCAGTGGTACAAGCGCAAAGTTCAGCATTACTTTCGACCTGGCGTGGAAGGTGATGAAAGATATATTGATACAGCATTATGCAATTATGGGTTTTGTGTCCGAGTCTCCGAGAGAAGTGCTGAGAACTGCGTACAAAGCAGGGATGATATCAGATGATGCATGGATGGAAATGCTGAAAATTCGCAATCAGCTTTCCCATGATTACGATGGGGTCATTGTAAAAGAATACTGTCAGAGAATAATTGGTCAATATATAGATTTGCTGTATGAATTTCAGAAGTATACAGCAAAGGGCATCCTGCCATTTTGAAACTGAAATGAAGCGTATGCTTTCACGTACATTTTTTGAAGGACGTCTTGCAGAGCGGGACGTCCTTTTGCGAGATTGTACTGAAAAAAATACAATATTTCCTAAAAACCTCTTGAAATAAATCCCTCCATCTTATATACTAATAGGGCTGTGACATGATAGCTGTGAAGCGTGAGGTTGCCGCTGATGCAAAACCATAAGCAACGGCGGGTTTTCCGTGGAGCGAATGTCAAGTTAAGAAACTGGCGACAAGTCACTGTACAAACTAAACAAGCTGCCGTAAGGATATGCAAGATATCCTCCAGTCTGCAGAGCTGGCAAAGAAGGCAGAAACCGTGTGGAAACGTTGAGACACACACGGGTAAGTGTACAGTCACCGCTTGTCGTACTCGTAAAGTGCGAAAAGGAGGCGACTTTTTTTATGGCAAGTCAAGTAATGAGAATCACATTGAAGGCGTATGATCATCAGTTAGT
>DXAL01000012.1 GCA_019117125.1 Candidatus Mediterraneibacter merdipullorum
ATTATACATTCCCTCCCCAGCCTTGTCAACCCATCCACAAAGTGATATCATGAAATAACCAGTTCAGCCCATGCAACGCACGGAAGCGACAGACATGCTTGCATGTCTGTGCGGACGTACGTATGCATGGAGGGAGCGCCTGCTCATGAGCAAAGAAGCGGCGCAGCCGCAGGAAGCACGCAGTGCGTCTTTGCGAGTGGCGCGGGCTGAACGGACGTTGGCGCGGAGGGAGCGCCTGCTCATGAGCAAAGAAGCGGCGCGGGAGTTTGACAGTTGCATAATTAAAATAGTACGTGCAGGCCGCATAAAGCCTGTACTTTTTTTGTCAAGTTTTTTGCTTTATTATCTAGTAATATTTAGTGATATGTGATATAATTATTACAGAGGTGATTGCTATGCGTGTTACTACATCCAAATCAAAAAATTCCGAATCCTTTTACATTACAAAATCCTATACAAATGCTCAGGGTAAGAGCACTTCTACCACGATCAAAAAGCTAGGCACCCTGGCTGAATTATCGGAACGTCTTGGCACTGATCGGGATGGCGTCATGGCGTGGGCAAAAGAACAGGCAAGAATCGAAACGGAAAAATATAAAAAAGAAACGGAAGAGGCAGTTGTTACGATCCCGTTCCATTCCAACAGACTTATGGACTATAACAGAAAAAAACTTTTTACTGGCGGTTATCTCTTCCTCCAGTCTGTCTATTATGGTCTGAAGATGGATTCCATCTGCCGAAAGATCAGATACCGTTACAAATTTAAATATGACCTGAATGCGATCCTCTCGGACTTGATCTACACCAGAGTCCTGGAGCCTTCCAGCAAAACTTCTTCTTTCAAGGCTGCACAGCAATTCCTGGAGGCACCAACCTATGAACTCCATGATATCTACCGCGCCCTTTCTGTCCTTGCAAAAGAGTGTGATCTTATACAGTCTGAAGTTTACAAAAACAGTTTCTTCCTGGGGAAGAGAAACGATAAAGTTCTTTATTATGATTGCACAAACTACTACTTCGAGATTGAACAGGAAGACGGTGATAAAAAGTATGGAAAGAGCAAAGAACACAGACCGAATCCTATCATTCAGATGGGACTGTTTACCGATGGAGACGGGATTCCACTAGCTTTTTCTCTTTTCCCCGGCAGTCAGAATGAACAGAAGTCCTTAAAACCTCTGGAGACAAAGATCCTTCAGCAGTTCGGCTGTCAGAAATTTATCTATTGCAGCGATGCCGGTTTGGCATCTGAAGATAACCGGGTCCTCAATCATCTCGGACAACGTTCTTTTATTGTGACACAGTCTATCAAAAAGCTTCCGGCAGAGGATCGTGAATGGGCTTTGAACACCAAAGGATTTAAACGGCTGTCGGATGATTCTCCTGTTGATATCACACAGCTTTCCGAGGATGATAAACAAGGACTTTTTTATAAAGATGAACCGTATACTACAAAAAAACTCCATCAGCGGCTGATCATAACCTATTCTCCCAAATATGCTGCATACGAGAAGGCTGTCCGCGCGGAGCAGATTGCACGAGCTGAAAAGATGGTCGCCAATGGCGTTGTGAAAAGGCAACGGAAAAATCCGAATGATCCTGCAAGATTTGTAAATAAGATTGCGGCGACTAAAGAAGGCGAAAAGGCAGAGATTCACTATTATCTTGATCTCGAGAAGATCGCGGAAGAAGAAAAATATGACGGCCTTTATGCTGTCTGCACTGATTTGTTAGATGATGATGTGGCAGACATCCTGAAAGTCAGTGAAGGCAGATGGCAGATTGAAGACTGCTTTCGGACCATGAAAACAGACTTTGACGCAAGGCCTGTTTATGTCAGCCGCGAAGACCGGATACAAGCCCATTTCCTGATCTGCTTTTTAGCCTTACTGCATTTCCGGATGCTGAAAAAGGCATTAAAAACGCCCTGTACAACAGAGCAGTTACTGCACGTACTGCGAAGCATAAAGTTTGCCGATATAGAAGAACAAGGCTTTATGCCCGTGTATGAACGTCAAAGAATCACGGATGAGCTTCATGAAGCGTGTGGTTTCCGTACAGACTATCAATTTATAACAAAACGCAAAATGAAAGAAATACAGAAAAAAAGTAAGCGAAGATAAGACATTACTATATTTCAAGTATGGGGCACAAAGTGCCACAATCCCAGTATTTTCATGGATTGTGGCACTCATTTTTCTTTTCAACTGTCAAAGATGGGATTATATATGACAGATAATAAAAATGCAAGCATTTTTTTACTTTTTTTGTCCGAATCTCCCATTTTTTGTTTTTTACCTGCTTCCCATGAAGAAAGGGCGCATCCGCACGCGGTCTGCGCCCTTTCTTCTCCATTTTGTCTGATGTGTTACTTTTTCAGCTTGTCTTCAAATATCTCTACGATTGTCTTCTCTGTTCCGACCATACCTGGTGATGCGATAAGACCCATATTGCGCATTGTCTCTTCCGGTGTCTTTCCATTGATTCCGTGTACTTCATAGATGTAGATTCCATTCATGGCAAATTCAACGGATTTGTATGCCGCATCGACTGCTGCAATTCCTTTCATCGTACATCCCTGATTGCCGCCGTCACAAATCATTCCTGTGATGCTGCTCGCCATATTGTTCAGCGTATGCGCCATCATTTCCACTGTTCCGCCGCGCAGGTACACGAGTGCGCATGCCATACCGGAACCTGCTGCAATCGCACATCCGCAGAATGCTGACAGCCGCCCGGAGTATTCTTTGATATACATACAGACAAGATAGCTTAATGCCGTTGCGCGCAGAAGCTGTTCTTCTGTGTAGCCGTTTACTTTATACGCCGCATAAAGAGGCATTGTCGCAATAATGCCGTGCGCCCCGGAACCGGTGATACTCATCGCCGGCTTATCCAGACCAATCACCCGCGCTTCAATCGCCGCATTGCACATCAGGGATGCCGTCGCCTGCTCATTGTCAGAGACTTCCTTTCCGCCGTTGAGTTCCAGCAGATGTCTTGCAAATGTCGTGCGCGGGCTTTCCAGACCCTCATGGAACAGCTCCAGATTCACTTTGTACGCATTCTCAATAAAACGGATTTCTTCTATATCAACTGTCGTGATATAATCATATAACTGCTGAAGGGTATATTTATGGATGGAATGTCCTTCCTCTTCTCCTTCTTCTTCCGTCTTATGTTCATCTTCTGTCTCCAGTTCTGTTTTCCCGTTTACAACAATCTTTGTGATGTTCGTGTGGGAATCCCGGATTGTGACTGTCGCACAGTCGTCTGCAGTCCTGACAGTTGCCTCGATAAAGATGCGGCTGGTAATGCCGCTGAGTTCTACCGTGACAAGTCCTTTATCTATCATTTCCTGAGCTTTTACATTATCTTCCGGCGTCACATCCGCCAGCGCTTCCAGTCCTTTGTCTGCATTTCCGGCGACAGCACCGAGCGCTGCAGAAAATACATTTCCGACTTCATTGCTGTTCGGAATGCCGCATGTGAAAGCGTTCTTGTACATTCCGCTGTTCATCGCCACATTAACGCCTGTAATTTCTCCATTTACATAAGTTCTTGCTTTTGCAACAGCAAATGCAATCGCGCCGGGCTCTGTCACACCGAGTGCCGGTTTCATATCATCATAAATCATCTGTGACAATTCATGCATAAAAGTCCCTTCTTTCTATTTATTTTTCCAGTCTTTTGCTTTCACATATTCGCCGTTCTTTCCTTCAAACGAACGTCCCCAGCCGACCAGGCAGGCAATAAACATAACTACCCAGATTGCCCAGCTGTAGAATGTCGTGAACATCATGTCTGATGCTCCCAGTTCCGGAAGGAACGGATAGGTATCCATCATGGAAGATACGCCGCCCAGTAAAAGGAGCACGCATCCGCCAAACGGAAGGAAGAACGGGAAAGAACAGATTGTCGTCGCCAGAATTTCCGTCCTTCTGTAAGGATGGATATCGTTCTTCTTACCAACTGCGTTGATAAACGGAGCCACGCAGATATTTGCAATCGTATTGATTGCTGCAATCAGGATGCCGAATATCGTTGCAAGTACCCAGATTGCGATTTCTGCGCCTCTCGGCGTCTTGATGACCGTGTTGTTCAGCCAGTCTACGATGGAATCCATACATCCGCTCTTTACGAGCATATTGCCCATTGCTACGACGAGGATCAGGACGATACTTACCGTTGTCATGCCCGCCACACCATCCGGGATAGCACCTGTAACAGCACCGTCTTTTAATGCAAACAGCGCTGACGGCGGGAACAGCCCGGATGCAATTCCGATAACGACTGCCGTCAGGATACCGGTTCCGAGCGCCGCAAAAATATTGATTCCCTTGATTGCAAGGATAATAACCAGGATAGTCGGAATCAGCAGCAGAAGTCCCTTCGGGTTCTGGTATTCTTCCAGCAGATGTGCTGCTTCCGCTGCATCTGTCGCTTCACCGGCGCCGCCGAATATGAAGAACAGCACTGCTGCGATGATAGCTGCCACAAGTACAAATTTCGCTCTTGTCCGGACAGTATTTCCGATGTCAGCCACGCCTTCTTTATTTTTAAATTCCTGGCTCGAAGATGCGATGATAGCCGTATCAGAAACCGGCGCCAGGTTGTCGCCTACCGCCGCGCCGGAAAGAATCGCGCCTGCGAGCACTGCCGGATTGGAGCCAAGCAGGATTCCTGCCGGATACAGGATAAAGCTCATCGTCGATATCGTACCAAAACCAGAACCCGTTGCCATCGCGAAGATTGCTGCAAAAACAAATGCCGCAACAGTAAATGCCGCACCGTTTACATTAATCTTCACACTCAGCCACACCAGTCCTTCCACAATCTGTCCTTTATTCAGGATATTTCCGTAAATACCGACAACCAGCCAGAGCATCACTGCCGTCATCGCCACGTTGGAACCCAGACCTTCCAGGACTACATTCCAGTAATCTTCCAGATTTTTTGCAAAGAACATTCCGACCAGGAGACCGATGACGCCGGCTCCAATCATCATGTTCTGGTCCGCCGCATTAAAAAATGACAGCGATATCGTTACAATGATAAATACTGCGAAAGGAATAAACGCCATAAAGCTTCCCCCGCGAAATTCCAGTTTTTTATTTTCTTCCATAATGCACCTCTTCTCTCATCTTCTGCAGTCTGTGCCGCACCGTTATTTAGCGACAACTTCAATCTCCACCTTCGCACCCTTCGGGAGTTTTGCCACCTGGAACGCCGCGCGTGCCGGATACGGCTCTGAAAAATATTGCGCATAGACTTCGTTCATAGCAGCAAAATCATCCATATCCTGCAAAAAGACTGTCGTCTTAAGAACATTTTCCATCTCATATCCGCCCTCTCTTAAAATGGCACGGACATTCTCCAGCGACTGTCTTGTCTGCGCAGATACATCTTCTGACGGAAACCTGCCTGTCTTCGGATCGATTGGCAGCTGCCCTGATACAAATACGAGTCCGTCCCTCTTTACAGCCTGAGAATACGGACCGATTGCAGCAGGAGCATTTGTTGTTTCCAGTTTCTCTTTCATTTTCCTGACCACCTCCTTTTTCTTTTGTTTTCTTCCCTCCTTTTTCTATCTCAAACTTACTATAAAACCTCTTTGTTTTCAATAAATTTTTCTCACAGAAATAATTTTTTACTATATATACAATTTCATTGACGCATTTTTGTGTAAGTTGTATAATTATTTCAAAATATAAGATGGAGATATTGACAAAATGACGGATTCTGAGATTTTAAACCTGTTTATTCCATTTGTAGATTTTCTCGGACAAGTCCTCGGAGAAAATACAGAAGTGGTACTGCACGATGTTTCCTGCCCTGAACATTCTGTCGTAGCTATCCGGCACGGATTCCATTCCGGCAGAACAGTCGGCAGTTCGCTGACAGATTTTGCTTTTCGTGTGAAAAACAATAAAGAATATGAAAATCACGATTACCTTATCAATTACCGCGCCAAAGCAAAAGGCAATGATTTCATCGCCTCCACTTATTACATCAAAAATGAAGGACGTCTGATTGGCATGCTCTGCCTGAATACAAATACAACTGCCTCGCGGGATTTCATCCAATCAGCCGCCAGATTTTTTGAGACGCTCCCAATGGGCGGTTGCTCCTTCCTCGCCGACAACACTCCGGACGGACACGGCTATTCGGAAGAAAATCTGGACATTCCTATCGTATCCTTGGCGGAATCGATTATCGCAAAAACGATAGCAGACTCCAATATCTCACCGGAACGGATGACACGGGCTGAAAAGATGCAGATTGTCTGGGAGCTGGCGGACCAGGGGATACCGCGGATGAAAGGGGCAATCTCCGAGATTGCAAAACAACTGAAATTGTCGGAATCTACAGTCTATCGATATATCAGCCAGAAATCGGACAATGATTAGACTGCAGCAGATGGCGGAAATGAGAGCTCCTGAGGAGCCCTCATTTCCGCCATCTGTCTTTTCGCATATTTTCCCCGCAGTCGTGGCAGAAGCCGCTGTTCAGCACCCTGCACACTTCCTGCATGGAGCTGCGCATACAGAGCAGCCACCGGTTGATTCCAGGTCTGCAGTAGAGCATTGCCCGCACGCAGGATTTCCAGCATCGCTTTCCCATCTAATCCCCGCCTTGCTCCTTCTCCATCTGATATAGCAGGATATGCAGTCCGGGCGGATGTGTGCCTGTCCGGGTCAGTCTTTCTTTCCTTCTGTTTCCGCTGATGCAGCGTCTCCCCGCTGCTGCGGGCGTCCGCTGTTTTGCACCGCCACCAGTTTGTGGATGGGATTTCCCCGGGACGAGAATTTTTCTTCATACTCGGTCATGATATTTCCCCGGTTCATCTCCTCATTGTGATGGAGGTCATAGGTAAACTGCTCCAGCAGCCAGCCGGACTGACGAATCTGTTCCAGCGAAAAGTTGAACAGTTCCGTATTGTCCGTCTTAAATTCCAGTCTGCCGGAAGGCGCGAGCACCTTCCCGTACCGTTCCAGAAATTCTGCGGAAGTCAGACGCCTTTTCGCATGTCTTGCTTTTGGCCACGGGTCGGAGAAATTCAGATAGATGCGGTCCACTTCCCCCGGCGCGAAGACTTCTTCTATTTTTCTGGCGTCAATGCAGATAAAACGTACATTCTGCATGTCTTTGAATTCTTCGGCGTCATATTTTTCCACCGCGCGCAGAAGCACGCTGGAATACCGCTCGATGCCCACGAAATTGATATCCGGTCTTGCCTTCGCCATATGCAGGAGGAACCTGCCTTTGCCCATCCCAATCTCGATGCGGACCGGATTCCGGTTCCCGAACACCTGTCCCCAGCAGCCTCTCTGGTCTTCCGGTCTTTTTATCACGGCAGGGTGCTCCCGGAGCGTCCCCTCAGCCCTTGGTATATTTCTCAGTCTCATCTGTCATCCTCCCGAAATTCTGTCTTTGGCATCCCCATATCACAGGGCGCCGACCGCAAATATTATCATAGCACGCATCCGCCTTCTTTTTCCAGTCAAAAATAAGCCGGAATCCGCACTTTTATAACAACTTCTTGACTTGCTTTTTTTAGCAAAAGGTGTATGATAGAGTATATTATTTTCGATTGCAGGGAGGCTTTTATGGACTCTATCGTAAACAGACTGACAGAAATCGAGGACGCCGCATCCGCCATCGTCCGGCATGCGGAAGAACAGAAGGAATCGCTCAACAGAGAATATGATGAAAAACGGAGCACATTTGACGCTGACCTCAACCAGAAGACGGAGGAGCGCCTGAGCGCTATCCGCGCGGACCTGGAGGAAAAGACTTCGCGCATCCTCAGCACCCAGAGTGAATCCAGCACGGAGATGATACAGGCTCTCCGGAAGGAATATGAGGAAAAGCACACCGAATATGCCCGTGAAATATTAAAACGCATCACCGAGGTGTAGCCTATGGGAAACTTACTTGAATACAGCGGCATCGTGACGAAGGTCCGGGCGATGGAGGCAAGGCTGCTCACCCCGGAGCAGTTCGTCGAGATAGCCAATCTCGGAAATGTCCCCGAGATTGCCGACTATCTCCGCAGAAACACCGCCTACGCGGATGTACTCGAAACGCTGACGGAGGAACAGATTCACCGCGGCAATATCGAGAAAGTGCTGATGCAGTCGCTCTACCATGATTATACAAAGCTCTACCGTTTCTGCGGTCAGAAGCAGCGGCAGTTCATGAAGCTCATCCTGAAAAATTATGAGGTCGACCTCATCAACTACTGTCTGCGCATTGTCATCAATCATTACAGGCAGCCTTTTGACCTGAACTATAAACGGGAGTTTTTTGACCGGTACTCACAGATTTCCATTGAAAAGCTCATCACCTCCCGCACGACGGACGAGCTGGTGGAGAACTTAAAGGACACCGAGTACTACGCTCCCCTGCGGAAGCTGAAGGACGCCCGGGACATTACGCTCTACGATTACAACCTGGCGCTCGACCTCTACCTGTTCACCTCCACATGGCGGGAGCAGAAAAAGGTCCTGAAAAAAGCGGACCTGGAGCTGTTCATGCGGGACCGGGGCTCCAAAATCGACCTGCTGAACCTGCAGTGGATTTACCGCGCGAAGAAGTATTATGATATGAAGCCGGCAGATATCTACCTGCTGCTCATCCCGATACATTATAAGCTCTCGACTGCACAGGTCAAGGAACTTGTGGAGGCGCCCGGACTGGAAGAATTTGAAAATGCGGCGGCACAGACCCATTATTCAAAGCACTATAACTTCCGGCGGAACCTGACCATCGAGCAGATGTATGCGGACTGCCTGCATCATCTGTATACGATAGACCGCAGGCGGAATCCGTATTCGATTGCCGCGATCAATACCTATCTCTTCTTAAAAGAGGAAGAAATCAAAAAGCTGACGACCGCCATGGAATGTGTACGCTACAGCCTGACACCCGGCGAGACGCTGGCATACGTCGGAGGTAAGATCCAATGATCGTTAAAATGAAATTCATCAATATATCCGGTCCGAGGAACGACATTGACCGTGTTACCGACCTGTATCTCTCACGCTATGAGATCCAGCTCGAGTCCGCCCTGTCCGAACTGAAGACCGTGGACAACTTAAGACCTTTCGTGGAGCTCAACCCCTACCGCGATGCCCTGGCCAAAGCCAACCAGTTCGTGGGCTATCTGCCTGACACAGAAAATGTAACGCCCGCTGCCGGCCTGGGACTTGACGATATGTTCGAGCTCGTGCGCAAGGCAAATGAAGATTATCAGGACCTTCAGGAAAAGAAGGAAAAATTAAAGAAAAAGATCGAGGAGCTTCGTGCGAAACAGCAGGTTATCGCTCCCTTCCGTCCCGTGGACTGCGACATCCATAAGGTGCTGAACTACCGTTACATCACATACCGGTTCGGCCGCATCGCCGTGGAATTCTACCACAAGATGCAGAAATACCTCATGGATGACCTGAACGCGATCTTTGTGGAAGGCGAGCGGGATGAAAGTTTCGTGTACGGGGCTTATTTTGTTTCCCCGGCGGAAGCCCAGAAGGTGGACGCCGTATTCCGTTCCCTGCATTTCGAACGGATCGAGCTCAAAGATGACTTCGAGGGAACGCCCGCATACGCATACCAGGCCCTGGAGCGCGAGATCGCCCGGGTGAACCTGGAGATCCAGGATCTGGACAAGCAGGCCGGCGAGATGCTCTCCGACCGGGCGCCCCAGCTCATCGCCGCCCGGGACCGTCTGGAAGAGCTTTCCAACAACTTTGACGTGCGCAAGCTCGCGGCCCGGATGGAAGACAATAAAGAAGACTATTACATTCTCTGCGGATGGATGGCGGAAGACGACGTGGAGAAATTCGTCAAAGAGGTCGAGGACGACGACAAAGTATTCGTTGTCGTTGAGGACGACCACGACGCCTACTTCGGAGAACCGCCCACCAAACTGGAGAATCCGAAACTGTTCAAACCATTTGAAATGTTTGTCCAAATGTACGGCCTGCCCGCCCACAATGAGATGGACCCGACCGTATTCGTGGGCATCACCTACTCCTTCATCTTCGGCGTCATGTTCGGAGATGTGGGTCAGGGGCTCCTGCTCCTGATCGGCGGCCTTCTGATCTATCATTTCAAGAAGGCGCCGCTGGCGGGGATCATCGCATCGGCCGGTGTATTCTCCACCATCTTCGGTTTCATGTTCGGCAGCATCTTCGGATTCGAGGATGTGCTGCCCGCCCTCTGGATGCGGCCCATTGACCATATGACCACACTGCCGTTCCTGGGCAAGCTGAACACCGTGTTCATCGTTGCAGTCGCGTTCGGTATGTTCCTCATCATCGTGGCGATGGTGCTCCACATCATCAACGCCATCCGGGGGAAAGATATCGAGAGCGCCTGGTTCGATCCGAACGGCCTGGCCGGACTCGTATTCTACGCGGCGGTCGTTGTGACCATCGTCCTGTTCATGACCGGAAATGCGCTGCCGGGAGGCATCGTCCTGGGGATCATGTTCGGCGTTCCGCTGATCGTCATGTTCTTCCGGGAACCGATCACACGGGCGATCCAGAAACGCGCGGACAGGATGGAAACCGGCAAAGCCATGTTCGTGGTACAGGGATTCTTCGAGATGTTCGAGACGCTTCTCAGCTACTTCTCGAATACGATCTCCTTCATCCGTATCGGCGCCTTCGCCGTCAGCCACGCCGCGATCATGGAAGTGGTGCTGCAGCTCGCCGGCGCGGAGAGCGGACATCCCAACTGGATCGGCGTGATCTTCGGAAACCTGTTCGTCTGCGGGTTCGAGGGTCTGATCGTCGGCATCCAGGTACTCCGTCTGGAATATTACGAAATGTTCAGCCGCTTCTACAAAGGCAGCGGACATGCGTTTGAACCATATACAAAAAAGAATTCAAAAAAACAAAGTAAATAATAAAATCAGGAGGATCCTATCATGACTTTAGCAACAAAAATCATCTTTATCATCGCGCTCATCGTGAGCATCATCGTACCTTTCGGCTACTACCTGCTCGGAGAGAAATCAAAGAAGCGTTACAAACGCGCCATCGGGACCAACGCATTCTTCTTCTTCGGCGCATTCGCCATCGCCGGCATCATGATGCTGGCCGGCCCGGACGTACAGGCTGCAGAAGCGGCAACCGCTGACAGCGGATTCGCGACAGGACTCGGCTACCTGGCGGCAGCCCTCGTTACAGGACTCTCCTGTATTGGCGGCGGTATCGCCGTGGCAAGCGCGGCAAGCGCAGCCCTCGGCGCGATCAGCGAAGATTCCAGCGTACTCGGTAAATCCCTCATCTTCGTAGGTCTGGCAGAAGGTGTCTGCCTCTACGGACTGATCATCTCCTTCATGATACTCGGAAACCTGTAATATCAGTCCGACGGGCGGGAATTCACAGGATGACTGCGTGGGGTGCTTGCACACCAGCGCACGGCAGACTGAGAATTCACATGGGGCGGACGCCCCACATGAATAATCTGCTGCAGGCAGATTATGAATGCCGCCCGGCAAAA
>DXAL01000013.1 GCA_019117125.1 Candidatus Mediterraneibacter merdipullorum
CCCGTACTCTGCCAGAGAGCCCCGGGACGGGCGGATGCCGATGACTTCCTCCAGCGTGTCATAGGGCTTTCCAACCGGGGAGAGCAGTTCATCTCCGGGACGCAGGTTCGCAGAGAGGGCAAGGGCGAGCGCATGGGTCCCGCATGTAATCTGGGGGCGCACAAGCGCAGCCTCTGTGTGGAAGGCGGAGGCATAGACTGCCTCCAGCGTATCCCTGCCCAGGTCGTTGTATCCGTAGCCGCTGACATAGTTGAAGCAGCCTTCGCTCACCCGGTTCTCCTGCATGGCATGAAGCACTTTTAACTGATTGTATTCCGCCGTCTCATCAAACTCCTGAAACCGCGCCCGCAGACGCTCTTCCGTCTTTTCTCCGTATTCCAGGACCTCCCGGGATATGCCGAGCTGTCCGTATATATTCTGCAGTTCTGTCCTGTCCATCTTCTGTTCACCTTTCCTACTGTTGTCTCCTGCTTCCGTTCTCCGTCCTGCCGGAGAGGATGCCTCTCTCTTCCAGGCAGTCCATCAGAAATTCCAGCATCCTGTCCTCATCCTGCCCGAGTTCCGAGCGGTCCGCCCAGATGACGTCCCGCTCCCGACGGAACCAGGTGAGCTGCCGCTTGGCAAAATGGCGGGTGTCCCGCTTGATGATGCGCACGGCTTCCTCCAGAGGGTATGCCCCTTCCAGGAACGCATAGAGCTGTTTGTATCCCAGCCCCTGCATTGCCGTGGAATCCGGTTTCACGCCCCGGTCTCTGAGTGCGCCCACTTCCTCCAGAAGCCCCTCCGCCATCATCCGGTCCACCCTGCGGTCGATGCGTTCGTAGAGGCGGCTCCTCTCATCCGTGAGCACGAAATAGGCATACTGCCAGGGGGATTCCTTCTCCCGCTCTCTTGCATTGTGCCCGGAGATTCCAGAGCCGGTCTGGTGATAGAACTCCAGGGCGCGGATGATCCGTTTCCGGTTGTGGGGATGGATTTCCTCCGCTGCCTTCGGGTCCACCTTGCGCAGACGTTCATGGAGCCAGAGGTCTCCCTTCTCCTCCGCCAGTTTTTCCAGGGAGCGCCGCAGTCCGTCGTCCGTGTTTACGCTGGTAAAGTCGATATCATACAAAAGTGCCTGGATATAGAAGCCGGTCCCGCCGACGACCATGGGAATCTTTCCTTTTGCCAGGATTTCTTCCGCCGCCTGCTTCGCCATCTGCTGGAAGCGGACGACATTGAATTCCTCCTCCGGTTCCAGGACATCGATGAGATAATGGGGGATGCCCCGTTTCTCCTCTTCCGTAACCTTGGCGGAGCCGATATCCATCCCCCGGTAGACCTGCATGGAGTCTGCGGAGATAATCTCTGCGCCGGCAAGCTTGGCCAGCCGGACGGAAAGTTCGGTCTTTCCCACGGCTGTGGGACCTGCAAGAATGATAAGTGGTCTCTTCTGCATTACACAATCCTCTTGAATTTTTTCTCGAGCTCTTTCTTTGTCATGGCAATAATGGTAGGACGCCCGTGGGGGCAGTGGTACGGATTGTCCAGTGTCAGAAGCTCCCCGATGAGCGCGTCCACTTCCTGTGCGCTCAGCCGGCTGTTCCCCTTGACCGCCGCTTTGCAGGACATGGACGCCACCTTCTCGTCGATAAGCTCCGGATTCATGGAGGAAGCCAATCCGTCAGACAGGTCGTCTATCATCTCCATCAGGAGCTCTTTCTTTGCGATGCCGAACAGATTGTCCGGCACGGCCCGCACAGCGTATTCCTCTCCCCCGAAGGGCTCGATCTCGAATCCGATTCGTGTGAACCGGTCCATATGTTCTTCCAGAAGGCGCGCCTCCTGCATGGCCAGGGAGAGGATGATGGGCGGGCTCAGGTACTGGGACGTATATTCCCGGGTCTTCATCGCTTTAAGCGTCTTCTCATAGAGCACCCGTTCATGGGCTGCATGCTGGTCAATGATATAGAGGCTGTCCTGATACTGGACGAGCCAGTACGTGTCAAAGACCTGCCCGATCAGATGGTAATCTGCACGGACGTCGCGCTTCAGGAAGGCATCCCCGAACAGGTCGAGCTGCTCTGCCTTCTTCCCGTAATTTATGGTCTCCCGTATCCGCTGCTCCTGTTCTTTCTGCCGGTAGATGCCGCCTGTATCCGGCACTTCAGCGGAAGAATTCCTCTGATGATACGCCAGGACCCGCTCCCGCATCCTGCGCATGAAATATGCTTCGTCGTGTACCTCCGGAGCGTCCGCCTGAGGCGCCTTTTCCCTTTCGGGAGACTGCTTTCCTTCCCCGCCCGCAGGCGCCGGCTCCTTTTCTGTCTGCGGGGAGCGTGCTCCGCTTCCCGAGGGTCTGAGCAGGAAGGGGCTTGGCTCTTTCCTGTCCGGTTTCTCCTGCAAAGGCGCAGGCGGGTCCGGCGCCTCGGTCTTCTGGATGAGCTCCGGCTCCAGGAGGCGGCGGTGAACGCCTTCGTATACGGCATTGTAGACATCCTGCTGACGCTGGAACCTCAACTCCATCTTCGTGGGATGGACATTGACGTCAATCTCCTCCCCCCGGATATGAAAATGAAGGACCGCAAAGGGAAATTTGTGCTGCATTGTAAAATCCCGGTAGGCATCCTCAAGTGATTTTGATATCATCGGACTTTTCACGTAGCGCCCGTTCACAAAGAAATTCTCAAAATTACGGTTTCCCCTTGTGATGACCGGTTTTCCGATATAGCCGGTGATGCGCAGCTCTCCCGCCGCATGGTCGATGTCAAGGAGATTCGCTGCCACATCCCGCCCGTAAATGCTGTATATCACATCTTTGAGCTTCCCGTTCCCGGAAGTGCGCAGCTTTTCCTGTCCGTTGCTGATGAAGCAGAAGGCGACTTCCGGATGGGAAAGGGCGAGATGCATGAGCAGGTCCTGTACATGCCCTGCTTCCGTGGCCGGCGTCTTTAAGAACTTCCGCCTTGCCGGAACATTGTAGAAGAGCTGGCGCACGAGAAAAGTACTCCCCTGCACCGCTCCGGTCTCCTCCCAGGCCGTCTCTTTCCCGCCTTCAATCACATAGCGGGTCCCCAGTTCCTCTTCTGCCGTCTTTGTGATGAGCTCCGTCCGGGTCACTGCAGCGATGCTCGAGAGCGCCTCTCCGCGAAACCCCAGGGAACGGATGCGGGAGATGTCCTCCACGCCTGTTATCTTGCTGGTGGAATGGCGCAGGAATGCAGAGCGCACTTCATCATGGGGGATGCCGCACCCGTCGTCTTTGATGCGGATGAGGGTGATGCCCCCGTCGCGTATCTCCGTGACGACCGAGGACGCGCCGGCATCAATGGCGTTTTCCACCAGTTCTTTTACAACAGATGCGGGGCGCTCGATGACTTCCCCTGCGGCAATCTTGTCGATGGTAATCTGGTCCAGTACGTGTATGTGCGGCATATCCATCCTCCTTTGCATCCATTCTTCCTTCCCGTCTGTCCTACCACCTGTTCTTCAGTTTGTTCTGCAGACGGTAAATCGTGTTGAGCGCATCAATGGGCGTCATATTGCCCACGTCCAGGTTTTTCAGTTCTTCCAGGACGTCGTCGTCCCGCACCGTGTCAAAGAGCGACATCTGGGCGATGTCCACTTCATCGTATTTCTTTGCTTTCTGTTTTTTCCCGGAAGCCTTCTCCCGGACGGCAATCTCGCTGACCCGCGTGGTGATGTCTTCCTCGCTGAGTTCCTCGACGATCTCTCTCGCCCGGTTGATGACCAGGTCGGGAACCCCTGCCAGCTTCGCCACCTGTATCCCGTAGCTCTTATCTGCGCCGCCTTTGACAATCTTCCGGAGGAAGACGATGTCGTCTCCCTTTTCCTTGACCGCGATGCAGTAGTTGTTCACATTTTCAATCTTGCCCTCCAGCTCGGTCAGCTCGTGGTAATGGGTGGCAAACAGCGTCTTTGCCCCGAGGAGCCGGCTGTCGCTGATGTATTCCACCACCGCCCAGGCGATGGAGAGTCCGTCAAAGGTGCTGGTGCCCCTTCCGATCTCGTCCAGGATGAGCAGGCTCTTCGATGTGGCGTTGCGCAGGATGTTCGCCACTTCGGTCATCTCCACCATAAAAGTGCTCTGCCCGGAAGCCAGGTCATCCGACGCTCCCACTCTCGTGAAGATGCGGTCTGAAATCCCGATGTCAGCGCTTTTTGCAGGCACGAAAGAGCCGATCTGGGCCATCAGTGCGATGAGGGCGGTCTGGCGCATATAGGTGGATTTTCCCGCCATGTTCGGTCCGGTGATAATGGAAATCCGGTGTTTCCTGTCATCCAGATATGTATCGTTTGCGATGAACATCTCGTTGGGAATCATGCGCTCCACCACCGGATGCCTGCCTTCCCGGATGTCGATGACGCCCTTTTCGTTTATCCCGGGGCGGACATAGGCGCTCCGCTCCGCCACCAGCGCCAGGGAGGCGAACACATCCAGCATGGCCACAGCCTTCGCCGTCTGCTGGATGCGCTCCACCGCGGCGGCAGCCGTCTCCCTGATCCGGGTGTATATCTCATATTCCAGGGCGTAGAGCTTATCCTCCGCGCCGAGTATCATGTCTTCCAGTTCTTTGAGCTCCGGCGTGATGTAGCGCTCTGCATTGGCCAGGGTCTGCTTGCGCGTATAGTATTCCGGGACAAGCTCCTTATAGGAATTGGTCACTTCCAGGTAATAGCCGAATACTTTGTTGTATTTGATGCGGAGGTTTTTGATGCCCGTCTTCTCCCGCTCGTCGTTCTCCAGCTTTGCAAGCCAGTCCTTGCCGTCCGATTTTGCCCGGCGCAGCTTGTCGACCTCCTCGTCATAACCGTCCCGGATAATATTGCCTTCCTTCATGGCGATGGGAGGGTCCTCGCGGATGGCGCTTCCGATGAGTTCCGCAATGTCCTCCAGCGGGTCCATGTCTACGCGTATCTCTTTTAAGAGGTCCGCATGCATGTCCTCCAGGATGAGGCGTATAGGAGGCAGCATCTCCAGGGATGTGCGGAAAGCCGTCATGTCCCTGGGATTTGCCGAGCCGTAGGTGATGCGGGTGCTCAGCCGTTCCAGGTCATAGACCGGCGTGAGATACTCCCGTATCTCCTCCCGGGAGATCGCCTCCTCCTTTAATTCTTCCACCGCATCCAGCCGGGCTTCAATCTCTTTTTTGCTGATGAGGGGCTGTTCCACGTATTTGCGCAGCGTCCTTGCCCCCATCGCGGTCTTTGTCTTGTCCAGCACCCAGAGGAGGGAGCCTTTTTTCTGCTTTTCCCGGAGTGTCTCGCACAGCTCCAGATTGCGCCTTGTGGAACTGTCGAGCATCATATATCGTCCCGAAGTATAGGGCGTGATGTGGGTTAAGTTGGACAGGTCGTTCTTCTGGGTTTCCTGCAAGTAGACAAGGAGGGCGCCCGCGCTGATGACGCCGCAGTCATAATCTGCGATGCCCAGTCCCGCAAAGGACGATACATGGAAGTGGTCCAGCAGCTTCTGCCGGCACAGGGCGTCGTCAAAGTACCATGCATCCAGGGAATAGATGCTGATGCCCATGCGGTCCCGCATATCATCCAGGTCCATGCCGCTCATGTAAAACGCCTCATTGCAGATGATTTCCGACGGGGCGAACCGGCAGATTTCATCCATGAGCTTTGCGCTGTCATCCATCTCGGTGACAAAATAGTCTCCCGTGCTGATGTCGGCTACGGAGACGCCGTAGCGGTCCGCGATATAGACGATGCACATGAGGTAATTGTTCCTGGATTCGTCCAGAGCCTGGGCGTCCATGTTCGTACCCGGCGTGACGATGCGGACGACTTCCCGCTTCACGATGCCTTTCGCCGTCTTTGGGTCTTCCACCTGCTCACAGATTGCCACCTTGTATCCCTTTTTCACGAGCCGGTTCAGATAACTGTCCACCGCATGATATGGAACGCCGCACATGGGCGCCCGCTCTTCCTGCCCGCAGTTCTTTCCGGTGAGGGTAATCTCCAGCTCCCGCGATGCGGTGAGGGCATCGTCGAAGAACATCTCATAGAAATCCCCGAGCCGGTAGAACAGGATGCAGTCCTGATACTGGGATTTTGTCTCCATATACTGTTTCATCATCGGTGTTAATTCAGCCACATTCCTACTCCTTCTTCTGTAGATTCAACCTGCGCCCGGTCGTCCGGCGCGGGATACATTATAGCATTTTTGAGGAACGACTTCAACCGGGGATCAGAGCACCCGGAAGTCCGGCTTCTCCTCTCCGTACAGGTAGTGGAGGAGATAGCCGCTCAGGAGGATTCCGACGGCGCACAGTCCGGAAAAAATAACGGTAAACGGCAGACAGACCTGTCCCATGAGCTGGAACGGCTGGTCCGTGTAATCCCACACATTCCAGCCCAGGAACTTATTGACAATGATGCCGGTCACAAATTCGCAGGCAGTCACAAAGATGACGCTCCACCCCACCTGTTTCCAGAGCGGCTCCTTCCATCCGGTCCACATCCCCTGCTGGGCAAAGAAGACGAAGCAGCAGCCTCCCAGCAGGAACATGGACCAGTGGGAAAACCCGCGGAACAGCATCTCAAAAGAATAGTAAAGGGTCCCGCCAAGGGTTCCCAGAAACAGATATTCGCTCAGTTTTTTCACAGCAAGCAGCTCCTCTTTTCGTGCATTCGCATTTAGTCTGAGCGCTTTTTCCTGATTTTATGAGCGGAAATCTCCGGAATCAGGAAAGACGGAACTTCCGTATCCGTTCCAGACGCTTTGCCGCCTCTTTTTCTTCGCCCTGTTCAGTCGGATGATAGTACGCGCGGTCTTTGAGAGATTCCGGCATGCACTCCATATGGGTGAGCTTCTCTTCCGTATCATGGGCATACTCGTACCCTTTTCCATATCCCTGCTCTTTCATCAGTCCGGTGACCGCATTGCGCAGATGCAGCGGGACCGGCTCCTGACGCAGCGTCTTCACATCCCTCTTCGCGGCTTCGCATGCGGTGTAGAGGGCGTTGGACTTGGGCGCCAGCGCAAGGTAGACCACCGCGTGGGTCAGGTGGACATTGCACTCGGGCATCCCCAGGAAATGGCACGCCTGATAGGCAGCCACGGCAATCTGGAGGGCCCGGCTGTCCGCCATCCCCACATCCTCACTGGCAAAGCGGATGAGCCGCCGGGCGATATAGAGCGGGTCCTCGCCGCCCTCCAGCATCCGCATCATCCAGTAGACGGAAGCGTCCGGATCGCTGTTGCGCATGGATTTATGGAGGGCGGAGATGATGTTGTAGTGTTCTTCCCCGGTCTTGTCATAGAGCAGGGATTTCCGGCTGATGCACTGGGACAGCCCCTCTGTTGTGATGCGTATCCCGTTCCCGGTAATCTCGCCGTTTAACACCGCCATCTCCAGGGTATTCAGCGCCGTCCTGGCGTCCCCGTTGGAAAAGGCGGCGATGGCGCGCAGGTCCTCCGGCGATATCTCCACATTCTGGTCCCGGAACCCCTCCTTCGCCTCCAGGGCATGGGTCAGGAGCCGGACCACATCGTCCTCTTCCAGCGCTTTGAGCACAAATACCCGGCAGCGGGAAAGGAGCGCTGCATTGATTTCAAAAGAGGGATTTTCCGTCGTCGCTCCGATGAGGATGATGCTCCCCTTCTCCACATAGGGGAGGAAGGCGTCCTGCTGGGCTTTGTTGAACCGGTGTATCTCGTCCACGAACAGGACCGTGCGCATTCCCACACGTCGCCCGGCTTCCGCACGCTCCATCACTTCCCGTATCTCCCGGATGCCGCTCGTGACCGCACTGAAATTGATGAATTCCGACCGGGTCCTGCCTGCGATGATGCTCGCCAGCGTGGTCTTGCCCACGCCGGGCGGTCCCCAGAATATCATGGAAGAAATCTGGTCGCGCTCGATGAGCTGCCTTAATATTTTCCCTTTGCCCACCAGATGGCGCTGACCGGCGAACTCCTCCAGGGAGGTCGGACGGAGCCGGTCCGCCAGGGGCGTCATCACGCGGGAATTTCCGAATAATGTCATCTGTTCCATAGGGCTCACCTCTTTTGGAAAATGAAAACCGACGTGCAGCAGGAGGGGCGCTCTGCACTGCTGCAGATGCCTCTTCCTGTCGCACGCCGTATCCTGTTTCGTTCTCTTCTTACTCTGCCACGTCGCGGATGCTGAAGCTGAACCTTCCCATCTTGTCTTTTCCGAGGCAGACAGCCTTTACCACATCGCCGAGTGCGAGGACGTCTTCCACGCGGTTGACTCTCTTCTTCGCAATCTTGGAAATGTGTACCAGTCCTTCCTTGCCCGGTGCGAACTCGAGGAACGCGCCGAACTCTTTGATGCTGACTACTTTTCCTTCAAAGACCTGGCCGGCTTCAAAATCCGTCACGATTGTGTGGATGAGTTTTGCAGCCTTGTCCATGCCCTCTTTTTCCGTACCGCAGATGGAGACAAATCCGTCGTCCTCGATGTCAATCTGCACGCCGGTCTGCTCAATGATGGCATTGATGGTCTTGCCTCTCTGTCCGACCACATCGCCAATCTTCTGCGGGTCGATCTGCATCTGGATAATCTTCGGAGCGTACGGTCCCACTTCCGGTCTCGGCTCCGCGATGGCCTTGTTCATCACTTCATCGATGATGTACAGTCTCGCCTTCCTGGTGGCTGCGATGGCTTCTTCGATGATGGGTCTTGTCAGCCCGTGTATCTTGATATCCATCTGGATGGCCGTAATGCCCTTGTGGGTGCCTGCGACCTTGAAATCCATATCGCCGAAGAAGTCTTCCAGACCCTGGATATCTGTCAGCACGAGATAATCGTCGTCCGTATCTCCGGTCACAAGACCTGCGGAGATGCCTGCAACAGCGGCTTTGATGGGCACGCCGGCTGTCATGAGGGACATACTGGACGCGCAGACGCTTGCCTGGGATGTGGAGCCGTTGGACTCAAACGTCTCAGACACGGTCCGTATCGCATACGGGAACTCGGATTCATCCGGCAGGACCGGAAGAAGCGCCCGCTCTGCCAGCGCCCCGTGTCCGATCTCACGGCGTCCCGGACCTCTGGATGGCTTTGTCTCTCCCACGGAGTATGACGGGAAATTGTAATGGTGCATGTATCTCTTGGATGTCTCCGCCTCGTCAAGTCCATCCAGCCTCTGGGCGTCGGAAAGGGGAGCCAGTGTTGTTACGGTGCAGATCTGCGTCTGTCCTCTCGTGAACATGGCGGAGCCGTGGACTCTCGGGATGAGGTCTACTTCTGCCGCAAGGGGGCGTATCTGGTCGATGGCGCGTCCGTCCGGACGTTTGTGGTCCTTGAGTATCATCTTCCTGACCGTCTTCTTCTGATACTGGTAGACCGCTTCCCCGAGGCGCGCAAGCCACTCCTCATTGTCTGCGAATGCTTCCGCAAGTTTATCGGTTATCACGCGGATATTTTCTTCTCTTGTCTGCTTGTCATCCGTAAATACAGCTGCCTCCATCTCCTCCGGAGGAACCAGACGGCAAATCTCGTCGAACAGTTCCTGGGGCACAGCAAAACTCTGGTATTCGTGTTTCGGCTTTCCGCACTCCGCCACGATTCTGTCGAAGAAAGCGATGACTTCCTGGTTGAGCGCATGAGCGGCGAAGATTGCCTCTATCATGCGGTCTTCCGGAACTTCATTGGCGCCCGCCTCGATCATGATGACTTTTTCTTTCGTGGAAGCCACGGTGAGGGCGAGTTCGGATGCCGCTCTCTGAGCCGCCGTCGGATTGAAGACAAACTCTCCGTCTACAAGTCCGACCTGGGTCGTGGAGATGGGACCGTCAAAGGGGATGTCCGAAATGCTCGTGGCAATGGAAGCACCCAGCATCGCCGTGAGCTCCGGACTGCAGTCCTGGTCCACGGACATAACGAGGTTTTCCAGCGTCACATCATTCCGGTAATCTTTCGGGAAGAGCGGGCGCATCGGACGGTCGATGACGCGGTCTGTCAGGATGGCATTCTCAGACGCCTTTCCTTCACGCTTGTTAAATCCTCCCGGAATCTTGCCGACCGAGTACATCCTCTCGTTGTACTCAACGCTTAAGGGGAAGAAGTCGATTCCTTCCCTCGGTTTTTCGGATGCCGTCGCGCAGCAGAGGACCGTGGTGTCGCCGTAGTGCATCAGAACGCCGCCGTTTGCCTGCTTTGCAACTCTGTCGACGTCCACGCGGAGCGTTCTGCCCGCCAGTTCCATTTCATACTTCTTGTACATCTTATTCTCCTTTTTCCATCTATCGATAGTTTCATGCAGACAGATGGCTCCGAAACTACTGAAAAAAACATTAAGCCGGATTAATGTGCTTTTCAGTGGTCTCGGCATGACTGTCCGCAATCTAAAATATTATATCACACTGTACCGCGTTAGACAATACAAAAACGGAGCAGATTTCTCTGCCCCGCTTCTCTGTCCCTGCATCATGCACGGACCCGGATTATTTTCTGAGTCCGAGTCTCTCGATAAGGGAACGGTATCTCTCGATATCTACTTTCTTCAGGTATGCAAGAAGTCCCCTTCTCTGACCTACCATCTTCAGAAGTCCTCTCCTTGAGTGATGGTCTTTCGGGTTTGCCTTGAAGTGCTCTGTCAGCTCGTTGATGCGCGCTGTCAGGATTGCCACCTGTACTTCCGGTGAACCTGTGTCGCCTTCTGTTCTTCCATACTCTTTGATGATTGCCTGTTTCTTTTCTTTTGCTATCATGTTCATTTCCTCCTTGATTCTCATAAAACCGCCTGGCATTAAGCAACGGTCGGAGTGATCCGATTACCGAACACCGGCTTTTTTCTGACCTCGGATAGTATAGCACACCCGGATGTACTTGTAAAGACATTTTTGCCTTTCACTGCCGACGGATTTTCGCCATGGATTTATGCCTTTCGCTGCCGGACGGATGGTCCCGGAAAAACTGTTCTCCGTAAGCCATATCCCGCATCACATGCTCCTTTAATTCCTCCACGGAGCCGAATTTCATCTCCGGCCGCTCAAACCCGCAGAACCGGGCAGTCACTTCCTTCCCGTATGCGTTTCCCTCGTACCCGTATACGTAGACTTCCAGGAGCCTGCGGCGCCGGTCCGACACGGTGGGCTTGATGCCCGCGTTGCCGACCGCGTTATACCAGGTCCCGTCAATCTTTACGCGGCATGCATAGACGCCGTAGCGCGGAAGAATCTTCTTCTTTTCCGGTTCGATGTTCATGGTCGGAAAGCCCAGGGTGCGCCCGAGCTGCCTGCCGTGGCGCACTGTACCGGTCAGGGCATAGGGGTAGCCCAGCAGAGTGCCGGCAAGTTCCACATCGCCCTGGGCAAGTGCGTCTTTGATATAAGTGCTGCTGATGACTGTCCCGTTGTACCGCTCTTTTTCTATCACGTCCAGGGTATAGCCGTACCGGTCCGCATATGCGCGGAGCATGGCGGCATCGCCTCTCTTCCCGTGGCCGAATGTAAAATCCGTTCCAACGACGATATGAGCCGCATGGAGCTTCCCGATGAGGACCTGTTCGATAAATGCCTCTGCTTCCATCTCCCGCAGTTCCTTTGTAAAGGGACATTCCAGCAGCCAGTCCGCCTTTCCCTCCAGGTGCTCCCTGCGCTCCCGGTTCGTCATGAGGGATTCCCGGTGCATGTCAAAGGCGCAGACTACAGTTTCGCACGCATCGGATGCGTATTCCCCCATCCTGCGGATGAGTTTCTGATGTCCCCGGTGGAGTCCGTCGAATTTTCCAAGGGTGACGGCGGTCGGTTTTTCTCCGGGAAAGGAATCGATTCCGGTAATGTATCTCATGTTCTCTGTCCAACCTTCTTATCTTCTCTTCTGTCTTTTATATCCCTGCATCCTCCTGTCCCTGCGCGGGGTCGAAGAACATCTTTTTCAGGCGGAGCTTCCCCTCCCCGGCATCATGCCGGTAGATTCCGACGAAGCGCCCCCTGCCGTCATAGATGCGGCACTCCTCCCCGGGACCAGGAGGCTCTTCCCAAAACTCCACCCGGTCTGCCGGAAGAGGATTGCCGTTGTATGCACAGTGCGCCAGGGCTTCTCCCGCCATCCCCGCCTTCAGACCGGAAAACACGCGGTCCAGGGGGATGAGCATCTCCCCGAGGGTTCCCGCCTTCACAGCGGCTTCCACTTCCCGGAGCGTGACGCTGTCCCGGATGCAGAACATGCCGGACCTGGTCCGCACCAGGGATTCCATGCATCCGCCCGTGCCGAGCTTCTGTCCGATGTCATGGCACAGCGTCCGGATATAGGTTCCCTTGGAACAGGACACTTCCATCCGGACCCGGGGAAGTTCCACCGACAGAATCCGGATATTATGAATTGTCACGCGGCGGCTTTTCCGCTCTACGGTCTTCCCCTCCCGGGCAAGGTCGCAGAGTTTCTTTCCTCCCACCTTCAGCGCGGAATACATGGGCGGTATCTGGTCGTAATCGCCGACAAACCCGGCGATGCAGTCCAGCGCTTCCTCTTCCGAAACATCCGCGCTGCCGGTCCTGAGCACGGTCCCTGTGATGTCCTGGGTGTCTGTCTCCACGCCCAACAGGAGCACCGCTTCATAAGTCTTGTCCCGCTCCGTCAGCAGATCGCACACTTTGGTCGCCCGTCCCAGACAGACAGGGAGTACCCCTTCTGCATCGGGGTCCAGGGTCCCGGTGTGGCCGATTTTTTTCTGATGGGTGATGCCCCGCAGGCGTGCGACCACATCGTGGGATGTGTATCCTTTTTCTTTGCGGATGTTCAGGATGCCGTTTATCATGACAGGGTGTCCTCTTCTTCGCTTTTTAACTGAAGCGCGATGCGCGCGGTGATGTTGTTTATCACATCATAGCTCGTGCCTTCCATCGTCACGCCCGCTGCGCGCACATGTCCGCCGCCGCCGAAATACCGGGCGATCTCGCTTACATCCACTTTCCCTCTGGAACGCATGCTCACCTTGAACTTCTGGGGCTCCATCTCGTGCAGGAAGAGCGCGACTTCCACGCCCTTTGTCTGACGGAGCTGGCTTACAATGCCTTCCAGGTCTGAAGGCTTCGCCTGGAAAAACCGCATGGATTTCTGGCGGATGACGGACACGATGCACGTTTTATCCATGATGAGCATGCTCTCCAGGAGCGCACGCCCGAGTATCTGGTTCTGGACATACGTCTTTTCGTAGTAAGTCCTGTCGATGATGGTGCTGGCATCGATGCCTTTCCGCATGAGCACCGCCGCAGCCTCCATTGTCTCCGGCGAAGTACAGGAATACTGGAAGACGCCGGTATCATGGGCAATGCCCATATAGAGCGCCTCCGCTGCCTCCCTGCTTATCTTATCCGCATCCAGCAGGGTAAATACCAGCTCGGACGCAGAACTTGCATCAGGTACGATATAATTGTGGTCCGCGAACGCCTCATTGCTGACGTGGTGGTCGATGCACAGCGTTTCTTTCGCATGTTCAAACATTTCCTGAGCGAATCCGAGCCGCTTCGCATCTCCGCAGTCCAGACAGATGAACAAGTCATATGTCCGGTCTTTGCACGGTTCTGACCGTATCACATCTGTCCCGGAGAGCAGGTGGTAGGAATCCGGAATCTCCTCGAGATAGACATCTGTGCGGATACCGGGATACTGTTCTCTCAGGTAGTGGTACAGTCCGAGACATGAGCCCACGCAGTCGCCGTCCGGGCGGATATGTCCGCCCAGCGCGACGCTGTTCTTTCCTTTCAGAATCTCTTCTAATTTAATCTTCATCCTGCTCCTCTGCTCCATTGTCCAAATCTCTGGTTACTTCGTCTATCTTTCTGCTGATATTCACTCCGTACTCGATGGACTGGTCCGCAATGAACCGGATTTCCGGAGTGTTGCGCATGTTCAGCTTATGCGCCAGCTCGCGGCGGATATACCCCTCCGCGTTCTTAAGCCCTGCGATAGTGTCTTTCAGGGCTTTTTCCTCTCCGAGGACACTGATATATGCCCTGCAGGTCTTCAGGTCCGGAGCAACTTCCACAGCCACCACGGATGTCATCGGCGCAACTCTCGGGTCTTTGATCCCGCTGCGTATGATGCTGCTCAGTTCCCGCTGGACCTCAGCGTTTACACGTGTATTCTTGATACTGTTCTTTCTCATTGCCGCTCCTTTTCATTTGCTGTCCTGCTGTTACCGTTCAATCTCGACCATCTTGTAGGCTTCCACATTGTCGCCTTCCTTGATGTCGTTGTAGTTCTCAAATACGAAGCCGCACTCATATCCTGCCCGGACTTCCTTCACGTCATCCTTGAATCTTCTCAGGGATGCCAGCGGTCCGTCGAACACGACGACGCCGTCTCTGATCAGGCGGCAGGAGCAGTTCCGCTCGAAGATGCCGTCCTGCACGTAAGCGCCGGCGATGGTGCCGATTCCGGACGCCTTGAATGTCTGGCGTACTTCCGCGTGGCCGAGCACCTTCTCCTCGAATACCGGGTCGAGCATTCCCTTCATCGCCGCTTCCACGTCCTCGATGGCGTTGTAGATGACCCGGTAGAGCCGGATATCCACGCCTTCCCGCTCGGCGATGTCTTTTGCTGTCGCATCCGGGCGCACGTTGAAGCCGATGATGATGGCGTTGGACGCCGATGCGAGGATGACGTCCGACTCGTTGATGGCGCCGACTCCGCCGTGGATGACTTTGATGACCACCTCGTCGTTGGAAAGTTTCAAAAGGCTCTGCTTCATGGCTTCCACGGAGCCCTGCACATCCGCCTTGACGACGATGTCCAGTTCTTTGAGGCTGCCTTCCTGAATCTGGTTGAACAGGTCATCCAGGGACATCCTGGACCTGGTCTCATCCAGCAGTTTCACCTTGTTCTGTGCGATGAAGGTCTCGGCAAAGTTTCTTGCATCCTTCTCAGAGCCGCATCCCACGAATACTTCTCCCGCATTGGGAACCTCGTTGAGTCCCAGTATCTCTACCGGCTGAGACGGTCCGGCTTCTTTGACGCGACGTCCCTTGTCGTCCATCATCGCGCGGACACGGCCGTGTGCGCTTCCGGCAGCGATGGCGTCTCCCACGTGGAGCGTACCTTTCTGTACGAGCACGGTCGCCACGGAACCCTTTCCTTTATCCAGCTCCGCCTCGATGACAAGACCTCTTGCCGCACGCTTCGGATTTGCCTTGAGCTCCATCACTTCTGCCGTGAGCAGTATCATCTCGAGCAGCTCCGGGATGCCTTCCTTCGTGTGTGCGGATACCGGGACGAACACTGTGCTTCCGCCCCAGTCCTCGGGGATGAGCTCATACTCGGTCAGTTCCTGCTTCACCCGTTCAATGTTGGCGCCCGGCTTATCAATCTTGTTAATGGCAACGATGATTTCGACTCCCGCCGCCTTTGCGTGGTTGATCGCCTCCACAGTCTGAGGCATCACGCCGTCGTCTGCAGCCACGACCAGGATCGCAATATCCGTAGAGTTGGCGCCGCGCATGCGCATCGCCGTAAACGCCTCATGTCCGGGCGTATCCAGGAATGTAATCTTCTCTCCGTTGACTTCCACCATGTAGGCGCCGATGTGCTGTGTGATGCCGCCGGCTTCCCGGTCGGTCACATTGGTGTGGCGTATCGCGTCCAGGAGGGAGGTCTTGCCGTGGTCTACGTGTCCCATCACACAGACGACAGGCGGACGTTTTACCATCAGGCTCTCATCTTCCTCCTCTTCCCTGAGCAGCTCTTCTATGACATCGACGACTTCTTCTTTCTCACAGAGGACGTCAAACTCCAGTGCGATTTCCTCGGCTGTCTCGTAGTCAATCTCCTGGTTGACCGTGAACACCTTGCCCTGGAGGAACAGTTTCTTGATGATGACAGAAGGCACGACTTTCATCTTATCCGCCAGTTCCTGTATGGTGAGGACTTCCGGGATGACAATCTGTTTGATTTTTTCTTCCTTCTTTGCCTCCTGCTTCGGCTGGGGTTTCTTCGCCTCCGCCGCCTGTTTCTGCTTCCTGCCCTTTCTTCCTTTTCCTTCAAAGGCCTCGTCTCTGTATTCTTTCTTCTTGTTGTCGCGCTCTTTGTCTTTTGCCTTGTTGCGCTGGTTCTTCTGCTGTTCCATCACCGGAGCGCTTATCTCATCCCTGCGGGAATCTCTCCGGTCCGGACGTGATCCCTGACCGGGCCGCTGGTCTTTTCCGCCGCGCTCCGGTCTGCCCGGACGTCCGCCCCCGGTTCCGAATGTGCGTCCGCCCTGTCCTCTCTCCGGTCTGTCCTGACGCATCGGGCGGTCTGAGCCTGCCGGTCTGTCCTGGCGTGGACGGCGCTCAGACGGCGCTGGACGTTCTCCTGCCGGACGGCCGGACATCCCGCTGTTCTCTGCTGCAGGTCTCGCAGCCGGACGTTCTCCTGCCGGGCGTACCGGGCGTTCTCCCGCCGGACGGACCGGGCGCTCTCCTTCCGGGCGTACCGGGCGTTCTCCCGCCGGACGGACCGGACGCTCCCCTGCCGGACGGACCGGACGCTCCCCTGCCGGGCGTACGGGACGTTCCCCTGCCGGACGGACCGGACGCTCTCCTGCCGGACGGACTGGACGGTCCCCTGCCGGGCGTGCCGGACGGTCCCCTGCCGGACGCGCCGGACGCTGAGCCGGACGGTTCCCCTGGATGCGGCTGCTGTTCCTGGAATTCTGGGGCCGGATGACAAATGCCAGATTTTTCTTCTTCGGCGCCGTCTCTTCCTTTGCCGGCGCGACCGCCTCTTCCTTTGCCGGTGCAGCCGCCTCTTCCTTTGCGGGAGCGGCTGCCGCCGGTTTCCCAGCGGACTGCGGCGCGGATTTCTTTGCCGCCAGCTCGCCCCGTATCTCCTCTGCCACACTGTCCTCCACGGTACTCATGTGGTTTTTTATCTCCACGTTTTTGCTCTTCAGGATGTCTGTGAGCTCTTTATTTTCTATCCCCAGCTCTTTTGCCAGTTCATGTACTCTCATTTTCGTCATATATGCTGCCTCCTTTATGCTATGCATGATTCTCCCGGACCGTAAGTTCCTTCCGAATCCCCTCTGCAAATCCTTCATCCGTTACCGCCAGGACCGCGCGGTAGTCTTTTCCCACCGCATGCCCCAGTGCATCCCGGTCTTTATAGGTGCAGAACGGGACCTGGTAGTACGTGCACATGTCCCGGAATTTTTTCCCTGTGTTCTCCGATGCATCCCGTGCGATGATGACGAGACATGCATTCCCGGACCTGACCGCGTTTTCCACAGGCGTGCTGCCGCTTGCCAGCCGTCCTGCGCGCGCTGCCAGACCGAGAAGAGAGAGGACCTTATCCTTCTGATTCAATCTCACCCATCTCCTTTTCCAGCCTGTCATATACATCCTGCGGGATTTCCTGCTTAAAGGAGCGCTCCAGACCTTTCGACCTGACGGCGCTTCGGAAGCATTCCACGGACCGGCACAGATATGCTCCGCGTCCGTTCTTTTTTCCTGCCGCGTCGACGATAAACTCCCCGTCCTCACTCCTGAGGATGCGCATCAGTTCTTTCTTCGGCTTCATTTCGCCGCATCCGACACATTTGCGCATCGGAATCTTCTTTTTTCCTGTCAAATGTCCCACTCCTTTGGCACTGTCTTATTCTTTATCTTCTGCGTACGGCTCTTCCGCGTACGCTTCCTCGTATGCATCTTCCTCATATCCGTCAGCATAGTCGTCAGCATATCCGTCGTCGTACAGATCATCGTACCCGTCGTCATAGTCTCCGGTATAGCCTTCCTCGCCGACAAGACCCATCTGCTCCATATAATTTTCCGGAAGGTCTCCTGCCTCGATTGCCTGGGTCTCGCTCTTGATGTCAATCTTGTATCCGGTCAGCCTTGCCGCCAGGCGCGCGTTCTGCCCTTCCTTTCCGATGGCAAGGGAAAGCTGGTAGTCCGGCACGATGACATTGGCGACTTTTTCTTCCGGGTCCGCCATGACGGAGATGACTTTTGCCGGACTGAGGGCGTTCTCAATCAGGAGCGCCGGGTTCTCATCCCAGTTGATGATGTCGATTTTCTCGCCGTGCAGTTCCTGGACGACCGCGTTCACCCTGCCGCCGTTCATGCCCACGCACGCGCCCACCGGGTCCACGTTCGGGTCGTTGGACCAGACTGCCATCTTCGTCCTGGAACCTGCTTCTCTCGCGATGCTCTTTATCTCCACAATGCCGTCCCGTACTTCGGATACTTCTGCCTCAAAAAGCCGTTTCACAAGTTCCGGATGGGTCCTGGACACCAGAATCTTCGGTCCCCTCGGCGTATTCTTGACTTCTACGACATAAAGTTTGATGCGGTCCGTCGGGCGGAATTTCTCGCCTTTGACCTGTTCGTTTTCCGTGAGCATGGCGTCCGCCCTGCCCAGATTGATGCTGATGTTCTTCCCGACATAGCGCTGGACGATACCGGTCACGATATCTTTCTCTTTTTCAAAGTACTGGTCGAACACCACTTTGCGCTCCTCTTCCCGTATCTTCTGGAGGATGAGGTTCTTCGCATTCTGCGTAGCGATGCGCCCGAATTCTTTCGACTGTACGGGAATCTGCGCCACATCTCCGACCTGGAGCGCGGAATCCAGCTTCTCCGCATCTTCCAGGCTGATTTCCAGCGCCGGGTCCTCTACTTCCTCAACGACCGTCTTCTCCGCATAGACCGCGTAATCGCAGGTCTCCCGGTCCATGACCACCTTGATGTTCTCGGATGTCCCGAAGTGATTCTTGCATGCGCTGAGCAGGGAATTTTCGATGGCGTCCATCATAACGTCCCTGCTGATGTTCTTTTCTTTTTCAAGAATTGTCAACGCTTCCATTAACTCTGTGTTCATTTTTTCGCTTCCTCCTAATAATTGATTAAAAATCCAGCGCCAGACGTATCAGGGCGATATCCGCCCGGTCAAATGTCTGCTCCGTATCATCTTCATATGCGATGGTAACCGTATCTTCATCATACCTTTTCAGTATGCCGGTAAACTCTTTCTGCCGGTCAATCGCGCGGTACGTCCGTATCTCTACTTCCTCGCCCACGCTTCTTGCAAAATCCTTTTCCTTTTTCAGCGGTCTCCCGAGTCCCGGGGAACTCACCTCAAACACATAGGATTCCTCGATGTAATCCTCTTCATCCAGGATATCCGAGAACTTCCGGCTGACCGCCTCGCAGTCATCCACCGTGATGCCTCCCGGCTTGTCGATGTATGCCCTCAGATACCAGGTCCCTCCCTCTCTGACGTATTCCACGTCTACCAGCTCGAAACCGAGTCCGGCAACGACCGGCTCCAGGAGCTGTTCTGTCTTCTGTTCGTATTCCTCTCGCCTTGACACACTATACTTCCTTTCCCTGCTGGATGCGCCGCCTCCGGATAAGATGGGACGCGCCCTGTTTTTTTCTTTCCAACAAAGAAGAGTGAACTTTCGTTCACTCTTCTGCCGGGTTCCTTATGTATCTGGGACTCAGTATACCACCAGTCCCCGTATAATGCAAGGGTTATTTTGCAAAATCCTGTATCTCCTTTGTCATCCGGATGCGGCGTTTGTCCTATCCCCTGTATTTTGTCCCTGCGCCGTCCCGCTTCGCCTGGCGCAGCCGGTTGAGGGTGACTTCTTTTTCGTGATAGAGTATCTTCGTCTCGGTCCCCTCTTCAAACAGATAGACTTCCTCCAGCTCATCCTTCTTCTGCAGGCGGATTCCGCGCACTCCCACAGCCCCTTTCTTCTTCACCGGGACATCTGCGGCGGGGAATCTCAGGAAATATCCGCCGGCGGTCCTGAGCACCGCGTTCTGGTTCTCCGTTACGACTTTCACGGCGATGAGCCGGTCTCCCTCCTGGAGCTTCGTGGCGCTGATGGTTCGTTTCGACACCTGGAACTCGCTTCCTTCCACCCGCTTGACCATGCCCTGGGCTGTGGCAAAGAGCAGGTAGGAGAACCGCATCTGCTCCGAATCGCAGACCATCACGATCTGCTCCTCACTGGAGGAATAATTGCTGAGATTATCCACCGGCGTTCCCTTGTCGCGGAATTTCCCGTACGGCACATCCAGCACCCTGACCTGGTGCATGGTTCCCGTGTCCGTGAAGATACAGAGCCTGCCGGTATTCATGCAGTGGACGATATACCGGTTCTCGCTGTCCGCCGCCTCTTTGTTCCGCTCATACACGGACGGGTCCACCGTACGTGCATAGCCGAAGCGGTCCATCAGGAAGACCACTTCCTGCTCTTCAATCTTGTTTTCCTCAAAGACGGCTTCCTCCGCATTTTCTATCGCAGTGCGGCGCTTCCGTCCGTATTCTTTCTTCCACGCGTCCAGTTCCTCCATGATGACCCCTGCCATGGAATCATAATTATTGAGGATATCCTCGTAGCGCGCGATATTTGCCAGCGTCTGCTCGTGTTCTGCGCGCAGGGCTTCTATCTCCAGCCCGATCAGGCGGTAGAGGCGCATCTCCAGGATGGCCGTCGCCTGGCGGTCCGTAAACCGGAGCATCGCAGCCATCTTCTTTGAGATGTTCGACTTGAACCGGATATTGTCTGTCACGCCGTTTACGAGACATTCCCGGGCGTCCTTTACCGACTTGCTCCCCCGGAGTATCTCGATGATAAGGTCAATCACATCGCATGCCTTGATGAGGCCTTCCTGCACCTCGCTCTTCTCTTTCTCCTTTGCGAGGAGCGTCTGATACTTCCGCGTGGCGAGCTCAAACTGGAAATCCACATGATGCTCGATGATTTTCTTTAATCCCAGCGTCTCCGGGCGTCCGTCTGCCACCGCCAGCATATTGACGCCGAAGGTATCTTCCAGACGGGTCTTCTTATAGAGCATATTCTTTAAGTTCTCCACATCCGCGCCTTTTTTCAGCTCCAGCACGATGCGGATGCCTTCTTTGGACGACTGGTTGGAGATATCCGTGATGTCCGTGGTCTTCTTCGTCTCAATGAGGTTCGCCACGTCGTTCAGGAATTTGCTGATGCCTGCCCCGATCATCGTGTAGGGTATCTCACTGATGACAAGCTGCTTCTTCCCGCCTTTTAATTCCTCTGTCTCCACTTTCCCCCGTATCTTTATCTTTCCCTGACCGGTCTCGTAAATGCCGGGAAGGTCGTCTTTGTTGACAACAATGCCGCCTGTGGGGAAATCCGGTCCCTTGATGTACTTCATCAGCTGTTTCGTGGTGATGGCGTCATTCTTCATATAGGCTTTTACCGCGTCCACCACCTCTCCCAGGTTGTGGGTGGGGATGCTCGTCGCCATGCCCACCGCGATGCCTTCCGCGCCGTTGATAAGGAGGTTCGGGACGCGCACCGGCAGGACGAGGGGCTCTTTTTCCGTCTCGTCAAAATTCGGTCCGAAATCAATGACGTTTTTGTCCAGGTCGGCAAGACATACCTCCTGGGTGAATTTGGTAAGCCTTGCTTCCGTATAACGCATGGCGGCAGCCCCGTCCCCCTCGATGGAGCCGAAATTGCCGTGTCCGTCCACAAGGACCTGTCCCTTTTTGAAGTCCTGGGCCATGACGACGAGCGCCTCGTAGATGGAGCTGTCTCCGTGGGGATGATATTTGCCCATCGTGTCGCCGACGATGCGGGCGCACTTCCGGTACGGGCGGTCGTACCGGATGCCGAGTTCATACATATCATAGAGGGTGCGCCGCTGCACCGGCTTGAGGCCGTCCCGCACATCCGGGAGCGCGCGGGAGATGATGACGCTCATGGCATAGTCGATATATGATTTTTTCATAAGGTCCGAATATTCCGTCCTTATGATTTGTGCTTCACTGTTCATATGTTTTTTCTTTCTCCTTTATCAGACATCCAGTTCCGCTTCTGTAGCGTTTTCATAAATAAATGCGCGGCGGGGCGGCACTTCCGTCCCCATGAGCATCTCCGTCACGCTGGATGCCATCCTCGCATCCTCAATCTCCACCAGCTTTAACAGCCTGCGTTCCGGGTCGAGGGTCGTCTCCCAGAGCTGCTCCGCATCCATCTCGCCCAGACCTTTGTACCGCTGGAGGGTAAAGGATCCGGTGTGGGACTTCCGGTACCGTTCCAGCGCCTTGTTGTCATAGAGGTACTCTTCCTCCCCGTTTTTCGGCATTGCCTTATACAGAGGCGGCATGGCGATATATACATGCCCCTCATAGATGAGTTCCGGCATGAACCGGTAGAACAATGTCAGGAGCAGCGTGGAGATATGGGCGCCGTCCACATCCGCGTCCGCCATGATGATGATTTTGTCATAGCGGAGTTTGGAGATGTCGAAGTCATTGCCGTACCCTTCTGAGAACCCACAGCCGAACGCATTTATCATCGTCTTAATCTCGGCGTTTGCCAGAATCTTGTCGATGCTGGCTTTCTCCACGTTCAGTATCTTTCCGCGGATGGGGAGTATGGCCTGGAAGTTCCGGTCCCTGGCCGTCTTTGCAGAACCACCTGCGGAGTCTCCCTCCACAATGAATATCTCGCATTTTTTCGGGTCCCGGCTCTCGCAGTTTGCAAGCTTCCCGTTGCTGTCAAAGGAATACTTCTGCTTCGTGAGCAGGTTCGTCTTTGCCTTTTCCTCTGTCTTTCGTATCTTCGCCGCCTTTTCCGCGCTGGAGAGGACGGCTTTCAGGGTATCCAGGTTCCGGTCGAAGTAGCGGACGATCTCGTCTCCGGTCACTTTGCTCACTGCCTTCGCCGCATCCGGGTTGTCCAGCTTCGTCTTTGTCTGTCCCTCAAATCTCGGGTCCGGATGTTTGATGGACACGATGGCGGTCATTCCGTTCCGGATGTCCGCTCCGGTAAAGTTGGCGTCCTTTTCCTTCAGGATGCCAAGCTCCCGCGCATACTGGTTCATAACCGTGGTGAACGTGGTCTTAAAACCGGTCAGATGGGTGCCGCCTTCCGAATTGTAGATATTGTTGCAGAAGCCGAGCACATTCTCATGGAACTCGTTGACATACTGAAGGGTCACCTCCACTTCGATGCCGTCCGAATCCCCCTTGAAATAGATGGGCTCGTGGAGCGTCTCCTTCTTCCGGTTGAGGTCCCGGATAAAGCCCGTGATGCCGTCCGGCTCATGGTATTCGATGTGTTCCGGTTCCTCCGGGCGTTTGTCGTCAAAAATGATGGTGAGTTCCGGATTTAAGTATGCCGTCTCGTGGAGCCTGCTCTTGACCTCTTCCGCGCGGAATCTCGTCTTTTCAAATATGGTGTCGTCGGGAAGGAAATTCACCGTGGTGCCGGTCTTCCTGGTCTTTCCAATCTTCGGCAGCAGTCCGTCTTCCAGTTCAATCACCGGGACGCCCCGCTCATACCGGTCATGGTGGATATATCCGTCTTTGCTTATCTTCACATCCATGTAAGTGGAAAGCGCATTTACAACTGATGAGCCCACACCGTGGAGCCCGCCGCTCGTCTTGTACGCCGAATCATCGAACTTTCCGCCGGCATGCAGCGTCGTATAGACCAGACGCGCTGCCGACACGCCTTTCTCGTGCATGTCCACCGGCACGCCGCGCCCGTCGTCGGATATGGTCGCCGAACCGTCTTTTTCCAGCGTCACATGGATGTTTCTGCAGAAACCTGCCAGATGCTCATCCACCGCATTGTCCACAATCTCGTAGATGAGATGGTTGAGCCCTTTCGTGGAAACGCTTCCGATATACATTCCCGGACGCTTGCGGACTGCCTCCAGCCCCTCGAGGACGGAAATACTCCCCGCATCATATGTATTCTTCCCTGCCATTTACATTCTCCTTCTTTGTCCTCCCGGAGGAATTTACGTGCTTCCCTGCCGGAGCGGACCCGTTCTGTCTGTGTACATCCTGCGCAGGCGCAGAATGACCCATTAGATACTATAACATCCGGACATGCGGTTTTCAAGCCACTACTTTTCACGTGCACCTTTCTCTTTTTTCACGTGCACATTTATTCCTCTGTCCCGAGGAGGACTTCGGCGAGCAGTTCCGAGAGGACTTCCATCGCGTTGTTCATCTCTTCCACTGTGTTCGTCTGGGCTCCCGCCTCGATGAGCAGGGACTTTGGCATGAGATGGAGGTTGTATCGGTACGCACGCAGATAGATGTGCCGCACGAATCCCGGATACCGGTTTTCCGCCGCAAGCTGCATCTGCAGGGAAAATGCCAGATTGTCCCGGATATACGGATTCGGCAGATAATCGATGGCGCCGTTGGTCCTGGAGCGGCTCAGTCCGTTGAAGAACATGATTTTCGCAGTCGGTTTCCCGCCGGCTTCCGTCACAAGGCGGGTCCCCTCCGCCACGCCGTCCCGGTGAAGGTCTATCACGACCTCGATGGTCGGATATTCCTCCAGTATCTTTTCCACAGCGTCGCCTGCGTAACCGTATGCATTGCTCCTGTCCAGCTTCCCGTCGATGATATCGTAAACCCCGGTATCGTGGATGGTCTCTATCCCCTTCCCGTTTAGAAGTTCCGTCAGATACGCCCCCACACCCACGATGCTCGTAGCCGGATCGCCCGGGGTGGAATCCGCAAATTCTTCCTGGGAATGGGTATGATAAATGAGCACTTTCGGTCCTTCGCTCTTCGTATCAATCTTCATGCTGCGCCCGAGAAGGTCATCCGCATCCAGAAGGCTTTCATCGATGGTGGTGGAACTGTCCACCGTGTAGAAATGACTCAGCAGATAATCAAAGTCCCGCAGCTTCCCGATGGAGGTATCGACGGAGGGGCTGACGGTTTCCTCTGCTTCCCCGGACTCCTTCTCTTCCCCGCCGGGGCTGTCCTGCACACTGGCAGCGGCTGCTCTGTCTGACTGGGCTTTCAGTATCTTCCCGAGCGTCTCCGGGTCTTCCAGGGACGTCCCGCCTGTCTCATGGTCGTCGATATAGCTGACCAGAGGCAGCCAGTCCAGCGCCCGCCGGGTCATCCATTCCCCAAATCCCGCTTCCGGCGTGCGGTTGATCCAGCTCAGGGCAGGAAGATACATCTGTCCGGCATACCCGTACAGTTCTTCCTGGATGTGAAACCGCCATTCTCTTCCATATCCCGCTATCCCCGCCGCGGCGAACAGCACGGCAAGAAAGACCGCGGACACCGCTGTTTTTACCCGACTGATATTCTGTGTCATCGAACGCCTCCTGCCACATAACAAATTGTATGCCGCAGGACTGCCGCCTATTCCCCCGCAGTTCTCTCAGATACTGCCTGCAAAGAGCATGTTCAGCGATTCGGCTATCGTATGGCTGATCTGATGGATCATCTCGTCCACGTCTTTGGGCGTCACGAACATGCCGTTCAGATGCGGGGCGATGAGCTCCTTTACGAATTCATACTTCTCGCCCGCATTATAGGAACGCAGTACTTCACCGACGCTTTTGAGCGTCTCGGAAGACTCCAGCGCCGTGATGAAGTTCTCCATCGTGTCATTGACGATGGTGGCCGCGTCCACCACGGTCGGCACGCCGATTCCGATCACCGGCACACCGAGGGATTTCTCCGTAAGTCCGCTTCTGTTGTTTCCGACGCCGGAGCCCGGATGTATCCCGGTGTCGGCGATCTGGACCGTGCGGTGGAGGCGCCTGCTGTTGCGCGCGGCGAGGGCGTCGACGGCGATGATGACATCCGGATGAGTCTCCTCAACGATGCCTCTCACGATTTCCGTGCTCTCCATCCCGGTCTGCCCCGTCACTCCGGGCACGATGGCGCTGACCATGTTGACATGGTCCGCTCCCATCGCATATTTCCCATACTCTTTTACGATATGCCTGGTCACGGACAGATGGTCGGCGACATAAGGACCGAGTGCGTCCGGCGTCACCGCCCGGTTGCCCAGCCCGACCACCAGGACCGAAAGGTCCTGTTCCCTGCGCCCCGTGTTCCTCCGGATGAGTTCCCGGAGATACCCGCTGAGCCTGCGGGCAATCTCGATATGGCGGTCCCCGTCCGGGACCGCAAGCTCCGGCGTCTCCAGCGTCAGATAAGTGCCCACCGGCTTGCCCATGGCTTTCGCGCCGTTTTCCGTCCGTATCTCCACGCGCGTCACTCTGAGTTCCTGTTCCTCATCGTACTCCTCTTCCAGGACGACGCCCTGGATTTCCACATCGTCAGACTCAAACCGTTCTTTTTCCTCCAGTGCCAGATCGGTCCTCACGCTGTAGTTCCTCATCATACCGTTCCCTCGCTTTGTCCACAGATTGTCCGTCCGGTCGGACGGCGGCGTCAGAAACGCCCTTATGACAGTCATTTTCTGCAATATTTCGCAAAATATGTATTGACAAGCCCTCTCCGGTAGCATAAAATAAATGAGTATGTTTCAGCGGAGCGTCCGTGTCCGAATCTGCCGGAACACATCATCTATATTTGAAATTTCATGTCATAGTTGGAGGTGTACAGATTGGCTAACATTAAGTCTGCTAAGAAAAGGATTTTAGTAAACGAGACAAAAGCTGCAAGAAATAAAGCAATCAAGTCTAAAGTTAAGACTGCTGTCAAGAAAGTGGACGCTGCAGTCGCAGCAAAAGACGCAGAGGCTGCAAAGACAGCGCTTCATGCAGCAATCGTGGAGATTTCCAAAGCCGGAAGCAAGGGTGTTTACCACAAAAAGACGGTTTCCAGAAAAATCTCCCGTCTGTCCAAAGCCGTAAACGGCATTGCTTAATCAGATAAATCATCCGGACATCCGCACCGTCAGGCGGATGTCCTTTTTTTATTTCACAGGAAATTGCTTATTTCCTTTATTCATTCTGCATCCGCTCTTTCTGCGTCAGCTCTTTCCAGACTGTCAGAAGCATTGTCACAAAGCACGCAGTACCCCCGATGACATTGGATACCGGTTCCGCCCAGAACACGCCGTCTGTCCCGAGGTTTCCGACCAGCGGGAGCAAAAGGGTCAGCGGGACGACGATGATGACCTTCCGGAACAGGGAGAAGAACACTGCCTGCTTCGGACGGTTCAGAGCCACATTGGTGGACTGTCCCACGAACTGGAGCGCCATCATGAAAAATCCGCAGAAGTAAATCTGCAGTGCAGGGATGCCGTTGTTAATGAGTTCCTGCTCGCTCGTGAAAAGGTGGAAGAAGAACCTGGGCTCCAGGAAGACCACGAGCCAGACTGCAAGACAGAATACGATGCCGGCCGCTGTGATAAAGCGGACCGCCGCCTTGACTCTCCTGTACTCTCCCGCCCCGTAATTGTAGCCCATGACCGGCTGCGCCCCGGACGTCAGTCCGTTCAGCGGAAGGCTTACAATCTCACGCACGGAATTGAGCACCGTCATGATGCCCACATAGATATCCCCGCCCCACCGCGCGAGCACTGCATTGCAGACAATCTGCACCGTCCCGTTGGTGACAGACATCACAAATCCGGAGGTCCCAAGGAACGTGATTTCCTTTACGAGCGGCAGTTCCAGCTTCATGGACGCCCGGTCCAGCCGGAAGATGGCGCGCTTCCCGGTCAGGAAGCAGAGCACCCACAGCGCGGACGCCCCCTGGGAGATGACCGTGGCGATGGCTGCACCCCGGACTCCCATCCCGAACCCGAATATCAGCACCGGGTCGAGGATGATGTTCAACACCGCGCCCAGGAGCACGGTCAGCATGCCCATCCTGCCGAATCCCTGGGCATTGATAAAATTGTTCATGCCCAGGCTGACCATGACGAAGACCGTGCCTGCCAGGTAGACTGTCAGGTATTCATCCGCATATCCGAATGTGGCGCTGCTGGCGCCGAACAGGTACAGAAGCGGCCGTTTGAGCACATAGCACACTGTCATAAGAATTACCCCGGTCATGAGCAGCATGGCAAAAGAATTGCCCATCACCTTCTGCGCCCGCTTCTCCTGATGACCGCCCCGGGCGATGGAGCAGAGGGGCGCGCCGCCCATCCCGAACAGATTGGCAAAAGCCGAGAGAATCGTGATGACCGGGAGGCAGAGCCCGATTCCGGTGAGCGCTTCTGCGGATGCATGGGGAAGATGTCCGATATAAATCCGATCCACCACGCTGTAGAGCACATTGATGAGCTGGGCGAGCGTCATCGGCACCGCAAGCCCGAGGATGTGCCGGATGATGCTTCCCTGACTGAAATCATTTTTCTCCGTGTCCTGCATTTTGCATCCCTCCTGTTCCCTGCGGTCCGGGTGATGACGAAACGCCCGGCAGAAATCTGCCGGGCGCCCGCCGCTTACCTATTGTATGACCAAGTATTAGTTATTGATAAGTTTATCCTCGTCACTCCAGCTGTAGAGCTTGCGAATCTCCTCGCCAATCTTCTCTGCCGGGTGCTCGGAAGCCAGCTTCCTCATTGCGCGGAAGTGTGCCTGACCGCCTGCCTCTGACATGTCGAGCAGGAAGTCTTTTGCAAAAGAACCGTCCTGGATATCGGAAAGAATCTTCTTCATGGCTTTCTTCGTATCCTCTGTGATGATTTTCGGACCTGTGATGTAATCGCCGTACTCGGCTGTATTGGAGATGGAGTATCTCATTCCTGCAAAACCGGACTGATAAATGAGGTCCACAATGAGCTTCATCTCGTGGATGCACTCAAAGTATGCGTTCCTCGGGTCATATCCCGCCTCGACCAGAGTCTCGAATCCCGCCTGCATCAGCGCGCACACACCGCCGCAGAGGACTGCCTGCTCGCCGAAGAGGTCTGTCTCTGTCTCTGTGCGGAAGGTCGTCTCAAGGATGCCTGCTCTTGCTCCGCCGATGGCAAGTCCGTATGCCAGAGCCTTGTCAAGGGCTTTTCCCGTATAGTCCTGATGTACCGCTACCAGACACGGCGTGCCTTTGCCTGCCTGATACTCGCTTCTTACCGTATGTCCCGGAGCCTTCGGGGCAATCATCGTAACGTCCACATTCTTCGGCGGTACGATCTGCCCGAAATGGATGTTGAATCCGTGGGCAAACATCAGCATGTTGCCCTCTTCCAGATTCGGCTCGATATCGTTCTTATATAATGCAGCCTGCTTTTCATCGTTAATCAGGATCATGATGATGTCGGCTTTCTTTGCCGCCTCAGCAGATGTGTAGACCTCAAATCCCTGAGCCTCGGCCTTTGCCCAGGAACGGCTTCCCTCATACAGACCGATGATGACGTTGCATCCGGACTCTTTCAAGTTCAGCGCATGCGCATGTCCCTGACTGCCGTAGCCGATGATGGCAATGGTCTTGCCCTCCAGAAGGGAAAGATTACAGTCCTCCTGATAATAAATTTTTGCTGCCATTTTGCATTCCTCCTAATGATAAAATTAAAAATATGCTACATCCTTGCTCCCTCTGGAAAGTCCCGTGATGCCGGTCCTTGCAAGTTCCAGTATCTCGTATCCTTTCAGAAGATTCAGGAATGCTTCCAGTTTGCTCTGCGTGCCCGTAAGCTCGACAATCAGGGAATCTTCCTCCACATCCACAATCTTTGCGCGGAAGATGTCCGCCACCGAGATGATTTCCCCTCTTTGGGATGCATCGGCGCGGAGCTTGACCATGATGAGCTCACGGCATACGGATTCTTCGTCTTTGAGCACTTTGATTGCCACCACGTCCTCCAGCTTGCGGACCTGCTTCTCAATCTGCGAGAGAATCAGCTCGTCTCCGGAAGAGACAACGGTGATGCGCGTAAATCTCGGGTCCGCCGTCATGCCTGCCGTGATGCTGTCAATGCTGTAGCCGCGGCGGCTGAACAGACCTGCGATTCTGCTTAAGACTCCGGGATTATTGTCTACAAGTAAGGAAAACACCTGTTTTCTCATGCAATATTACTCCTTCCCGTTCAAAAACAGATTGCACTCTGTTTTCTCTTTAATAATATTACCAACAGACATCCGCTTTGTCAAGACTTTTTTGTTACAGGTTTTTTATTAAAAAGAGCAGACGGTCCGGCGGAGCAGACCGGGGACACTACTGCCCCGCAATCTGCTCCGCTAGTTCGTTCAGATACACCCACCGCTCGGTCTTTTCATCGAGCTGTGCCTGTACTTTCTCCTGCTCTTCCATCAGTTCCCGGAGTTTGACCGAGTTTGTGGCATTCGCCCCTATCTGCCCTTCGATGGATGCCAGTTTTTCTTCCAGAGCGGCAATCTCATCATCGATGGTCTCGTATTCCCGCTGTTCTTTGTAGGTAAATTTCACTTTTTGGGGCGGCTGTTTCCATTCTTTTGCGCTCTTTTCCCCACCGGTTTTTTCTGTATTTTCTCCGGAAGGAGCGTTTGCAGAGACGCCGGTGCTGTCTTCCCCTCCGGTGCGCTCTGCTTTCGCCCGGAGGTAATCCGTATATCCGCCCTCATACTGTTCCACATGCCCTTTCCCGTCCAGCTCCAGTATCCGGTCCGCCACATTGTCCAGGAAATACCGGTCATGGGATACGGTGATAACGATGCCCTGGAACGAGTTGAGATAGTCTTCCAGCAGGGTCAATGTCGGGATATCGAGATTATTTCCCGCCTCGTCAAACAGGAGCACATTGGCATTCTCCGCCAGCACGCCGAGCAGATACAGCCTGCGCTTCTCCCCTCCGGAGAGCTTTCCGATTGGGGCATACTGCATATCCGGTGTGAACAGGAACCGCTCCAGAAGGGCGGATGCGCTTATCTTTCCGTCCGTCGTGGTGATGTATTCCGCGATGTCCTTCACATAGTCGATGACCCGCTGACTGTCGTCCATGTGCTGCTCTTCCTGGGCGAAATAACCAATCTTCACGGTTTCGCCAATTTCCACATGCCCTGCGTCCGGTTCCACCAGCCCCGCGATGATTTTGAGCAGGGTGGACTTGCCGCTGCCGTTCGGTCCGATGATGCCGAGGCGCTGGTTCTTCAGGACAATATAGCTGTAGTCTTCCAGCAGCTTCTTTTCCCCGTAGCGCTTGCTGATATGATGAAGCTCAATGGTCTTTTTTCCCATCCGGGTCCGGACAGAGCCCAGCTCCACGGTCTGGTCCCGGACCGGAATCCTGCCGTTCTTTAACGCTTCCAGTCTCTCAAGCCTTGCCCGCTGCTTCGTCGTCCTGGCACGGCAGCCCCGCTTTGCCCATTCCAGCTCCATGCGCAGCACACTCTGCCGTTTCCGCTCCGAGGCAAGCTCCATCTCCTCCCGCGCGGCTTTCCGCTCAAGGAAGCCGGTATAGTCCGTATCGTAGCTGTACAGGCTTCCGCGGCTGATTTCCAGGATGCGGCTGCATACCCGGTCCAGGAAGTACCGGTCATGGGTCACCATCAGAAGCGTCCCACGGTAAGCCCTGAGATAGTCTTCCAGCCATATGGTCATCTCTTCGTCCAGATGGTTCGTCGGCTCGTCCAGAAGAAGCACGTCAAAAGGTTCCGCCAGCATTTTTGCCAGCACAACCCTCCTTTTCTGTCCGCCGGAGAGCTCCCCTGTCTTCTGGCTGAAATCCGTGATGCCAAGCTCCATCAGATTCGCCTCTGTCTGCCAGTCTTCTCCTGCGCCTTTTGTAAATGCATAGGACCGGATATCTTCCTCTTCCGGAAGAACCGGATTCTGCGGGACATAGGCAATCTTCAGACCATTCTGACGGATAATCTGCCCCTCCTCCGGCGTCTCCTCTCCCGCTATCATTTTGAGCAGCGTGGACTTGCCCGTCCCGTTGATGCCCACAATGCCAATCTTGTCACCCTGCTGGATGCCGAACGAGGCGTCCTCATAGATGACCTTTTCCCCATAAATTTTACTGATGTGTTCGATATTGATGATATTCATAACAATTATTATAACGATTTTACAGATTTTTCAGTGCGTACAACGGAAGATTCACAAGCCACCCTTCGTCGCGATAACCGCGCATCGATGTGCGTACGGCATGAGAAGGATGGTATTTTTCATAATACATCTTCATACTTTTGGCTTTGACATTTTCCTCAGCCTTGACTTCCACTGGTATGACTTCTCCTTCTTTCTGAATCAGGAAGTCGATTTCCGTATGGGATGACGATAAAAAATAATAAGGCGTATACTCTGTTTCTGCAAGAATCTGCTGGAATACGTACTGTTCTGTAAGCGCGCCTTTAAATTCAGTAAACAGTTCATTTCCTTCAAGGATAGAACGGGCATCCAGTTCGCTCATTGCGCCAAGGAGCCCGACATCTGACAGATAGATTTTAAATGCAGAAAAATCAACGTATGCTTTCAATGGGATTCCCGGCTTTTCCACGCGATATACTTTCCCGATAAGTCCGCAGTCCAGAAGCCATTCTATCGCCGTCTCATAGTCTTTTGACCTTGCTCCGCTTTTAATCTGTCCGAAAAAGAATTTTTTGTTTTCCCTGGCAAGCTGGAGCGGGATGGAATTCCACACCATGCGGAGCCGCGCCAGTTCTGTATCCGGTGTATGTTTGCTGAAATCATTTTCGTACAACTCCAGTATCTGCTTCTGGATATTCCGGACAGAAACTACATCCCCGTGCTGTGCATAATCACTGACCGCTTCCGGCATGCCGCCGATAAAGTAATACAGCTTCAGCCAGCTGACATATCTGTCGGAAAAAACATCCATTGTTGTATAGTCTTTTTCTGTGATAAGTTCCGCCAGGTCGTTTTCTCCTACCGCCATCAGAAATTCCCGGAACGTCATTGGATAAATATTGACAGACTCAACTTTGCCCACAGGAAAAGAAACTCCTTCGTGGATTGCCACTCCCAGCAGCGAGCCTGCCGCGACCACCGCATATTCCGGAGCATTTTCATAAAAATATTTCAGCGATGAGATTGCTTTTGGCGCTTCCTGAATCTCATCAAAGATGATGAGTGTATCTTCCGGAACAATCTTCTCTCCCGTCTCTATGTTGATGAGCCGGATGATTCTCCGGATATCATAATCCTCATCAAATATCTTCCGCATGTGAGGATTACTGTCGAAATTGATGTAAGCAGTATTTTTAAAACACTGTCTTCCAAATTCCTTCATCAGCCATGTTTTCCCCGTCTGTCTCGCGCCTTTGAGGAGCAGCGGTTTACGATTTGTCTTATGCTTCCACTGTACCAGTTGTTCCATCGCACATCGCTTCATACTGTCACCTTCCTTCATCCGGGTTTGAGTGGTCTGTTAACAGTATGACAGTTTTCTGAAAAAATATCAATACCGAACAACATTTTTCTGAAGGAATATCTCTATGTTCACTGCACTTTTCTGAAGGAACACCTCCACTTTCACAACACTTTTCTGAAGGAATCCGTTCTCATCCCGCTGCCGCAGTCTTCCGGCCCGCGGAAACAAACTTGTTCGCCAGCACCACGCCAAGGCTCACGATAAGCAGGAAATAGAAGTTGATGCCGCGGCTAACCATCATGGAAGGAATCAGATAGACGCCGGGAAACACATGGGCAAAGACCGCCTGGTACATCAGCTCTGTGATGCCCTGTGCGCCCGGGAGCGGCAGCATATCCACCGCAATGTACACAGCCGCCTGAAGAAGTATCACTTTCCCGGCGCCCGCTCCGTGCAACCCGAAGCCGAGATAGACCATATAGGTCAGCACGAACACGCTGCACCGCTGCAGGAACGTCACCGCCGTCACAAGGACCAGACTTCCCTTGTGTTCCTTCAGCCAGCCCACAGCCCTCTGGTAACTGTCGATAAAATCATGGACTTTCGTCCTTCGTTTCTCCGACGGCTTCCACAGTCTGAGCCGGATAAAAAGGGCTTCAAAGAACAATGCCAGCTTCAGGATGACTTTCGGGAACAGCATGACGCCAAGGATGAGGACGACCAGCACCACATTGAGGAACAGCCCGAACAGATACAGCGGGAAATAATTCCCCAGCTCTGTCATAAGGGGCGCGCCCCAGAAGAAAAGGATGCCCGCTCCCAGGACCACTAAGACAAATTTGTAAGCCACAGCCACCGTCATAAGCACGACGGTGCTGTCAGAGCCCCGGTTCCCGTCTTTGCTCATATAATAGAGCTGGACCGGCTGTCCCCCGGTGGCTGACGGCGTGATGCCCGAATAGAAAAATCCGATGAACGAATACTGGATGCACCGCAGCAGGGAACTGGCGCTGCAGCCCTTTTTCTGCGCTCCCATGGAGCGCAGGAGATACCAGATCATATATCCTTCCGCGCAGACGAAGAACACCGCCAGCAGGACAGCCGGTATCAGCCAGACCGGCGACATCTGCTTCAGCGCTCTGCCAATCTCCGTGAGGTCCCGCCCTCCAAACAGCGCGTAAAATGTCAGAACCATGACAAGGAGGAAAAACGCCACCTGCAGCGCCCGTTTTTTGCCGCTCATGACCGCTCACCCCTTCTTAAGAATTGTATCAGGTACGCCGCCCCTGCGTAAGCCGGCTCAAGGAACGACAGCAGCCCGGGTCTTCTGAGCGTCTGATGCCCGGACCGGGTGGCAGCGGTCAGTTCGTACAGACTCCCCTCAAAGAGTTTCTCCTTGCCTTCATATTCCATAAAATCCCGGGGCGTCACCAGGGAAAAATGCTTCTCCCACTTACAGACTCCTGCCTCTTCAAGCAGGCGGGCGATATAGGAGGAACAGGTATAATGCCTTTCCTGGTAAAAGGGACGCCCCATCAGGATGAAGGGCAGCCCGAGCACTGCATAATGATAGCGGAACCGCTGCTCCATCGCCTGTTCCAGCTCCCGTTCAATATACGCTTTCTGCTCCGGGGTGCATTCCATGCTGCACACCATGTAATCTGCATCCGGAAACGCCCGCAGGATTTTTTCTTTCTCCTCTTTCTCAAAGCCGGCAATGAGCGGCACCGACGGATGCCGCCTCCCGATGCTGTAGGCTTCCTCCAGGTACGGGTCCAGCGCAAGCGCCACATGGATGTACTTCTGTTTTATCACCCGCCGGATGATGCCTGCGAACAGTCCCGGCGTATCTACAAACGCAATGTATATCTTTGCCATATCCTTTCTCCCCTTTGTATGTTTTTGACCGAACCCTTTCTGTCACTGGAACTGATAGACTTTCCGCGCAAAGCGGTATCCGCCCAGCGTCAGCTTCCCGCCGAGTTTTCCCGGCAGGTAGGTCAGCCCGCTCAGCGTGGAATACCGCAGCCGGTAATACAGGGCTGCATTGTATGCCTTGATGCGCTCCCACATCTCTTTTCGCTTTTCTACCGCTTCCGGTGTAGCGCAGAGCAGCAGATGGATGGATGAGATGGACAGCATGATGGAGATATTGCGTGTCATATAGGATGCGAGTTTCGGATATTTCTTTTTCACCTCGCCTAAGTCCACGCTCTTTGCCACAAGCTCGGTGACCCGTATCTGCTGGTCGATGCGCTTAATCAGCACGTTTTCGTTTACAGACTGGTCCTCCCGCCCGAGATAATAGTGATAGAGGTCAATATCCAGATAGCAGATGCGCTCCGCAAAAGGCAGCGGCTGATAGGAAAACAGATTGTCCACATAGAATGTATGCTCCGGAAGCCGGACGCCGGAGCGTCTCAGCACGTCCGTGCGGAACATGAGGGCATGCATGATGAGATACTGGGACGGCCGGAAATGTCCGATCTCATTCCAGCCGCACATCCTGCCTGACGGGAAGATATTGCGGTAGTCCATACAGCGCCGCCTGCCCTCTTCCAGATGGTCGTATACATAGTTGCACACGAACAGGTCCGGGATATCCTCCCCGAATTCCACACGCCCGCCTCCGCAGAATCTCTTCACTTCCGCCAGCAGCCTCTCGTATGCATCCGTATCGAGCCAGTCGTCCGAGTCCACAACCTTGTAATAGATGCCGGAAGCAAGCTCCAGCCCTTTGTTCACGCCGGAGCCGTGTCCGCCGTTTTCCTTGTGGACCACACGCACGATATCCGGATAGCGGACCTGATATTCATCGGCAATCTCCCCGGTCCGGTCAGAAGAGCCGTCGTCAATCAGGATGATTTCCACATCCCTGCCCCCTGCCAGGAGCGAGTCTGTGCATCGCCGCATATAGGCTTCCGAATTATAGCACGGTACCGCAAATGTAATATATTTCATGTCTGTTCCCCTCCCGATAAAGTCTGGTATCGTATCTTTTTTCATGGAATATCATATCGGAGCGTTCTTAAGATAAGAGGCTGTAATTTCTTAAGATTTCTAAAAGTTTTTAAGAAAATCGTAAAAATCTCCGCCGCCTGTAACTGACCTCTTCAGCCCCGGCTCCATCGAAGCAGCACCCGGTCGAGCGCGGACCAGAGCCCGGAAACCACGAACATGACCGCCCCCGCCGGGATGATGACTGCCGCCAGGAACAAAAACGCCAGGCTTCCAAGCAGCCGGCTCTTCCACTTCCCTCTGTTCTTTCTTTTATTCGACGCATCCATAATTCCGCTCTCCTTTCAGCCGTATTCCTTTTTCTCCGTTTTCTGTCTTCCTAAATATTGTATATGAAAGACAGACCGCTCTTCCATCCGTACGCCTTACATTTCCCGTCTGATGACTTACAGTTTTGTAAGAGCAGGCAGAAAAAGAATTCTTTTATAAAATCTTTTTGAAATTTCACGCGCACACCTTGAGATTCCGCAGAAAACGCGCTAACATAAGAGAGATTTTTACAAAGAGGGGATTTTCAGCTGTATCGAAACAAAGCTGTATTGAGACGATAAGGAGGAACCGCATGAAAAACGAGAATGAATTTACAGATATATTTGGCGATGATTTTGAAGTGACCTACGAAGAAAACGACGGGATGACCCTCGATATGAGCCGGGATGCCGGACGAAGCAGCCAGGATGCGGCATGCAAAACCCGGACGGATACCGCTCCCCTGCGCCGCAAAGAGGTGCGCTGGAAGACGGCAGAGGACTATGCCGATGATTTTTCCGATGACTTTGGGGACGGTTACGAAGATTCATATGAAGATGAAGATTCCTATGAAGACAGACGCAGCGATGCAGCGGAAGACGACTCCTTCCACGGGGATTTTGTCCGCAAAAGCCGCGGCGTCCCTCTCGCTGCGCCCATACGCAAAGGCGGGCGCACGCTCTCCCGGCTCACTGCATCCGTCGTGCGCGGTCTGACCGCAGTCCTCATCCTGGTCATCACCGGCTTTGTCACCTGGACATTCTGGCGTGCGAGCACGCCTTACGGAGATATCCAGGAGATGCTGCGGACAAAGGAGGCGGACCTTACTCTTGCTTCCTATCTCTGCGTCGCAGCGCTCTTCCTGCTCTTTGAGCTCATCTCCCTTTTCTGGTCCATGACGCGGGTCCGCGTCCGAAACGGCATGGAGACCTGGACGGAAGATACCGGGCGGGGACTCTTTTCCTTCCTGCTCGTGTTCGCGGCGTCCTATCTCTCCTTCTGGGTCAGCCCCTTCCTCCCGGAGGCGCCGGAAGCCGTCCTGGGAGTAAAAGGCGCGCTGGAAGTGTTCGGTTCCATGCACAATGTCCTCTTCGGGCTGTGCACGGCAGGAGTCATCTCCTGCATCGTCCGGAAGCTGTTCGCGTAAAACCCTGCCCTGTAAAATATCAGGGCTTTTCAATCCGTATCTTTACCAGGTCCGCGGCGTGCTCTCTCAACTCTTTCCGGTAGAGCGCTCCGCGGTATCTTTGTATCTGCCGGACGGTCCGTCCCATCTGCTCTGCAGCCTGCACATCATCCGCGCCGTATGCGAACAAGTTGAACGCGCAGCTGTTGCGGACATCCTGGGCGCTGTAATCCGGTATCCCGGCGGCAGCACAGTATTTCTTCATCATCCGGCTGATGTACATCGTATTCAGCGGTCTTCCGCTCCGGTTGTAAAAGAGCGTGGGAAACCTCTCCCGCCACGCCATATAGTCTCTTAAAATCTCCCAGGCGTCTTCCGGGATATAACAGGGCTCTTCCCTGCCGGAGAGCGTCACGCAGGCGCCCTCCCCATATTCCAGGAAATCCGCTTCTCCTCTCAGCGATATGATTTCCGTGGAAGTCAGTCCCGCCCGGTATAAAAGGGTCAGAATCGTATACGCCATCCGGTCGCCGCAGGCAGCGCCAAGAAGGGCGTCCATGTCCCGGACCGGCACGTGGTCTGCAAGGCGGGACTCTTTTTTCATATTCTTCAGGTAGGGATAAAAATAGTCATACTCGCTGCCCGGCATGTATACCCCCTGCTCCATCAGAAATGAGGCAAAAGAGTGAAGTTCCCGGAATTTCTTCGTGCGCGTGATGGGGCTGAGCCTCCCCTCTTTCACACGCTTTGTCGTGTATTCGTAGTATCTCCTTACATCTTCCCGGTCTGTCCGGACAAAGGGCTTCCCCGTCTGCCGGCAGAATTCCAGAATATCCGACCAGTAAGACGCCTCCGTCGTATCACTTTTGAATCTCTTTTTGAACTGTTCCCACAGATGCCTGCTGACAGGTTCCTGAATCTCTTCCCGGTTCAACGGCTGCCCTCCTCCTGCTTTTACGAAGCAGTCTGAATAAATGTTACATGTATTATTCATACTATAACATTTAGGATGGCTAAAATCAAGAGCCATCCGGGTCAATTGACTTCCATGCCTGGGCTGAGCGCCTGGGTATCCTCTATCGTAAATTCCATGGTCCTCATCTTCTGCTCTCCTGCCGCGCTGCATCAGTCGTAGATAATCAGCGCCATAAAGACAAGGTTTTCCGTACCGGAATTGGAAAGGCCGTGACTGTGCCCGTCCGGAGTGTATGTGATGTCTCCGGCTTTTACCGGCCGTATCCTTCCGTCGTCGTCGTAGTTTCCCTCACCGGAAAGAATATAGTATGTCTCGCTCTCGTTGTGGTGGGTGTGATATCCCACGGAACAGCCGGGCTCCAGCGTTACTTCCGCGTAGAGCCTGCCCTTGTCTTTTAATTCTTCCTTCCCGAGGATGTGCCGGATAAGCGCGTGTCCGTTCCCTCCCGCCATATGTTCCACTCGTTCTGCTTTCATTGTTCTGTCCTCCCTGATTTCTGTTTTCCTTCTAGTCTGCTGTGTTCAGTCTGCCGGTAAAGTCCGCCATCACCTCGGATATCCGTATCCCCTGGGGGCAGATGCTCTCACAGCTTCTGCAGCCCACACATGCGCCGGGCTTCTTCTCTTCCGCATAGGAAGCCAGCGCCTCCTTCCCGTCAGACCCTCCGACTGTGAGGCAGTGTTCATTGTACAGCCGCAGAAGTTCCGGGATATCCAGCTCCTGCGGACATTTGCTCACACAGTACCTGCACGCCGTACACGGCACGGTCTTTTGTTCGAGCATCTGTGCGACCAGTTCCTCTATCACCGTCCGCTCCCTTTCGTCAAGCGGCTTCTCCTCCTGAAACGTAGCGATATTTTCTTTCAGCTGCGCCATATCGGACATCCCGGAAAGGATGACCTTTACCTGGGGAATGGACTGCACGAAGCGGAATGCCCACGCAGCGGCTGTTTTTTCTTCCGGTCGGAGTGCTCTCAGCTTCTCCAGATAGGAGTCCGGCACAGATGCCAGCCTTCCGCCGCGCACCGGTTCCATCACCCACACCGGGATGCCGTATTCCGTCAGGAGCTCCACCTTCTCCTTCGCATTCTGGAAGGTCCAGTCCACATAGTTAATCTGAAGCTGGCAGAACTCCATGTCCCTGCCGTATGCCCTGAGGAATCGCTCCAGGACGTCGAGATTCCCGTGGCTGGAAAACCCAAGATGGCGGATGCGCCCTGCCGCCTTCTGCTCCAGCAGATAGCGGCAGACTCCGTATTTGTCATCTTCCAGATAAAAGTCCACATTTGTCTCACAGACATTGTGGAGCAGATAGAAATCAAAATAGCCGGTCCCGCATCTTTCCAGCTGTTTTTCAAAGATTTCTTTCACTTTCCTGATATTTGCCTCGTCAAATCCAGGGAATTTTGACGCGAGATAATACTGCTCCCTCGGATACTTCCTCAGAAGCTCTCCCGTCACATGCTCCGACTCTCCCCCGTGATATGCCCATGCCGTATCATAATAATTGATGCCGTGCTCCATGGCATAGTCCACCATTTCGGACGCCGCCTCCATATCGACCTTCGAGTCGTCGCCGCCGATGACCGGGAGCCGCATCATGCCGAGTCCGAGCGCTGAGAGCTGAAGGTCCTGAAATTTTCTGTATATCATGTCCTCATTCCTTCTTTCCACATCAGAGTTTCTCTGTTCCGATTTCAATGACGAACTGGTCTTCCTCCGGATAATCCACCACCGTGCAGTCATTGGCGTATGTGCACTCTGGCAGAATAATCATCGCCTGCAGCTCCTCCGCATGGACCGGGAGCGGCGCAAGATGCCAGATGGCGGAATTGATTTTCACCAGCGTCCCCTTCGGCACGATGAAGGCTTTCGTCAGTTCGGGCACGGGCGTCCCCGCAGATGCAGGCGCCACGTGGATGACCATGTCGTCATTCAGTGGAAGGATGAGTTCCGGCGTGGTGGTGTGGTATTCCGCCTGGGTAATCTTCATCACATCCGGCTTCTTTACCAGGATGGGCGAGAATGCCGCCCTCGATGTGTAGGACTCGGTCACCCGGTCCGGGAAGAAGCGGTGTATCTCACCGTTCAGCGAATAACCGGAGGGCTCCGTCATGCTGGAAAACGTGCCGTAAGGTGCAAATGCTTCATACGTGATGGGTTCTGCCTGTACTGTTCTCATAATCGTATCTCCTTTTCTGATGGCTGTGTACCTGATGACATACTGCTATTATATCGCGCGTCATGGTCTTTTACAATCCCGGTCCACAGATAAAAGGACGGGCATACAACGACGGGGAGCCGGCACATCCTCAGCCGGCTCCCCGTCGATTTCAGGAAGATATTTCGTCTGCTGTCTCTGCTCTACTTCACCCGGGTCAGCACGCCCCCGTCCATCTCGCATATGGTATCGCACAGATACGCAATCTCCGGTATGTTGTGGGCAGCCACCAGGATGGTCCGTCCTTTTTCCCTCAGGTCTTCCAGCAGGTCGCACACGTCCTGCGCGCCCCGCTTGTCCAGACCGTTAAAAGGCTCGTCCAGTACGAGCAGTTCCGGTTCCTCCATGATTGCCTGGGCAATACCGAGGCGCTCGCGCATGCCAAGAGAATACTGCCCGGTCTTCTTTTTGGAAAACGGGTCCAGACCAACCCGGGCGATGCTCGCCTGTATCTGTTCATCCGTCGCCTTCCGTCGGATGGCTGCAAGCCGCTTTAAATTCGCAAAGCCGCTCAGATGAGGCAAAAACCCCGGGCTTTCAATGATGATTCCCGCTGAGCGCGGGAAATCCCGGTCCTTTCCTATCCGCTCTCCCTGAACGATGACAGTCCCGGAATCCGGCTGAAGAAAGCCGCAGATGCACTTAAACATTACCGTCTTGCCGGAGCCGTTATATCCCATAATGCCGTGTATCTTCCCCTGCTCAAAGGAGTGGGTGATGCCTTTTAGCACCCGCTCATTCCGAAACGATTTTGTCACATTGACAAGTTCTGCCGCATATTTCATCTCTCTCCCTCCCCGACCTGCACAAAGCTGAAATCATACTTCCTCATCCGCCTGCCCGAAAGCGCCAGAAAAACCGTGTTCAAAAGCAGGAACAGTCCAACGCTCACATGAAGTCCCGGCAGATAGTCATACCCGAAGTCATGCATGGGAAATGTGGCGTGCCTGAGAGGCGAAAGCCAGCCGCACAGCACATTTGCCCGGTACAGCACCTCCGCCGGGATATCAAAGATGCGGCGGATGAGCTCTGCATCCAGCAGATAGCCGTACAGGTTGATGAGGAGCACGCCTACCACGCCTGCGGCATTTCCTGCCGTCAGATTGATGAGCAGCATCAGGGACGCCACAAACAGCGAGTACAACAGCATCAGCAGGAAGACCGCCGCCGCGCAGGCGTAAGGCGTGGACATCTCCATGGTCTTTAAGGAGACCGGCACCTTCCCGTCCCCGCCGTATGCAAAGGCAGCCGACGTCCTGCTCCACACATTGCCGGTATATGCCCAGGGCATGGCAAGAAGGGATTCCACAAGGAGCAGGAACAGGTGATAGAGGGTGACTGAAAACACGACATAGACCACCTGCCCGGCAAGCCAGATATTCCGCGTCGTGCGCGCCAGCCGGTAAGGCGTTGCCTGGTCGATAAAGGGCATGTCCGCGAAAAGGACCAGAAGAAGCACCGTGGAGAGGAGCACGGAGCCGGAATCTCCAAAAGTCCAGATATAGGGCTCAAAAACCTGGATGGATGCATCGTAAGTCTGCGCCCGGGTGAGCATCTGGTCAGACAGCATCAGACAGAGCACGAGGGCCAGCGCAAACGTCATCCAGATTCGTGCATTCTTATGCCAGCCGGAAAAATTCTGTCCGGCAATCAGTCCGATTCTCCGAATCATCCCGTCAGCCTCCTTTCTGTCAGCTTCACAAGGAACAGGATAAGGACCGCCATGAGCCCAAGGAGGATGGCGGCGCATACGCCCGCCCCGTAGAAAGACGGATATGCCCACTGCCTCGGGCTTAAGAAATACAGGTCCTCATAGTACCGCTCCTGAAATACGGTAAGGACATAGTACAGGACAAAGGGCACCGCATAGCCCAGATAGGGATTCCGCCCAAGAACAGAAGACAGGCTTCCCGCCAGGGACCAGAGCGCCCCGTTCAGGAAACAGCATGCAAAAGCCGATAACAGTTCCCGGATACCAGGCGCCGTCTGTACGGCAGATGCCGGACCATCCATTGCGGCAGCTGCCGCCTGCGCTAACTCCGCCGCCTGTGCGCTCACATCCGGGATGCCGGCGCACCAGGGGATGATGACCGCCAGCGCCGCTCCCGCTGCGATTGCTGCCGTCAGTCCTCCGGAAAGCGCTGCCCCTGCCGCTTTTCCTGCCAGATACGGCTTCCGCCCGGCTCTGGATACGAGAAAGAGCGCATACCGGCTTTTCAGCTCTTCCTGGATATTTCCCGCCGATGCAAGAGGGACGAAAAGCGGAAGGAAGAGAAGGCTCTGCCCGGAAGAGATACTGTAGAGGAACACGCATATCCACGCCGGTCCCTCCGCCGAACCGCCGGACCCGGCCAGATAGGAGCGGTAAGGATACGCTGCCGCAAGGAAGGCGAGAGCAAGCAGGAAGCCTCCGCAGAGGAACCGCCGGTTCCACACTGCCGCCTTCACTTCCGGCATCCAGGGATGTTTCTTTGCTGTCCGCACACGCCCACCTCAGCTTTCCACTGCGCCGCCGTCGATGGCGCTGAACGTAAAATATACCCATCCGGTATCTTCGATTTCATCCCTTCCGGTCAGCTCCGGAGCACTGCAGCCTGCCATCAGTTCCACAAACCACGCCGGCACCGCCCAGGCATGGTCCGGTTCCCCGTATGCCGTCACATAGGTATAGCCAAAGGCAAGGTCCTCCAGTTCGTACCGGAAGCGGGACAGGCTGTCCGCCGGCTGTGCTCCCGGAAAATAATAGGAAATATAGTCCACCATCCGTTCCTTCATGTTTTCAAAGGGCAGGATTTCCACGTTTTCCGCCACCGTGGAAACGGTTTCGCTCATCCCGTCCCATACAAACTGTCTGACTCCGCTTTCTGTCACAACGACCGTCACTGTCTCCACCGGAAATGCCGGTGCATAGGACTCTTCCACCGTTTCAGACACAATTCCGTTTAACCTTCCGCCGTAGCGGAAGTCCACGCCCAGACCTCCCACTTCATTCAGGAACGTATAGGCATATCCGGCTTCCGCTTTTTCCCGGTCCGCCTGCCAGAGACTGTCCTCCGCCGTACCTCCCACAGGCTCGGGATACGTGCCCTCCGGGAACCAGAGCACCGGCTCTGCACGGGCAAAAACCTTATCCGTGATGCCCAGGTCATGCAGTACCGTTTCCGCCTGCTCTCTTCCCTCTTCTTTCCGGATATTTTCCTCCGTCATCTTCGCGGTGCATTCATCCAGGATGGCTTCCCACTGCCGGTCCGTATCTGACACATCTTTGTATTCATTGTGCGTTCCTCTGTAACTGTCGATATTCTGTTTCTGATAGAGCACAGCATCCCCTTCCATCCACTCAAAAGACTGGGAAAGACCTGCGTCCGCATCATAGTTTCTCACCTCGATGCTGCCCGTTCTCTCCTCTCCCACATCCGCAGAAAAGAAGATTTCCATGGCGTCCGTCTCCGGGGAGACGTAAGAGGAGCGCTCGGAAGCCGCGTCATCGCCCGGGTCCGCCTGTCTTGGTCCGAAGGACACTTCCGCCTTCTCCGCCGTCTGCCCGTCACCTTCGGGAGCGGCGGCAAGCCCGTTTTCCAGCCGTTCCATCCGGTATGTCAGTCCGGTGTCAATGGTGTAGACTGCATAGACGCCTTCCATATTCCGGATGCGGTCAATCTTCTCCTGAAAGACCTCTTTCAGGACCGGCAGCGGCTGATAGAGCTCCTGACCGTCCGCAAAGTATGCCGTCAGTTGTTCCAGTTCCTCCTGGGTCATGGAATGCTGCGCCATCTCAACGACCGGCAGGTTCCCTGTCTCAATGGAACTCAGTTCGATGTCCGCCTCGAATATCCACCGGTCTTTGCTCCACTTCACGGTCTCCTTCCACTCCTTCGGAAGCTCGATGATCCGGGTATCCCCTTCCGGGAGCGGGTCGATGACCGCATCCTTGGAAAGTCCCCCTGCCCGGCTTGCAACCGCGCTCTCCTCCGGCGTCTCCCGGCAGCCTGAGAGAACGGCTGCCGTCAGCACGGTCAGAAACCCTGCTGTCCATATCACGTTCCTTCTCCTTTTCATCTGGTATCCACCGCCTCTCGTTTTTCTTACAGGTATCTTATCCGAACAGAGCACGTCTGCGCAAGGAACTGGACATGAACCAAAGCGTATGCGGACACCGGTCACTGCCCCACATCAAAAAACGTGATTCGCACTGTAAAAGTCTTTGCCTCCCCTTCATACTCGATTACCCCGTCGTGTTCCTCCACGATGCGCTCCACACTCTTCAGCCCGTATCCGTGCAGGGTCCCATCCTCTTTGTCTGTGAGAAATCCCCGCCCTTTCTTTTCCGGCGCTTTTTCTGCTGTATTTTGTATCTCGACATAGAGCATCTGGTTTCGCTGTTCGATCTTTACATGGATTTCTTTCCCGGTATCCGTCCCTGCTTCCTTCCCGTCTGTTCCCATCCGCTCGCATGCCTCGATGGCATTGTCCAGGAGATTTCCAAAGAGGGCGCATATCTCCCGTTCTGCAAACGGGAGACGGGACAGGGGCGATGCCTGCAGGTCAAAGGAAATCCCCTTCTCCCGCGCGGTGGAGCGCTTCTGCCCGAGAATCAGGTCCAGAACATGGTTTCCCGTGTAGACCCATGTATCGGTCCGGGCAATCCCTTCCTGCAGACTGTCCACATACCGTGCAAGGCTGTCATAGTACCCGCTGTCAATGTATCCGCGGATGACGAGATAATGATTTTTCATATCATGCACCAGCTCCCGGTTCTTTTCCACAGACCCGCGCAGCTCTTCATATTTGTGCTGCTCCATCTCTTCTTTCAGGAGCAGGAACTCCTTTTCCCTGCGGATGCTCCGGTTTTTGAATACCAGTATCACGACGGCAGCCACAAGGATGACCGAGAGAAGAAGGTGGAAAAAACCGTCCCGGAGCGATATGCCCACCTCCGAAATGCCGGACGCCGCATGCAGAAAGCCGTAATTCAGAGAATCCTGATACCCCAGGACAAGCCCGCAGAGCACCGCGCCTACTGCAGACAGAAGCATCCGGTATTCCCGAATCTGATGCCGGATGCCGGAGCTGCGAAGCCGCGCTGACACCGGGAGCAGCAGCAGAAGCACAAGAAATCGGATGCCGCAGAAGACCGAATTCACAGAATCTCCCATCAGCAGATAGATATTCGGACTTGCGGTTTCGGAATAGACGACGGAGCAGACCAGCGACGCCATGGAGACAAAGACATAGGAAAGAAGCAGGGAAAAGCCGCTGTATGACATGCTGATGCCTGCGATGAGCAGGAAATCCTTCCGGTAAGCAAGCCACATTCCGATGATAAGAACCACCAGTCCATACAGAAACGCCTGGTCGCTGAACATGGAGCCAATGCGGTATTCCATCCCGGTGAGGACCCCCATGAAGGCAAACAGCACCCAGGCAGCCACCCGCCCGGTGCGTCCTGTCTTTCGGATATCCGGGAGGATTCCCGTGACAAGATAAATAAACAGTGCTGTATCCAGGACATTCAGGATGACCCATACCGGAAGGCTGCCCGCCGTCTCCACAAGCTGCCATACTCCTTTTTCCATCAGTTTCTCCCTCCCCAGAACCGGCTTATCTCCTGCTTCACTCTGGCAAGTCTGGCGCGGCTTACCTGCACCTCATAGCCTTTTTCCAGATAAATGGTATCGCCGCTTATCCTGCATATCCGGTCCATATTTACCACATAGCCGCGCTCCACCGGTATGAATATCCGGGCATCCAGTTCCTCCAGTACAGCGCCCAGAGAATTCCGCTCCCGGAAGATGCCGTCATCCGTCACATAATTGACATACTTCGCCCCTTTGGACTTGTACAGGTAGATGATGTCCCGGAAGAAAATCTTCACTTTCTCCGCGCCGCTCCCTGCGATGCGGTATTCCTGCGCCTGCGCCGCACATCTCCTCGCCAGTTCCCGGATGACGCCGGGCAGACGGCTTTTGATGTCCTGCTTTAAAATATACTGGTACGCCTCGATGCGGTAGCTCTCTGCCGCATACTCCTCATAGGATGTAAGAAATACAATCGCTGTATCCGGACACATCCTGCGCACTCTCCTTCCCAGTTCCATCCCGTCCATCCCGCTCATCTGGATGTCCGCGACCAGGATATCGAACCTGCCCTTACTTCGCAGGTCGTCAAGGACGCTTTCCCCGTCCGGAAAGGTCCGCACATCTGCCTGTACAGATTCCGGACCAAGCGCGTCACGGATGACCGATGCAGCTGCATCCCGAAATATGCTTTCATCGTCCACGATGCCAATCTTTATCATAATGGTGTATGCTCTCCTTCTCCCGGACTCTCAGAAATCCCGTCTGTTCCGGATAAAAATCCCCATTTAGTGTACCATAAAATATGCTCCCATGCAGGAAATGACCATGAACGGGTTAGTCTGATGCCATGTATCGCAGATATCTGTCCACTGACGGCATATAAAAACAGCACCGCAGGGACTTACACGGTCCGGCGGTGCTGTATGCTGTTTTTTCAAAGTGTGGAACTAACCGCTGTCACCGGATATCCAGTTCTATCGGTTCATCCAGATGCTCGGAGACATACTTCCCGTTCTTCTTTCTCTGCCTTACACACTCCGTCAGCAGATATTCAATCTGCCCGTTGACGGAGCGGAAATCATCCTCTGCCCAGGCTGCGATGGCATCGTACAGTTTGGCGGAAAGTCTTAAGGGAATCTGTTTCTTTTTCTGTTCCGGCATAAAATATCCGTCTGTCTTTCCCGGCTCCGGCGCCTAGTACAGACTTCCGGAGTTTACCACCGGCTGGGGAGCCCGGTCGCCGCACAGTACGACGAGCAGGTTCGACACCATGGCAGCCTTCCGTTCCTCATCCAGTTCCACAACGCCGTTCTCATTCAGCCGGTCCAGAGCCATCTCCACCATGCCGACCGCGCCGTCCACAATCATCTTCCGGGCGTCTATCACAGCGGATGCCTGCTGGCGCTGGAGCATGACCGCTGCAATCTCCGGTGCATATGCCAGATAGGTAATCCTCGCCTCGAGAACTTCCAGTCCGGCGCCCTCCACACGTGCCTGTATCTCATCGCGGATGCGCGCCGCCACGACCTCGCTGGACCCCCGCAGACTTCCTTCGTCTGCGATGCCGTCCCCGGTGGTATCCACATTCGGAGCAACGTCATAGGGATAGATGCGCACGATGTTGCGCAGCGCCGTATCGCACTGCAGCGAGAGGTATTCCTTGTAATTGTCTACATGGAACACCGCTTTTGCCGTATCCACCACGCGCCACATCACCGCGATGCCAATCTCCACCGGATTGCCCAGGCAGTCGTTTATCTTCTGCCGGTTGTTGTTGAGCGTCATAATCTTCAGGGAAATCTTCTTGCCGGTAACGTCCGTTTCTGTCTTGCCGCCGTTTAACGCCATGGCAAGAGCGGATTTGGCACTGCTTCCCTCCACGTCACCGCTCTGGTGCAGGCGTGTGGATGCCGCCGGATTCACGCTGGAGGAAAAGGGATTGATAAAGTAGAACCCTTCCTCTTTCAGGGTCCCCGTGTAGTTTCCGAACAGGGTCAGCACGAGCGCCTCCTGAGGCTTTAATATCCGAAGCCCGCAGTAGGGAATCCAGCCGATGCAGAGCCACACGATGCTCACGACCAGGAGCACCGGGCTCTCCTCGTCCGCCACCATCATCCCGCCAATAACGCATCCGGCGACTGCCGCCAGGTAAAGTACTGTCGTGACGATGAGCACAGGCATGCCGTATTTTTTATTCTGCAATACTTTTTCTTCCATGGTGTATCCTCCTTACACAGTGTATTATTTCTATTTGATATCACAATGATATCATTTTTAATATGCTTTGTAAAGAGGCTGGGTGTTTTTTCTGCACGAAATCAACACTTTTCTTCAAAGCGGTATCCGAACACAAACTGGTCTTTCCCTTTTTTCTTCGCCTCATAGAGCAGACGGTCCGCATACTTGTACAATTCCTCTATCGTATACCCCGGTTCCGCCGGAATCACGCCGATGCTGCAGGTCGCCTGCTCCTCCCCGATGCGGATGCTCCGGATGCCATCTTTCAGGCGGGTCAGCCGTGTCTCGATGTCTGATTTTGACAGAGGATTGCTGATCAGCGCGACAAACTCATCGCCGCCTAAGCGCCCCAGTATCCCCTTCCCTTCAAAAATCTCCTTCATGTGCCGCGCCACTTCCTCCAGGACCCGGTCTCCCGCCGGATGTCCGTATACATCGTTTATCTTCTTGAATTCATCCACATCCAGGATAAAGAAGCATCTTCCTGTCCCGGGCGGGGTTTTTTCCGCATCCGCCAGGAGCTTCTCCCCCATCTGGAAGAACTGCTGGCGTCCGAGGAGCCCGGTCAGCCCGTCCATCCTCGCCTCGTAGTACAGGTAATTGAAATTCTTCTGGTGCATGATGATGAGGATAATCACAATAAGCGCAAGGGCGATCATTCCGAACAGGAACTGTATCTGCAGATGCATGACATCATAGGATGCTTTTTCCTCTAGGTTCAGCCCGTATTCCGTCATCACGGTCCGGATGCGGTTCGTAAAATACATCGCCACACTGAACGACGCCAGCAGGACGAGGAAAAGCATGACCGTCAGACGGCGGCGGTAATGGGGCAGGGTCGTATTGACTTCATCGACCGTATGGATGCGGTAAAACAGACGGCGGGCATACGCAGACCTCCGAAAGAACCAGCATGCCAGCACAACCGCGTTCACGGTGAGCAGGGAAAAGAATGTCTCCCACTCCAGTACGCCGCGGAAGGTATCAGCCACAGTAAACCCGGATTCCGGAAAACATACCTCCATGACAAGATAGACAAAAAACGAGTGGACATATCTCCCGAAAGACGTCACAAGAATCATCCATGGAAGGGGATGTCTTCCCTTCTTTGCCAGCCGGTATAAAAGCCCGGCCGCAAGACCGAACAGCGTTCGTGCCCCCACGCTCAGCAGGATGCTCCCCACCGGATTGCCGCTCTGGATGGGGGAAAAGACTGCGTCTCCCGCACCCACATAAAATGCAGACGCCTTCCACATGGAGGCAAGCCCGAAGACCGCTCCCACTGCCATCGACTCTTTGGGACCGAGGATGCAGCCTGCCACCAGCACCGGTATATAGACAAAGGTCACGGAGATTGGCTCGATATGGATATAGCCAAGGAAAGAAAAGGACATAAAAAGCTCCACAGCGATCAGCATCCAGAGGATATAATCGTTGTGTTCATTTTCTTCATTCTTTGTACGGAATTGTTCCTGCATACGGTTCACTCCTCAAAAAATCCTGCCGGAATGGGCTCCCGGCAGGATTTTATCTTACTTGAGATATCGTGTCTTAGAATTTTCCTTCTTTTGCTGCTTCCTCGATGGAAACGGCAACTGCAACCGTCATACCAACCATCGGGTTGTTTCCTGCGCCGATGAGTCCCATCATCTCAACGTGAGCCGGTACGGAAGAAGAACCTGCAAACTGCGCATCAGAGTGCATACGTCCCATTGTATCTGTCATACCATAGGAAGCCGGTCCTGCCGCCATGTTGTCCGGATGAAGGGTACGTCCTGTACCGCCGCCGGATGCAACGGAGAAGTATTTCTTTCCTGCGTCCACGCACTCTTTCTTGTATGTGCCTGCTACCGGATGCTGGAAACGGGTCGGGTTTGTTGAGTTACCTGTGATGGATACGTCAACGCCCTCTTTCCACATGATGGCAACGCCCTCACGTACATCGTTTGCGCCGTAGCAGTTTACTTTGGAACGGAGTCCGTCAGAGTATGCTGTACGGGAAACTTCTTTGAGCTCGCCTGTGAAATAGTCGTACTCTGTCTGTACGTATGTGAATCCGTTGATTCTGGAGATGATCTTTGCTGCGTCTTTTCCAAGACCGTTCAGGATGACGCGGAGCGGTTTTTTACGGACTTTGTTCGCTTTCTCCGCGATACCGATGGCGCCCTCTGCCGCTGCAAAGGACTCGTGTCCTGCCAGGAATGCGAAGCAGTCTGTCTCTTCCTCGAGAAGCATCTTCCCAAGGTTTCCGTGTCCGAGACCAACCTTGCGCTGGTCAGCTACAGAACCCGGGATGCAGAAAGCCTGAAGGCCTTCGCCGATGGCTGCCGCTGCGTCTGCCGCGTTTCTGCAGTCTTTCTTGATCGCGATGGCTGCGCCTGTGATGTAAGCCCAGCATGCATTCTCAAAACAGATTGGCTGGATGCCTTTGATCTGGTTGTATACGTCCAGTCCGGCATCTTTTGTGATTTTCTCCGCCTCTTCCAGGGAAGCGATGCCGTAGCTGTTTAAAACTTCATTGATTTTATCAATTCTTCTTTCATATGATTCAAATAAAGCCATTTATATATCCTCCTGATTTATTTACCTTAGTAGCGTGTGTGATTACTCTTTACGCGGATCGATGATCTTCACTGCGTCAGCAACACGGCCGTACTGTCCTTTTGCCTTCTCCCATGCATCGTTCGGAGTATCGCCGTTCTTTACGAAATCAGTGAATTTTCCAAGGTTTACGAACTGGTATCCGATGATTTCATCGTTGTCATCCAGTGCGATGCCTGTTACATAACCCTCTGCCATCTCAAGGTAACGAGGACCTTTTGCAAGTGTTCCGTACATCGTACCAACCTGGGAACGGAGTCCTTTTCCAAGGTCTTCCAGTCCTGCGCCGATTGCAAGTCCGTCCTCGGAGAACGCGCTCTGTGTTCTTCCATAGACAATCTGCAGGAACAGCTCTCTCATGGCTGTGTTGATTGCGTCACAGACAAGGTCTGTATTGAGTGCCTCCAGGATGGTCTTTCCCGGAAGGATTTCTGATGCCATAGCAGCGGAATGTGTCATTCCGGAACATCCGAGCGTCTCGACCAGAGCCTCCTGGATCACGCCTTCCTTTACGTTCAGCGTCAGCTTGCAGGCTCCCTGCTGAGGTGCACACCAGCCTACGCCGTGTGTGAAGCCGGAGATATCCTTAATCTCTTTCGCCTGTACCCATTTCGCCTCTTCCGGGATCGGAGCCGGTCCGTGATTCGCGCCCTGAGCTACCGGACACATCATCTCTACTTCATGTGAATAAATCATGTTAAAACTCCTTTCAATATGTATGATTTTCTTCGCATATGACACAGACATCCCGCTGCCTGATGCGGCTGTTCTCATCTGTCCCATACTTTATTCATTTTCTCATAATTTACATTATTCGTCAATCTCATTTGCACAGAAAAACGGAAAGGGCGTCCCTGAGCATGGCGAGCGCTTCCTGCACGGTGGCAAGCCGGTTCTGCATCCGGTCCCCGGTAAACCTGCATTCCTTTACCACGGTCCGTCCGTTCAGATAACAGCCGATATACACAAGCCCCACCGGCTTCTCCTCTGTACCGCCTCCCGGACCTGCGATGCCCGTGGCGCTCAGCGCCGCGTCGGCTCCGGCGGCTTCTGCCGCTCCCCGGGCCATCTCCCGGGCGGTCTCTTCGCTGACCGCGCCGAAGGTTTCCAGCGTCCTGTGGGAGACGTGGACCAGCCGCTCTTTCGCCTCATTGGAATAGGTCACATATCCTTCGTCCAGCACATCGGACGCTCCCGCCACATTCACCAGTGTGCCTGCGATGAGCCCGCCGGTGCAGGACTCGGCTGTCGTCACTTTCAGATGCCCCGCTGCGAGCAGCGCCACCACTTCCTCCTCCAGGCTTCCTTTTCCCGTCTCATTTCCCATCTCTATTTTCCTCTCATTTCCCATGGCAGAACCTCCGGATGCCGGCGTCACATCCCGCCGTGGGTGAGCACCTGACGGTTCTTCCACACGTAGTCGACCAGGGAGATGACGGTGAGCGCCAGAGCCACCCACACGAGAACCTGTCCCACCAGGTCGAACACTCCGCCGAAGTCCGCGATGAGCACGATGACCATCAGCATCTGGAATACGGTCTTGAATTTTCCCCAGTAGCTGGCAGCGATGACGATGCCGCTGTCAGACGCCACCAGGCGGAATCCGCTGATGATGAACTCCCGGGCGATGATGACGATGACAACCACGGTGGAGAGCCTTCCCGAAGGAATCAGACAGATCATGGCGGAGCAGACAAGGAGCTTGTCCGCCAGCGGGTCCATGAACTTCCCGAAATTTGTCACCAGGTTGTATTTCCGCGCGATCTTCCCGTCCAGCATGTCCGTCAGGCTCGCGATGATAAACAGGGCGAGCGCCACCCATTTATCCGCGTCGCCGAAGACATCTGCGAGCATGAAAAACACAAAAAAGGGGATCATGATAACTCGAAGTACCGTCAGTTTGTTTGGCAGATTCATACTAATTCTCCTATCAAATCATATTCATAAGCTCCGGTCACCCTGACTTTCGCCAGGTCGCCGGACAGCAGTTCCTCGTCCGTGTTGATGAAGATGAGCCCGTCCACATTGGGCGCGTCCCGATAAGTCCTGCCCACGCAGGCATTCTCGTCCGCCACCCTGCCCTCGATCATCACCAGGACTTCCCTTCCGGTCATCTCCCGGGCATTGTCAAATGCGATCTCCTGCTGGAGTTCCATCAGATCCGCCCGGCGGCGTTCCTTTACCTCCTCCGGTATCTGGTCCGGCATGTCGGCTGCAGGCGTGCCCTCTTCCGGGGAATAGGGGAAGACGCCGAGCCGGTCGAACTCCATCCGGTCCACGAACTCCATCAGCTCTTCGTGCTGCGCTTCCGTCTCTCCCGGGAACCCGGTGATGAGCGTGGTCCGAAGGCAGATATCCGGAATCTCTCTCCGGAGCTTTTCCACGATGTCCGTCAGCTCCCGCTTCGTTGTCCGGCGCCCCATCCTCCGGAGAATCCCGTCGCTGGCATGCTGGATGGGCAGGTCCAGATAGTGGCATATCTTCGGCTCCTCCTTCATCACCTGGATGAGTTCATCCGTGATTTCCTCCGGATAGCAGTACAGGATGCGTATCCAGAAGAGCCCCGGGATGCGGCACAGCTTTTTCAGCAGGATGTGGAGGGATTTCTCCCCGTACAAATCCTTTCCGTAAAGGGTCGTCTCCTGGGCGACGAGGATGAGTTCCTTCACCCCCTGCTCCGCCAGTTCCCGGGCTTCTTCCACCAGCCGTTCCATGGGCACGCTGCGGAAGTTCCCGCGAATCTTCGGGATGATGCAGTAGGTGCAGTGTTTGTCGCACCCCTCCGCAATCTTCAGGTAGGCGAAATGCCCGCCGGTCGTCACGAGCCGTTTCGTCTGCGTCTGCGGCAGCGCGTCCACATCGGACAGGAGGACGCCCGGTCTTCCGGCAAGCGCCGCGTCCACCGCGTCCAGTATCCGGTCGTAAGCCGTGGTCCCGAGCACCTCGTCCACTTCCGGTATCTCATCCAGGATTTCCTGGCGGTACCTCTGGGCCAGGCATCCGGTGACGATGAGCGCCTTCGCACGCCCGTGTTTTTTCTGCTCCGCCATCTCCAGGATGTTCTGGATGCTCTCTTCCTTTGCATCGTGGATGAAGCAGCATGTATTGATGATGATGACGTCCGCCCGGGTCTCGTCGTCCGTCATCTCATATCCCCGGGATGCGAGGATGCCGAGCATGACTTCTGTGTCCACCAGATTCTTGTCGCATCCCAGTGAGATAAACAGTATCTTCATATACAATGTCCCTCCGGTCTTTCTCGTTCTGCCGGCGCCTGCCGGCGCAGTCATGAAAAAGGCAGATACCTCATGTGCATCTGCCTGTCTGCTCTTATTCCTCTTCCTCTGCACTCTCGGCAAGGATTTTCAGTTTTCCCTGGTTCAGCTCGTCGATTGCCACGGAGAGCGGTTTCTCCCCGCCCTTTACATTCACGAGGGGAAGGTCTCCCGCGATGAGCTGTCTCGCTCTCTTGGAGGTCGCCATCACGATGGAATAGCGGCTGTTCACGACCTTTGTGTCGCCCTCCTCCACGTCTTTGTTCACGATTTTCATCAGGTCTGTATAAGATGGATGCAGCATAGTATCATTTTCTCCTTTCCTTTATCCGCCGGGCTGATCCCCGCGGTCTTCCCGGCATCTGTCACCGGCGTTTCATCTCTTCAAGTCCCTCTTTTATTTCTTTCATGAATTCACGGTTGCGGGAACTCCTGCGGTGTTCTCCCCGGATGATGGAATGCATCTCTTCCACACATGCTTCCAGGTCGTCGTTGACGATGAGATAATCATACTCCTCCATCCCTTCCGCCTCCTCGCAGGCGCGTTCCATACGGGATTCTATCACGTCCATCGTCTCTGTGCCCCTGCCGACCAGACGGCTTTTGAGCTCGGAGGCGCTGGGCGGCGTGACAAAGAGGAGCAGGCTGTCCGGGAACATCTTCTTTACATTCCGCGCCCCCTGTATCTCAATCTCCAGGATGACGTCCTTTCCCTCATCCAGCTTCCGCTGTACGTACCCGCGCGGTGTACCGTAGTAATTTTCCACGTACTTAGCATACTCTATCAGTTCGCCTTTGGCAATCATTTTTTCAAATTCATCTTTTGACAGGAAGAAATACTCCCGTCCGTCTTCCTCCCCTTCCCGGGGTCTGCGCGTCGTCGCCGAGACGGAAAGGGCGTACGTCTGGGGGTACCGCCCCAGCAGTTCCTTCATCAGCGTGCCTTTTCCCGCGCCGGAAAACCCGGACACAACGACCAGTATCCCTTTTTCGCTCATGTTCCTCCCCCTCTTTACTCAATATTCTGTATCTGTTCCCTGATTTTCTCAATCTCTGTCTTCAGGCTGATGGCATAGTCGGAGACTTCGATGTCGTTTGCCTTGGACAGGATGGTGTTTGCCTCCCGGTTCATCTCCTGCGCGATGAAATCCAGCTTCCGCCCGATCTCATCCTCCTCGTCCAGGGTGCTTTTCATGTGCGCGATATGGCTCTTGAGCCTTACCACTTCTTCATCGGTGCATATCTTATCTGCAAAGAGAATGACTTCCGCCGCGATGCGGCTCTCCTCAATCTGGGTGTCTGCAAGCAGCTCGTTCATCTTCTCTTCCAGTCTGGCGCGGTACTCAGCCACAATCTGGGGAGACCGTTCTTCAATGCATGCCAGACGGCTGCTCAGGATGCTGAGCTTTGCAAGGATGTCCCGCTTTAAGTTCTCTCCCTCGGTCTGCCTCGTCTGCACGAACTGTCCAAAAGCTCCGGTGAGCGCCTCCTTCAGTCCGTTCCACAGCTCTTCCTCGTCCTCGCTCTGCTCTTCCATCGTAAAGACTTCCGGATACCGGGACAGTGTGGATACGTTCACGTCATTCTTCAGACCGAACTCCTCTTCCATCTGTCTTAAGTACTTCAGATACTCCGCGGCAAGGGATGCGTTGTACTTCACTGCCACCTGCGCCTGGGAGAGGTCTTCATATGTGATGAAGATATCAACCTTTCCCCTGTTTGCATAGGATTTCAGCAGGGTCCGTATCGCCGTCTCGAAAAAATTCAGCTTCTTCGGCATCCGGATGTTCACATCCAGGTACCGGTGGTTCACGCTCTTTAATTCCACCGTAAACTTCCTGGAATCCCTCTGGATTTCACACCGTCCGAAACCGGTCATGCTCTTTATCATCTTGCATCATCCTCTGTTCTTATTTGCTCTGCCCGCCGTGCGCGGACTTTGACGCTATTTCTACATTATAGCGTTCACAAAAGGATAGGTCAACACTTAATCCGCCTCTTCCGTGCACTGCAAAAATGTGCTATACTCTCTCTTAGTCCCGCCTCCCGGAAATAGAGCCCCAGGGCTTCCAATCACAGAGGCGGAACGCGGGAACGCATCCGCTCCTGCGCGGATGAGCACGGAAAGCGGAAAGAGGAAAGGAGGAGACCCATGGCTTTTGACGGAATTGTCGTTGCAGGTCTGGTCCACGAACTGAAACAGGAACTGACAGGAGGACGCATCGCAAAGATTGCCCAGCCCGAATCGGACGAGCTTTTGCTCACAGTCAAAACCGGAACCGGGCAGAAGCGTCTGCTCATCAGCGCGGACGCATCCCTTCCCCTGGTCTACCTGACTGATAAAAACAAACCGGCGCCCATGACGGCACCGAATTTCTGCATGCTCCTGCGCAAGCACATCGGCGGAGGGCGCATCGTCGATATCGCACAGCCGAAGCTGGAGCGCATCATCCATTTCACCATCGAGCACCTGGACGAGATGGGCGATCTGTGCCGGAAGGAACTCATCGCAGAGATTATGGGAAAACACAGCAACATCATCTTCTGCACCGAAGATGGAAAAATCATCGACAGCATCAAGCATGTGCCGGCGCAGATGAGCTCTGTGCGGGAAGTCCTGCCCGGACGGGACTATTTCATCCCGGATACCATGCACAAGGCGGACCCGCTGACCGTGGAGAGCGGCGGCTTCTGCAGGCTCCTGGAAGAAAAGCCGGTGCCCCTGTCCAAAGCGCTGTACACAAGCTTCACCGGCATCAGCCCGGTTACGGCGGAAGAAATCTGTTCCCTGGCAGGACTTGACTCTTCCGTGCCCGCAAAGGAATATTCCCCGGACATCCTGCTCCATCTGTACAACCAGTTTTCCATCTATCTCTCTGCGGTAAAGGAGGGGCGCTTCTGCCCTGCCATCTACTACAGAGGCAGGGGGCCGGAAGAGTTTTCCGCCCTTCCCCTCTCCCATCTGGCGGACTGCGAGTGCCGGGAATATCCGACCCTTTCCGCTGTCCTTTCCACCTTCTATGCCGCCCGCAGCCAGCTCACCCGCATCCGGCAGAAATCCGCGGACCTGCGGCACATCGTCCAGACCGCGCTGGAGCGCAGCCGGAAGAAATACGACCTGCAGCTGCGGCAGCTGAAAGATACGGAAGACCGGGAAAAGTACCGGATATACGGAGAGCTCATCCACATTTACGGATACCATGTGGCAGAGGGCGCAAAGACGCTGGAAGCGCCGGACTATCATACCGGTGAAATGATATCCATCCCTCTGGATGCGACGATGAGCCCCCAGGAAAACGCACAGCGTTATTTCGCCAGATACAACAAGCAGAAACGGACCTTTGAGGCGCTGACCGGTCTGACCCGGGAGACAAAGGAAGACATCGACTACCTGGAATCCGTGCAGACCGCCCTGGATATCGCCCTCACGGAGGAGGACCTTTCCCAGATACGGGACGAGCTTGCCGGCGCAGGCTATATCCGCCGCAGGACTGCGAAAAAAAAGGCGAAGATAAAGAACGAGCCGCTCCACTATCTCTCCTCGGACGGCTATCACATCTACGTGGGAAAGAACAACCTGCAGAACGATGAGCTCACCTTCCACTTCGCCTCCGGGAACGACTGGTGGTTCCACGCCAAACAGGCGCCCGGCTCCCACGTCATCGTTAAGAGCGGCGGGGACGAGCTTCCGGACCGGACCTTCGAGGAAGCCGGACGGCTCGCAGCCTACTACTCCAGCATGCGGGGCAGCGACAAAGTCGAGATTGACTATGTGGAGAAAAAGCATGTGAAAAAGCCCGGCGGGGCAAAACCGGGCTTTGTCATCTATTATACGAATTACTCTCTGGTGATAGACAGCGATATCAGCGGGATTCCGATGGTCTCATCCGGAAACTGATCTGTCCTGCAAATCCGGGATTACGCTTCCTTTCCAAGCAGATAATCCACGAACTGCTGGGCGGTCCTTCCGGAGAGCCCGCCGTGGGAAAGCTCCCACTTGTTCGCCTCCAGGAGGAGTTCTTCCTCCGGCATGTCCACGCCGCCGCGCTGCGCCAGCACCCGCACGATTTCCTGGAATTCCTTCTTGTCCGGGGAACCGAAGTAGATGGTCACGCCGAAGCGGGCCACCAGGGAGAGCTTTTCCTGCACCGTGTCGTTTGTGTGGAGCTCCTCATCCCGGTCCGCCTTGTCCTTAAAAGTCTCCCGTATCAGGTGCCTGCGGTTGGAGGTGGCGTAGATGAGCACGTTCTCAGGTCTGCGCTCCAGACCTCCCTCAATCACTGCTTTCAGGTATTTATACTCAATCTCAAACTCTTCAAAAGACAGGTCATCCATGTAGATGATGAACTTGTAATTGCGGTTCTTGACCTGGGCGATGACATCGTTCAGGTCTTTAAACTGATGCTTGTACACTTCAATCATGCGCAGTCCCTGGTCGTAATACTGGTTCAGGATTGCTTTGATAGATGAGGATTTTCCGGTCCCCGCGTCGCCGAAGAGCAGGCAGTTGTTGGCTCTCCTTCCCTTTACGAACGCCTCGGTATTGTCGATGAGCTTCTTCTTGGCAATCTCATAGCCCACCAGATCGTCCAGATGGACGTGGGCGATGTTGGTAATGGGCATGATGCGCATATCCGCCCCTTCCGGGTGTTCGATGCGGAACGCCTTGTGAAGTCCCAGTTTCCCGACGCCGAACTCCTGATAAAACTGGGTCATCTTCTCCTTAAAGTCCTCCGCGCCCGATGCGGCGCCCAGCGCCTTTGCCAGCGTACAGATGCGGTCCCTCACCCGGCGGTTGAAGACTTTCCCTGCGGGGCTTGCGTTCCGGTAATCCATGAGCACCTGGATGCACCCTGCGCCAAGGTGCTCCTCCATCGCACGGAACTCATAGTCAAAGAGCTCCTTGAAGATGCCGAAGTCGTGGAGCGCCACCTCGTTGATGCTCCCCTCAACGGCGCCTACAATCTCGCAGGATGTGCTGTAGGCATTTTCATCATTGACAAGGAGGAACGTCAGGTAAGTGTGCCAGAGGTTCCCCTCAAAGCCATGGCTCACCGAGAGTTCCAGCAGCGCATTTACGCACTCAAAGAGCAGGCTTCTTAAATCCTCCCGGTTATAGAAGTCATTGTCATGGTTTTCCATCAGGAACGTCATGTCTCTTAAGATATCCCCGTGGTCCATGTTTTTGTAAAGCATCAGTTCATTGGTACGCATCAGTTCTCCCCCTCCCGGTAATTTCCAAGTATCTTCAGGTTCTGCGCTTCTTCCCGGAGCCCCCGGATGGCGTTTTTTACGGCGGGCTGCTCCAGATTCCCCTCGAAATCCACGAAAAAGCAGTATTCCCACGGTCTTCCCGTAATCGGTCTGGACTCGATTTTTGTCATGTTCAGGTCGTTGTAGATAAAATGGGACAGGATGCCGTAGAGCGAACCGCTCCGGTGGGGCAGCTCGAACCGGATGCTGATTTTCGTCGCATCTTTTAAGAAGACTTTCTGGTTCGTCACGACAATAAAACGGGTGGAATTATCCTCGTCATCGTTGATGCCGTCCACAAGGACGTCCAGCCCGTGGACGGAAGCGGCGTAGGCGCTGCACACAGCCGCCTGGGAGATGTCTTTGTCCTCCACAACCTTCTCTGCCGCCACAGCCGTGTTCGCCACACTGATGCGCTCCCAGTCCGGATGCATGTCCAGGAACCGGCTTGTCTGCATCAGCGCTTCTGTCTTGGAATAGACCCGGCTGATATCCGAAAGCCGGCATCCCGCCAGGGCGGACAGGGTATGTACCACAGGCAGTATGGTCTCTGCCACGATGTAGTTCTCAAATTCATCCAGCAGGTCGTACACCTCGATTACCGCGCCTGCCGTGGAATTTTCGATGGGGAGCACCGCGTAGTCCGCCGTCCCCTCCTCGATGGCTTCCATCGCTTCCCGGAACGTCCCCACGTGGAAGCTGTTCACGTCTTTCCCGAAGAACTGGCGCATGGCCGCCTGGCTGTAGGCGCCTTCCGTCCCCTGGAACACGACGCGCGCGCTTTCCGTCTCCAGGCTGTCAATGGGAATGAACGGGAGCCGTCCGAGGGCGCCCGCCTCGGCGAGCATCCGGTACTGGAGCTTCCTGCTCATGGACATGAGCTGCTGGTACACTTCCTGTATCCCTTTCTTATTGAAGTCGCCCGATACTTTCGACGCCACATCCTTCAGCTTCTCCGCTTCCCTCTGCCGGTCGAACACCTTCCGCCCGGCTTCGATCTTATATTTCCCCACTTCAGCGCAGACCGCCATGCGCTCCTCATAGAGCGCCGCTATCTGAGCGTCGATATCATCCAGTCTTTCCCTGAGTCCGTCCAGTCGTCCCATCTCCTGCTGCTCCTTTCGATTTCATACATTCAATCAGTATAGTACATTTCTCAGAGAAAATCTACTTTTGAGTTGAAAAAGGGACGGTTTTATTATATGATTATGTGGAGAATTCAGGAGGTACACCCATGATGGCTTCTTATTCCCTTTCGTGGGAAAACACTCAGATCACCCGCCATACCGCCGTGGAAGACGCTGCTCTTCTTACGGGCATCACGGACAGGCACACCCCCGATCACAATTCAGCTTCCCTGTGCCAGCCGGTCATGCCGGCCGCTGCAGAATGCCCGGATATCCCTTCGGGGGCACGAAAGAGAACAAAAAGCAGAAAACTGCTTCCATACTGATTTTAAGGAGGACACTTATGAGACATTTGATGAGCCCGCTGGATTTTACAGTGGAAGAACTGGACAGGCTTCTGGACCTTGCGCAGGACATCGAGGCGCATCCGGAGAAATACGCGCATGCATGCGCCGGCAAAAAACTTGCCACCCTGTTCTACGAACCGAGCACACGGACACGCTTAAGCCATGAGGCTGCCATGCTGAATCTGGGAGGGAGCGTTCTCGGCTTCTCCTCTGCGGATTCCAGCTCCGCTTCAAAAGGGGAAAGCGTTTCTGATACGATACGCACGGTTTCCTGCTATGCGGATATCTGCGCCATGCGTCATCCCAAGGAGGGCGCTCCCATGGTCGCATGCCAGCACTCTTCCATCCCTGTCATCAACGCAGGCGACGGCGGACACCAGCACCCGACGCAGACGCTGACGGACCTTTTAACCATCCGCAATGTAAAGGGAAGACTCAAAGACCTGACCATCGGTCTGTGCGGCGACCTGAAATTCGGACGCACCGTGCATTCTCTCATCAATGCGCTTGTAAGATACGAAAATATCCGCTTCATCCTGATATCACCGGAAGAGCTGCGGCTGCCGGAATACATCCGCCACGACGTGCTCGACCGCAACCGGATTGAATACGAGGAGGTCGTCCGCCTCGAGGACGCGATGCCGAATCTCGACATCCTCTACATGACACGGGTTCAGAAAGAGCGTTTCTTCAACGAAGAGGACTATGTCCGCATGAAGGATTTCTACATCCTTGACAAGGAAAAAATGAAACTCGCTCCGGAAGACATGTATGTACTCCATCCGCTTCCGAGGGTCAATGAGATTTCCGTAGATGTGGATGACGACCCCCGCGCCGCATATTTCCGTCAGGTACAGTACGGTGTGTATGTGCGCATGGCGCTCATCCTGACGCTCCTTGACATCCACGTAGACTGACCCGCCGTGTTTCAAAGACGGACTCAATAAAGAAAGGAAACAGTTATGGTAAAAAATACACTGAACGTAGGAAGTATCTCGGAAGGCTTTGTTCTCGACCATATCGAGGCCGGGAAGAGCATGGAGATTTATAAATACCTTCATCTTGACAAACTGGACTGCTGCGTCGCCATCATCAAGAATGCGAAGAGCAGCAAGATGGGAAAAAAGGATATCATCAAGATTGAGTGTCCCATCGACTTCATGGACCTTGACATCCTCGGGTTCATCGACCACAATATCACCATCAATATCATCGAGAACGAAAAAATCGTGGAGAAAAAGAACTTAAAGCTCCCAAAAGAAATCCGCAATGTGATTCGCTGCAAAAACCCGCGCTGCATCACATCCATCGAGCAGGGTCTGGACCATGTGTTCGTGCTCACGGACGAGGAAAACCAGGTCTACCGCTGCAAGTACTGCGAGGAGAAATACCGCAGGAGAAGGTAGGAGCCCTCTTTTCTGACGAGGCAGCGGTTCCTTCCGGGACGGACGACAGCGTCCGTGTACACCGGCTCTGTGAAAATGCATGAAAACGACCGGAGATATGACTCTCCGGTCGTTTTTGTCGTCTAACACTCCCGTGCGATCTTATAGAGCAGCTTCTCGGTATCCGCCCACCCAAGGCACGGGTCGGTGATGGATTTCCCGTATACCCGGTCCTCCGATATCTGCTGATTTCCCTCTTCCAGATAACTTTCTATCATCACGCCTTTGACAAGTTTCTTAAGCTCCGGATTGTAATTCCTGCTGTGGAGCACTTCGCTGACGATGCGTATCTGCTCGCGGAACTGCTTGTTGGAGTTGGAATGATTGGCATCCACGATCGCCGCGGGGTTTTTCAGGTCCCGCTCTTTGTATGCGTTGAGCAGGCGGACCAGGTCCTCATAGTGATAGTTGGGGATGCCGGTGCCGTACTTGTCCACGCCGCCCCGGAGTATCACATGGGCGAGTTCGTTCCCGTCGGTCTTTACATCCATGCCCCGGTAGATGAACGTGTGGGCGCTCTGCGCCGCCTGGACGGAGTTGAGCATGACAGAGAAGTCCCCGCTGGTGGGATTCTTCATGCCCACTGGGATGTCCAGCCCGCTGGCAGTCAGCCTGTGCTGCTGGTTTTCCACGGAACGGGCGCCGACCGCCTCATAGGAAAGGACATCGTCCAGGTAGCTCCGGTTCTCGGGATAGAGCATCTCGTCCGCCGCAGTCAGCCCGCTCTCCTCGATGGCGCGGATGTGCATCTTCCGGATGGCGATGATGCCGGCAAAGAGGTCCGGCTCCTGGTCCGGTTCCGGCTGGTGCAGCATGCCCTTATAGCCCTCGCCCGTTGTCCTGGGCTTGTTCGTATAGATGCGCGGGATGAGCATAAGCCGGTCGCACACCTTCTCATTGATTTCTGCCAGTCTGCCCACGTACTCGCACACAGCGTCTTCGTTGTCCGCAGAGCAGGGTCCGACGATGACGACGAACCGGTCGGACGCTCCGGTAAAGATATCCCGTATCTCCCGGTCTCTCTTCTCTTTTATCTTCCGCACGCGCTCCGAAAGCGGATAACTGGCTTTTAAATCCGCCGGGAGCGGGAGCAGCGTATGGATTTCCATTCCCATTGCCTGTCTCTCCTGCAAAATCATTCTTACAAACTGTCAGGCAAGACGATAAGCCGGGTTATGTCGCGGACAATCATCTATCCAGGCACAGCGTCGCCGCTGTGCTCAAGCGACCTACCTGAAACGTGACGGGCAGCCACATCGTTTCGATCCGGTCTTGCTTCGGATGGGGTTTACATGTGCCCCCGGCGTTACCGTCGGGGCGGTAGTCTCTTACACTGCCTTTCCACCCTTACCGGGGATGTCCCCGGCGGTTTATTTCTGTTGCACTGGCCTTGGAGTTGCCTCCACCGGACGTTATCCGGCATCCTGCCCTGTGAAGCCCGGACTTTCCTCGTCTGCCGCCTTTCGGCGCCTGCAGCCGCGATTGCCTGTCTTACCTGACACATTTTATGATTATACTATGCTCCGGCGCCCTCGTCAACAATCAGTCCCCCGCCGTCCGCCGCAGAGGTGGCAAGCTCGTCGCACCGCTCATTCTGGGGATGCCCGTCATGGCCTTTCACCCAGTGGAACGTCACGCTGTGGGGTTCTTTTGCCGCAAGGAGCCTCTTCCACAGGTCCACGTTTTTGACCGGCTCATTCTTCCCCCGCTTCCAGCCTTTCCCTATCCATCCCTCCACCCAGTGCAGATTGAATGCATTCACCACATACTGGGAATCAGAATAGACTTCCACCGTGCACGGGCGGTTCAGTGCCTCCAGCCCGGCGATAACCGCCATCAGCTCCATCCGGTTGTTGGTGGTGCGCACATAGCCCTGGGAGAGCTCTTTTACGTGCAGTTTTCCTTTTGTATCCACATATTCCAGTACGCTGCCATAGCCTCCCGGTCCATCGGGATTCCCGCGGGCAGCGCCGTCTGTATAGATTTTTACCAGCATCTTTGTTCACTCCAGTTCAAAACTCTGTCCTTCCCGCTCAATCCTCTGTATCCTGTCCCGGTAGTCCTCTGTGCAGGGCTCCAGCATCAGGCGGTCAGAGATTTCAAAGTTTTCCCAGAAATGCATGGGAAAGACCACCTCCGTATCCGTGCGCTTCATAAACCAGTCCAGCCCCAGGCAGTACGCCCTGCCCAGCCGCGGGTCCACAGGGACAAAAGCAATGTCAATGTGTTCCTGCTGCAGTTTGTTGATTTCCGACTGATAGGTCCGGCGTATCACTTTCCGGAACACATCCGACTCTTCCTCCCAGTCCCACCAGTTCAAATCTCCCGCGTGATAGATGGTCTTCGTTTCCGTCTTCACCAGCCAGGCGACGCCCTGGTCGTTGGAGCGCAGGGTGCGGACCCTGCATCCGGATGCCGTCCGCTCCTCGTTTGGCGCCATGACGATGATATCGCCCCGGTCCTCATACCGGTCTGCCGGGATATCGGAAGACAGGATGTACCGGATGTCCGAAAACTGCTCCCTGAGCCGGAAGATATCCGGCTGAAAGTGGTCGTGATGCGCGTGGCTTGCGAACACAAGCATCTTTTTCCCGGTATCCAGTGCAGGCAGAGAACCCCTGTAATAGTCAAAGAGACAGTACCGGTTCTCATCCTCAGTCAAAAATCCGCTGTGTCCGATGTAAGTTACTTTCATCATAGGCTGATACTCTCCACCACCTGCACGACCTCCGGCAGGATGTATTCCAGGTCTTCCCTGGCTGTCTTTGCGCTTTCCGGCAGGTTCAGCATCATCGTTTTCCCCCGGATGCCTGCTGCCATGGATTCCAGCATCGCCTTTTTGGAATACCTCAGATTGTACGCCCGGAGCGCCTCCGGGATGCCGGGGATGAGGCGCTCCGCCACATCTTCCAGCGCTCCTGCCGCACAGTCGTCTCTCTCACAGCCGACGGCGCCTGTCGTCAGGACCAGTCCCACTGCCCCGGTATCTGCAAGGCGCGTCAGGACGGAGGAGACCAGTTCCCTCTCCTGCGGGAGCACGCCCGCCGCCCGGACTTCAAATCCCACCTGCTCAAGGACCCGCCTGAGCGCGGCAGCCGCCGCACTTTCCTCTTTCGCCCGGTACATTCCCGTATCAATAGTAAATATTGCTGCTTTCATCCTGTGTAACCCCTTTCTTTCTGCTGTCCTTTCTCTGCTGCTGTTTTACGGCTCCCCCCTGTGAGCGTCCGGCTGTTCATTCACCCAGGATGCGCTCTGCCGTCCGCTCTGCCATCTCATAGATTTTCTCTTTTTCTTCCCCGATGAAGAAGTTCCCGTCCCGATAAAGGACCTTCCCGCCGACCATGGTCATCCGGACGTTCTGCTTGCTGCCGCTGTACACGATGTTTTTCTCGATGTGGTGGAGGGGATGCATGTTGGGCCAGGACAGGTCCAGCATGATGATATCCGCCCGCTTTCCCGGTGCGATGCAGTCACAGTCCGCCAGTCCCATGGCATGGGCGCCGTTTGTCACCGCCATCCGGAGCACTTCTGCCGCCGGCACTGCCTCCGGGTCGTCACAGACCGCTTTCTGGAGCCCGGTCACAAGGAACATTTCCCGGAACATATCGAGGCAGTTGTTGCTCGCCGGTCCGTCCGTGCCGATGGCTACCGGTATCCCCTGGTCCAGATATGCTTTTACCGGCGCGATGCCGCTGGCAAGCTTCAGGTTGGAAGCCGGGTTTGTGACCACATAAAGCCCCCGCTTCCGGATAATGTCATAATCCGTCTCATCGGGATGCACCCCGTGGAACAGACAGCCGCCGTGGCGGAACAGCCCGAGGCTGTCCATGTACGCGACCGGGGACATGCCGGAGCGCTCCCTGCACTCCTCCACTTCTTTCCTCGTTTCCGAACAGTGCACGCTCACCGGCGCGCAGTACCGGTCTGCCAGGTCTGCAATCTCTTCCATCAGGGCGCGGCTTGTAGTATATTCCGCGTGAAATCCCATCTGATAGGAGACAAGGGACTCTCTGTCCCGGTTGTATCTCTGATAGTCCTCCTCCACATCCCGTACCGTACCGCCGAAATCATTGAGATCGCCGCAGAGCACCATCCGGAATCCGGCCTCCTCTGCCGCCCGCGCGGTCTCCGCCTTGAGCTTGTACATGTCGAACGCCGACGTAATGCCGCTGGTAAGGTATTCCAGGACGGCGAGCTTTGTCAGCCAGAAGATATCATCCGGCGTCAGTTTTGCCTCAGCCGGAAATATTTTGTCGAACAGCCATTCCTGGAGTTTCATATCGTCCGCGTAGGAGCGGAGGAAGGTCATCGGGGAATGGGTGTGCGCGTTTTTAAACCCGGGCATAATGAGGTTCCCCCCGGCGTCGATCTCTTCGTCCCATCCGCCGGGCTGCGCCTCCCGGGAGCCGGTATCCTTTTCTTCCCCGTCAGAGACCTTTACATCCGTGATGCGTCCGCCCCGTATCCACACTTCTCCCCGGAAGATGCCGCGTCCTTCTTCCATCGTCAGTATCCGGGCATTATAAATCCTTGTCTTCATATCCGTCTCTTCCTTTTCCCATCTTCCCGATGCTCTTTGTGACGAGCCGCTCGAACTCTCCTGCGCGCCGGTCTGCCGCTGCCTGCACATCCAGGTGGCTCAGTTCCTCTTCTGAGATGCCGCTGGCCATATTGGAGATGCAGGAGATGCCGCACACCCGGATTCCCGCGTGGCGCGCCGCAATGGCTTCGCACGCCGTGCTCATCCCCACTGCATCTGCGCCCAGCGTCTCATACATGCGTATCTCCGCCGGGCTCTCAAAGTTCGGCCCTGTCGTTTGGAGATACACGCCTTTCTGAAGGGGGATTCCCTCCTCCTGTGCAGTCCGTTCGATGAGCGCCATCAGCTCCCGGTCATAGATATGGGTCATATCCGGGAAACGTTCGCCAAGCTCAAAGACATTTTCCCCGATGAGAGGCGACGGGACGAAGGAGGATATCTGGTCGGTAATCATCATGAAATCGCCCACCGAGAACTTCCGGTTGATGCCGCCTGATGCATTGGTGAGAAAGAGGATGCCGATGCCCATCCGCTTCATGAGCCTTGTGGGGAGCACCACATCTTCCATCGGATATCCCTCATAATAATGCACCCTGCCCTTCATGGCAACCGCCGGGACGCTTCCAATATATCCCAGCAGGAATTTCCCCTCATGCCCCTGGACGGTGGAAACCGGGAAGCCCGGGATGTCCCTGTACGGGATTTCCAGCTCCACCTCCATATTCTTTGCATATCCGCCCAGACCGGAACCGAGTATCAGTCCCACCTTCGGGGTGAAACCGGTCAGGGACCGGTAATATGCGTAACACTGTTCCAGCTTGTCATACTGTCTGCTCATCGTTCTCTCCTTTCCGCCTGCCTGCTTTCCCTGTCTTCTGCTGTCTGTCTCCTGCTGTCCGTCTCCCGCTGTCCTTCTCCCGCTGTCGCTCCTGACGGGCTGTCGCCCGTGCATCTACTCTAGAGCGCTCTTCACCTGTTTCCTGCGCTGCATCCTCCGCTGGTTCTTATTGGCAAAGGCACGCGCCCTGGCATAGAGCAGCATGCGCCTTCCCTCCGGGCTGCGCGTGTAGACCAGGCGGAACTTCCCGATAAAGGGACGGAGCGCCTTCTGGAATGCCTCCGCCTTATCCCGGCTCCCCGCGAACAGCGGCGGCACGCAGAAATATTCCCTCGCCCGCTCTTTCCCGCCGCCATGGCAGAGCAGATACCGCTGGTTCTCCACCGGGGCGAGCATCTCACAGAGCGTATCTGCGTAGACATTCTTCTCCCGGTCCGTGCCCCCGGAAAGCCATGCGTCGAACCAGACGCCGTCCTGCTCGTCCCACATCACCCGGCAGGGGGATGTGATATGGCCGGCGTTTTTCAGCGCGGCAAGACAGCCCTTGCTGATTCCGCGGAATCTCCACATCGGCGTAATCTGCCGGATGATGGAGCCGCCGAACAGCAGGGTCAGCAGCAGGAACACACCCGAAGCCAGTATCAGCCCCTGGCTGCCCGGCAGGAAATCCCGGTACAGCGCACAGCGCAGGATGTATAAAAGTTCCGCCGCCGTGATAAGAATCTGGGCGCCCAGGGCATAGAAGAACGAAGCGCTCCTTCGGAAGGCCTTCTTCTCGGTCCTGGACTCCACTGCCACTTCCATCTTTTTCGGATTGATGACGGCGTCCTTCCACTGCTGTTCCACGGCGGAGCGGTCCGCGCTCCTTCCTGCCATGTCTTCGTTGATTTTCATGAGATGGTCCGGACGGAACGGTCCTTTCACACTCTGGAGCCGCCGGATGCCGTTTTCAATGCTCTTCCCGTCATAGCTGACTCCCAGCACGCCGTCCATCCGCCGCTCCAGCGTATGGAAGTCTTCAGAGAGCTCCGGGTACCGGATGCCCATCCGCCGCTTCTCTTCTGCCTCCTGAGGAGTAGACATGCAGACCAGGTGCCAGATATTGCTGACTTTCCGGCTGTCCCACGGACAGATGCGTATTGCCCTGCCCCGCATCTGGTTGCCCAGCACATAGGAGCCCACCGTACTCGCCATGACAAGGGAGTTGATGCCCGGAGAATCCCAGCCTTCTCCCAGGAGGGCCCGGGTCCCCACCAGAATCTGGATGAGCCCCTGCTCAAAGAGCTCCGTGACGATGCGGGTGCAGACGCTTCCCTTCCCGCCTGCGCTCACTTCGCTGTACCCCAGTTCCTTTCCGGACGGGTCGCAGAATGGGCGGAACTCTGCGCCCAGGTCCGGACGTTCTTTTTCCAGCGCCCGGGCAAATGCATCCCGCGCCCCGTCCGGCAGGATAACCATGCTCCCGCACAGGACGCCCAGCCGCCATCCGCAGCTGTTCCGCCGAAGGAGTTCAAAGACAGGGATGACTCCCATGGTCCCGGGCTCCTTGTCCGGATTTCCCACTGCGCTCTTATACTCGCTGCGGATATAGTCCGTCAGTATCAGCATCCGGAGCTTTTCCCCCATGGAAGCGTACTCACAGGAGGCGATGCGCAGGATGCTCTCCTGTTTGCCCCTGCTGCTTATCAGCATCTTTTCCAGCTTCTCGCTGACAAGGAAGGAGACGTTCTTCCCGCTGAGCAGTCCGGCGCTGCGGAGCTGCTTTGTGAGAGCCTCCCGGTAGGCGCCGTCCGCCTGATAACTTTCCCCGTCGTCAAAGAGGAAGCCCTGGAGGAAATATTCCATCCACTTTTCCGACATCTCCGGCATCTGACGGACCCCGAGGACTTCCAGCCAGCGCCGGGAGAACCGGATGCCCGACGCCTGGCAGAAGGTGAGCAGGCCGGAGAGATAGCCGGGGTTTTCCAGCATGCGGTCAAACCAGCCGTCGTAATCGGAAAGCGCCGGGTGTGTGGCAGCCGCCTCCCTCAAGAGCGCGTCGCCCATCAGGAAGTCAAACATGTCCGCCGCAGCGCTTCGGAATCCCTGGATGGCTTCCATCTCTTCCCGGGACGGACAGTTAAACCATACATAATCCTGATGAGGGCAGAGGCTTCCCTCTTTTACCAGCTCGGGAACCGTAATCTCCGCATCCACCGGACCGCACATCTTCGTATAGCGCTCCCACTGGGAGGGCGTGGAATCATAGGGCGGCGTGGCGGTGAGCGCGATGACGGTGACGCCTTCCATCTCTGCCATAAACTTTTCCAGCGCCTTCCACCATTCGTTTTTGAGGTGGTGGCACTCATCCAGGCAGATGGTGCCTGTCCCGGCTTCCTTCACCTGCCGGATAAAATCGAACCCCGTGAAATCGATTTCCTCGTTCCTGCCTTCCTCTTCCGTCTCCTCTACGTTTTTCTCACCGGACATGGCGCTGTAGAGGGTCTGGTAGGTCAGGGAAGTGATGAGTCCCGGCGTACGGATATCCTCGGAGAGGAGCGCTCTTCCCTTCCCCTTCTCTCCCGGGAACCTGTCCACATCCCCGGCAAAGGATTCCCGGATGCGCTCCAGCCACTGGCGGCGTATCACAATGCGCGGCGAGAGGATGATGCAGGGTTTCCCCACCCTGCGTATGAGCTCGATCCCCAGGGTCGTCTTTCCCGCTCCCGGTGCGGCAACGATATGGATTTTCCCGTCGGACAGGTAGTCGTCCGCTTCCCCGAGCACCCGCTTTTGGTAGCTTCGCCAGGTGCCCCGAAACGCCAGAAGCCCTTCGTAGACATTTCCTGACTTCTGCTGTACCGCCTGCTCTTTCGTGTTCCGGACCTGTGTGTTTCCCATCTGCCATTCCTCCCCTTTTGTATCCGCTGCTGCCTTCCTCTTCTTTCGTTTCGTACGACCTCTATTATACCTGCTGTACACGGAATTGTCGAGACGGCGCTCCGGAAAACTGCGCTCCGGAAAACCGCCGGTGCCGTCCGCCGGGAGACTTTCGGAGGCTGCTCCCCCACGCACAACCTGCCGGAGCAGCCTCCGCCTTCCCCGTTTCTGTACTGTCTGTTTCGGGCGCGCCAAAGTTCAGATAATGATGCACACAAGCCCGCCGTTCGTATCGTTGACAATCTTCTGCATGGAGTCCTGCAGCTTTGCCTGGCTCTCATCCCCGATCATGGCAATCTTGTTGCGCATGCCGTCCATGACAAGTTCCTCCACCGTCTTTCCGAAGATGTTCGTATCCCAGACCCCTCCCGGCGTCTCGCTCTCTTTTCGGAGATACTCCGCCAGGTCCTGCGCCTGCTTTTCATTTCCCACGATGGGCGCGATCTCCGTCTCGATATTGGCGCGTATCATGTGGATGGAGGGCGCCTCGGAGCGTATCTTGACGCCGTATTTGCTCCCCTGCTTGATGATGACCGGTTCCTCCAGCCGGATATCCTCCTTCGCGGGCGTCACAACCCCGTAGCCTTTCAGCTTCACGCTGGTAAATGCATCTTTCAGGCTGCTCAGCTCCGCCCGCATGGACGAGAGTTCCCGGACCGTGGATATCAGCTCGTATTCGCCGCGTATCCGGGTCCCCGTAAGTTCGCTGAGCACTTCGTAATAATATTCCTGCCGGTATGTGACCTGTATCCGGACCTTCCCGGAGTCCATGCCGATGCCGGATACCGTCATATCCTCCACATAGTTTCCGTCCGCCTTCAGGTCCAGGGACAGGATGCTCCGGATGTCGTCCAGTCCGTTCATGACCGCCCGCGCCGCATCCAGCAGGTCCTGCCGGATGCGGTGGTCCGCCGGGAGCATCTCCACCCATTTCGGCACATAGAACTCCACTTCCGTCACCGGGAAGCGGTAGAGCGCCTGGCGCATGATTTCGTGGATGTCCTCTTCCTTCATCTGTTCGCAGTTTACCGGCACCACCGCTGCCCTGTATTTCTCCTCCAGCTCCTTCTGCAGGGCCGCCGCCTCATCCCCGTAAGGCTTCCGGCAGTTGAGCAGGATGAGGAAGGGCTTGCCGATGGCTTTCAGTTCCCGGACCGTCTTCTCTTCCGCCTCTATGTAGTTTTCTCTCGGGATGTCCGTCACGCTCCCGTCCGTAGTCACGACAAAGCCGACAGTGGCATGGTCCCGTATCACTTTCTGGGTCCCCATGGCAGCCGCTTTCGTAAAGGGAATCTCATACTCGGACCAGGGCGTCTTCACCTGCCGCTCCACATCCTGCTCCATGTGTCCGGATGCGCCCTCCACCATGAAGCCGACGCAGTCCACCAGACGAATCTTTACCTCCACATCCCCGGAAAGCCGGACGGAGGCGGCTTCCTTCGGGACAAACTTGGGCTCCGTCGTCATGACCGTGGTCCCGGAAGCAGACTGGGGCAGTTCGTCTTTCGTCCGCTCCCGGTCATGCGCCTCCGTCATATGGGGCAGCACCAGCAGCTCCATGAACCGTTTGATAAACGTGGATTTCCCCGTCCTGACCGGACCGACCACGCCGATGTAGATTTCCCCGCCCGTCCTTGCCTTGATATCTCTGTATACCTGAAATGAATCCATAAAAATACCCCCTTATCCTGCTGATACAATGTATGCCGCAGTTTCCGGGGGTATGACATCTTTCACGCCGCTATTCCCAGGTAAGCGCCGTATTTTCACTGCACGACTGGCGCAGCATCAGGTCGTTCACCGCATCCTTCGCCGATTTTCCTTCAAAGAGGACTGCATTGACTTCATCCACAATCGGCATGGATACGTTGTATTCCTTTGCCAGCTTTGCCGCTGCCTTTGCGGAATACACGCCTTCCACGACCATCTTCACTTCCGCCATGGCTTCTTCCATGGACATGCCCTGTCCCATCAGATAGCCTGCCCTGCGGTTCCTGCTGTGCACGCTGGCGCAGGTCACGATCAGGTCTCCGATGCCGGTCAGACCACTGAACGTCTCGATCCGCCCGCCCATTTTCACGCCGAGGCGCGCAATCTCCGCGATGCCCCTGGTGATGAGCGCGGCCTTTGTATTATCGCCGTATCCCAGACCGTCTGCAATGCCGGCCGCCAGCGCGATGACGTTTTTCAGGGAGCCGCCCAGCTCCATGCCCAGCACGTCCGGGCTGATGTACACCCGGAATACCGGGCTGATAAATGCAGCCTGCAGATACTCTGCCGTCTTCTTTGTCTTCGCACCGATGACGCAGGTCGTCGGCAGGCGCCTGCCCACTTCCTCCGCATGGCTCGGTCCCGAGAGGACCGCCACATCTGCCTGGGGGATTTCCTGCTCAATCTGCCTGGAAAGGGTCATGAGCGTCGTCTCCTCGATTCCTTTCGCCACGTCCACGATGATCTGCCCTTCTGCGACGTAGGGAGCCATCTTCCGGGCAGTCGCCCTCGTATAGGGAGAGGGCACGGCAAGGACGAGGAAATCCCTGTCCTTTACGGCGCTTTCCAAATCCCCTGTGATTTCCATGTCATCCGCCAGCTTCACGCCCGGGAGCTTGGAGGTATGCTCCCGTTTCTCCCGGAGCATCTTTACTTCGTTCTCGTCGATGGACCAGATGGTCACCCTGTGACCGTTGTCGTGAAGGAGGACAGAGAGCGCCGTCCCCCAGCTTCCTGCGCCCAGTACACTTACATTTGCCATAATCCTACTTCTCCTTTTTCTTTGAACCGAATTTATTTTCACTGCCTGCTGCCAGCCGTTTCAGGTTTTCCCGGTGGCGGTACCACGCAAGCGCGGTCATCAGAAAGAGCACCGCATACAGTTCGATGCACCGGATATCCGCCATCTGGAACCACCCCAGATTCCCGATGAGGATCATCTCCAGCAGAAAGACGGTGTACGCGGCAAGGGACCCCACCGATATGTACCTCGTGACGATGACGGGGATCAGGAATGCCGCCAGCGTGACCGGTATGAGCAGCAGGCTCGCCGGCAGATGCCAGAAGCTGTTGACGACCACAAGCCCCGCCATCACGGCGATTCCCTTTCCTCCTTTAAAATTCATGTAAAACGGATAGTTGTGCCCCAGCGTCACTCCGGCGCCTGCATAGAGGGCGAGGAGCGGGCGCATCCCGCTTCCCCGGTACAGGAAGAACACGATGAGGAATGCCGCCACGCATTTGAGCACGTCCCCTGCAAAAGTCAGAAGTCCGGCTTTCCAGCCCAGCACCCGCAGGGCGTTCGTGGTCCCCGCATTCCCGCTTCCTTTCTTCCTGATATCCACATGGCTCATCTCACCGACAATATAGCCGGTCTGAAACAGACCGCAGACATAGCCGATCGCCAGACAGATTAAACGTTCCATCACTTTACTGCTCCTTTTCCTTTCTCTCCCTGATAAAGAACTTCAGCGAAGTCCCCCGGAAACCGAACGCCTCCCGTATCTTGTTCTCCAGATACCTGGTGTAGGAGAAATGCATCAGCTCCCGGTCGTTTACAAATATCACAAAGGTCGGCGGTTTCACCGACACCTGGGTGATATAATACAGCTTCAGGCGTTTGCCCTTGTCGGAGGGGGGCTGCTGCATCGCCACTGCTTCGGTCATGATTTCATTGAGGACGCCGGTGGCCACCCGGAGCGTCTGGCTCGCAATGACCATGTCAATCCGGTCATAGAGCTTTACAAGGCGCTGACCGGTGAGCGCCGACACATACATGATTTCCGCGTAGGGCATGTAGGAGAGCACGCTGCGGATATCCTTTTCGTATTCCCGCATGGTCCTGTCGTTCTTCTCTACCGCGTCCCACTTGTTCACCACGATGATGATGCCTTTTCCCCTCTCGTGGGCGATGCCCGCAATCTTGGCATCCTGCTCGGTGACTCCCTCCGTGGCGTCGATGACCATGAGGACCACATCGGCGCGCTCCACTGCCGTCACCGTGCGGATGATGCTGTACCGTTCCAGTTCCTCTTTGATGCGGCTCTTTCTCCGAAGCCCCGCCGTGTCGATGAACACATATTCCTTCCCGTCATGGACGACCGTGGTATCCACGGCGTCCCGGGTCGTTCCCGCCACGTCCGATACGATGACCCGGTTCTCCCCGACCAGACGGTTGATGATGGAAGACTTCCCTACATTTGGCTTCCCCACGATGGCGATGCGGGGACGGTCGTCCTCCTCCTGTGCGGACGCCCCTTCCGGAAAATGGGCTGCGACCGCTTCCAGCATGTCCCCCAGACCGAGCCTGGAAGCCGCGGAGATGGGGACCGGATCGCCGATGCCCAGGTTGTAGAACTCATAGACATCCGGCATGAATTTGTCAAAATTGTCCACTTTATTTACCACCAGCACCACCGGCTTGCCGGAACGCCGGAGCATGTCCGCCACCTTGGAGTCCGCATCCACCACGCCCTGCCTCACATCGGTGATGAAGATGATGACGTCCGCCGTATCGATGGCGATCTGCGCCTGCTCCCGCATCTGGGAGAGGATCACGTCCCTGCTGTCCGGTTCGATACCTCCTGTATCGACCATGGTAAATTCTTTATCAAGCCATGTCACGTCCGCATAAATCCTGTCCCGTGTCACGCCGGGGGTGTCTTTCACAATGGAGATCATCTCCCCCGCCAGCGCGTTGAACAGCGTGGATTTCCCCACATTGGGACGTCCCACGATGGCAACAACTGGTTTGCTCATTGTATCACCTTTCAACTCTGTTTCTTTCCCAGGACCGCGTCAATCAGGTCCTGTCCGCTTGATTTTACAATAACTGCCGGCACTTGTAAAGCGTCGGAGAGCTCTTTTGCCGAAACATCGTCCAGAAAAATATCTTCGTCCGCCTTCAGCATGTTGCACGGGATGAGGAGCTCCTCCCCCAGGTCCTGTCCGCTCAGCTGGGCGATCAGGTCCTGTCCCGTCACGAGCCCGGACACGGTGATGCGCTCTCCGAAGAAGTCATTGCGGATGGGGAAGACCTGTGGGCGCACATTCGGATACTTTTCCCGTATCTTTTCCGCCATGGCGCGGATGCAGGGAGCGGCAAGCATTCCCGTGGCAATGGAGACGCGCCTCTTCCGGCTGTCGCCTGAGAGCTTCTCAAAGCCCGCGGCGAACTCGTCCATCAGGAGCCGGAGCATCCCCACCCCGTTTTCCAGCTGGAGATAGCCGTCGTATCTGTCTGCTTCCGGCAGCTCTTCTCCCGCCAGGAGATACCACTCGTCTCCCGCGTGGATGAAATGGGTGCCGCAGCGGCTGAAAATCTCATCCTGCCACCGGTGGATGACAGAGAGGACTTCCCGCGCATCTTCTTTCGTAAAGGGCGCAAGGTCGCAGAGCCCGTCCCGGAATCTCGTCAGTCCCACCGGCACTACGGATACGCTCTTTAAGAGAGGCAGATATCCGGTCAGGTCCCGGATGGACGCTTCCAGCTTCTCCCCGTCATTGATACCCTTGCAGAGCACGATCTGGCCGTTCATCTCGATGCCTCCCTGGCAGAGCATGTCCACCTTCTTTAACGCCTCCCCGGCGAACCGGTTGTTCAGCATCCGGCACCGGAGTTCCGGGTCTGTGGTATGGAACGAGATGTTGATGGGCTCCAGACGGTACCGGATGATGCGCCGGATATCCTGTTCGCTCATGTTGGTCAGGGTCACATAATTGCCCTGGAGGAAGGAAAGGCGCGAGTCATCGTCCTTAAAATACAGGGTCCTGCGCATGCCCGGCGGCATCTGGTCGATAAAGCAGAACAGACATTTGTTGCGGCAGGAGCGGTACTCATCCATCAGCCCGCTCTCAAATTCCAGCCCCAGGTCCTCATCTTCGTCCTTCTCAATCTCCAGCTCCCACGGTTCTCCGTCCGCCTTCCGGATAAGGAGCACGATGTCCTCGTCCTCGGTATAATACTGGTAGTCAAAAATATCCTCTATTTCATTTCCGTTTACGGAAAGCAGCGCATCCCCCGGCTCCAGCCCGAGCTCTGCGGCAATGCTGCCCTGCCGTACCCGTCGGATGATATGTTCCTGTCTCTTCATCTTCTCATCAAAACTCCTCATAATCTCGCATGAGCCTGCCCGGCAGACCGGCGTCCCAGGTTCACGGGACTATTGTATCACATTTCTTCCTTGAATTTAAGACGGAAAAATGATATAAAAGATATGTCACTCCCTGCGGCATCTTCTGCAGGGTCACAATCCAGAAACAGGAGAAAAAAATGTCTACCAATATCGAACTTTTAGAGAAAACGCTTCCCGTCGCGCCTCTGAAGATTGCCGCTATGGAAAGCTGCAGGGAACTGGGTCAGAAAGTCAATGATTACATCGTATCCTTCCGTGAGAACACCATCAACGAGGTGACGGAATCTTCCCTCTATGTCAACTACAAAGCCAACAGCTACCTCGTGGACTGCGAGTGTCCCCGTTTCGGCACCGGCGAGGCAAAGGGCGTGCTGCGCGAGAGCATCCGCGGCGCAGACCTCTTTATCATGACAGACGTCTGCAACTACAGCCTTACCTACACGGTGAGCGGACAGGCGAACCATATGTCCCCGGACGACCACTTCCAGGACCTCAAGCGCATCATCGCAGCCGCTACCGGCAAAGCCCGCCGCATCAACGTGATCATGCCCTTCCTCTACGAGAGCCGGCAGCACAAGCGGACAAAGAGGGAATCCCTGGACTGCGCCCTGGCGCTGGAAGAGCTCACCGCGATGGGCGTCTCCAACATCATCACCTTTGACGCCCACGACCCCCGGGTGCAGAATTCCATCCCCCTGAGCGGATTCGACAGCTTCAGCCCGTCCTATCAGCTCATGAAGGCGCTCTTCCGGGCAGTCCCGGACCTGACTCCGGACAAGGAGCATCTGATGATTATCAGCCCGGATGAAGGCGCCATGCACCGCGCCGTGTACCTGTCCAATATCCTGAGTGTGGATATGGGAATGTTCTACAAGCGCAGGGATTATTCGGTCATTGTAAACGGAAAGAATCCCATCGTTGCCCACGAATTTCTGGGAGACGATGTATCCGGCAAGGACGTCATCATCATCGACGACATGATTTCTTCCGGCGGCAGCATGCTGGACGTTGCAAGGCAGGTCAAAGAGCGGAATGCGGGACGGGTCTTCGTATGCACCACGTTCGGACTGTTTACGGACGGTCTGGAGAAATTCGACGAATACTATGAAAAAGGATTTATCAACAAAGTCGTGACCACGAACCTGACCTATCTCCCGGAGGAGTTTTCCGGGCGGCCCTACTTCGTAAAAGCGGATATGAGCAAGTTCCTTGCCCTCATCATCGATTCACTGAACCACGACATCACCATCGGGACCGTGCTCCGTCCCACGGACAAGATTCATACGCTCCTGGAAAAGCGCGCCCGGGGCGAAAAAATCTGAGACAGCGCACGCATGTTCCCCGTTTCCCCAGGCAGGAATTCTGCCTGAAAGAAGAAACAGGATAAAAAGCAGAGGCAGCCTGCCCGAGGCGCCTCTGCTTTTTTATCCTGTTTTATTCCCGTTTCTTATTCCCGGCGGAGCCGTCCGCCCTCGTACTTCGCTTTCGTCTTTAAAAAGCGAAGGAGCGCTGCATATCTTTCTTCCACCGTCTCTTTGTTCTCGGTAAATTCCAGACTCTGAGCCGCAGCGGCGAGGAACCGCCCGTCTATCTCCGCCTGGTGCCTCTGAAGGAAGCGTATCCGCTCTTCGTTTTCTGCAAGTTCCAGGAACTCCAGAATGAGGGAAGTGGTGTTCCCGCGCCGCTTCAGTCCGGCTGTCAGGCTGTCCTTTTCATCCCTGCAGAGTTCAAACCGGTATTTCTGGTCCGCGTGGGGGTGCCTTGCACTGTCCAGGGGGCTTAAAAACGCCTCCAGGAAGCTGGCATAGACTTTCCCCGGCGCGCTCACAGATTCAAAGACGACCATATCCTCCCCTGTCTCCGTGCAGACGGCAAGGTGGAGGATGCGGTATTTCCTCCCTTTGAAATGCCGGTAGATATCTCCCTTTTTCGGAATTCTTCTCTCCATGTGAAGCAGGCTCCTTCTTTCTTAATACAGTTTCGCACTGATGAGCTTCGGGCGGAATCCGGCTTTCTCCAGAGCATCCAGTATCCGGTTCTTGTGCTCTGTGCCGAACGCCTCCATCGTGATTCTCAGTTCCACCGCTGCATTGCGGTTCGTGCTGACAAACTGGTTGTGCTCCAGCTTGATGACATTGCCCTGCTCGTCGGCGATGGTCTTTGCCACCTGGACGAGCTCGCCCGGCTTGTCCGGAAGGAGTACGGATACCGAGAAGATACGGTCGCGCTGGATAAGGCCGTGCTGCACGATGGACGACATGGTGATGACGTCCATGTTTCCGCCGCTTAAGATGCAGACCACTTTCTTTCCCTTCAGGTCCAGCTGCTTGAGCGCCGCCACCGGAAGAAGTCCGGAGTTCTCCACGATCATCTTGTGGTTTTCCACCATATCCAGGAATGCGCCGATGAGTTCGTCGTCCTCCACGAGAAGGACATCGTCTGCATTTTCCTTTACATAGGGCAGTATCTTCTCTCCCACCGCCTTGACCGCGGTGCCGTCCGCGATGGTGTCCGCCGTATCCAGTTCCACCACTTCTCCCGCCTGGAGCGCAGCGGTCATGCTGGCAGCCTCCATGGGCTCCACGCCGATTATCTTGATTTTCGGATTGAGCATCTTTGCCAGGGTGGACACGCCTGCCAGGAGTCCGCCTCCGCCTACGGGCACGAGGATATAGTCCACTGTGGGCAGCTCCTGTACGATTTCCATGGCAATGGTTCCCTGACCGGTGGCCACGTCCAGGTCGTCAAAGGGATGGACGAATGTGTATCCTTCCTTTTCCGCCAGTTCCTGCGCGTATGCGTATGCGTCGTCGTAGACGTCTCCGTACAGGACCACTTCCGCCCCGTAGCTCTTGGTGCGGTTGACTTTGATAAGGGGGGTTACCGTGGGCATGACGATGACCGCCCTGCAGCCGAATTTCTTTGCCGCAAATGCCACGCCCTGGGCGTGGTTCCCGGCAGATGCGGTGATGAGCCCCCTCGCCTTCTCTTCCTCTGTGAGGGTGCTGATCTTATAGTAGGCGCCGCGTATCTTGTAGGCGCCGGTATGCTGCATATTCTCGGGCTTTAAATAGACTTTTCCCCCGGTCTGCTCGCTCAGGTACTCGCTCTGTATGAGTTTCGTCGGATTGGTGACGCGCCTGACCAGTTCGCTCGCCTCTTCAAATTTCTCCAGTGTCATCATCTGTTCATCCCTCTTTTCCATCCTGATTTGTCCCGTCTTCTCCGCCGCTGTAGAACAGCGCTCTGACGAATTCATCTGCATCGAATTTCTGCAGGTCGTCCATGGATTCCCCGACGCCGATGTACTTGACCGGTATGCCAAGCTCCGACTGGATGGCAACGGCGATGCCGCCCTTCGCGGTCCCGTCCATCTTCGTGAGGATAACGCCTGTAATGTCTGCCACCTCATGGAACTCTTTCGCCTGTGCAAGGGCGTTCTGCCCGGTCGTCGCATCCAGCACGACCAGCGTCTCCCGGTATGCTTCCGGATACTCCCGGTCGATGACCCGTGCAATCTTCTTCAGTTCCTCCATCAGGTTCTTTTTATTGTGCAGCCTGCCTGCCGTATCGCACAGGAGGATGTCCGCCCTGCGCGCCTTTGCGGCTGCCACCGCATCAAAGACCACTGCCGCAGGGTCCGCGCCTTCCTGGCCGCCTATCATCTCCACGCCGGCCCGGTCCGCCCACTCCCGAAGCTGCTCCCCTGCCGCCGCGCGGAACGTGTCTGCTGCTGCAAGGATGACCCGTTTCCCCTGGCTTTTGAACTTTCCTGCCAGCTTTCCTATGGTGGTCGTCTTCCCGACGCCGTTGACGCCGATGACGAAGACGACGGAGGTGCGGTCTTCAAACTCATATGCCGTCTCTCCCACATCCATCTGTTCCCGGATGCTCTCAATCAGGAGCTCCCTGCACTCTGCCGGTTCTTTGATGTGCTGTTCCCGGACCTTTTCCCTTAAGTCGTCCAGGATGTCCGAAACCGTCCGGACGCCCAGGTCTCCCATGATGAGCGTCTCTTCCAGCTCCTCGTAGAAATCCTCGTCAATGCTGGAAAATCCGCGGAAAATGCTGTCCATCCCGGATACGATATTGTCTCTTGTCTTCGCAAGCCCTGATACGAGCCGTCCGAAAAACCCTTTCTTTTCTTCCATTTTCCTCTCCTTCTGTGCCGGACCTGCTACTTGTCCAGTTCCTCTTCCAGGAGGTCCACCGATACCAGCGTGGACACGCCTTTCTCCTGCATGGTGATGCCGTACAGGCGGTCCGCCGACGACATGGTCCCCCTCCGGTGGGTGATGACGATGAACTGCGTGTTCTTCGTCAGTTTGTGCAGGTACCGGGCAAATCTCGTCACGTTGTTGTCATCCAGCGCCGCCTCGATCTCATCCAGGAGACAGAAGGGCGACGGCTTTAAGTTCTGTATCGCGAACAGGAGGGATATGGCGGTCAGCGCCTTCTCCCCTCCGGAAAGCTGCATCATGTTCTGGAGTTTCTTTCCGGGCGGCTGGGCGATGATGCGTATCCCCGCCTCCAGGATATCTTCGTCCTCCATCAGTTCCAGCGTGCCTTTTCCTCCTCCGAACAGCTCCCGGAATACCTGGTCGAACTCTTCGGATATCTTCCGGAACTGTTCCGTGAACTGTCTGCGCATGGCGGCGTCCAGCTCGTCGATGATTTTCACCAGCGCCTCCTCCGCCTCAATGAGGTCGTCATGCTGTCCTTTCAGGAACTCATACCGCTCGGATACATTTTTGTAATCCTCGATGGCATTGACATTGACCGGTCCCAGTTTCCGGATGTCGCCCCGCAGCGTCTGTATCTGGCGCTTCATATAAGCGAGGTCCGTCAGGTTTTTGTCCCGGAGCTCCATCGCCCGGTTATACGTGAGCTCGTATTCCTGCCACATATAGTCCATCTGTTTTTCGGAGGACGCCTCATAGGATTCCTTCTGGCTGTTCAGCCGGAAGCACTCCTTGTCCAGCGTGGCGATATGTCCGGACAGTTCCTCCCGCATCTTCAGGAAATCTTTGTGCTTCTGGTTGAGCTCTTCCCGCTTCGCCGTCTGGACCTGGATTTCTTTTCCAATCTCCTGGAACAGGTCTTTGGAATCCTCGATGGCTTTTCGCAGGTCCTGTATCTTTTCCTCTTTCTGACGGATTTCCTCAGAAGCATTATCCTGGTTCATCCCCAGCTCCGTAAGCTCGGACTGGAATTTTTCTATCTCGTCCTGAATACGGGACACATTTTCCTCGATGAATGCATGCTGTTGTTCCAGGGCTGCCAGAGCCAGATGCACCTGCTCCGAACTTTTGAGCTGGCTGCCCTCGGTCTCTTTTTCTTCCTCCAGCTTCCGGCGGATTTCTTCAATGCTCTCGCCTAGCTCCTGCTCCAGGCTCTCGGAAGTCTCCAGTTCCATCTGGATGGATTCCTCGTTGTCCGTGATGGTCTGGAGCTGTCTTTCCAGGTCCGTCTCTTCCTTCCGGTATCTCTCAGAGCGCTCCTTAGCCTCGCGCAGCCGCACCTGGGTCTGCTCCACGTTCATCTTTTCCGTGTTTTCCAGGACCGATGCCTTTCGCAGCTCTCTCTGTATCCCGTCGATGTCGCTGTAGCAGGCTGCGCGCCGGCTCTTGATTTCTCCCACCTGGCGCTCCATCTCATCCATGTCCGCTTTGAGCATGGCGACCGTCTTTTCAAACTCTTCGATTTCACGCCGGCGGCTTAAGAGGTTTCCCGCGTTCTTAAATGCGCCTCCTGTCATGGAACCGCCCGGGCTGATGAGTTCGCCCTCCAGCGTCACAAGGCGGATGGACTGCCTGTACTTGCGGGCAATGGCGATGCCGTCGTCAATGGTCTTTACCACAAGGGTGCGTCCCAGCAGATGCCCTGCCAGCGCCCGGAACCGCTCTTCCACGTGGACGAGGGTGTTCGCCGGACCGATGACACCCGGTTCCCTCAGCGCTTCCGCAGGGCGGATGCCCCCGCCTTCCCGCATGCTCGTCAGAGGCAGGAAGGTTGCGCGCCCGAATTTATTCTGCTTCAGATATGCGATCATCCGCTTTGCGGTCTCTTCATCAGCGGTGACAATATTCTGGATGCTCCCGCCAAGAGCCGTCTCGATGGCTGTCTCGTACTCCCGGTCCGCCTGGATGATGTCCGCCACCACGCCGATGAGCCCTTTTTCACGGTCCCGGTTTGCCATGACCCTGCGGATGCTGTTGCCGTACCCGTCGTACCGCTCGGTAATATTCTTCAGAGACTCCAGCCGGGAGGATTCCCTGTGATAGGCGGTCTGACCGATGCGGAATTTCTCCTGCTTTTCATCCAGCTCAGCCTGGAGCGCCTCGATCTTCCGCTCGTTTTCCGACACCCGGTCGTTGTATCCCCGGATGGTTTCCCGGACTTTTTCCAGCTCGTCGCTGTACTCCTTCAGGCGTTCTCCCAGACGGGTCTCTTCTTCGGATATCTCCTGCAGGGCTCTGGAAAGCTCTTCCCTTCTTGCCCCGATCTGTTCCCGGGTCGTATCGTAGTGCTGTATCTTCGCCCGGGTAGACGCGCGGCTTCCGAGGATGTCCATGATTTCCTGCTTCTTCTGTTCGATGAGCGCCGTGTGCTCCGCGATGCGGGTCTGGACCTCGATGAGGGCGTTCTGCGCCCCTTTGTCCTGCTCCTGTGCGTCTCTGAGCTTTTCCAGCACTTCCGCGCGCTCGGAAAGGAGCGCGTCTTTCTGCTCCGTGCGCGTGTCAATCTCCGTGTGGATGACGTTTGCGCGGTTTCCGTAATGCTCGTCGTTGATGCGCGCCGTATTAATCTGCTCTTTCAGGACGTTGATCTGTCCTTCCAGCTGCTGTTTGAGGAGATTCGTCTCGTTTAACTGGTTCCTGGCGGTCTCCACTGCCAGGTCGATTTCCTCCAGCTCCTCCTCGATGGCTTCGTATTCCGCTTTCATCTCATCGTAGCGGCTTCTGGACTCTTCCATCTCGGCGGACGTATTGCTGTACTTTTCTTCCAGTTCCCTGATTTTCTCCCGGAGGCGCTCCTCCTCCAGGAGGAACATATTGATATCGTATGTCTTTAACTCTTCTTTTTTCCGGAGATATTCCTTCGCCGTATCGGACTGTTTTTCCAGGGGACCGAGCTGTTTTTCCAGTTCTTTTAAGATATCGTTGACGCGGGTGAGGTTCATCCGCTCTTCTTCCAGCTTCTTCACGGAAAGATTCTTGCGCCGCTTGAACTTGACGATGCCCGCCGCCTCGTCGAAAAGCTCCCGGCGCTCCTCCGGCTTCCCGCTCAGTATCTTGTCAATCTGCCCCTGTCCGATGATGGAGTAGCCCTCTTTTCCGATGCCGGTGTCGTAGAACATCTCATTGATGTCCTTGAGCCTGCACGCGGTCCCGTTGATAAGGTACTCGCTCTCCCCGGAGCGGTAGAGCCTGCGCGTCACCGTCACTTCCCCGTAGTCCACGGGAAGCTGATGGTCCGAATTGTCGAGCGTGATGGCGACCGCCGCATAGCTTAAAGGCTTGCGGTTCTCTGTGCCGGAAAAAATGACATCCTGCATGCTGCCGCCCCGGAGCTGTTTGACGCGCTGCTCGCCCAGCACCCAGCGCACTGCATCCGCCACATTGCTCTTTCCGCTTCCGTTGGGACCGACAATGCCCGTAATCCCGTTGTGGAAGTCAAACTTTATCTTGTTTGCAAAGGACTTGAACCCCTGCACTTCTATATTCTTTAAATACATATGTCACCTGCTTTATCCCTGTTTTCTGAGGCGGAGGATGGCACGGTAGGCTGCCTGCTGCTCCGCAGCTTTCTTCGACCTTCCCTTTCCCTTTCCAAGGCACCGTCCGCCGACCCACACTTCCACAAGGAAGGTCTTGTTGTGGTCCGGCCCCTCTTCCCCTGTGAGACGGTAGGTGATGCCGCCTGTCTTCTCCGCCTGCACCATCTCCTGAAGGATCGTTTTACTATCATAAAAGAGTTTTTTGTCCTCCAGGTCTGTCAGGACAAACCTGTGGATGAACTCTTTTGCATTAGTAAAACCACCATCCATATATACCGCGCCGATGAGCGCCTCCATGGCATCGGATGTCACCGAATCCCGCAGCCGCCCCCCGGTGGCGTCCTCTCCCTTTCCCAGGAGCAGATAGCCGCCCAGACCGATGTCCGCCGCGCAGAGCGCAAGGGACGGCTCGCATACCATGCTGGCTCGGGTCCTCGTCAGCTCCCCCTCCGGCGTGTGGGGGAAGGAGCGGAAGAGATATTCGCTGGATACCAGCTCCAGCACTGCGTCCCCGAGGAACTCCAGCCTCTCATTGCACTCGTATTTGGGGAGATGATGTTCGTTCGTGTAGGAACTGTGCATCATCGCCCGTTTCAGGAGGGAAAAGTCCCGGAAAGTATACCCGATCTTTTTCTCCAGTTCTCTCAGCTTTTCTTCTGCTCTGCCACCTGACATCATATCTCTGCCGTATTCCTTTCTCTATCATAACGGAAAACGAAAAAGCCCGGAGGGGCTTTTTCGTCCTTTTTACACGTTGTACTGATTTTTTACACTTATTCGACCGTTTTTTTAATCTGGTCTACCGCATCCTGGACTGTGACGATCTTCTCTGCCTCGTCATTGTCTATCTCGATGTCAAATTCTTCTTCAATCCCCATGATAATCTGGAAGATATCAAGAGAATCCGCTCCGAGGTCATCCACAAAGGTCGTCTCCGGTTTGATGTCCGCTTTCGGGACATTGAGCACATCCGCGATGATTTCCTGAAGTTTTTCAAATTCCATAATGATTCCTCCTTACTCGCTCTCTTTGTTTTCTTCCTGCGTCGCCTGTATTGCTGCTTTTATTTTCTCATTGATCTTCTGCTCTTTGAATGTGACGCACTGGATAATGGAATTACACACTTCTGTGGAAGTCGAGCTTCCATGTGTCTTGACTACGAGGCCTTTGAGCCCGAGGAGCGGCGCTCCGCCGTACTCGCTGGCATCAAAATCCTTCAGCGTGGCTTTCAGCGCAGGCTTGACGAGCAGACCGCCGATCTTGCTGCGCAGGCTTGTCATCATGCCCTGCTTCACCTTCTTGATGAGCGCGCCGCCGACACCCTCATAGAGCTTGAGTATGACGTTGCCGACAAATGCCTCGCAGACGATGACGTCCGCCTTGCCGTAGGGAATCTCCCTCGCTTCAACGCTGCCGATGAAATTGATGTCGCTGCACGCTTTGAGAAGCGGGAACGTCTCTTTGACAAGCGCATTTCCCTTCTCCTCCTCCGCGCCGATATTCACGATGCCGACCGTCGGATTCTTCCTGCCCATCACGCTCTCCATATAGATGGACCCCATCTTCGCGAACTGAACGAGATGGGACGGGCGGGCGTCCACGTTCGCCCCGCAGTCTATCAGGAGCGATACTCCTGTCAGTGTCGGAAAAAGAGGGGCAAGAGGCGGTCTCTCCACACCCTTTATCCTGCCGACAATCACCTGGCCTCCCACCAGGACGGCTCCCGTGCTTCCCGCAGAGACAAATGCGTCAGCCTCTCCGTTCCTGACCATCTTCAGCGCCACCACGATGGAGGAATCCTTCTTCCCGCGAATCGCTTTCACCGGCGGTTCCGCGGTCTCGATGACCTCCGTGGCATTGACGATGCGGATACGGTCTTTCGGGCAGTCGTACTTTGCAAGTTCCTGTTCCAGGAGCTCCTCCCGCCCTGTGAGAAGTATCTCGATGTCGTCCCGTTTCTGTACTGCCTCGACCGCGCCCTTTACAATCTCGACCGGAGCGTTGTCTCCGCCCATCGCATCAAGCGCAACCCTTGTGATCTCAGACATTTTCTCTCCTCCTAACACTACTGAAATCATTCTACTGGAAAACATAGTAAAAATCAATAAAAAAAAGACGCAAAACGCAAAGTTTTTACGTCTTTTTCACCCCCTGTTTCCGGGTTCAGTCAACGGAAACGATCTCGCGCTTATTGTAGGAACCGCACGCCTTGCATACGCGGTGGGGCATCATAAGTTCGCCGCACTTGCTGCATCTGACGAGGTTCGGAGCGCTCATCTTCCAGTTGGCTCTTCTCTTATCTCTTCTTGCTTTTGAAGATTTATTCTTCGGACAGATTGACATAGGTTACACCTCCTTGAAATTCTGAAATAAGTCACGGACAACTGACATCCTGGGGTCAGGCCCCGTATCTTCACAATCGCAGGACCCTGTGTTCAGATTCCGGCCGCACACACTGCACAGACCTTTACAGTCTTCACGGCAGAGCACTTTTTCCGGCCACTCTGACAGGACCTCATGGAAGACCAAGCTGTCAGCATCAAGCTGATATCCATCGATAAAATTTGATTCATCCAGCTCTTCTGTCAGTTCCGCATCGGAGAGACCTACGTCCACATGTTTTGTGAAGTTCAGTGTAAACTCATGCCTGACGTCCTCCAGGCAGCGGTCACATGGAATCATCACGCTCAGTCTGGCGTCGGCGCAGATGAGCAGTTCTTTCTCCCTGATGTGTTCCACCCGGATGTGGACCGGCTCACTTTCCACTACCGGATAATCTCCGGACTTCAGACGGATGTGCTCCATCGTGAGCGGCACAGTCTCCTCCACTGTCTTATGCTGGTCTGACAAAACGTCTGATAGGTTAATTAACATCTGTCATTACTCCTATTCATACCTAGACTATTATATCACGGAAAACATGTTTGTCAACCAAAATTTTGCGGTACCGCCGGATACTTCCGGCAGTGCCTTTGGAACTGCTGTCGTCCGGTTCTCCCGGCGCACTTCTTACTCTGTAACTGCCGCAATCTCCAGGGTGGACACACTGTCGCCGTCCAGACCGACCTTCAGTTCAGAATCGCCTTTCTCGTACACGAGCTCTGTCGCAGACTCGGATGTGGGGTCGCCGTATGCTTCCGTCACCTCGTCCTTTGTGCTTCCGATGCTGATGCCCTCGTCTGTGGAGACCGTGTCATCCATAAATACAACGGAGAGCACATAGTCCTTGTCGTCAACCGGGTAGGTGTTGAGCTGGAATCCCGGATAGGTGTACACTTTATCCAGACCCTCGAACGCGCAGCTCTCAGACTCGAAATAGTCGTCCGCCTCGCCAAGCTCTTCTACGACTGCGGCTGCGTCCGCATTCATGGCAATCTCTGTGGAACCGCTCGTGAAAGTGTATCCGCCGCCGGAAGCCTGTCCGGAACCGGAACCCTCGCTGCTGCTCTCAGAGCCGCCTCCGCACGCTGTCAGTGCGAAACATGCCGCCAGTGCTGCTGTCATTGCAATCATTCTTCTTTTCATCTTTTTTTCCTCCTGAAATAGAATTAAATAATATAGAAACAATTAATAACTGATAATCTCGCCGTATTCTTCCAGCTCCTGATACTGAGCTTCCTCCATCTCCTCGTAGAACCGGATTTTCTCCGCGTAGACTTCCTGATACTCCGGGTCCTCCCGGTAATCCGTCAGGTCGTAATTCTCAACCAGGTATTTCCCGAAATATTTCGAGAGCTTCTCCGCGCCCGACAGGTTCATGTGCAGACCGGCATCGTAAGTATCTGTATTATAATCGATGCCAATCTCCGGGGCAAGCTTTTCATAGTTGAAATAGTCCAGCCCGTATTCTTCCGCGTAATCCGCAATCTGTTCATCCCACTCGTCATACCAGTAGGGGTAGAGGCTGGGAGACTTCACAAGGACCAGGTCGATGCCCTTTTCCTCACAGAGCAGGCGCATCCTGTCCAGATATTCCATCGCCTTGTCGCCCAGCGTGTAATCGGAGAGTTTCTCCGGTTCCGGGAATCCGTCCACCGGACGGACATCCACTCTCATATAGTATCCGTTGTGGGATACCTTGTCTTTGTGGAACATGTATTTTACATCCTCCATCGATAAGTCCGACCATCTGGAATGATACCGGAGAATGGGGAAGATGTAGTCCAGCATGTGCTCTTCCTCTGTCATGGACGCCTGTATGGCGCCAATCTTCGAGGAGGACATCTTCATCCCGTCGATGCTCATGCGGTTGTATGCCTCGCTCTGGGGCTCGTTGTACTTCATGGCAAGCACGTTGAAGACCACGACCTTCGGGGTCTCATACCGGAGCGCGTCTTCCAGCAGGTAGTAGGACTGCCATGTGAGCTGCTGGGCAGAACCGCGGATGTAGCTCGTGATGCCGTAGTCCTCGTAAAGGGTGATGGGCGAGAAATTCTCGTAGACTTCGCAGTCCCCCACAAAGAGGACCTCATGGTCCGTAGTCTCCTGATAGTACTCTTCCACCATCGCTCCCTCGGGGATGTCCGACATGTATTTTGGCATCAGCAGCCTCTGGAGCAGGTAGAGAACGACCAGCATCACGATGAGGAACACTGCCAGGACGGCAGCGCGTTTTGCAATTTTCTTCTTCATGCCCGCTCCTTTCTAAAACTGATTATAGATAAACTGGCTCTGGTCATACCCGATGCCGTATGCGCCAAACACGATGACAATGAGCATCAGCACGCCGAACACCACATACTTCCAGGCTGCGCCGGATGTAAAGATGATATCCCGCACACTGCCCTTTCTCTCCTGCACGATGCTCACCGTGAGGATGATGAGCAGGCAGACAAACAGGAGCAGGTAATCCGCCCCGCTTAAGCCCAGTCCCAGGAATGCCTCGGCGTTTAACGCCCGGATGTCAAAGTGGGTGAACATGTTGCCGTACATCCTGAAGGTGAGGGGCACATCCCGGTAACAGTCAAACATGCGGATGGCGCTCATCAGAAGGATGGTGCGCACAATCTCAAACACTCCGTACCACGCCTTCCCTTTCACATCGAAGCGGGCGTGGAACTTCCGGTACAAAGGCTCCAGCTCCTCGGAAATCATGATGACCACGAAGTTCATCAGACCCCAGACGATGAAGTTCCAGCTGGCGCCGTGCCAGATACCGGTCGTAAACCAGACGACAAAGGAAGAAAGGTACACCGGCACCCGCTTCCCGATCTTCTCTCCAAAGGTATTTCTGGAGAACTTGGAGAACTTCAGCATCGGCTTGCACACCGAGATGGGGTAGAATATGTAGTCCGTAAACCAGGTACCCATGGTGATGTGCCAGCGGTTCCAGTACTCTTTGATGTTCTTCGAGAAGTAGGGCCGCCGGAAGTTCTCCGTCACCGTGATGCCCATGGTCTGGGCGATTCCGATGGTGATGTCGATGCCGCCGGTAAAGTCCGCGTAGAGCTCGAAGGCATAGAACATCATGCCCACGAACACAAAGCCGCCCTGATAGGTGTCCGGATTCTGGATGATGGCGTTCACCGCCGTCAATATCCGGTCCGCCACAACGACTTTCTTGAAATATCCCCACAGGATGCGGTACAGTCCGTAGGAGACGACCTTCGGGTCAAAGTAATGCACCTCGAACAGTGACTTTGCCAGGTCGTTGAACCGGCTGATGGGTCCCTGCACGAGCTGGGGGAAGAAGGACACGAAGAGCGCCAGTTTGAACAGGTTCTTCTCCGCTTTGCTCGTCCCTCTGTACACATCGATGATATATCCCATGGTCTGGAATGTATAGAACGAGATTCCCATGGGAAGCACGAGATTTAAGAACGAAAGCTGGCGGTCGCTGTGGAACGCCTGTAAAAGCCCGTTGATATTGGCAATGGTGAAGTTCGTATATTTCAGCACCGCCAGGATGCCCAGGTTGAAGAACAGGCAGACCAGCAGCCACTTCCACTTCTTCGCCTTGATCCCCGCCTTGTATTCCTTTTTCTCTTCTCTGGATATCTGTCCCTTGTGCTCTGCAAGATAAGCCTTCTGCGCCGTCTCCAGCCCGTCCAGCTTCAGGCTCACCAGGTAGGTCGACACCGTCGTCGCCGCGATGAAGATGAGGTACGACGGACTGGCGATGAAGTAGAACACATAGCTGGCGATGAGAAGGAACGGCCACTGGCATTTCTTCGGCAGACCGTAGTACAGGACAAATACCACCGCGAGAAAACCGATAAAACTATAATCCGTAAACAGCATGGTCCCTGTTCCTATTCATCTTCCAGTCTCTGGATGAGGGCGTAGAGCGCTTTCGCGGAATTGAAGTTGTCCGGAACAATCTCCTCTGCCGGGATAACGACGTCATACTCCTCGTTGATTTCGGAAATGATAGTCACGATATCAAATGAATCGATGAGGTTGTCGTCGATGAGCGTCTCACATGTGTTGAAATCGATTTCCGGGTGCAGGTTTTCCAGTATTTCCATCAATGCTTCCATAGTTATCTTCTCCTTTTCTTCTCATCGTGGATTTCTTTGAGTTTCACTCTGTCTGTCTTTCCGTTTGCTGTCAGCGGCATCTGCTCCAGCGCATAGACATGGTTCGGAATCATGTACCTTGGCAGCTTCTTCTTAAGCGCTGTCACAAGGTCTTTCACTTCCGTGTCTCCCACGTAGAACAATATGATTTTCTCTGTTTCTTTATCATAAATGCAGCACGCGCTGCGGATGCCTTCAACCAGATTGACATGGACTTCGATTTCACCCAGCTCGATGCGGTGTCCCATGTGCTTGATCTGATAATCCTTGCGGGAGATAAAGATAAGTTCTCCCCGCTCATTGTATTTCCCGATGTCCCCTGTGCGGTAGATGAGTTCGTGGTAGCTTTTGTTCAGGGGGTTCTGGACGAATACCTCGTCCGTCTTCTCGTCGTTGTTGTAATATCCCAGCGTGAGCGCGGTCCCGCGGATGCACATCTCGCCCGGTTCGCCCGCCGGCGGCACTTTGTCGTCCTTGTCCAGGAGGATGATTTCCGTATTCCGTAAGGGACGCCCGATGGGGATGACGTCAGTCTCGCCGAATTCCCGGTCCACCTCATAGTAGCAGCTCATGCCCGTCGCCTCGGTGGGTCCGTAGAGATTGATGAACCTTGCGTCCGGCAGGGTTTCTCTCCAGAGATTGAACTGTTTGATGGGGAAGACCTCGCTTCCGAATGCAATGGTATGCAGGTACTTCGGAACCACCTTGTCAAACGTCTTCATGGAAGAAATCATGGTCAGCGCGGATACGACCCAGCACACCGTATTAATCTTATATTCATTTAAGAATTCCACCAGCTTGATGGGGAACATGAAGAGCTGCTTCGGCACGAGGTACGTCGTGGCGCCGTATTTCAGCGTGGAAAACAGTTCCTTTAAGCAGGCGTCGAAATACAGGGGCGTCTGATTGGCAAAGACCGAATCCTCCGTCACATGGAGCACCTCAGTCAGACTCTCCACATAATCGATGACCGCCCGGTGGCATCCCACCACGCCCTTCGGTATCCCGGTGGAGCCGGAGGTGAAGACGATGTAGACCGGGTCCGTGTCGATCGCACTCCTGCGGATATCTGCAAGGAGGGCGTCGTCCGACGGATATGCGGATATCTCGTCATACATCAGGACCTCTCCGTCAAACTCCGCCATCTCCTTCACTTTCCCGGCGGTGAAGTCATCGCAGATGACCGCTCTGGGGTGAAGGTTGTCAAAGATGAGTCCGATGCGGTATTCGGGCATCTCCTCATCCATCGGCACATAGAAGCATCCGCTGTACACAACGCCCCAGAATGCGGTAATCATGTGCGGATGTTTCTTCATATAGATTACGACCGGCTCTTTCGCATAGCCTTTCTTCGCCAGACAGGTGCCGATCTTCCTCGAAGCATCGTACACTTCCTGAAATGTCATTCCCGTCTTATCATTGGCAAACGCCGTCTTATCCGGGAATCTCGGCGCCGTCTGCTCCAGGTACTCCAGTATGTTTCTCTGCATTTTCTCTGAACTCCTTTATCTCTCCTATGACTCTGTGACCAGGCTTACGTACTGCTCTTTCAGCTTGCCGCCGCACAGGAGCACCGCACGCTGGGCAAGTACTTCCATGGCGTCAATATAGCCTGCTCCGATGGGGTGCTGCTCTTTGATGGTCGAGAGCTCCGTACAGCCCAGGATGACGGACTGTGCGCCGCGCGCTCTCAGATAATCGGAAACGCGCGCGAATTTCTCCATATCGGCAGGCTTTCCCGCCTTGATATCCCCGTAAATCATATCCATCACATACTGCTGATGCTCTCTGTCCGGGAGCACAGGCTCGATGCCCGCATCCTGAAGGCTCTGCTGAAAGATGCGGCTTCTGACCGTGCCGTCCGTCGCCATGATGCCCGCCTTCGCATCCCCGTGCCGCAGAAGCTCCCGGGAAGTCTCATCCACCGCATGGATGATGGGGACGGGAATATTTGCGGAAAGCTCCCTGTGGAAATAATGCGCCGTGATGCAGGGAATGGCGATGCAGGACGCGCCCGCCTCTGCCAGAGCCTTCCCAATCTGTATCATCACGCCGGACGGGTCCTCGTCCGAATTTCCAAGTATATATGCCGTCCTGTCCGGGATACGCGGACAGCTGTGCACGAGCATTTCGATATGCTCCTGGTCGCAGGACGCATCCGTCATGCGGGTCACCATTTCCATAAACAGCGCTGTCGCCATCGGACCAAGACCGCCGATCACTCCAAGCATCCTATCATCCTCTTTCCTTCTGCCTGACCTGTTTCCTGCCGCTCTACTCCACCGTGGAATCCTCGGTGGGCGTAGCCGGATACAGGCTCTTGTCAAAGATATGGCTGTTATTGTGCGCCACGGAATATGCCTCCAGTTCCGCGTCTGTCAGGAGGAAGAATTCTCCGCCTCCGTACCGCGGCGTCGTATCAAAGTGATACCAGCCGTCGCCTACATCGATGAGGCTCCAGTAATGGCTGGAATGGCTCGTATCGCTCTTGACGACATCCAGATTCGGTATCTCCGCCTCTGTAAGCAGCGCTTTTGCCGCAGAATAGAACACAAAGCAGTCGCCCTGATGGTCTGTAAACGCCTGATATGCGCCATTCGTCCAGCTGTTCTTCTCCGACGTATTGATGTAGCCGATATTCCCCCGGCACCAGTCATAGATGGCGCGGGCTTTTTCCTTCAGCGTCATATCCTCTGTGGTAATCTCCGCCAGGATGTCGTCCGCCATGGCGAGCACTTCCTCCGGCTCCACATAGTTGTCCGGCTTTTCCTTTATCGTGATGGTCGTGGACTCGGTGGCCGTATTCCCGGACACGTCCGTCGCCGTGTAGGTCACGTCGTAGGTGCCGGCCTTCTCTGTATCCACCGCGCTGTTGTCCACTTCCAGTTCCACCGATTCATCGCAGTTGTCGGTCACGGTAATCTCCGCCTTGTAGGAGATGGGGTCTCCCAGGAAAGCGGTCAGGGGCGCGACCCCGTCGATAACCGGAGGCTCATCGTCGAAGAACACGTTGAGGGTTCCTTCCACCTCGGTAGTATTTCCGCCCTCATCCGTCACAACCACGGTTACCGGTATCTCGCCTTCCGCCGACAAATCCGGTTCCTCCCGGAAGCTGTACGTCACATCGGTGGCATCTTCCACATCCGCCACCAGCGTCTTCGGGTCCGCCGTCCCGTTCAGAGCCGCGGCCACCGGTCCGTCCACCGGCGAAGCCACAGGCGCCTTCGTATCCTGTACGATGAGGGTCGAGACGCGCTCCTTTCCTTTGGCGTTCAGCGTAATCTCATGTTCTCCCACATGGGCAAGGCTGATTTCGGACATATCCGTCACAAACTCGATGTCCACGCCTTCCTTTTTCAGGAAATCTTCCGCAGAGAGCTCCGCGCTCCCCGCCTCCACGGTCAGCTCCTTTACGACCGGGTTCGAGAAGAAGAGCCGGTGTATGAGAAGCCCGAGGAGGACGAGAACGACAAGAAGAAGCCCCAGCACGATACCCATCCGTATAAGCCTCGCCTTTCTCCTTCTGCGGAGCCGCTCCATACGCCTGCGCTCCCGCTCTCTCCTTCTCCGGCGCCCTTCAGGCGAATCGCTTTCCTGTCTGCGGGAACCGGTCATTTCCCGGTGGTATCTGCGTTCCCCGGCTGCATGCTGCCCCGGCGCGCCTCCTGCCGGACCTCTCCTTCTGTCCTCCGCCGGTCTTCTCCGCACAGCGGATGCCGGCTTTCTCTGTACCTCATGATTCAGACCGCGTGGCGATCTCCTGACATGTCCGTCCATATCCTGACCATTCAACCTCTTTTGAATCGAAAATTTAACAATTCCGAAACAGAAATGACATAAAATTTCAAGTTTCGCAAAAAACCTAATATATAATACTCCCGGCGCTCTTTTTTGGCAATACTTTTTTGGAAATTTGCCTAACTTTGTCGCGCTCTTTACAGCACAACGTCCGCACAGGCGCAGATTGACGGGCGCAAAAGAAGGGCATCTCCCTTTTTCAGGGGATGCCCTTCGTCCGTCTCTTACTTTATTTCACAAGCGCCAGCGTCTCGCGCGCGATGGCAAGCTCCTCGTTGGTCGGGATAACGAATACCCTTACCCTGGAGCCCGGTTTCGTAATTTCCTTAAGCTCTCCTCTCAGACCGTCGTTCACTTCCTTATCAAAGTCGACGCCGAGATAGCCCAGGTAGCTGCACACCTGCTCCCTGACATAATCGTCGTTCTCGCCGATACCTGCCGTAAATACAATGTCGTCCACGCCGTTCATGGCTGCCGCATATGCGCCGATGTATTTTGCCACACGGTAGGAGAATACGTCCATGGCGATCTTCGCTTTCTTGTCGCCGTTTAACATCGCGTCCGTCAGGTCGCGGAAATCACTGGAGAGTCCGCCGGAAAGACCGAACACGCCGGACTTCTTGTTCAGGACTGCCATGACGCCCTCGATATCCAGACCTTCTTTCTGAGCGATAAACTCCATGATGGCCGGGTCGATGTCTCCGGAGCGGGTTCCCATCACAAGACCTTCCAGGGGGGTCAGACCCATGGATGTATCGACGGATTTACCGTTGAGCACTGCAGAGATGCTGGATCCGTTTCCAAGGTGGCATACGATGGTCTTTAAATCTTCATACGGTCTTCCCATCACTTCTGCTGCTTTCTTTGATACGAAGCTGTGGCTCGTGCCGTGGAATCCATAGCGTCTTACTTTGTATTTCTCGTAATATTCATAGGGAAGTCCGTACATATACGCCTTCTCCGGCATCGTCTGGTGGAACGCGGTGTCGAACACGCCTACCATCGGTGTATCCGGCATCAGCTTCTCGCACGCTTCCACGCCGATGAGGTTCGCAGGATTGTGGAGCGGCGCCAGGTCATTGCACTCCTCCACTGCCTTTTTCACATCCTCTGTGATGACAACGGAAGACGCGAATTTCTCGCCGCCGTGCACCATGCGGTGTCCCACTGCCCCGATCTCGTCCAGGCTCTTAACGACTCCTGTCTCCGGGTTCGTCAGCGCTTCAATGACGAACTGGATTGCCTCGGTATGTGTGGGCATGGGCTTGTCCGATTTCTCTTTCTCGCCGCCTGCCGGCTGATAGGTCAGACGTCCGTCAATGCCGATTCTCTCGCAAAGGCCTTTTGCCAGTACGGTCTCGGACTGAGCGTCGATGAGCTGGAACTTCAGTGAAGAGCTTCCGCAGTTGATTACCAATACATTCATGTTTCTTTTCCTCCCTAACACATTTTCTTTTTATTTACATCGCCTGAGCCTGTACGGATGTGATGGCAACAACGCCTACGATATCCTCTGCGCTGCATCCTCTCGACAGGTCGTTGACCGGAGCTGCAATGCCCTGTGTCAGCGGTCCGTAAGCCTCTGCCTTCGCCAGTCTCTGTACGAGCTTGTAGCCGATATTTCCCGCATCCAGGTCGGGGAAGATCAGGACGTTTGCATGTCCTGCCACCGGGCTGCCCGGCGCTTTGGACTCTCCGACTGACGGTACGATGGCTGCGTCGAGCTGGAGTTCTCCGTCCAGTTTCAGTTCCGGAGCAAGTCCCTTTGCAATCTTCGTCGCCTCTACGACCTTGTCCACGTCCGGGTGTTTTGCGCTGCCCTTCGTGGAGTGGGAAAGCATCGCCACCACCGGCTCCTGTCCTGTAAGGATGCGGAAAGACTCAGCGGAGGAGATGGCGATATTCGCCAGTTTCTCCGGGTCCGGATTCTGCTCCAGACCGGAATCTCCGAAAATGAAGGTTCCGTTGTATCCCATGTCGCAGTCCGGAACAACCATCAGGAAGAAGGCGGATACGAGCTTGGTGCCCGGCTTCGTCTTCAGTATCTGAAGGCACGGACGCAGGGTGTCCGCGGAGGAATGGCACGCTCCGGAAACCATGCCGTCTGCGTCGCCCATCTTCACCATCATGACGCCGTAATACAGATAATTGGTCAGCAGCAGTTCTCTTGCCTGCTCTTCTGTCATGCCCTTTTTCTGTCTGAGTTCCACGAGCTTTGCGATGTAGGAGTCTGTCCGCTCATCTGTCGCCGGGTCGACAACGGTCGCGCCTGCGATGTCATACACCGCTTTTTTCTTCTCAATCTCATCCCTGTTCCCGACAAGGATAATGTCCGCGATGCCCTCTTTTAAGACAGTCTCTGCGGCCTGGTAAGTCCTTTCATCCTCTGTCTCCGGCAGGACGATCGTCTTCTTGTCTGCCTTTGCCCTTGCTTTGATTTCATCAATAAATCCCATTTCTTATGTGCCACCTTTCATTTTTAATCGCATAAATTGCTCATATAGATTCATTATAAAGCAATTCAATTTTGTATACAAGTGATTCTGCCGGATTTTGTCAGCATTTTATGTGCATTTTTATGTACAATCCGTCTCCGGCGCCCCTGCATTTTATATCAATGTCACAAAGTCCGCGGATTTTCTTTCCGAAATCCGCGGACCGCTCACTGCAGGCTGAAAAACGCAGTCACGATATTAAAGTAGACCAGGATGGTGCACGTATCAAGGACCGTGGTGATGAGCGGCGCCGCCATGATGGCCGGGTCCAGCCCGATCTTCTTCGCCGTCAGCGGCAGGATGCACCCGATGCATTTCGCCATGATGACCACCGCCAGCATCGTAAGCCCGAGAGCGACGGCGAGCATGATGTTCCCGTCATACATCAGGCAGATGCGTATCCCGTTCACCACCGCCAGCAGTGTGCCGACGATGAGCGCCACACGGATTTCCTTGAAGATGACTTTGAACACATCCCGGAACTCAATCTCCCCCACCGCCAGTCCGCGTATCACCAGGGTGGAACTCTGAGAGCCGCAGTTTCCGCCTGTTCCCATGAGCATGGGGATAAAGGTGATGAGGACGGGCATCACTGCCATCGCGTTTTCATAGTAGCCGAGTATCTCCCCGGTGACCGTTGCCGAGAGCATCATGAGCATCAGCCAGGGGGTGCGGTTCCTCGCCTGTTTGAATACGGAAGTCTCAAAGTAGGAGTCTTCGTTGGGGCTGACACCGGCCATGATGCTGATATCTTCGGTGGTCTCATCCTGCAGGACGAGCATGGCGTCGTCTACCGTTACGATGCCCACCAGGCAGTCTTCGTGGTCGATGATGGGGATTGCCACCAGACCGTATTTGTTTATCATATTCGCCACGTGCTCCTGGTCGTCCAGCGTCCTGGCATAGAGCACATTTTCATCCATGATTTCTTCAATCTTACGGGATTCTCCGGCTGTCAGGAGGTCTTTTACATCCACCATGCCGAGCAGCTTTTTCTTTTCCGTGACATAACAGGTATAGATGGTCTCTTTGTTGATGCCGACCTGGCGTATCTTCAGGATGGCGTCCGCCACGGTCATTTCCCTGCGCAGGCTGATGTACTCGATGTTCATGATGCTGCCTGCGCTGTCTTCCGGATACTGGAGCAGGGCGTTGATCTTCCGCCGGGTCTCCTCGTCCGTCACCGCAAGGAGCCTGTCCACCACATTCGCCGGCATCTCCTCCAGCACGTCCACCGTATCGTCGACATACATCTCGTCCATGACTTCCTCGAGTTCCGAGTCCGTCAGGGCATTGATGAGGTCCTCGCGCATGTCGCTGTTCATATCGGTAAATACTTCCGCCGCTTCCTCCTTTGCCAGGAGGCGGAATACGAGCGTCTGCTGTTTGCGGTCCAGCTCTTCAAAAGCGTCCACGATATCCACGGGATGCATGGATTCCAGTTCCTGCTTCAGCTGTTTGAAATCATGCTGTCCGAGCAGTTCGCTCATCCGTTCCACGTCCATCTTGTACTCTTTTTCCATGCCATCACCCTTTTCGCTTTCCAGACGGAATATTTCTCTATGGTAACCCATCTTTTTATAGTATAATATGGTAGAAAGCGATATACAAGGAGATTCTTTTATGAAAATCACCGGACTCATCACGGAATACAACCCGTTCCACAACGGACATCTCTATCATATACAGGAATCCAGGCGCGTCACCGGCGCGGACGCCGTCATCGTCATCATGAGCGGAGACTACGTCCAGCGCGGCGTGCCCGCCATCATGCCGAAGCGCCTCCGGGCAGAGATGGCGCTCAAATGCGGAGCGGACGCGGTCTTTGAACTCCCGGTCTGCTATGCCACCGGAAGCGCCGAATATTTCGCCGCCGGCGCCGTCTCCTTCCTGGACCGGCTTGGCGTGGTGGACGCGCTGTGCTTTGGCAGCGAGTGCGGCAGTCTGGAAGCCCTCACGGACATCGCGGACCTGCTCCTCCAGGAGCCTGCCGGATACCGGGCGCTCTTAAAGGACCATCTGCGGCAGGGGCTCTCCTATCCCGCCGCCCGCGCACAGGCGGTCTCCGGATACCTCCAGTCCCCGGATGCGGCGAAGCTCCTGAGCGACCCCAACAACATCCTGGGCGTCGAATATCTCAAAGCGCTCCGGAAGCAGAAGAGCTCCATCCGCCCGTATACCATCCTGCGGACCGGCTCCCACTACCATGACACCGCTCTTTCCGACGGGCGCTTCAGTTCCGCGTCCGCCATCCGCTCCCTCCTCGCCTACTCCGGGCTCGCCCTGCGCACGGAGGAGAACGGAGGCACATTTGAAGACCGGAACTTCTCCGGGGTCCTGAATGAACTGGAAGACCAGATGCCCCCCTCCTGTCTGGAACTGTTAAAGGACAGCCACCGGGTGTCTTTCCCGGTCTACCAGAACGACTTCTCGCTCATCCTGAAGTACAAGCTGTTGAACAAACGCCCCGACAGTCTGCTCCGCTACATGGATGTGTCCGAACCGCTGGCGAACCGCATCTGCGCCCGGCTCGACAATTTCTTCAACTATAAGCAGTTCTGCGACCTCATCCGGACGAAGGAGACGACGCAGACGCGCATCAACCGGGCGCTCCTCCACATCATGCTGGGGGTGAAAAAAGAAGACGTGGAGACGTATATCAAAAGCGGCTTTCATTTCTACGCCCGCCTGCTCGGAGTCAGAAAAGACAAGAACCGGCTGCTCTCTCTCATCGCCAAAAAGAGCGCGCTCCCGCTCCTTGCCCGGCTTTCGGATGCAGACAGCCTGCCCGCGCAGGGGAAACGGATGCTCCGCAATGATATGCTGGCGTCTGACCTGTATATGTCCGTGGTGACAGACAAGTACCGGACCGCTTATCAGGACGAAACCCGGCAGCCGGTGATACGGGTATGAGGCGGGAAGCAGGCACTCAGGCAGAATATGCATCCGGATTCAGACCGGAATTGCAAAAAATCAGGCTGCCTGCCATCTTGAAAGAACAGGCTTTCTGAAAAACAAACAGGAATGGAAGCCCCGCCGTTTCGGTTCAGGCAGCTTCCATTCCTGTATCATACCCGTCTCCGGGACTACAGCCTCTTCGCGATTGCCTTGATGAAGTCTTCGCTGTTGAGCACCGTCGGCTTCCGGATGGTCGTGATGAGCGCCAGGTCTTTCGTCATCTTTCCGGACTCGATGGTGTCCACCGTGGCTTTTTCCAGACGGTCCGCAAACTCCATGAGTGCTTTGTTTCCGTCCAGCTCGCCCCGCTTCCTGAGGGCTCCTGTCCAGGCAAAGATGGTTGCCACCGAATTGGTGGACGTCTCTTCGCCTTTTAAGTGTTTGTAATAGTGGCGCTGTACGGTCCCGTGGGCAGCCTCGTACTCATAGTATCCTTCCGGGGAGACGAGCACGGACGTCATCATGGCAAGTGAACCGAATGCGGAAGAAATCATGTCGCTCATCACATCGCCGTCATAATTCTTGCACGCCCAGATAAAGCCGCCTTTTGATTTCATCACGCGGGCAACCGCGTCGTCGATGAGCGTATAAAAATACTCGATGCCTGCAGCCTGAAACTTCTCGTCGTACTCTGCGTCGTAGATTTCCTGGAAGATATCTTTGAATGTATGGTCATATTTTTTGGAGATGGTATCCTTCGTGGCGAACCACAGGTCCTGCTTCGTATCCAGTGCGAACGTAAAGCAGCTCCGCGCGAAGCTCTCGATGGACTTGTTGATATTGTGCATGCCCTGCACGATGCCCGGTCCGTCAAATTCATGTACCAGCTCCTTTGTCTGCGTTCCGTCTGCAGCCGTGTAGACAAGCTCGACTCTGCCCGCTCCCGGAATTTTCATCTCGGAGCCCTTGTACACATCGCCGTAGGCATGTCTTGCGATGGTGATGGGCTTCTGCCAGTTTTTCACGCACGGCTCGATGCCTTTGACGACAATGGGCGCGCGGAAGACCGTCCCGTCAAGGATGGCGCGGATGGTGCCGTTGGGGCTCTTCCACATCTCTTTGAGGCTGTACTCGTCCATGCGCGCCGCATTGGGCGTGATGGTCGCGCACTTGACAGCCACTTTGTATTTTTTCGTAGCCATCGCGGCGTCCACAGTCACCTGGTCATCGGTCTCATTCCGGTGCTCGAGACCCAGGTCGTAGTACTCTGTCCTGAGGTCGATATGGGGGAGGAGGAGTTCCTCTTTTATCATCTTCCAGAGTATCCTCGTCATCTCATCTCCATCCATCTCCACAAGGGGTGTCGTCATCTTGATTTTGTCCATTTTCTGAAATCCTCCTGTTTTTCCTCTTTCTTCCGGCGTCGTCTGTCCTGCTGTCCGCTCTTTCTTTCATCCGGCGCGGCGGACATCGCTGTTTTCACTGCCGTCCGGTATGATATCCCTGTTTCTTCAGATTTTCCATCACGTGCAGGATATGCTCGTTGGCGAGCTGCTCTGCCATCTCCGCGTCCCTGTCCCGTATGGCGCGCAGGATCTGGCGGTGCTCCCGTATCGATTTCCTCGCCCGCTCCTCGGATACGATGGACGACTTTCTCGCCATCTGGACATAATTGTGAAAATCCGTCAGCACATGGCTTAATATCCTGCTTCCCGAAGCCTCATACAGAAGAGCGTGGAATTTTCCGTCCAGAGATGCGACCTGCTGTACGCTGAAGCCGCTTTCCCTGTTCATCTGGAACTCGGAGAGCATCAGCGTCTCCTCCAGCTCATCCAGCTGCTCTTCGGTAATATGCTCTGTCGCCCATCTGGCGCAGAGCCCCTCCAGATGGGAGCGCACCATATAGATATCCCAGATGTCTTTCTCGCTGATTCCGGTCACATAGGCGCCCCGGTTCGGGATGATGGTCACGAGTCCCTCCAGTTCCAGCTGGCGCAGAGCCTCCCGCACCGGTGTACGGCTGACCCCGAGCTCCCTGCCGATGGTATTCTCCCGGAGTTCGTCGTTCTCCCTGTATTTCCCGTCCAGAATGTCGCCGCGTATCTTCTGGAATACGCGCCCGCTCAAAGAATGATCCTGATATTCATCCATCCTGAAATCCTCCTGGTCACAATGTGATGTGCAGTTCCCTGCATACACTGTTTATTTTGGCAATTAATTCCTCATCTGTCAAGACCGTAACCCTGCCATCTTCGTATTCCCGGTCCACGCTGGCTTTCACACGGCTGACAAGCTCCGAATTTTTATCTACCCTGCGGTCTCCTGCGAGCTTGTAATAAGTGTTGATCCAGTAGGCGATGCCCGCCGCCCCCGATGTCTTCGAGATGGAGACGAGGGCCGGGCGGTCCAGGAATTTCTCTGTGTCAAAGATATTGTATATCTCTTCATTTTTCAGCATGCCGTCCGCATGGATGCCGGCTCTTGTCACATTGAAGTTCTTTCCCACAAAGGGCGTCCTGGGCGGGATGTGATATCCGATCTCCGTTTCATAATACTCTGCAAGCTCGGTGATGACCTTTGTATCCATGCCGTCCAGTGTACCCCGAAGCTGTGCATACTCAAAGATCATCGCCTCCAGCGGGGTGTTCCCGGTGCGCTCCCCGATGCCGAAGAGGGAGCAGTTCACGCCGCAGGCGCCGTAGAGCCACGCGGTGCTGGAATTGTTGACCGCCTTGTAGAAGTCATTGTGCCCGTGGAACTCAATGAGTTCGCTTGGAACGCCTGCGTGGACCATCAGCCCGTAGATGATGCCCGGGATGGACCGGGGGATCACTGCGCCCGGATAGTTGACCCCGTATCCCATGGTGTCGCAGACACGGACCTTCACCGGTATCTGATATTCCTCCATCAGCTTCATCAGTTCCAGGCAGAATGGAATCACAAATCCGTAGATATCCGACCGGGTGATGTCCTCCAGGTGGCATCTGGGGCGGATGCCCGTCTCCATGCACTCGCGGACCACGGAGAGGTAATGTTCCATCGCCTGGCGGCGCGTCATTTTCAGTTTATAGAAGATGTGGTAATCCGAACAGCTTACCAGGATGCCGGTCTCTCTAAGCCCGATCTCCTTTACCAGTTCAAAGTCCTTTTTGCTGGCCCGTATCCAGCTGGTGACTTCCGGAAATTCGTAGCCTTTCTCCAGACACCGGTATACTGCGTCCCTGTCTTTCTGGCTGTAGAGGAAGAATTCACTCTGGCGTATCTTTCCCTTCGGTCCGCCGAGGCGGTGGAGGTAATCGTAAATCGTTACAATCTGCTCTGTCGTATAGGGAGCCCTGGACTGCTGTCCGTCGCGGAAGGTCGTATCCGTTATCCAGATTTCATCCGGCATGTGGTGCGGCACGATGCGGTCGTTGAACGCAATCTTCGGCACTTCATCGTACCGGAACAGATTGCGGAACACATTGGGAGTCTCCACATCCACCAGCGGATACATGTGTTCTTCCAGCTCCAGAAGATTTGTGTGGGTGTTCAAAAAAACTTTTCTGTCTTCCATCTTCATTCATTCCTCTCTTGGTTTGTTGTATCCATGTATTTTTGTATAATTGTATACACGGATACCGTTTTTGTCAAGGTAGAAAACGCAAATAGGGAGAAGACACAAAAAGACAGGAAAGACACTGCTCTTTCGCCGCATCTTTCCTGTCTCTTATCTGCCTGTTTTATATCTGTCCGTCTCCCGGAAAGCCGTTTACCGTATCACACGGACTTTCAGCACGCCGTCCACGGAGGCGAGCTGCGCCTCCAGCTCCGGAGATACCGTGCCGTCCACATCGATCATAGTATAGGCATACTCTTTTTTGCTCTTGTTCGTCATCAGAGCGATGTTCATATCCTTTGATGCGAGTATGGTCGTAAACTGTCCCAGCATGTTCGGGATGTTCCTGTGGAGAATGGTAAGACGCTCCCCGTCGGTCTTTGCGCCCATGTTGCAGTCCGGGTAATTGACGGAATGGGAGATATTTCCGTTTTCCAGGAAATCCCGGAGTTCGGATGCCGCCATCTTCGCGCAGTTGTCCTCGGACTCTTCCGTGGAAGCGCCCAGGTGCGGTATGACAATGGTATTCTTCACGCCCACGATCTCCTTGGTCGGGAAGTCTGTCACATAGCAGCGGACCTTGCCTGCCACGAGGGCGTCCACGATGTCTTCCTGGTTCACCAGCACATCCCTCGCAAGGTTTAAGATGACCACGCCGTCCTTCATCAGGCTGATGGCGTTCTTGTCGATCATGCCCTTCGTGTCTTCCAGGGCCGGCACATGGATGGTGATGTAGTCGCACTCGCTGTATATCTCATCCACGGTCTTTGCGTGATGGATGTTGCGGGAGAGCATCCACGCCGCGTCTACGGACACATAGGGGTCGTATCCGTACACATCCATCCCCAGGTGTATCGCCGCATTTGCCACGCGCACGCCGATGGCGCCCAGTCCGATGACGCCCAGCTTTTTCCCGGTAATCTCCGTTCCAGCAAACGCCTTTTTCTTCTTTTCCGTTATCTTGGCGATATCGCCGTCCTCCTCATATTCCTGCACCCAGTTGATGCCGCCGATGATATCCCTTGCAGCCAGCAGCATCCCGGCGATGACCAGTTCCTTCACACCGTTGGCATTGGCTCCCGGCGTGTTGAATACGACGATTCCCTCCTCGGCGCAGCGCTCCAGCGGAATATTGTTTACCCCGGCGCCTGCGCGCGCGATCGCCTTCAAGTTCTTTCCGAACTCCATCTCGTGCATCTTGGCGCTGCGCACAAGGATGGCGTCCGCCTCGTCTGTATTTCCCGTCACTACATAATTCTCATCCAGTCTTTCCAGTCCTGCTTCCGAGATTGGATTGAGGCAATGATATTTATACATCTTACCGATTCTCCTCTTCAAATTTCTTCATGAAATCAACCAGCGCCGCAACGCCTTCATACGGCATCGCATTGTAGATGCTGGCGCGCATGCCGCCTACGCTCCGGTGTCCTTTTAAGTTCTCAAGCCCGGCTGCCTTCGCCTCTTTGACGAACTTCGCATCCAGGTCCGCATCCCCGGTCACAAAGGGGACGTTCATGAGAGACCGGTCTTTCGGGACGACCGTCCCGCAAAAGAGCCTGCTCTCGTCCAGGAAATCATAGAGGACTTTCGCCTTCTTCTCATTCCGCTCTTTCATCGCGGCGAGCCCGCCCTGGGCTTTCAGCCACTTGAAGACCTTGCCGCAGATATAGATGCCGTACGCCGGAGGCGTATTGTAAAGGGACTTTGCATCCGCATGGGTCTTGTAGGTCAGCATGGTCGGAGTTCCGGGGAGCACATCTTCTGTGATAAGGTCCTCCCGGATGATGGCGATGACCACGCCTGCCGGTCCGATGTTCTTCTGGGCTCCTCCGTAGAGCATGCCGTATCTCGTCACGTCCACGGGTTCGGAGAGGAAGCAGGACGAGATATCCGATACGAGAATCTTTCCCTTCGTGTTGGGGAGCTGCTGATACTTTGTCCCGTAGATGGTATTGTTCTCACAGATATAGACATAGTCTGCATCCTCGGACACCGGAAGGTCCGAGCAGTCCGGGATATAGGAGAACGTCCGGTCCTCGGACGACGCGATGCGGTTGACCTTTCCGTATTTTTCCGCTTCTTTCGCCGCTTTTTTCGCCCACTGTCCGGTGATGATATAGTCCGCCACGCGGTTCTTCATCAGGTTCATGGGAATCATGGCGAACTGCTGGGAAGCGCCGCCCTGGAGGAACAGGACCCGGTAGTTGTCCGGGATGCCCATCAGGTCTCTTAAATCCTGCTCTGCCTCCGTGATGATTTCCTCAAATGCTTTGGAGCGGTGGCTCATCTCCATCACCGACATGCCGGTCCCTCTATAGTCCAGCATCTCGTCCGCCGCTTCTCTCAAGACTTCCTCCGGCAGGACGGCAGGTCCTGCAGAAAAATTATACACTCTGCTCATGTTTCATATCCTCCTCGTCAAATGCCTCTTTGATATCTGCTCCCGGCGCAACCATCGGCCACACTTTGTCGTCGCTGTCAATCTGACAGTCTATCACCACCGGATGACCGAGCTTTAACGCAAGGGCAAAGGCTTCTTTAAACTCCTCCTGTGTCTCCACATGGATGCCCTTCGCGCCCATCGCCTCGGCGACTTTTGCAAAATCCACCACATCCCGGAGCACGGTCGCGGAATACCGCTCGTCATAAAACAGGTCCTGCCACTGGCGCACCATGCCGAGCACGTGGTTGTTGACCACCACTTCGATGACCGGGATGTCATGCCGGACCGCTGTGGCAATCTCGTTCATGTTCATGCGGAAGCAGCCGTCGCCGGCGATATTGACCACGGTCCGGTCCGGACAGCCGGCTTTCGCCCCAAGGGATGCCCCGAGACCGTATCCCATCGTCCCCAGTCCCCCGGAAGTCAGGAGGGTGCGCGGCTTCGTGTACTTGTAATACTGTGCCGCCC
>DXAL01000014.1 GCA_019117125.1 Candidatus Mediterraneibacter merdipullorum
AGACAGACAGATGATGTAGCTCTGTCTTTTTTGCGTACAACAGAACAGGATATTTCGATCACAGCACAGGTGTATTTTCCGTATGGAGCCACCTGTGTTTTTTGTTATGCCTGTTCCGGCGGGTAGTCATGGTGATAAAGCGAAGAGATGTGAGACAGGGATTTGCGGATATGCGATAAGGAGAAAAGGAAATGGATAGAATTGCTGTTTTGATACCATGCTACAATGAGGGCAAAACGATAGAAAAAGTTGTCACGGATTTTAAACGGGCTTTGCCGGAAGCCACCATATATGTGTATGACAATAATTCAACGGACCGGACTGCCGAACTGGCGCAAAGAGCCGGTGCGGTCGTACGGCGTGAATATCAGCAGGGGAAGGGAAATGTGATTCGGCGGATGTTCCGCGATATCGATGCGCAGTGCTATATCATGGCGGACGGAGACGACACGTATCCTGCAGAGTTCGCCAGGGAAATGGCGGACAAAATATTAGAAAAGAAAGTTGATATGGTGGTCGGCGACAGACTGTCCTCGACATATTTTGAGGAAAACAAGAGACCTTTCCATAATTTTGGAAACAGCATCGTTCGGAATATGATTAATTACCTGTTCAAAAGTGATATCAGAGATATCATGACGGGTTACCGGGCATTCAGTTATCTGTTTGTGAAAACATTTCCGGTTTTATCCAAAGGATTTGAGATTGAAACGGAAATGAGCATCCATGCGGTTGATAAGAATATGCTCGTAGAGAATGTGGTCATCGATTACAGGGACAGACCGGAGGGGAGCGAATCAAAACTGAACACATACTCGGATGGAATGAAAGTATTAAAAACAATCTTCCGTCTGTTTAAGAACTACAGACCTTTGCAGTTTTTCTCTGCGCTTGCGCTTGTGCTGGTCCTGATAAGCGCCGGATTTTTTATCCCGGTCTTTATCGCCTTTCTCCAGACAGGAGTGGTAGAACGTATGCCTACACTTGTTGTCAGCGGATTTACGATGCTCGCGGCGATACAATCTTTGTTTTCAGGACTGCTCCTTGCCACGATGAATCAGAAAAACAGGCATGATTTTGAAATGCAGCTGATACATACTGCAGAAATATACCATAGAAAAAACGGCGGGATTTAGGAGATATCATGCCGGGAAAGGGGAGAGAAAAATAGACTGGTTCAGGAAATATAAAGATATTCTGTTATATTTGATTTTCGGCGGTTGTGCATTTGTGATAAGCATCGGCTCCTACACATGTGCGAACCTGATATTTGGAATCAACGAACTGGCTGCCAATATCATTTCCTGGATATTGGCAGTAGTTTTTGCGTTTTTTACAAATCGTATCTGGGTATTCCACAGTCCGACAAAGACATGGAAAGAATTCGGGATGCAGTTTGCAGGATTTGTCAACGGAAGGATTCTTACACTGGCGATAGAAGAGGCAATCATTTTTGTATTTATTACGGTATTGGGATTCAACAGCATTTTGATTAAGGTAATCGGACAGGTCGTAGTTATTGTCCTGAATTATCTCATCAGTAAATTTATGATTTTTAAAAACCATCATCAGGGAGGAGATGTACGATGAAAAATAATCCGGGATATTGGAAAAAACTGTATCAGTTCCTGTTCGCTGTAACAGCTGCCTTCTGTACGGCGTGCACTTTTTTTATGAACTACGAATCCTGCGGGGATATCACATTAGAAACAAATAATAAAATTTATTATCATGTTTACCGTGTGCTGGAAGAGATGAAATATGCATGCAATTCATCAGAGTTCACCCTCAGCCTGAGCATGGCGGGTTTTCTTGTCCTTTATATCTGGTTTTGTGCACGTGAACAGTACCATGTGAAAATAAGGATGAAGATTTTTCTCAGTATGGTATTTAGTTTCGTACATGTGACAGGCACGATGATTCTGAATGATTTTTCCTGGAGGTCATCCGGACAGCTCGTGAAAATGGGCATCGCATTTGCCGGCGGGTGCTTCTTTTACAATGTGGCCATTCAGCTGTTGTATGTGTTTCTGCGAAAAGACCATGAGATATCATTTGCATGGATTCCAAAGAGATTCAGAACAATATTTATGAAAAGACCGGGACTGTCCGCATTTTGCATTTTCCTGTGCTGCTGGAGCATCCCGTCCATCCTGAAGTATCCGGCGGGCATCTGTGTGGATGTTGCACGGCAGCTGGATCAGGGGCTGGGCTATATCCCGCTGACAGCGCATCATCCGGTCTTCCATACAATGCTGATGACGTGGTTTGTCGAATTCGGGCGGGGCGTCGGTTCTGCAAATCTTGGGATATTTTTGTTCTGTCTTGTGGAGACAGTTGTTTTGGCGGCGGTATTCGGATTTATTATCTCAGTCCTCGTAAAGTTTTCCGCAGGCAAATGGGTGCTTGCCGTATCCGTCTTTTTCTTTTCCTTTAGTCCGTACATCACGGGCTATGTGGGGACGCCGATTAAAGATTTGTATTTTGTGGCAATGGTCTGCGTATACGTCACAGTCCTGTTTGTATACAGTATGGACCGGCATATATTCTGGAGCGAACGCAGGTATCCGGTCCTGCTGATTCTGTCTTCTGTCGGGATGGTTCTTTTCCGGAACAACGGGATTTATATCTGCCTGTTGACCGGGATTGTTGTCCTGATAAATGAAATCAGGCTGTGTAAGAGAAAAGCAGCATTTCATGTGGCGATCCTGCTGTTGGCGATGGTCATGGCGTTTTCCTCCACAAAGATAATCAACTATATTTACCAGCCGGTCCCCGGAAGTATCAGGGAAGCCCTGTCCATCCCATTCCAGCAGACGGCGAGATATGCGGTGCAGTATGGAGATGAGGTGACAGAAGAAGAGAAAGAAGTGATAAATAAAATCCTGCCATATGACAGACTGGCGGAACTGTACAAGCCCCATATCTCTGACCCGGTCAAAAACCGGTACAACGATGAGGCGACAAAAGAAGAACTGAAAGAATATCTCAAAGTGTGGTTCCAACAGTTTACAAAGCATCCGGGATGTTATGTGAAATCCGTTTATGAACAGAATATTTATCTGCTTTATCCCCAGTATAATAACTATACCTATTATCTGGATACGAGCCCCTTTGCACGCATCGATGCTTCGATGCGGGAGATAAACACACCGGAGATACTGGAGAAGATACAGGTGGTCTACAAGCAGGCACTGGAATTGTCCCATAAACTACCGATACTGAGCCTGGTGAATAATATGGCGGTCTATATCATGCTGCTGCTTATATTCTGTACATATCTCCTTACAGAGAAACGGTATTCCCATTTGTTTTATTACCTTCCGCTGCTGATATCTCTGCTTATCATCATAGCGGCTCCGTGTATCCGTGGGCATGTAAGGTATGCATATCCTGTTATCTATACATTCCCTGTCTGGCTTGCCGGAATGGTCAGGAAAAAATAATTTCCAGTTGAATTATAGGGGCAGAATTGCTAAAATAAAAGGCAGTGACCAGAGGTTTGAAACAGGAAAGGGGTTATAGACAATGATGAGAAAGAGAAGAAACCGGCTGCTCGTGCTCCTGCTGGCGCTCACACTCGTGGCGTCCAACACCCAGCTCGCATTCGCGGCGGGAAGCGGCACGTCATCCGGCAGCCAGACGGACGAAAACAGCAGCAATGGAAACGGCAGCAGTGAAACCGGCGGCAGTGAGGGAAATGGAAACACAGGCGGTCCCGGGAACACGGAGAACGGGGAGCAGACCGGAGACGCAGGCACAGGGGAGAACGGCGCACCGGAAGAGAACGGTTCCCAGAATGACAAAACCCAGAACAATACGGCTCAGGGCAATACAACCCAGAACAGCGGGACCCAGGGTGATGCTGCCGGCAGTGAAACCGGGAGCAGCGTGACGAAAGACCGTCTCCAGACGTCCTCCACAGAAGCAGAAAGGGGCGGGGAGTCGGAAGATGCCGAAAAGACAGATACTGAAGAAACGGATACAGAGGATGCGGATGCAGAGGCGTATGACCCGGAGAAAGGCGACCATGCGAACAGCTGGCGTTATGTGGACGGCGAGCCCATCGGCAGCGCCATCTCCCGCATGAGTGCAAGGACTTCCGAGTACACGACCTGGCCCACGAAGATTCCGGGGACCGTTGCCCTCGGCGTCGATGTGAGCGAGCACCAGGGCAGGATTGACTGGGCGAAGGCAAAAGCAGCAGGCGTGGAATTCGCGATTATCCGCTGCGGTTACGGAAGCGACTATACAAGCCAGGACGACAGGTACTGGAAGACAAATGCAGACGCCTGCGTGGCAAATGGGATTCCCTTCGGCACCTATCTCTATTCCTATGCCAATACGGTAGAGAAGGCGAAGAGCGAGGCAAAGCATGTCCTGAGGCTGATACAGGGATATGACCTCGCCTACCCCATCTACTATGACCTGGAGGATGAAATCCAGAACAGCAACAACCTGACTGGAAAAGAGATTGCGGATATCGCAGAGGCATTCTGCGACACCATCGAGGCGGCAGGATACGAGGCTGCCATCTACTCCAACACGAACTGGTTCGAGACCTACCTGACGGACCCCAGGTTCGACCAGTGGGACAAGTGGTGCGCACAGTGGAACACCACCTGTACATATGAAGGCGAGTACAGCATGTGGCAGTGCTCTTCCTCCGGAAGCGTAGCCGGAATCAACGGGCGCGTGGACCTGAACGTGGACCTGGGCGCTGCAGTGGACCCCCACTTCCTGCCGGGCGCGAACGGATTCCATGCAAGCCCGAGGACCGGAGAGTGGTACTACTACCAGGACAGTGAGGTCAACTACGACCTGACGGACGTCGTCAAGGGCAAGGTAAACGGCACGAACGCATGGTGGCATGTGGTCAAGGGAAAAGTCGTCTATGACACTACTGTGGCGAAAAACAAGAACGGCTGGTGGTATATCAAAGACGGCAAGGTAGACTTTAACGCCAATACCGTGGCAAAGAACAGCAAGGGCTGGTGGGTCATCCGCGACGGTGAGGTGGATTTCGACTACACCGGTTTTGCGGAAAATGAGAACGGCTGGTGGTACTGTGTGGACGGTAAAGTCCAGTTCAGCAAGACCGACGTCATCAAAGGCACAGTCAAGGGAACATATGCCTGGTGGAATGTGGTCGACGGGGAAGTCATCTTCGGAGATACGGTGGCAAAGAACAAGAACGGCTGGTGGGTCATCCAGAACGGAAAAGTAAACTTTAACTACACCGGCTTTGCGGAAAATAAAAACGGCTGGTGGTATTGTAAGGACGGCGAAGTCCAGTTCGGTACCAACGACGTCATCAAAGGAACGGTAGAAGGCACCTACGCATGGTGGCATGTGGTCGATGGCGAAGTGACATTTGACAATACGGTGGCGAAAAATAAGAACGGCTGGTGGCATATCCAGAACGGAAAAGTCGACTTCAGTTCCAATACGGTGGCAAAGAACAGCAACGGCTGGTGGGTCATCCGTGACGGAGAGGTTCAGTTCGGTTACAACGGCTTCGCAGAGAACCAGAACGGCTGGTGGTACTGCAAAGGCGGGAAAGTCCAGTTCGGCACCACCGATGTCATCAAAGGAACGGTAAATGGCACAAAGGCGTGGTGGAATGTAGTCAAGGGCGAAGTGACCTTCAATGACACGGTGGCGAAAAATAAAAACGGCTGGTGGCGCATCGAGGACGGCAAGGTAAACTTCAAATCCAACACAGTTGCCAAGAATAAAAACGGCTGGTGGGTCATCCGCGGCGGCGAGGTCCAGTTCGACTATACCGGATTCGCGGAGAATGAGAACGGCTGGTGGTACTGCAGGGGCGGGAAAGTCCAGTTCGGCACTACCGACGTCATCAAAGGGACTGTCAACGGAAAGAAAGCCTGGTGGCATGTGGTCAAAGGCGAAGTTACGTTTGACGACACCGTGGCGAAAAACAGGAACGGCTGGTGGGTCATCCGCGGCGGGAAGGTCGATTTCAGCTTTAACGGCATCGCAGAAAATTCAAACGGGAAATGGCTCTGCCAGAAAGGGGAAGTCAACTTCGATTACAGCGGCACCTATGAATATGAAGGGCAGACCTATACGATAAAAGAAGGAAAAGTCGTATAAGACAGGAAGAAGGGAACAGGTACCGGCAGGTGATTCTGAGAGAACATCTGCGGGTGCCTGTTTTTGCGTGTCCGGCATCCAATACCTGTAAATCATAAAATTTCACTAGCTTATACCGGAGAAATGATGTATAATGTAGTAGTTTTTAAAAAAGTAGCAGGTGAGATGATGGGAGTCATAATCGGAATCGGACGGGCATTCCTGCAGCTGGTCTATCAGCTGTTCAAGCTGCTGCCCGTACAGGATAAAATTGTGATGATATCCAGGCAGGGCAATACGCAGTCTGTTGATTTTATACTGCTCCGGGATGAACTGGAGAGGGAAGCGCCGTCGGTCAAAGTCCTCTTTCTGTGCAGGACGCTGGACGGGGGCGTGGATTCCACCTTCCTAAGCAAACTGGGGTATCTGTTCCATATGTTCCGCCAGATGTATCATCTGGCGACGTCCAAAGCCGCTGTGCTCGACACCTACTGCATCGTGGTCAGTCTCTTAAAGCACAGGAAAAGTCTGAAGGTCATTCAGATGTGGCATTCCATGGGTACGATGAAACTGTTTGGCTATACTGCCGTCGGCAGCAAAGAGGGAAGCAGTGCGAAGATTGCGGAAAGCATGCACATGCATGAGAACTACAGTTGGTTCATCGCCGCATCTGAGAACTACAGGGAGCATCTGGCGCGGGGATTCCGCTGTGATGCGGGCAAAGCCTTCATCTCGCCGCTTCCGCGATACGACCTTTTAAGGGACCGTATCTATAAGGAAAAGAAGAGACAGGAGATTCTGTCAGCTTATCCGGAATTAAGAGACCGAAAAATCATTCTGTACTGTCCCACATTCCGGAAGAATGAATCACAGATGCAGAAAGCGCTGGAAGGGCTGGCAGCGTATCTGCCGGAAGGATGCTGCCTTGTGGCAAAGCTTCATCCGCTCTCGAAGATTACGGTGGACAGCGCGGACGTATACCGTGCGGAAGGCTTTTCCACTTTTGACATGCTGTTTGCAGCGGACTGTGTGATAAGCGATTATTCGTGCGTTGTCTATGAAGCGGGGGTTTTGGGATTGCCGCTGTATTTTTATACCTTCGATATGGAGGAGTACACAGAAGACAGGGGATTCGCCCTGGATTATGAAGGGGAGATGCCCGGCGTGATATCGGGTGACCCGCAGGTCATCATGCAGGCAGTATCCGAGGGGCGTTCGGACCCGGAAGCAGTCCGGGCATTTACGGACCGGTATGTGGAGCCCACAGACTGCGCCACAGCGAAGATTGCCCGGTTCGTCCTGTCTGAGGGGAACATAAGAACAGGGGAGGACAGACATTGAGAGATAACATCGTGATTACGGATATGCGCTGGCATAATATCTATCTGAACATCACCATGCAGGGCGCAGATCTGGAGCAGTACGAGTATTTCATCTGGAACCGGAAAGGCGAGCGGTATCCGCTGGAAGTCAAAGACGGACGCTGTACACTGAATATCGTCAATATCCCGGAGACAGAGCTTTTGAGAAACGGGAAATGGTACTTTCTTGCCAGAAGAGAGGGCAGGGAGGCGCTCATCCATATCTCTGCCGGATGCGGTTATCAGCTTGCGGACCTGGACCGCATCTACCGGTACGGGAGTGAAAAATATGCATATATCATCAGTTTTTCCGTAAAGGATGCCCGGGAAGTCCTTGCAGGGGCGGAGGGCATCGCCCGGACTCCGGAAACGGAGGACGCCGGGGAAGCGGAAAAAGGATATCAGGAAGACATGGTGTGCTGCATGCACACTTCCTATATGATGGAGAACCGGAGAAACGACAGGCGCAATATCCTGGTGGAATCGAAAAATCTCCTCCAGCTCTGTAAGAAGGCAATGTTCATCGTCCTGAAGCGGATGATCAATCTGGCATATCAGGTGCTGGCGCTTCTGCGCAGAAGGAACGGAAAGCGCATCCTCCTGATGTCAGAGACGAGGACGCCCATCGGGGGCAATCTGCTGGCGCTGGACCGCCGGCTGAAAGAGCGGGGGCTCGACAAGACTTATCAGATCAGCTACTCCTTCTCGAAGACGCTCCAGCAGAGCAGGTGGAAGACGCTGCTGGCGTGGAGCCGCCTTTTGTGGCTGACAGCAGGGCAGGACATCATCTTTGTGGATGATTATGTGCCCATTTTCAAGACGATACACTTAAGGAAAGACACACGGCTCGTGCAGCTGTGGCATGCAGGCGTGGGCTTTAAATCCGTGGGGTATTCGAGATTCGGAAGACCGGGCTCGCCCCATCCCACGGATTCCTGCCACCGCCGGTACGACTATGCAGTGGTCGGCGGCAAAGGTCTGACCGGTGTGTACGAAGAAGTATTCGGTATCCCCGAAGACCATATCCTACCCTACGGACTTGCCCGGCTGGACGGGTATATGGAACCGGAGCGGATACAGGCATACCGGGAGGCGTTTTATCAGAAACATCCGGAACTCCGGGAAAAGAAACTCATTCTGTTCGCCCCCACATACCGGGGCAAGACCCAGGATGAGGCGTACTATCCGCAGGAATGGGTCCCGCAGGAGGAGGTGTTCCGTCTGTGCGGCAGCGAATATGTATTCTGCTACAAGATGCATCCTTTTATCAAGGAAAAGGTGCACATCGATGAGAAGTACCGGGGACGGCTCTGTGATTTTTCCGACGAGGGAGACATCAACGACCTGTTCTATGTGACAGATATCCTCATTACGGACTTTTCATCCAATATCTATGAGTTCTCCCTGCAGAGGAAGCCCATCATCTTCTATGCGCCGGACAAGGACTACTATCAGCTCACCCGGGGCGTGCACCGCACGCTGGATGAAGCGCCGGGCGTAGTGTGCACGGAATTCGCACAGGTTGTGGACGCCATCCGCCAGGAGAAGTTCGAGATGGAGAAGCTGGACGGGTTTGTCCGGGAGTCCTTTGACGGGCAGGGGAGATATGCGTCGGATCTGCTCATCGACAGCCTGATTCTGAATCAGCGGGAAGGAAGAAGAGAAATATGACAGGAACTTATCAGAAACGGTTTACCGTGATTGTGGTATACAGGGAAGATACAGAGAGATGCAGCCGGACGGTATCCGGGTGTCTGAGCCGGATGAAAGATACCGATGAACTCATCGTCCTGTGCCCCGGTGCCCCGGATGCGGCGAAAGAGCTGGAACGGAAGTGGAAGAAGACACCGGGAGTCTCTGTCCGGAGCGCAGATACCGTGCAGGAGGGATACAATGACATTCTGCAAGGACTCTGCTCGGAATACACGCTCTTTGTCCATGAAGGGGACGGTCTGGGCGAGGGGTATCTCGATACGGCGGAGGCAGTGTTCACCGACAAGACGCAGCAGAAGCTGCCGGCATACATGGATGAGGCTTCCGGTCAGGACGGCGACGGGGCAGAAGGGGAACATTCCAATGTGAAGTCGGATGAGAAAGCAGCCGAAAAAGAGGAAAATCTGGACAATGACGACGCCCTCTCCGGCAAAGTCCTTGCAAAAGTCGACTATCCGGAAAAGTCTCCGGTCCTGTTCGGAGACAACTGGTGGAGAGACCCGCTCATTTCGGTGGAAGATGAACAGTTCATCCTGAGCCGGCTCACGGTCATGGGTACATATACGGTCAGCATCGAGGAGAACCCGTGGGCGTTCCAGACAGCGCTTGACGGCGCTGTGGTCCGCACGGAGGCGCTGAAGCGGTACCGGTTCCGGGAAGAAATCCGCTTTGAATACGAGACAGACGTCCTGCTCCGCATCCTGGGAGAGGAGAAGCAGTATCTCGTGTGCGACCGGATGCAGTATGACTACTTTGAGCCAAGGGAGCGGCAGGTGCTGTATCATCTCCCGGCACATTTCCGGGAGTGGTACTTTGACTCCGCAGAGAAATACATGCTCCCGCTTCTGGAGCAGGAAGAAGGGGAGGCAAATTCCCCGTTCATGCAGATTTATGCAGTGTACTATGTGCTCTGCCGGTTCCTCAGTAATCAGGACAACAAGAATAAGGCGCAGATACCGGAAGAGGAATTTGACGATTACCTGGTCCTTTTGCAGCGCATATTTGAGAAAGTAGACGACTATTATCTGCTGAACCAGGACCAGATTCCCTATTTGACGAAGAATCCGGAGATTCTCTGCATGTTCCTGCGAATCAAATACGGCATCGGCAAGGTGCAGTACGACTACCGGGTCGAGAAGGAGCCGGTGACCGGGGAGAAAGACCTTGTCATGTATTTTGACGGTCATAAGATCGCCGCGATGAGCGAGCGCCGGTTCGGCATCAACATCATGAACTACACGGACGGGAAAGTTCAGATAGACGGGTCGCTCATCAGCATCTTCCAGTATGGAAATGTAGCGTATTTTGCAGAATTTAACGGGAAGACGACAGAGGTAAAAGATACGGACGCCTATTCCCTCACGAAATATTTCGGGATACCGGCATTCAGAAGGATTACCTATCATCTGGACCTGCCCCTCGACCCGGGGAAGAAACTCCAGAGGCTCCGCTTCTACGCGAAGTACCGGGATGAAAAGATTCCGATGATGATATCATTTAACAACCACTGGGCGAAGCTGAACAAATCTCCGCGGTATTCCTACTGGAGATTTAACCGGTACCTCTGCCACCATGCGGAGAATTCCATCGTGTTCAAGCGCGCCACATGGCTGAACGTGCTGAAGCGGGAAGTGCAGCTCCAGCTGAACATGGTCCGGATTAACACGCCGGAGAGCAGAAAGGCGCTCCTCATGCGCTGGCTGTACTGGCTGACCCGCCCCTACTTCTCAAAAAAGAAGATATGGCTCATGCTGGATAAGCTGTACAAAGGCGGCGACAGCTGTGAATATCTGTACCGGTACAGTGCGAAGAAAGACGACGGCATCACAAAGTATTACCTGATAAACAAGGATACTTCCGATTACAGAAACTTGAGAAAAGACGGATTCAAACCCCTTGTGAACGGTTCTCTGCTGCATCAGCTCGTATTTGTGAACGCGGACCTGGTGCTCATCACGAACTCGCACCTGTTCCCGTTCAACGGGTACACGAAGGACAAGTCCAAGTATATCCGTGGGCTGTGCAACTTTACCTCCATGTGCCTGCAGCACGGTCTGACCGTCCAGAAGTGTGCGATCGCCCAGCGGCGCATCACCGACAACACGACCGGCTATTTCCTCGCGTCCAAATACGAGTACAAGAACCTGAGCAGCCACGCTTACGGATATGAGGGATTCGACGCCCTGAAGATTACAGGCATCGCCCGGTACGACGGACTTGTCAGCAACGACAAGAAACAGATTCTCCTGTCGCCCACCTGGCGGATGTACAACGCCCTCCCGGTGACGACCAGCGAGGGAGAGCAGAGGGCATACAATCCGGAATTCAAGCACACCGAATACTTCCGGGTATACAACAACCTGATTAACCACAAACGGCTCATCGACTGTGCAAGGGAGACCGGATACAAAATCAAGTTTCTGCTCCATCCCATCCTGAGTTCACAGGCGGAAGACTTCACGCCCAACCCGGAACTGGAAGTCATCCCGTCCGTGGGGGATTTAAGCTACGAGAAGATTCTGACCGAGTCCAGTCTGATGGTTACGGACTACTCCGGCGTCCAGTTCGACTTCGCCTACATGCGAAAGCCGCTGGTCTATTTCCATCCGGAAGAGCTTCCGGCGCACTATGAGGACGGCGTGTTCTTCTATGACACCATGGGATTCGGCGAAATATGCACAAAGACCGAAGAACTGGTGGATGTACTGTGCGGATACATGCGCAGCGGATGTAAGATGAAGGAAAAATACATTGCCCGGGCAGACGATTTCTTTGCCTACAGCGACCACAACAACTGTGAACGCATCTATCAGGAAATCCTGAAAAGTCAGAAGCAGATTGACCGGGACAAGCTAAGAGGGGTAAAATAGTACCCGGGATGTAAGAAGAAAGGAAGTGGCACATCATGAATATTGCAATCATCTTTGCAGGCGGGAGCGGGAAGAGAATGGGAGCAGGCATGCCGAAGCAGTTCCTGGAGATAAACGGCAAGCCCATCATCATCCACACGCTGGACAACTTCCAGAACAGCCCGCTGATTGACAAGATTTATATCTCATGCAAGAAAGAATATATCCGGAAACTTCAGCACATGCTGGATTACTACCGCATCACAAAAGCAGCGGGAGTCGTGGAAGGCGGCGAGACCGGACAGGATTCCATCTACAACGGGCTTGTATATGCCCTGAAGGAGAATCCGGAGGATTCCATCGTCCTGGTGCATGACGGCGTGCGCCCGCTGATTAGCGAGGAAGTCATCGAGGAGAATATCGAGAGCGTGGAAAAATACGGCACAGCCGTCACATGCACGCCGTTTTTTGAGACGCCGGTCATCAGCGTATCCGGCGATATCGTGGAAGACATGCCGGTGCGGAAATACATGTTTACCGCCCAGGCGCCCCAGAGCTTCCGGCTGGGCGAACTGGTGAAAGCCCACGAGGAAGTGAGGAAGGTGAATCCGGGTTACGAAAATATCGCGGATTCCTGCTATCTGTACCGCAGCATCGGGAAGGAAGTCCATATCGTAGAAGGCAACCGGGGGAACATCAAGGTCACCACGCCGGAGGATTTCTATCTGCTCCGGGCGCTTCTGCAGTACCGCGAGAACGAACAGATACTCGGTCTGAGGTAAGAGACGGACAGATGTCCGTTCCAGGATAAGAAAAGAAGGAGAATACAGGATGAACAGAATCTTAAACGAAGACCTGCTCCGCATCACAGAGCAGCCGGTAAACTGGGAAAAACTGAGAAATAAGACGGTCATGGTCACCGGAGCCAGCGGCATGGTCGGCTCCTATTTCGTCAGGACGCTCTTAAAGCTCAATGAAGTCCGGGATATGGGCATCCACGTAGTGTGCGTGGCGAGAAATATCCAGAAAATCGGGGAGGACGTGCGCGCGGACAAGGCGGCGGAAATCCTGTCCCACGACGTGACAAAGCCCTTTGCATACGAGGGAGGCATCGACTATATCATCCACGCGGCAAGCCCGGCAAGCCCGCTTATCATGAAGGACAACCCGGTGGAGACCATCGCGGCGAACGTGCTGGGGACCTACTATACACTGGAGCTTGCCCGTGAGAAGAAGGCGGAAGGGTACATGTTTATCTCTTCCAGGGAAATCTACGGACAGCCGGATGAAGGACAGGAGTTCTTCACCGAGGATACGTACGGGTTCGTGGACCCGTTAAATCCCAGGTCCTGCTATCCGGAAGGAAAGAAGGCGGCGGAGACGATGTGCGCCTCCTACCGCGCCGAGTACGGACTGGACGCCAAAGCGGCGAGGCTGGCACACACCTACGGGCCGGGCATGTCCATCTATGACGGAAGGGTGCAGGCGGACTTCCTGAAAAACGTGCTTTTCAACGAGGACATCGTGATGAAGAGCGAAGGGCTTCCGGTGCGGACCTACACGTATATTGCGGACGCCATCGCAGGCATGTTCCTCATCCTGCTGAACGGTACGGAGATGGCGTATAACATCGGCGATGAGAATGCGAAGATTTCCATCCGGGGACTTGCCGAGATGCTGATCCGCATCACGCCGGAGCGCCGTCTGTCCCTGAAACTGGACATACCGGAGGGCGGCACGAAAGGATGCGCGCCGTTCACACTGGGCATCCTGGACAGTTCCAGACTCAGGAAGCTGGGCTGGAAGCCGCTGAATACGATTGAAGAAGGATTCAGGCGGACGATCGAGTATCTGGAGATTGAAAGGAAGGATTGAGAAAGGATAAACAGAGGGGGAAAATAGTTTATGGAACAGAATCAGGCGACTTCGGTCAGGTTAAACGGAAGGTTGGAGTGGATTGATGTGCTCAAATGCATCGGGATGCTTCTTGTAGTAGTCGGACACGCGAGCCAGGGCGGTACTCCGGATACCTACAGGTATTATATCTACTCCTTTCATATGCCCCTGCAAAGTATAATGTAAAGATATCTATGGCGGTAAATACATATGGCTCATTCATGCTCTTTGCAGGGGCAGTTGTGGGCTTCAGCATGATATGTGTGATTATCGCGCGGGCGCTCCCGTGCTTCGGAGTGTTCAAACTGATTGGGAGAAATACGATCGTGGTGCTGCCGTTCCTGCTTGGGCGTTCACGCCGGAAAAAAGCATAATCGCTATCACTCAGAGAAAGGGGAATTGAGATGGATATATTGGCTGTCATGAAACATACTGTGACAAAAGGACCGTTTGCGACTTACAGACTGCATAAGAAAAGACAGGAAGAAAAGGCAAAAAAAGAAAGAGAACGCCTGAGAAAACTGGAAGCAGAGAGAAAAGCCAGACTCAGCGAAGAAGAAAATGTCCGTCTGATGTCCGAGTTTGACGGAAGGATAAAAGAAAAATATGGCGATGAAGAAATTTCTAAATCCGTGTACGAAAAAGAACTGAAAGCGTTCTGGATTAAAGAAGTGTATCCGAAGATATACAACGAAGAAGCTCAAAAGCCGGTTGAGCATAAAGTGGTCTTCATGGAGAGAGGAAACGGCATCTCTGCCAGCCTGAAATATATGTTGAATTATATGAAGAAAAACACGGATTACGAGATTAAGAAGTTTTCGCTGATGGGAAATACAGTAGAACCGGAAGTTTACTATAAACGCGCGAAGGATTATATCCGGGAGATTGCTACGGCAAAAGCAATCTTTATCTGTACGGCAAATGACCTGACGGGATACTTTAAAATCAGACCGGAGACGACATATATCCAGCTGTGGCATGGATGCGGCGTGTTCAAGAAAGTCGGATTGAGTACGATTGATAAAGCATTTGGGAAAAGTGCGGAGTCTCATAAAGAATATCCAATTAACACCAATTATTCTTATGTGACCATAGCCAGTCCGGAGCTTTCCTGGATTTTTGAAGAATCTATGGGAATCGATAAAGATGCGGGCATCATTGTGCCGACCGGTGTCAGCAGGTCTGATGAGTTCTTTGACCCTCAGTTTATCGAAAACAGTTACAAAAAGCTGTACGAAAAGATTCCGCAGGCAGAAGGGAAAAAGGTCATCCTGTACGCACCTACTTTCCGGGGTGAAGTCGCCACATGCACATCCCCTGATGTGCTGGATGTCAAAGCGTTTGCGGAAGCGTTCAGTGATGAATATATCCTGATATTCAAACACCATCAGTCTGTAAAAAACGTGCCTCCGATACCGGAAGAGTATGAAAATACTTTCGCCTTTGACATGACAAGGGGAAAAGGAATGAACATCAACGAACTAATGACGGTATCCGATATCTGTATCTCAGATTATTCCTCTCTTGTTTTTGAGTATTCTTTGTTTGAGAGACCGATGATTTTCTTTGCATATGACCTGGAGGATTATATAGATGTGAGAGGATTGTATTATGACTTTGATGAGATTACACCAGGACCGATATTCCGTACGAATGAGGAAATCATTGATTATATCAGGCATATCGATGAGCGGTTCAACAAGCAGGAAGTAATCGATTTTAAAAACCGGTTCATGAACTGCTGCGATGGACATGCATCAGAGAGGATTGCTGCTTTGATAAAGTAGGATAAACAAGAAATAATCGGCACATAAAGCAAGGAGTAAAAAATATGAAAAGAGTATTGACCTACGGTACATTCGACCTGCTCCACTACGGACACATCCGCCTGTTAAAACGCGCAAAAGCGCTGGGCGACTATCTGATCGTCGCCATATCGACGGATGAGTTTAACGCGGTCAAGGGGAAGAAAGCGTACCACGACTACGAGACCCGCAAAGAGATGCTGGAAGCAGTCAGGTACGTGGACCTTGTGATTCCGGAAAACAACTGGGACCAGAAGAGGGACGATGTAAAGAACTATCACGTGGACGTAGTTGTCATGGGAAATGACTGGGCAGGACACGAGAAGTTTGAGAACCTCCGGGACCTGTGCGAGGTCGTCTATCTGGACCGGACGGAGGGCATCTCTACGACGAAGATTAAGAAAGAGCTGAATCTGCCGCAGGATGACCTGTACAGCAAATAGAACAGCACTGCAGGAACGGGCAGGTATGTATCCGGAATGGAAACATACCTGCCCGTTCTGCAGTGCGTCTTGTCATTGCACGTCTAAAAGAAAATCCAGTGCATTTATGACCCGGATGCCATCCTGAGTCTGACCAGAGCTTCCGTCCAGAACAAGAACAATCTTATCATAGTTGTCCCATATCCTGCGCAGAGGCGCAAGCTCCCGCTCTCTGGTCTCTGGAGCGCTCATGGATTCGGTGACCTGGATGTATTTTTTTTCGACTGCTTTTATGGCGATAAAGTCCACTTCCAGCAGTCCTTCACTGACTAATGTGTTTCCGATTGAGGTCGCAGAAGCATTATTCCCGATGTTGTCCGCCAAAAACATGATAATCTTCCGCAGCAGGACCGCATCGGTGATCGTACGCTGTCCTTTTCGCTTTTCCCGCTCCAGGATATCGTTGACAACTGCCGCCGAATACACTCCGTCCAGGGCAGCTGTGACCCGTTCGAGCTCCAGACCGATGTCTGAAAGCATGGGCATGCCGCCAAAGGTGATATAGGCATCAAAAAGTTCTCTTAGGTCATAAGCCTCGCCCTGTTCATCCGTGACCCGTTTTCTTATCATGCCGGCCAGGGACTGATATTCTGTAAGAGTGTAGCCGTGGAAATCCAGGAATTCCCGAAAAGACAGCGGCAATATCCGGATTTCTACATACCGTCCGGACAGGTAAGTAGAAAGCTCGGAAGAGAGCAGATATGCATTGGAGCCCGTGATGTAGATGTCGCAGTCAAAGTCTACCCGAAAAGAATTGACTGCATTTTCCCATCCGGGCACTTTCTGTACCTCGTCAAAAAAGAGATAAGTCCTTTTATCCGGGCATATGCGCGCTTTGACGTATTCATAGAATCCTCTCGCGTCCATCTCGGGGATACTCATAGACTCAAAATTCATTTCAATAATCTGCTCATCTGCAATTCCGTTCTCCCGCAGATGCTCCGCCATCAGTTTCATCAGACTTGATTTTCCGCATCGCCGGATGCCGGTCATGACTTTTATCATCTCAGTGTCCTGAAATGCAATCATGCGGTCCAGATACAGATTCCGCTTCCGCAATGTTCTTTTTTGCAAGGAAGTAACAGCATCCGGCGTTACTGTTGACTTTTCCCGGAAAGCCGGTATACTAAACAGTTAGATTGTACACTAACGCTAACCGACCTGTAGAAATGGAAGAGATCAAACATATGGAAAAATCAACATCAGCAAGAAGTTCATACTGGGACAATTTAAAGGGCATCCTGATTGTCCTTGTTGTCTGCGGCCACCTGTGCGAGAGGTACATCAACGACTCCTCCCTGCTCACGCATCTGTGGATTCTGGCGTACAGCTTCCACATGCCGCTGTTCATCTTTGTAAACGGGTACTTTGCAAGGAAATCGTCCAGACCGGCGGCGGGAAAGAGTCTGAAGATGCTGAAATACTATCTCCTTATGCAGGTGCTGTTTGTGTTTGGAGACTGGCTCATACGGGAGAAGGAATTTAAGTTCTCCATCCTGTCGGACCCGGCATACTGCTGCTGGTACCTGATCTTCCTCGTATGGGCGTATCTGGTGGCGGCAGTCCTGCCCAAAGAGACGGACCGGCTGGTAAAGTGGATTGGAGTGAGCATCCTTTTAAGCCTGCTGGTGGGATTCGACGTATCCGTCGGTCACGCCTACGGAGTGGGGAGGACCTTCTATTTCCTGCCCTATTTCCTGATGGGAGCCTGGTGGGCGGACTCCGGAAGGGAAATCCGAAGCAGCGGAAAGAAGAAGGCGGGATGCGCCCTGCTTGCGGCGGCGCTCTTCTTCCTCGTATGGCAGCTGGGGAGCGCGGAGTGGTTCAACCGGAGCGTCCTCTCCGGACACAAATCCTACGAAGCCCTGTACCCGGACCATGTCCTGTTCGGGCTGGCAAATAAGGCGGGGGCATATATCCTGGCGGTCGTCCTTGCATACCTGGTCATGAACCTCATCCCGAGACGGAAGACCTTCTTCTGTTTCCTGGGCAGGCATACCCTCCTGATTTACCTGGTGCACATCTTCGTGCTGCCGATGGAGTTTTACCTGATACGGGACCTCACCTTTGTGGGCGAAAAAGAATTAAATTCTTTGCTGATATTATTGATTTTAGCGGCAAGTTCTGCGATAATATGTGTGGTCCTTTCGATATTATACCGGACGGTTATCCAGAGGCTGCTCCGTATAGTGCAAAAAGGGGAAAGTTTTTGAAAGGAGTAGGAAGTAACATGCAAAGAAAGAAGTTTGGTGCATTTTGTGCAGCTGCGGTGCTGTGCCTGAGCCTGTCTTCCGTATCAGCGGCGGCGAAAGAGCCGGAGACAGGGGGTTCAGTTCCGTCATACACGGACCTGGATGTGCAGGAAAACGGAGGCAGCTCCACAAAATCTGACAATACAGACGATGGCAGCAAAGTTCAGCCAGGAGATAGTGACGGGCAGAACAACTCCCAGACCGGGCAGGGCGGCTCCCAGACCGGACAGGATGGTTCCCAGACCGGAAATAACGACGGGCAGGAGAATACGGAGCCCGGTACATGCTCCGGCGATTCCTCTGACAACCAGGGACAGACTGGGGACGGAGAGAACGACCCGCAGCCGGTCCTTGTGACAGATATCACACTTTCCACAGATGCGCTCCGCATCCCGGTACTCGAGGCAGAGTATGAGGTGGGCGCTTCTGTCAACGAAGACGCAGGGGATAAGAGCCTGACCTGGACGTCGGACAACGAGGATATCGTATCCGTGAAATCTTCTGACTCCGAAGGCGCGGTGCTGGTGGCGCATAAAGCCGGGACAGCGGTTATCACCGTATCTGCAAACGACGGCTCTGGTGAGGAAGCAAAGCTGACCGTGACCGTGGCAAACCTGTTAAATGGTTTCCATGAGGACCCGTCCGGTGAGACAGACGGTACTTATTACTATAAAAACGGCGTTGTCCAGAACATCACAGATGTAAAGAAAATCAACGGCACATGGTACAACCTGGTAAAAGGCGAGCTGGTCGGAAATACCGTGGCAAAGAACAGCAACGGCTGGTGGTATATCGACTCGAAGGGAAAAGTTGATTTCGGCTTTAACGGCATTGCGGACAATGCAAACGGTTCCTGGGTGCTCAAGAAAGGAAAAGTGGACTTCTCCGTCAGCGGCGTTGTAAAGGTGACCGGCGAGAGCGGCTGGTGGTATGTCAAGAAAGGCGAAGTCCAGAAAGACTACACCGGCATCGAAAAGAACAAGAACGGCTGGTGGCGCATCGTCAACGGCAAGGTGGATTTCAACTGCAACAGTGTGGAGAAGAACCGCAACGGCTGGTGGTACATCCGCGGCGGAAAGGTGAACTTCAACTACACCGGAGTGGCGAAGAACAAGAACGGCTGGTGGCGCATCGTCGACGGCAAGGTGGATTTCAAGTGCAACAGCGTGGAGAAGAACCACAACGGCTGGTGGTACATCCGCAAAGGTCAGGTAGACTTTGACTACACCGGAGTGGCGAAGAACAAGAACGGCTGGTGGCGTATCGTCGACGGCAAGGTAGACTTCAAGTGCAACAGCGTGGAGAAGAATCACAACGGCTGGTGGTACATCCGCAAAGGAAAAGTAGACTTCGGCTACACCGGAGTGGCAAAGAACAAGAACGGCTGGTGGCGCATCGAGGACGGTAAAGTCAACTTCGGATTCACCGGTGTGGCGACGAACCACAATGGTGCATGGTATATCCGCAAAGGAAAAGTAGACTTCGACTACACAGGCAAGATTACATACAAGGGCAACAAGTATGACGTCAAAGAGGGCAAGGTCGAGTACTACTCCAATGCCAAGATGTACAATAAGATAAAGAACATGAGCAGCAGCACGAGCTGGCTCATCGCGGTAGACACGAAGTCCAACTATGTGGGAATCTACAAGGGCAAGAAAGGCAACTGGGCAGAGCAGAAGTACTGGAGATGCTCCTCCGGAGCGCCGGGCTCCTCGACCGTCAAAGGTTCCTACACCGTGAAATCAAAAGGGCTCGTATTCGGACACGGATATTCCTGCTGGTATTACACCCAGTTCTACGGGAACTATCTGTTCCACTCGGTAAAATACAATCCGGGAAGCAAGACGAGCATCCAGGACGGACGCCTCGGAATGAACATCTCAAACGGATGTGTCAGACTTGCCATGGCGAATGCCAAATGGATTTACGACAACATCCCGAGAGGGACAAAAGTTTATATCTACTAATTACAGCAATGCAGCAACGGGAGCTTTGGCGCAGGGAACAGGCGTCAAAGCTCCTTCTCTGCGAAGCAGGGGAACGCGGGTCGGAATCCATCGGGAACCGCGGGATTGGACTGCCCCGGGATTTACAGGGGACTGCCCCGGGATTTACAGAAAAACTTTGACAAAACCGGGGCGGTAAAGTATACTTATATCCGTGTAATCAGAGGAAAGAGAAAGATAAGCAGGAGGTAACTGCGTGTTTACCAGTATCAAATATGTCTGGAAAGAAAATACAGAGAACCTGTACAGGATATACTGTATCGCGAAGTATGAGCTGCTCGCGGATATGAGAGATTCCAAGTTCGGGATATTCTGGAACTTTGCATCGCCCGCCATTCAGGTGCTGACGTACTGGCTTGTATTCGGTATCGCATGGGGCAGGAAGCCGGTGGGGAATATCCCTTATCTGGCCTGGCTTGTGGCAGGCTACAGTGCATGGTGGTTTGTGAAACCGTGTATCGAGCGGGGATGCAACTCCATCTTTTCAAAGACGAATGTGATAACCAAGATGAAATTCCCGGTCAGCGTACTGCCTGCGACTATCTGCGTGAAGGAGTTCTTCAACCACTGCTTCATGCTGGCAATCGCATTTGTGACGCTGTTTCTTTACGGATATTTCCCGGATGCCTACTGGCTGGGACTGATTTATTATGTAGTGTGTGCATTTGCATTTTCAGAGGCAGTGGCGCTGATCCTGTCGGTGCTGAACATGCTCTGGCGTGATGTGAAGAAACTCGTTACGTCATTGATGCGTATGCTCATGTATTTCTCCCCGGTCATCTGGGAGTGCCATTTCAGCGACAGTGTGCCGCACCACGGGATATTGAATTTTATCATGAAGCTGAACCCGTTGTACTATGTCATCAACGGATACCGCGAGGCAATCTTCTACGAGAAAGGATTCTGGGAGCATCCGGCGCTGACCCTTTATTTCTGGGCAGTCACCCTTGTGCTCTTTGCAGTCGGATGCGTGCTGATGTACAAGTTCAGACGCAAGTTCATCGACCTGATATAATAAGGATGGAGATTATGAGTAATACAGAGTATGCAGTAGAACTGGAACATATTTCCAAGATATACAAGCTGAAGAAGAAGGACGCCGGTTCTTCGGGGGCAGAGCGCTTCTATGCGCTCCGGGACATCTCCCTGAAGATAAAGAAAGGCGACGTAGTGGGCATCCTGGGGACCAACGGCTCCGGGAAGTCTACCCTCGCCCAGATTCTGGCGGGGATTTCGGAGATTGACGAGGGCAATATCGCCATCCACGGCGAGCAGGCGCTCATCTCCATCAATACCGGGCTGAACAACCAGCTCACCGGGCTGGAAAATATCAGCGTTAAAGGCGCGCTGCTCGGGTTTAACAAAAGGAAGATTCAGGAAATCACAGACGGCGTCATCGAGTTCGCCGAGCTGGGAGATTTCCTTTACCAGCCGGTCAAGACTTACTCCAGCGGTATGAAGTCGAGACTGGGCTTTTCTATCTCACTGGCGCTGGACCCGGATATCCTCATCGTGGATGAGGCGCTCTCCGTGGGCGATAAGGGCTTTGCAAAGAAGTGCCTCAAGCGGATGCAGCAGCTCCGGGATGAGCGGGATAAGACCATTCTCTTTATCTCCCACTCCCTGCCGCAGGTCCGGGGATTCTGCAAGACCGGTCTGTGGATAGACGGCGGACGTCTGAAAGAAATGGGAGAGATTGATGCGGTATGCGACCATTATTCCGACTATGTGGAGGAGCTCAATGACCTTCCGAAGAAGGAGAAGAAGAAACTCCTGGACGAAAAACTCAAAGAAAGAATCATCATTGAGGAAAAACGGTCATTCTGGTCCAGGCTGCGCAGGAAAGCAGGACTTTAAGATTTTATGATAAAGAAGGGGATTATAAAAATGAACACGCGTATCAGAAAGCGTATCAGGAACACGGCGGTCTGGGTCTGCGCGCTGACATTATCCGTGCCAGCCCTGCCATCCTTCCAGGTGCAGGCTGTCGGTACAGGGCAGGAAACCGGAACGCAGAGCAGCAGCACAGCTGCATCCGGTGCAGAAAAGCAGCATACATCCGGTCAGGAAACAGAGGACCGGACAGCTGCTGAAAACGGCGGGACAACTGCAGGTTCGGAAGAACCGAAGAAAGGTACGCAGGACAAGGGGCAGACAGAGAAAGACACCCAGGAGGAGCAGTCTGACGGGAAGATACCGGAAAGTCAGACAACCGGCGGACAGACACCGGAGGACCCGAACCCGGACGGACAGACGGAACCCTCTCCTTCTGAAGACAGTAACTCCACTGGAACAGAGGGGGACGGGCAGAAGAATCTCCTACAGAATGATGTAAAGGCTGCAAAGAAGAAAGCAGCGGATACAGCGGAGGACCAGGACGGACAGGACCGCAGCGGTGAGAACATAAGAATTACAGAGAAAGTCAGCCTGACATTGGAGTATGACGACCGGTGCACACTTGCAGAGGAACTGAAAGAGAAACTGTCCGGTCAGGATGACTGGGCCATTCTGGACGTGCAGAATGAACAAGCTGCATCCTATCAGGTGCAGAACGGGGAAAAAACAGAAAATAGAGACAGCAGTGTCATCGAACAGGATGGTGAAACCGGTACAGATATCACAGCCGTGGGCGTTGGAACAGCGAAAATCCTGCTGGTGCCTGCAGAAGACCTGGCAGCGGCACAGGAGCTGTTGACGGAAGACACAGAAGCACCAGAAGGCGGCGATACAGCAGGAACGGAGATTCAATCCGGCGATGCACAGGTCGAGGCGGTTCAGGTCAATGTGGAGGTTGAGCCTGCGGTACTGACGCTGATGTATGTGGCAGGACAGAGCAACGCCGAAGGCTGGTGCAGCAGCGTGGCGGGGACCGGATACCGCCGGGACCAGTCCATTGCATGCGTGGAAGGCGAAGTTTACTCGACTTACCCGCCGTCCACCACATCCAGGTCAAACAAGATTACGGGACTGAACTTTACCAGTGCCTGCACGGCAGGAAATGCATCCGACTTTGTAGCGGGCTCCCTGACCGGCGATAAGAGCATCTCCGGGAAAGAGATGGTATACCCGCTGGATTCCCTGACTGCTGAAGGCGGCGGTAAGACCGGATTGGACAGCGGGCTTGCCTATGAGTGGAACCGCCTGACCGGAGAGAAAGTATGGGTCGTCAATACGGCATGGGGTTCAACCTCCATCACAAAGTGGATTCCCGTGCAGACGTACTATGACCGTGCAGCAGCAATCGCATCTTCCGTGCAGCAGACCTTCCAGGCGGAAATCAGCGCCGGACATTATACTGCGGGGAAGAGCCTGCTCTTCTGGCTTCAGGGAGAAGCAGACAAGACCATGTCCGCAGAAGAGTACTACGGCTATTTCGAGACGATGTACCGCTCTGCGATGTCGGATTTTGACCTGGACCAGATCGGCATCATCATGGTGCGCTCCACGGAAGGCGTGCGTACAAACGATGATGATATCAGCATGTCAGGACCCCGCGCCGCGCAGTACGGAGCAGGGAGCGGCAAGGGGCTCTCCGGTGTATCTGTCGTCAGCAATGTGAATGAACAGTGGGTGACGGATGCCGGTGTATATGAGTATTTTGAGAAGGCTTATCAGGATACGTGGAGACTGGACTATCCGATGAACGGCGGTTCGGCAAATCTCCCGTCGTCTGTAGATGAAGTCCACGGAGACATCCATTACTCCCAGGTCGGGCACAATGAAAACGGTATCACTGCCGCAAAGGGCATGTATGCCGTATTAAACGGAACTGCACAGAAGGCGTCCGTGACATGGAAAGACCGGGACGGCATGCCTGTGTCCTCTGTGAAGGCAGACGCCGGATACGACGTGACGGTTGTGCCTGTGGCGGAACCCTCCTATGCCGAAAAACAGGTTCATGGTACGGTGGAAGGCTCCGGCGTATCTTATGACCAGAAAACGGGAATCCTTTCTGTGAGCAAAGCAGGGGCAGCCACACTTACAGCGCGGGACGCCGGCGGAAATGCCCTGGCGGTCCTGAAAGTCACCGCCACAGATACAACGGACATGTCGGATATCGCAGGCTCTTATACCGGATTATACAAGCATAACGGCACATGGTATTATCTCGTAAAGGGACGCCTCCAGAAAGACTGCACCAGCGTTGTCAAAAACAACAAAGGCTGGTGGTATGTGGAAAACGGCATCGTCGACTTCACATACAACGGATTCGCCCAGAACAGCAACGGCTGGTGGTACATCGAAGACGGCAAAGTGACCTTTGACCGGACCGACGTCATCAAAGGCGTGGTAAACGGCGAAAACGCATGGTGGCGCGTGGTGGACAGCGAGGTCGACTTTGACTGCAACAGCGTGGAGAAGAACAAAAACGGCTGGTGGTACATCCGGAACGGCAAAGTGGACTTCGATTACACCGGCGTGGCAAAGAACAAAAACGGCTGGTGGCGCATCGAGGACGGCAAGGTCAACTTTAATTACACCGGCTTCGGAGAGAACCAGAACGGCTGGTGGTATCTGGAAGACGGGAAAGTATCCTTTAAAGAAACAAACGTCATCAAAGGCACCGTAAACGGTGAAAAAGCATGGTGGCGCGTAGTAAAGAGCGAAGTGGACTTCGGCTGCAACAGCGTGGAGAAAAATAAAAACGGCTGGTGGTATATCCGGAACGGCAAAGTGGACTTCGATTATACCGGCGTGGCAAAGAACAAAAACGGCTGGTGGCGCATCGAGGACGGTAAGGTTAACTTCAACTATACTGGCTTCGGAGAGAACCAGAACGGCTGGTGGTATCTGGAAGACGGCAAAGTATCCTTTAAAGAAACAAATGTCATCAAAGGCACCGTAAACGGTGAAAAAGCGTGGTGGCGCGTAGTAAAGAGCGAAGTAGACTTTGGCTGCAACAGCGTGGAGAAGAATAAAAACGGCTGGTGGTACATCCGGGACGGCAAAGTGGACTTCGGCTACACCGGCGTGGCAAAGAACCGGAACGGCTGGTGGCGCATCGAGAAGGGCAAAGTGAACTTTGACTTTAACGGTCTTGCGAAGAACCAGAATGGCTGGTGGTATCTGGAAGGTGGAAAGGTGGACTTCGGTTATACCGGCACATATACAGACGGACGCTACACTTATAAAATTGTGGAAGGCAAAATGATATCCAGAAGATAGTCCTTTTTTGATATAATAAATGAACCGACATTCAGGAACTGTTAGGAGCAACTGCATGAGAGAGATGACAATACAGAAAAAAATAAACAAAATCCCAGGGATTTCATGGATTCTCATGTGGTTCCTGACAGGGCTTGTGATTGCGTTGATGGTACTGGGGATGAGCATGAGCGGTTCTCATTCTCTGACGAACAGCCTGCAGTTTGGGGAAGTAAGGGATATCCGGGATGTGGCCAATATCCCCGTCGCTGTGGGGGAAAACAACAAAAATAATGTCGGCTATTCAGAATCCCGTGGGGTTGGGATTAGTTTGATGGGAGACGGCTGGAAATGGAATTACCTTTACCTTTATATTGACAGCATGGATGCAGATTCTATTCAGTGTAAACTTACTTTTCAGACAGACGATGGAACAGTTGCATATACAATGCTTGCTGCAATGGAAAAAGGAATGAACAGGATTGCCCTGCCGGGAATCAAGTTTAGTGGAATCCTTATAGAAATTGAGCAGCCGGAAACGTGCAGTCTGAATATTGCAAATGTGCAAGTAAGAGAAAAAGATAAAATAGAAGTAAGCGAAAAAGACATTCTTTCCGCTTTTACTGCATTTGCAATATATTCACTGATTAGTTTCGCCCTGTATGTTGTCGTTAAAAGAAAAAAAACAAATCTGTATGCTCCGATAGAAATTCTTCAGAAAGTTTATATCGCAGTTGCTGACGCGTTTCTGTGGGTGCCGAAACGATTTTCAGCAAGAGTCCGGACAAGGCTTCGGACTCTGCTTTTGATGTTCTGGATGGCATATACGATGATGGCGGCAAACTATGGCTTTTATCAAGGTATAAAATATTATAAATATAATCTGGTTATCTGCCTTATCATTGTATTCCTCATCGCGATTTTGCTGATAGAGAAAAAATTGGAGCAGGTTTTATGGAAAAAACAGATTGTATTTTGCTGGTTTATCACATCTGTTCTTATGTGCATGTCTGAATTTTTCTTTGCAAAACGTTTTACAATGACTGGATATGCATTTTTGCTGCTGTTCGGATTCCTTTATCTGATTTGGAACAATATGGAAGACCAGAAGATATTCCTGGGGGATATCATGCGGGCATTGCGGGGACTGCTCTATCTTGCGGTTGTGTATTGCCTTATTTTCCGGACCTATCACGAGATTGGGGGATATGCAGGTCCGACATGGAATCCGAATGTCTTTGCGATGTTCCTGACTCCCGTACTGATTGCTGAACTTACGGAGCTGGCAAAGGCAGTAAGACGAAAAGAAAAAGGGAAAATACTGCTCTTACTTCTCGAAATCAGCGTGTGTGTGGTCTGCAATCTTCTTGCTGATTCCAGGATTGGACTGCTGACGATGGGGATTGGTTTTGTGATTTTCTTCTTGTATCTGGTCCGTATTCACCGTGAAAAAAATGCATGGAAGAGAGTGCTTGTGCTTTTCGCTCTGTTAGTTGTCCTGATTATTCCGATGTATGGAGCTCTTAAATGGGGATTTACTAATCTCCCTCCCAATATTGGTCGGGAGGTTGTCTATCCATCGGATGACCTCAAGTTTTCCGAAGATGGCGTATTGTTGGTGCAGGCGGCGGAAGAGGAAAGCATTGTTGAGAAAATCGTATATGCTCCGGAAGTAACAAAGGTATTATCTAAACGGAATTTGTATTGGACAGGATATATCCGGGAAATGAATTTCCTCGGTCATGATTTTGCACCCAGGATATGGGGAGCAAAAAGGACATCTCACAATGGGATTCTGGCGAGTTCTTATGTTTACGGTGTGTTGATTGCAGTGCCGTATCTGTTCCTTTATCTGAACGGGATATGGGAAAGCTTCAGAAAAATGTACCATAACTCCAAGGGTGAAATGGCTTCCTTTTTTGTGTTTGGAAGCATGGTTGTTATATTTGGATTTATGATGGTTGAGAATGTCGAGCGCCCATTTCTTGCGACAGAATGGATATTGTTGTATCTGTTGCTGGGAATACTTTTCCCATCAGAAGAAACAGGGGTTTGCAAAAAAGAAGTGGCAGATGGTAAAATCCCATCTGGATTATCTCATAGAACTGGTGTATAATAGACAAGATAAGTTCAAAAGATATTATAGGACAGACAAAGGCGGGAAAGATACATGTTGGGAAAAGGAAGAAAACGGGCAATCATGCTGGCAGCTGCAGATGCTCTTATTGTTATACTCAGTGCAGTTCTTTCGTTAAAGCTGCGCTTTAATTTCTATACGGTTCCTGACTTGTTTTGGGACCCGTTGTTTTACTGTATTCCGGTTGATATTGTAATCGCAGTCTGTGTACTGCGCTTTTTCAGATTATACAATCGGGTATGGTCTTATGCGTCTGTTGAGGAAAGTATTTCTATCTTTAAAGCATCCGTTTGTATCGAGTTTCTATTTATTGTCTATCGGACCTTGTTTCAGATTCCGACTCCCAGAAGTTTTTATATATTTGATGGTGTTTTGATTTTCCTTTTGTTTCTCGCAGCCCGATTCAGCAGGAGAATACAGAAACAGTTGCTGCCGGGAAAGACGACAGACAGAGTGAGAAAACGCACGATGCTGGTGGGCGCCGGATCAGCTGCATCTATCCTGATTCAGGAGACGCAAAGGGACTCGAACAGCGAACGGAATATTGTATGCATTGTAGATGACAATAAAAACAAAAAAGGAAAATATCTGAGAAACGTGCCAATCGTAGGGGCTAGAGAAGATATCCCATCGATGGTACAGCGATATAAGATCGATGAGATCATCATAGCAATTCCATCTGCAACGGGCGAAGATATCAAAGGAATCCTGGAATTCTGCCATGAGACAAATGCACAGGTCAGAATCCTTCCGGCAATCGCCAAAGGATTTACAGAATCTGTCGCAGGTCTTGTCCGTGAAGTAAGATATGAAGACTTACTGGGACGAGCACCGGTAAAGGTGAATCAGACAGGAATCGGTGAATTCATCGGCGGAAAGACCGTTCTTGTGACAGGCGGAGGTGGTTCTATCGGTTCGGAATTGTGCCGTCAGATCGTGAAATATAAGCCGCGCAGGCTGATTATATTTGATATCTATGAGAATAATGCTTATGATATCCAGATGGAACTTCAGAGACATTATCCGGAGCTGGATATCACTGCGTTAATCGGTTCGGTCAGGGATTATGACCGGCTGGAAAAGATGTTCCGGGAATATCGTCCGCAGATTATTTATCACGCAGCCGCACATAAGCATGTGCCGCTTATGGAAGTCTCTCCGAATGAGGCAATCAAGAACAACTGTCTTGGCACACTGAATGTAGCAAAGCTGGCAGATGAATATGGAGCTGAGAAGTTTACTCTGATTTCCACAGATAAAGCAGTGCGCCCCACGAATATTATGGGAGCGACAAAGAGAATCTGTGAAATGATTATTCAGAGTTACGCAAAAAAATCAGCTCATACACAGTATGCTGCCGTGAGATTTGGAAATGTGCTCGGAAGCAATGGCTCTGTCATTCCACTTTTCCTGAAGCAGATTGATGAAGGCGGACCTGTAACAGTGACACACAAGGAAATCACGCGTTTCTTTATGACGATTCCGGAAGCGGTTTCCCTTGTGCTGCAGGCAAGCCTGTTTGCGACAGGTGGTGAAATCTTTGTTCTTGATATGGGGAAGCCGGTCAAGATTTATGAACTGGCAGAAAATCTGATTCGGATGAAGGGGTATAAACCAAATCAGGATATCATGATCGAGATTGTTGGTCTGCGTCCGGGAGAAAAGCTGTATGAAGAGATTCTGATGGACGAAGAGGGATTGACAAAGACGGCGAATGAGATGATTTTTGTCGGGCATCCGATTGCAATGGATGAGGATCAATTCTTTGATCAACTGGATGACTTGATTCGATATGCAGAGACAAACGGGAAGCATATTAAAGAAAAAACCGCACAATTGTGTACCACATATCGATATACAATTTGCAAGGAATAGCAGAGGAAAGTTCAAAAAAGGAGAACAAGAAGACGTATGAATACAAGAGATGATGATGTTATAATCAGCTTAAAAAAGGTATTATTTAATCTCAGACGATATTTTTATGTGGTTATTATTGCTGTCGTTGTATCTCTGCTTATCGATTCCGCGCTGACAGTTGTGTCTGTTGTAAAAGGCGGATCGGATGAATCATTTACATCCGTCAGCACAATTCAGATTCGTGTTCCTCACATAGAGGGAATTGATCCGCTTATCATCGAAGGTCAGAAGATTGTTGACGAATTTAATGTGTATCTATCAGCTGAGGGAGTGAGCGATAAACTGAATCAAAAGCTGAAAGATGCAGAATACGACTCTTTTTCATCTGATGATATGCCGGAGTTTAGCGCAACGAATAATATCATTACAATGCAGGTATCTGGAGATGTGAGAGACAGAACTGC
>DXAL01000015.1 GCA_019117125.1 Candidatus Mediterraneibacter merdipullorum
CGCAACGGTAAATTGTATTTTTTTATTATCGACCATATCTAATAGTTCAGGAATAAGTTCGGTAAGCCGTATGTATCTTTGAATTTGTTTTGAACTCTCGCCAACCTGCTCTGCAAGAACATCTCGTGAAACTATTCTTTCTAACTTCTGGCCATTTTGACCAGAAGTTATGTCTGTCCTTCCCCCTTGATGTTTCATCGCCTCTAATTTCATTTTATATGCAAATGCTTTCTCACTCGGCAACAGTTCTTCTCTTTGGATGTTAGTATCTACCATGGCGATCACCGCCTCATCGTCCGACAGTTCTCTCACGATTGCCGGAATCGTACCAAGACCTGCTTTACGTGCAGCATACAATCTTCGATGGCCAGATATCATTTCATAATGATTTTTCTCTGTCGGCCGGATTAATACTGGTGTAATGACTCCATTTTCTTTTATACTATTGATAAGGTCTTCCATCTTCTCATCATTTAATACTTTAAATGGATGACTTCTGAATGGAGTGATTGATTTGAGCTCAATCTCCATTGCCGACTCTTCATTCATAACACCCAGCAGCTCATCTATGCTTGTTAATTTAACTTTTTCACCGCTTCTACTACTTTTCACTGTTCAGCACCTCCTGTGTCAGATTTCGATATGCTTCTGCCACCTTGCTTTTAGGACAATGGGAATAAATACTGACTCCCTCGGCACTTGTTTCTGCAGCCTTAACAGACATAGGAATCGAATTATTAAAAATCGTAATTCGTGACCCATAGGTTTCATGCAGCTTTGCCGCAATATCTTTCGCATAATTGGTCCTGTAATCTACCATTGTAAGAAGGATTCCCTGAATTTTCAGCCCACGGTTCAGTCTCTTCTTGACCATCAGGATAGTCTTCATCAACTGTTGAAGACCTTTTACAGGCAAATATGCCGCCTGAACAGGGATCAGTACAGAATCAGAAGCAACCAACGCATTGATCGTCATCATTCCAAGACTGGGCATACAATCAATCAGGATATAATCATATCGTTCTCTCATCATATCGATATAATCTTTTAAAATGAGTTCTCTGCTCATTACGTTTCCCATGACAACTTCCAGTGCGGACAGTTCAATATTTCCAGGCATGATATCAATGTTCTCCTCATGATGAAGAATTCCATCATCCGGACCAATCTCCTGCTCATTGATCACCGCAGTAAGTATATTTGCCAGTGTGATCTGAATTTCATCAGGTTCCACATACCCAAGACTGGCTGTGAGACTTCCCTGGGGATCTGTATCAACAAGCAGCACTCTTTTCCCTTCTCTTGCAAATCCAATTCCTAAATTTACCACTGTTGTTGTCTTGGCGACTCCGCCTTTCTGATTTGCTACTGCAATAACTCTTCCCATTCTTCAGTCCCCCTTTTCACATGGTTTCTCAAATATTCTTCAAAAATGTTACGCCGGATCAATACCTTTTTCCCAATCTTATAAACAGATCCTGATATATGGGACAGCCTGACAATCGGTTTATATCCTAATCCATAATATTCCATTGCCTGCTGATAACTGACAAATTCCCTCTGCAGGAACGCCAGATCCTCATCGTCAATCAGATTGGAAAACATCCATACTTTTCCATGCATGCTAGTCCTCCTCCTTTAGATCGGAATTTTCTTTTGTCTCATGAAACCTTTCTAGATATTCATCAAAAATTTCACGATTAATCAATACAATTCCATCCATTCTGTAAATTGCTCCTGCAGCATTGGCTAATTCCATTAATTTCTTATGAGACAGACTGTATACAATCTCTGCCTGCTGATATCGAAGAAATTTTCTTCTAAGCCTTCGGGCCGCCTCCATAACTTCACTGCGTTTCTGCTCATTATAGTACATATCTTCTGTTCTCATGAAACAGTCTCCTTTCTTTAATACGGCCACTACTGCTGTTTATACGTGAGGAATAAAAAAGAGCACTCTTTGAAAGTTTTTTCTTTCAAAAAGTGCTCAAATCATCGGTTTCCCGATATGTTTCGCAGATAACAACTCTTCATCACGCTTCGTGATAATTCGTGATTATTTCGAAAATTGTTGTCAAATTGTTGTCAAAATGAATTTTTGCTGTCAAATCTGAAGGTTATTTCTTATCCTTAGTAGAGCTTCGCTCCTGCCGGAATACTATCATCCAGCATCAGCAGATTCAATACTTCCTGCCCGTCGTACTCATGTACTGCACTGATCAGCATACCCTCGGAGTCGATACCCATCATCTTCCTCGGCGGCAGATTTGTGATCGCCACACAGGTCTTTCCGACCAGCTCTTCCGGCTCGTAATACTCGTGAATTCCGCTTAAAATCGTGCGTTTCCGGTCCGTTCCATCGTTCAGTATAAACTTCAGGAGCTTCTTGGACTTTGGAACTGCCTCGCATGCCTCTACCTTTACAACCCGGAAATCGGACTTGCTGAAGGTGTCAAAATCAACAGCATCCTCGAACAGCGGCTCGACTTTCACCTTGGAAAGATCGATCTTCACAGCCGGTTCGGACTCTTCTTTCTTGTCCGTTTTCTTACCTTCGGCTCCGCCGATGCTCTTCATTGTCGGGAACAGCAGCACATCGCGGATTGCCGCGCTGTCTGTGAGCAGCATGCACATACGGTCGATGCCGAATCCGATGCCTCCTGTGGGCGGCATGCCGATTTCCAGCGCATTCAGGAAATCTTCGTCTGTATGCTCCGCCTCATCATCGCCTGCTGCCGCATTGGCATCCTGCTGCGCGAAGCGCTCTCTCTGGTCGATGGGGTCGTTGAGCTCAGAATACGCGTTCGCCATCTCCCAGCCGTTCATAAAGAACTCGAACCGCTCCACATAGTCCGGATTCTCCGGTTTCTTCTTTGTCAGCGGAGAAATCTCAATCGGATGGTCCATCACGAACGTCGGCTGCACCAGATGCTCCTCAACAAATTCCTCGAAGAACAGGTTCAGGATATCTCCCTTCTGATGCCGCTCCTCAAATTCGATATTGTGTGCTTTCGCAAGCTCACGCGCCTGCTCCAGCGTCTCTACTTCGTTCCAGTCCACGCCTGCATATTTCTTTACGGCATCGACCATGGTGATGCGCTCGAAGGGTCTGCCAAGGTCCATCTCAATACCGTTGTATACAATCTTTGTGGTGCCGAGCACATCCTGTGCCACGTGGCGGTACAGGTTCTCGGTCAGGTCCATCATCCCGTTGTAGTCCGTGTACGCCTGATAGAGCTCCATCAGGGTGAACTCCGGATTGTGCCGCGTATCAAGTCCCTCATTCCGGAAGACGCGCCCAATCTCATAGACTCTCTCCAGTCCGCCAACGATGAGCCTCTTCAGGTAAAGTTCCAGGGAGATGCGGAGCTTTAAGTCCTCGTTCAGCGCGTTGAAATGCGTCTCAAAAGGTCTCGCCGCCGCGCCGCCGGCATTGCTGACCAGCATCGGCGTCTCCACTTCCATGAAGCCCTCTCCGTCCAGGTATTTCCGGATAGAGCTGATAATCTTTGACCGTTTGACAAATGTATCCTTCACTTCCGGATTCATGATGAGGTCCACGTATCTCTGGCGGTAGCGGATATCAGTATTGGTCAGTCCGTGGAATTTCTCCGGGAGTATCTGAAGGCTCTTGGAGAGCAGCGTCACACGGGAGGCGTGGATGGACATCTCACCGGTCTTTGTCCGGAAGACTTCGCCCTCGATGCCGATGATATCGCCCACATCCAGCTTTTTGAACTCTTTGTAGTTCTCCTCGCCTACGCTGTCTCTTGCGACATAAGACTGGATGTTGCCCTTCAGGTCCTGGACATTGCAGAAAGAAGCCTTTCCCATCACACGTTTGGACATCATACGCCCCGCAACGGACACCTGCTTCCCTTCCAGCTCGTCAAAATTGTCTTTGACATCCTGGCTGTGGTGTGTCTGCTCATATTTTGTAATCACGAACGGGTCTTTTCCGTTCTGCTGAAGCTCCGCGAGTTTCTCACGGCGCACTTTCCTCAACTGGTTCAGGTCCTGTTCCTGTCCGTTTTTCTGCTGCTGTGCCAATGTTTCTTCTCCTTTCTGATATCCCCTTACACGCGAACGCAGACCTCTTAATACTAAGAGGTCTGTAACGTGTCCTTTGTTTACTTTGAGCGGTTGATCTCAAGCACCTTGTATTCGATGTCGCCTGCCTGCGTCTCAACCTTCACCGTCTCCCCGGCTTTTTTGCCGAGCAGCGCCTGCCCTACCGGAGATTCGTTGGAAATCTTGCCTTCCAGGCTGTTTGCCTCCGTGGAGCCCACAATCTTGAACTCCATCTCTTCCTCATAGGTGATGTCATAGACCTTTACAGTGCATCCCACATTGATCTTGTCAAAGTCAACCTCGTCCTCTACGACGACCTCCGCATTTTTCAAAATGCCTTCCAGCTCCTCGATGCGCGCCTCGATATCCCGCTGTTCGTCTTTCGCCGCATCGTACTCTGCATTCTCGGAGAGGTCGCCCTGCTCTCTCGCCTCTTTGATCTTGGCTGCAACTTCTTTTCTCTTTACTACTTTCAGGTTCTCAAGTTCATCCTCAAGTGCCTTGAGACCGGCATAAGTAAGTAATCGTTTCTTCGCCTCTGCCATGGTTACGCTTCCTTTCTGTTCCCTTGGATTTCTTTCTATATTTTTCATCCACGCATGCAGGAATGCCTGTCCTGTATGCTGTCATTTAAGTCTATTTCGCAATTTCAATATTATAACCAAACTCTATAGTGATGTCAAGAGATTTTCCAGTTCTTCAAGGCTCTCTACCGCGTTCACTTTTTCCCGCAGACGCGCGGCTCCTTTGAGCCCTTTCGTATACCATGCCACGTGCTTTCTCATCTCCCGGATGCCGGAGAATTCCCCCTTGTACTGAAGCTGCAGGCGGGCGTGCTTAAGCATCATCTCCCGCACTGCATCCTTATCCGGACGGGGCGGCAGGACGCCGGTCTCTTCATAGGACACCATTTCCGAGAATATCCAGGGATTCCCCTCCGCGCCCCTGGCGATCATGATGCCGTCGCACCCGGTCTCTTTCACCAGTTCCTCCGCTTTCTGCGGAGAGGTCACATCCCCGTTGCCGATGACCGGGATCGACACCGCCTCTTTCACCTGCCGGATGATGTCCCAGTCTGCCTTTCCGCTGTAGTACTGCTCTCTCGTCCGCCCGTGGACTGCCACGGCAGACGCGCCCGCCTCCTCGATGATTTTCGCGATTTCCACTGCATTTACATGGTCGTCGTCAAAGCCTTTCCGTATCTTTACGGTCACAGGCTTCTCAATGGCTTTCACAAGCGCGCTGACAATGTCATAGACCAGCTTCGGCTCCTTCATGAGCGCGGAGCCCTCCCCGTTCTTTACGACTTTCGGCACCGGACAGCCCATATTCACATCCAGGATGGCGAACGGGCGCTCCTCGATGCGCTTCGCCATCTCGCTCATGATTTTCGGGTCCGAGCCAAAAAGCTGGAGCGATACCGGATGCTCATCCGGATGTATCTCGAGCAGGCTCTCGGTATTCCGGTTATTGTAGTAGATCGCCTTTGCGCTTACCATCTCCATGCAGAGGAGTCCGGCGCCCTGCTTCTTGCAGAGCAGACGAAATGGCAGGTCGGTAACGCCTGCCATGGGTCCTAAGATATATCGGTTTTCCAGTTCGATGTTTCCTATTTTTAAGTGTTTCATATATCTGCTTCTCTCATCTCTATCTCACGACGATGCGATAGCTCTTCCGGAAGCTCTCTCCCGGCGCCGCCTTATTGATATTCGGCTTTTCCGAGATGTCCCGGTCAAATCCCACATCATCGCAGCGCCCCATCCACGGCTCAAGGCATACGAACGGTGCGTCTTTTACCGACCACACGCCGAAGTTCGGAAAGCCTTCACATTCCATCCCCACACGGGGCGTGCCGTCTCTGCGGCACAGCCACACTTCCGAAATCTGTCCGTTGTCGAAGATGAGCGCGTCATTCTCAAACATCTCCTCCGTAAGAGGCAGGCAGCCGTCCTCCAGGTCCAGGCGGTATACGTTTTCCGTATCCGCCGCCAGCTCCTTCCTGTCTATCAGGATATATTCCAGAGCATCCTTCCCGGGGAACTTCAGCATGTATCCGGTCTTTGCGTCACCGGCGTCTGCAAAGCAGAATGCCGGATGTCCGCCGATGGTAAAGTACATTTCCTCATCGCCCGGATTGCGCACTTCCCACTCTACAGTCAGGGAGGTCTCTTCCAGCGTGTAGGTTATCACCAGTTCAAACTCAAAGGGATAGACTTCCTTTGTCTCTTCTGTAGACACGAGGAGAAATGACGCCTGGTCCCGCTTCTCGCGGATGCACTTAAATGCACTGTCTCTTGCAAATCCGTGCTGGGATGTGGGATAGTGGGTGCCGCCGATGGATACGGTGTTGTGCCAGGTCTTTCCCACGTTTGGGAAGAGAACGGGCGAGCGGCGCTTCCAGTACCTCGCATCCCCATTCCAGAGGAGCTCCGTATGGTTCTTCTTATCGAAGATACGCGTCACTTCTGCTCCCAGTTCCGAGATTTCCACACACAGTCTGTCATTTTCCAGTTTCATGGCGTTTCCTCCCTTCTCTCACATCGTTCAGGAATCCCTCTGAACAAAGTGGGCAAGCCCACCTCAACTCCCCCTCCCCTCAATCTTGAGGGGCTTGAACACTTTGCGCACCGCCGCAATACCGCAAAGCGGTAACATACCTCATTGCGGCGTGTGCATCCTGCCCGGAGGGCTTTTTGTTTCATAGGAAAGCAATTTCCTATGAAATAAAAAACGGCTCTCCTACTCGGAATCTCCGCTCTGCTCCACCTGGATGCAGTGGTCCACCAGATATTCCGCTACGACCTGCTGCAGGACGGATGCCTTAAGGTCTTCCTCTCCAACATCCTCCACAAATGTATCTACATCCTCATATCCGGATTCTTCCGCATATTCCGCATACCGCTCCTGATACTCTTCCTCCGTGGGCTCCAGCTTCTCTTTCTCCGCAATCAGCTTGAGCGCCTCGTCCAGGGCTGCGGACTGCTGCGCATACTCCTCAATCTGGGCGTCAAACTCCTCCTGCGTAGTCTGCATGTATGTTGTGAGGAATTCATCCAGTTCCACACCGTACATCGCCGCCATCTGAGAGTAATAATCCGTCATCTGCGTTTTCATTTCATTTACAGTCTCTTCCGGATAGGAACTTGCCTCTACATTTTCAAGCAGCGCCTGGAGTACGGAATTCTGCAGTTCCGACTGGACAGACTGCTCTACATTGTCTTCCAGTTCTGCGCGTATCTCCTCCCGGTACTCATCCGCTGTTTCCGAGTCTTCGCTGTTTTCCCTGACCCACTCGTCCGTCAGCTCCGGCACGGTCTCTGTCTCGAGCCCGTTGAGCACGATGTGGAATGTTGCCACTGCTCCGGACATATCCGGATTCTGGTCATAGGGGTCCGGGAACTGTACTTCAATGTCGAACTCATCGCCCACATTGTGTCCCTCTATCTGCTCTTCAAATCCCTCATAGTCTTCCGTTGCGCCGATGAAAGAGCCGCTTCCCAGCTCCAGCTCCGCACCCTCGGCGGAGCCTCCGTCAAACGCCTCGCCGTCCAGGTATCCGGTGTAATCGATATTTGCGATATCCCCTTCCTGCGCTGCTCGGTCCGTAACCGTCTCCCTCTCCGCGTACATGGAGAGATTTCCGTCGATGACCTGCTGCACATCTTCATCGGTGATTTCTTCCGTGGCAGTTTCCGGCTGAGGCACCTCAAGCCCTTTGTACTGCTTCACCGTCACATATTCATTGGACAGCTCGCTGCTGCATCCGGCGAGAGTCCCCGCAAGCGCTGCTGCGAGCATCAGACTTAAAAATTTTCTTTTCATGTTTCTTCTCCTTTTCTTCCTGTTCTGTTTTTTCTGATTTTTCCGGTGTACTTATCCCGGTCCTCTATCTGTTCTTTTCCTGGTCCTCTGTCATACATCGCACGTGCCTTAGCCGCCCGGGTCGCACGCGCTTTACAAAAGCGGCGACAGCAGCCTGGAGAACTGCTCCTTGCCTTTAATGACAAGGCTTCGCTCATCATAGACTTTCCGCGTCACATGCGTGCACTGCGTCATGTCATTCTCAAACGCCCGTTCCAGGCGCTGCACGGTGCGCTCGCTGTATATCACGGCGTTCACCTCGAAGTTGAGCCCGAAACTGCGGATATCCATATTCGCAGTCCCCACGCACGCCACCATGCCGTCCACGCTCAGCGTCTTGGCATGGAGGAAGCCGTTATTGTACACATAGCATTTTGCTCCGGCTGCAACCATATCCCCTACATAGGAATATGTCGCCCAGTAGACGAAGGGATGGTCCGGCTTGCATGGCACCATAATGCGCACATCGATGCCGGAACGGCTGGCAATCTTCAGCGCGTCGAGTATCGAGTCATCCGGGATGAAGTACGGCGTCTGGATATATACGTGGTCCTTTGCGCTGTGTATCAGCCGCAGATAATTATCGTGAATCGTCTTCGTCTGGGAGTCCGGACCGCTGGATATGATCTGCACCGGGTCCCTCCCGTGCCTTGTATACTGCGGTATCTCAAAGAGCCTGTCCTGAAGGAAGAGATTCTCCCGCGCCGCATAGTTCCAGTCCAGCACGAACCGGACCGCCAGAGACGTGACCGCCGCGCCCTCGATGCACAGATGGGTGTCGCGCCAGTACCCGAATTTCTTATCCCTGCCCAGATACTCCCGTCCCACGTTAAATCCGCCTACAAATCCGATGCGTCCGTCGATGACGACAATCTTCCGGTGGTTGCGGTAATTGACGCGCAGCTGCAGTTTCCCCAGGAGTGCCGGGAAGAATTCCGCCACCTGGATGCCTTCCCGCTCCAGGCGTTCCCAGTCCCGGTTCTTCATCGTGCGGCAGCCCATGCTGTCAAAGAGCACGCGGACTTCCACGCCTTCCCGGGCTTTCTGTATCAGCACTTTCTCGATTTCCTGCCACAGCTCATCGTTCCGGATGATATAGTACTGCAGATGGATATATCTCCGGGCATGCCGCATCTCTTCGATGAGCGCCCGGAATTTCTCCTTGCCGTCCGTGTAGATGCGGATATCATTGTTGTCGGTAAGCACCGCCTCTCCGGCTTCCAGATTGTACAGGATGAGGTCCTTGAACCTTGCCATCTCCGGGTTGGCGAGGCGGAGCCGCTTGTGGTAGATGGTCTCCTCCTGCCGCCGCACGGCATATTTCAGTTCCCCCTCGATTTCCTTCGCCTTGAACATCCGGCTCTTGTGGAAATCCTGTCCGATGACCAGATACAGGATGAATCCGAGTATCGGTATAAAATAAAGCAGAAGCAGCCATGTCCATACCGTCTGCGGAGATCTCCTCTGGAAAAACACAATGATGAGTGCGAAGAGGATGTTTATGATGACGATATTGTCCATGACAAAGTCATAAACCGTCACCGCTCCGTTCCAAATCATTTCTGCCATATAGTAAACTCCTTTTCATTACTATAACAGTATACTCGTTCCCCCTGCAAAAAGTAAACCCTAAAATGCCCGAAAATGCACTTATTATCTTGCGCTTGCATGAAAACAATGTTAAAATACTATGTGCGCAATCGCAGAAACAGTAAGATTCAGGAGGTTACTGCCATGAATACATTCACCATTGTGATGATCGTCATCATCGTGGTCCTCATCGCAGCCTGCATCGCCCTGTATTTTTTTGGAAAGAAAGCCCAGAAGAAGCAGGCGGAACAGCAGGAGCAGATGGATGCAGCAGCTCAGACGATCAGCATGCTCATCATCGATAAAAAGAAAATGAAACTAAAAGAAGCCGGGCTGCCCGCCATCGTGCTGGAGAAAACGCCGAAATACTTAAGGCGCACCAAAGTACCGGTGGTAAAGGCAAAAGTCGGACCCAAAATCATGACGCTGATGTGCGAGAGCAAAGTGTTCGATGTGCTCCCGGTCAAAAAAGAGGTCAAGGCAGTCGTGAGCGGCATCTACATAACAGGCATCAAGAGCGTCCGCGGCGGCTCCATCGAAGCCCCGCAGAAAAAGAAAGGCTTTTTCAGACGATAAGAGAGCGGACGGTTCTCCACAAAACAACATGCGCGCAGCAGTTCAGGCATGCAGAGGCAGCCGGGCTGCTGCGTTTTATATTTTTTTTAGTTTTCGTTTATAATTTTCCTGTTTCTTTTATGATTCACTCATATTTTTGTCACAATTTCCGGCTATACTATGAACAGATAGTTGATAAACAACTATCTTTCCCCCCTCATAAAGTTAAGGTACCGAAAGGTGCCGCACTTTACTCTCATTCCTTTAGATAACTAATAAAACAACGAAAGCCCGCCAGCCGGAAAGCTGGCGGGTTTTCGTTGTGTCTGTATTGATTCATTCTATTTATTTCCTGTGTTCCTCGAACCATCGATACAGGTCCGCATACACCTGCTCCCTGTCCGTCTCATTGAGTATCTCGTGTCGGTCGCCCGTATACAGCCTGAGCGTTACGTCATGTATGCCCGCCCGTCTATACTTCTCATAAATCTTCCGGACGCCTTTGCCGAATCCGCCCACCGGGTCATCAGCACCGGATACGAACAGCACCGGAAGGTTTTTGGGAATCATATAGACGCTCTCTTTCTTCTGCATGCTCGCCATGCCCAGGAACATATTATAATACGCGTTCACCGTGAAACGGAACGAGCAGAGCGGGTCTGAAGCATACGCTTCCAGCCGTTCATAGTCGCTTGTAATCCAGTCCGCCTTTGTGCGGGCAGGCTTGAATTTCTTATTGTACCCGCCTATCGCCAGTCCGTCCACGATTCTGCTGCGGTAATGCCAGCCTCGCAGAGCCGCCATCACGCGGCACAGACGCCTCCCGAAGACGAGCGCGGCTTTGGCATGGTCCTCTACAGTGCCCATCAGCACCACCCCGCTCAGCCCGTTCCCATACATCTGGATATACTGCCGCAGGAGCGAGGAGCCCATGCTGTGCCCCAGGATGAAATAGGGCACATCCGGGTATTTCTTCATGGTGCGCTGCCGGAGCGTATGCATATCTCCAAGCACGCACACATTTCCGTATTTTTCATTGAAAAATCCATACTCAGACTTTGACTGCACGGATTTTCCGTGTCCGAGATGATCATTTCCCACCACATAGTATCCCCTGTCGCACAGATAGCGGGCAAATTCTTCATATCTTCCGATATATTCCACCATCCCGTGACTAATCTGCAGGACCGCTTTTACTTCTGTTTCCGGTTTCCACTCCATCGTGTGGATTTCTGTGTTTCCGTCTTTTGAAGGGAAATAAAATTCATCTCTCATGTTGCTCACTGCCTGTCATCTAATTTTATGTACTCGCGGTACGGCGCCAGCGGCTTATACGCCGGGCGGATGATCTTGTCGACATTCTGGAGCTCTTCCAGCCTGTGCGCGCTCCAGCCGACGATACGCGCCGCCGCAAATATCGGCGTATACAGAGACGCCGGAAGGTCCAGCATACTGTACACCAGACCGCTGTAGAAGTCGACGTTCGCATTGACGCCCTTGTAGATATGGCGCTTCTCTCCGATGATCTCCGGAGCCATATGCTCTACCTTCTCATACAGTGCGTATTCCGCATCGCACCCTTTTTCATGTGCAAGCTGCTTCACGAATTTCTTAAAGATATCGGCACGCGGGTCGGAGATGGAATATACCGCATGTCCCATACCATAGATAAGACCTTTCTTATCAAACGCCCGCTTCTCAAGGAGTGCCTCAAGGTAAGCTCTCACCTGGTCATCGTCCGCCCAGTCCGTCAGCGTCACTTTCATATCTTCAAACATCTTCGTCACCTTGATGTTCGCACCACCGTGCTTCGGTCCCTTCAGGGAAGCCATCGCCGCAGCAATCGTCGAATAGGTGTCGGTGCCGGAAGAGGTGACGACGTGTGTTGTAAACGTGGAGTTATTTCCACCGCCGTGGTCCATATGCAGAACCAGCGCCATATCCAGTATCTTTGCCTCAAGCTCTGTATACTTCCTGTCCTCGCGCAGCATCATCAGGATGTTCTCCGCCATGGACAGTTCCGGCTTCGGCGCGTAGATATACAAATCCTCGCCCCGTTTATAATTATACGCGTGGTACCCGTATACCATCAGCATCGGGAACTGCGCAATCAGGTTCAGACATTGGCGCAGCACATTGGGAATGCTCGTATCGTCTGCTTTGTCATCATAGGAATAAAGCTGAAGGATGCTCCGGGTGATGCTGTTCATCATATCCCTGCTGGGCGCCTTCATGATGACGTCCCGCACGAAATTCGGCGGCAGCGTACGGCGTTCCGCAAGCATCTCCTGAAAATGTTCCAGCTCGTCTTTTGTCGGGAGTTCACCGAACAGAAGCAGATAGGCGGTTTCCTCAAATCCGGAATGTTTCGCCTCAAGGAAGCCTCTTACCAGGTCTTTGATATTGTAGCCGCGGTAGTAAAGGTTGCCCTCGCACGGAACGGATTTCCCGTCCACAATCTTCGATGCGCAGACATCGGAAATATTCGTCAGTCCGGCGAGCACGCCTTTCCCGTTCAGGTCGCGGAGTCCCCGTTTCACCTCGAATTTTGTGTACAGTTCCTTGTCAATCCCGTTGTTCTTTTCGCATTTGAGAGCCAGTTCTTCAATTTCCGGAGTAATGTCGAAAAAAATGCTGTCAATGTCTCTTGCCATATAGTTTCCTCCTTCTCTCTGTTCTCTTTTTCCCCGTATGTTCTTTCTATTATACTAAAAAACAGGAATTTATACAATTAACTGTCTATTAAAAATTAATGAAGACATCACCCGTTATTGTCTATTTTATTATACTATTTTCTGAAATTATCAGTTAATTCATCTTGTTGTGCAATATATTTGCAAGATTTGCAAATTCTTCCAACGACAATGTTTCGCCCCGGACTGCAGGTCCCTTCCCAAGCTGCGCGATTGCTTCTTCAATCTCTTCCTTCGTATAATCCAGCTCCGGCGAGTTTTTCAGCCCGTTTGCCAGCGTTTTCCTCCGCTGGTTGAAAGACGCGCGGATGATGCGGAACATCAGCTTCTCATCCTGCACCCTGACCGGCGGTTCTGCACAGCGGTCCAGACGTATCACGGCAGACCCTACTTTCGGGCGGGGCATGAAGCAGTTGGGCGGTACATTTGCCACGATGTACGGTCTGGCATAATACTGCACCGCGAGGGAGAGCGCCCCGTAATCCTTGCTCCCCGGTCCGGTCTGCATACGGTCTGCCACTTCCTTCTGGACCATGACCGTGATGCTCTTTAAGGGAACCTGCTTTTCAAAAAGCCCCATGATGATGGGCGTGGTGATATAATACGGAAGGTTCGCGACGACCTTGAGAGGCTTCCCGCCGTTTTCTTCCTCCGCCAGCCTGGCGATATCCACTTTCAGCACATCCTCGTTGATGACTTTTACATTATCGTAGCCCGAGAGGGTATCCTCCAGGATGGGGATCAGCGCTTTGTCAATCTCCACTGCGACCACTTTCCCCGCCGCACATGCCAGGTACTGGGTCATGGTCCCGATGCCCGGTCCGATTTCCAGAACGCAGTCGTCTTTGTCAATCTCCGCCGCGCGGATAATCTTATCCAGCACATGCGTGTCTATGAGGAAGTTCTGACCGAATTTCTTCCGGAATATGAAGTTGTACTTCTGCAGGATTTCTATCGTATTCTGCGGATTTCCAAGTGTAGGTTCTCTCATGGTCTTCTCCCTGTGTTCTCCTCATCCTGCCAGACCATACAGGTCTCTGGCATTTCTCTCGGTCTGTGCGGTCACTTCTTCGACGCTCACGCCTTTGAGTTCCGCTATCTTCTCCGCTACGCGGGGCAGATAGAGGGAAGAATTGCGTTTCCCCCGGTACGGCTCCGGCGCCAGATAGGGACAGTCCGTCTCAAGGACAATGGAGTCAAGAGGTATCTCCTGTACGACTTCTTTGAGCTTCCTGGCATTTTTAAATGTCACGACGCCGCCGATGCCGATATAGTATCCCATCTTCACGTATTCCCTTGCCATCTCCGCAGAATAGGAGTAGCAGTGTATCACGGCGCGCATCCCGGCAGCATGCTCCCGCATGATGTCCATCGTGTCCGCCGCTGCCTCCCGGCTGTGGATGATGACCGGCATCTCTTTGCTTCGGGCGAGCTCCAGCTGGCGTATGAACCATTTCTTCTGCATGTCATGGTTTTCCTTGTCCCAGTAGTAGTCCAGCCCGATCTCTCCCACTGCCACAATCTTCTCCATATCCAGCATCTGTCCCATGCGGGAGAACTGCTCCTCATCCAGCGCCCCGGTCTCATCCGGATGAACGCCGATAGCTCCGTACACAAAGGGATACCGCTCCGTCAGCTCCCGTATCCTGTTCCAGGAGTCTGTCGTGGAACCGGCATTGACGATAAGCCCGATGCCGGCTTCCTGCATCCGGCTCAATAATTCGTCCCTGTCTGCATCAAACTGCCCGTCATCATAATGGGCATGTGTATCAATTATCATGTTCCTGTCCTTCCTGTGCAGTCCCGTCATCCTCCGGCTGTCCGCCTTCCTTTTCCTGCTCCGGGAGCAGGGTCAGGAGAAATGCCCGGAACGCTTCTCTGTCCCAGATGACCGGGACCGGATAGAAGGGATTCCCTTCTTTTTCCGCCCACTCTGCAATCTGGTCCACGTCTTCCCTGCGCAGCATCTCCGGGAGATGCGGAATCCCGAGTTTTTCCCTGAGCTCTTCCAGCCACCGGAGGAAGGCTTCCGCCTTCCCTGGAATGTCCATATCCGGCTCTGTCAGCGCGCAGGCATCCGCAAGCTCGGCAAGCTTCTCCCATACAGCGTCTCCATACGCACGCAGGACATGGGGGAGCAGGATGCCCACCGCAAGCCCGTGGGGTGTGCCGTAGAGTCCGCCCAGCGGATGGGCGGCAGCGTGCACGTAGCCCACGCATCCTCTGGTAAATGCGCGTCCTGCGCAGAATGCCGCCTTCTGCATCTTCTGTCTCGCTTCCAGGTCAGAGCCGTCCTCAAAGACTTTCAGCAGATTTTCATGGATGAGCCGGACCGCTTTTACGGCGAGCTCATTTTCCTTTTTCGTATTATAGGTGCCGTTCGTGTATGCCTCGACCGCATGGCAGAGGGCATCCATACCGGTCTGCGCCGTGGTCTCCTTCGGGAGCCCTTCCGTCAGCTTCGGGTCCAGCACGATGAACCTGGGCATCAGGCTCAGGTCCGTAATGGACGCTTTGTGATGCGTCTCCGTTTCTGTGACGACAGCCGCAATCGTCGTCTCCGAGCCGCTGCCCGCTGTAGTCGGCACTGCAAAGAGCACCGGAATCGGGCGCAGCACGCGGAACAGCCCCTGCAGCTGTCCGACGGTCTTCCCTGGGCGCGCGATCCGCGCCCCGATGGCTTTGGCACAGTCCATCGGCGAACCGCCTCCGAACGCGATCAGGCAGTCACAGCCGTTTTCCTGAAACGCCCGCACTCCTGCCTCTACATTTTCCTCCGTGGGATTGGGCGTCACATCGTCAAAGATGACGCAGGGGATGTGGAATGACTCCATCGTCTCCAGCATACCATCCAGAAGCCCGCTGCCGTGAACAATCTTTCCGGTCACAATCAGCGGCTTTTTCAGATTCATGCGATTCACCGCCACCGGCAGCTTCCGGACGCTGTCCGGTCCCTGCATGAGCTTCGGCGTCTTCCACGGGAGGAGGTACATCCCTGATTTTACACAATACTGAAGGATACGGCAACCCGTCTTTCCCATTTTCTGTCTGTCCATGTGAATTCTCCCTTTCCCTTCTTATTCCATAGAGAGTTTGACTTCCAGTATCCGCCGTACGGATTCCTCGACGCGCTCTTCTGATACCGTCCCGTTCTCCACGGCGTCCAGCACGCCCTGATATGCGCTCTGGAAATCCTCCGGCATCAGCAGCATATCCGCGCCTGCCTTCAGGGCTGCGACCGCCGCCTCCGAGGAGCTGTACTGCTGCGTGATCGCGCCCATGCCCAACGCATCTGTGATAACCATCTCGTCAAATCCCATATCTTCACGGAGAATCTCTGTAATCATCCTCTCCGAAAGGGTTGCCGGCGTATTGTCTCCTGTGACGTTCGGGCAGGAAATGTGGCTGACCATGATGACCTGTATTCCCTCGTCGATTCCGCGCTGGAAAGGAACGAACGCCCCTTCCTCCAGCTCTTCCAGTGTATCATCCACATAGGCATAACCCTCGTGGGAGTCTGCCGTCGTCCCGCCATGCCCCGGGAAGTGCTTATACATGCCGATGATGCCCTCCTCTTTCAGTCCGCGGAGCTCTTCCTGTGCCATATCCGCCACAAGTTCCGGGTCTGAGCCGAAGGAGCGGTACTTCACGACTTCATTTTCCGGGTTGGTCAGGACATCCGTATCCGGTGCGGCATCCATATTGAAGCCGAGGTCGCTTAAGTAAGCGCCAATCGTCGTGCCGATGCGGTACGCTTCCTCTGTGTCGCCTCTGCTTCCCACATCGCTCATATTTCCAATGCGCTCCACGCCGAATGCGGAGTTGCGCCCTACGCGCGCCACCTGCCCGCCTTCCTCATCCACAGAGAGGAAGACCGGGAATCCCATGCGTTCTGTGGCGTATTCCTGTGTGTTGGCGAGCATGGACCGCGTCTGCTGCGGATTCTGCAGGTTCTTGGCAAAATAGATGACGCCGCCCACCGGATATCGCTCGATGGCTTCCTGCGTCGCCGTTCCTGCCTGCGTCGCCGTGCCGACTCCCGTTATCGCCTCCGGAGTAACCATGAAAAGCTGGCACACCTTTTCCTCCAGCGTCATATCTTCTATGATTTCTGCGATACGGTCTCCTGCCTGTCCGCCCGCATCGCTTTCCTGCGATGCGGCGCTGCCTTCCTCCTGGTCCCCGGCAGGCGCATCGTCCTGTGCTTCTCCGGTCTGCCCTTCTTCTGTCTGCGTCCCGGAGTCCGCCCCGGCACCCGACTGTACCTGTGCATTCTGTGCCTGTTTTACTTCCTCTTCCCCTGAGCCGCCAAAGCCGCCTGTGACTGTCCATACGGCGACTGCCGCTGCGGCGATGATGACAAGGAGCGAGGCGACGATGCCTGCGATATATTTTCCGTTTCCGCCTTCCTTTTGGTGATGTTTTCTGTGCTGATGTCTGTTCATCTGATTTCCTCTCATTTCCCATCTGTTTCTGCAGTTCTTCTCCTGAAGTGTCAATCTCATGGATTATAGCACACTTTTTGCGGATATGCCGGAGATTTACCGATAATGGCACAACTGTTACCATTATTGGCATCCGACAGACAGCCGCTTATTATTTATCATCAATACTTATAATGAATAAAGGGCTTGTATTTTCCCGCCATTTTGTCTACTCTATATATTATAGAAGTTTCTTTTTCTATTTCACAAAGAACTGCTAAATCACAAATCAATGAGGTGCATGACATGAAACCAATCAAAGAAGGTAAAGTACGTGAAATCTACGACAACGGCGACAGCCTGATTCTTGTAGCTACCGACCGTATCAGCTGCTTCGACGTGATACTCAAAAACACGATAACAAAGAAAGGGACCGTGCTCACACAGATGTCAAAATTCTGGTTCGAGATGACGCAGGATATCCTGCCGAACCACATGATATCCACCGATGTGAACGATATGCCGGAATTCTTCCGCCAGCCGCAGTTTGACGGCAACAGCATGATGTGCAGGAAGCTGAACATGCTTCCCGTGGAGTGCATCGTCCGCGGCTACATAACAGGAAGCGGCTGGACAAGCTATCAGAAAGACGGCACCGTATGCGGCATCCGCCTTCCGGAGGGATTAAAAGAGTCCGACAAGCTCCCGGAGCCCATCTACACACCGTCCACCAAAGCCGAAATCGGCGACCACGACGAAAACATCTCCTACGAGCAGAGCATCGCCCATCTGGAGAAGTATTTCCCGGGCAAAGGCGAGGAGTACGCACAGAAGCTCCGCGATTACACCATCGCTCTCTATAAGAAATGTGCGGATTACGCGCTGAGCCGCGGCATCATCATCGCAGATACGAAATTCGAGTTCGGTCTGGACGAGGATGGAAATATCGTGCTCGGCGACGAGATGCTCACACCGGACAGCTCCCGTTTCTGGCCGGCAGACGGATACGAGCCGGGTCACGGCCAGCCGTCCTTTGACAAACAGTTCGCACGCGACTGGCTGAAAGCAAATCCGGACAACGACTGGACGCTTCCGGATGATATCGTGCAGAAGACCATCGACAAGTACCTGCAGAGCTACAAGATGCTGACAGGAAAGAGTTTATAAAAAGCAGAGGAACCGCAGCGGAGCGCTATGGACAGGACGCAAAAGGAACAGATACGATACCGCATTTTTGAAATCCTGGAAGTGCGCTCCGGCTCCGATGCCGCCGCCAGGGCTTATGACATTCCGCTTTCTCTTTCATAGAGGAACCGGATATGCCCGTACACCTCTGAAAAATCAATTTCCAGTTCCCCGTCCCATATCCTCACCGGGACTCTGGCGTCAAATCCGTAGAGGATAGGATACTCATCATGTTCAAAATCATAGACGACCACGGTCTTCCTGACCGGGTCTATCATCCAATATTCCCGGACTCCGGCATCCAGATATTTATTCAGCTTGACGAAGGAATCCTTCCGCTTCGTGCTGTCTGACAGCACCTCGATGATAAAGTCCGGCGCCCCGTACACGCACCGGTCGATAATCTTGTCCCGGTCGCACACGATAAGCACGTCCGGCTGCACCATCGTCCGGTCATCCCGGTCAAGCTGGACATCCACCGGCGCAATCATCGGCAGACATTCCCCGCCCTTCTCCAATACATGCGTCAGCATCCTGCTGTAGATAAACCCGGCGATAAGCTGATGTGCGCTCGTCGGCGACGACATCTCGTATATCACACCGTCAATCAGCTCGATACGGACATCATCCGGATATGCATAATAGTCTTCCAGAGTATACTCGCCCTGCTTTTTCGTTCCATAGGAAACAGACTCTCTTACCGCCATGGGCTGTCTTTCCCCCAGCACACGCTCCAGCGCCATGATGGTGTCATATCTGGGGGTCATGGTGATGCCGCCCAGTACTTTCTGCACGGTCCCTACCGGGACCCCGGAAAGCTCCGCAATCTGCGCGTAAGAATAGCCAAGCTCCCGCTTCCTCTCCTGCATCTCTTTAATCGTCATTGACTGTTTCCCCTTTCCGTTTCGTATCCATATAATACGATATATCCATCCAAATATCAACCGTTTTTCTCTAATATATCCATATTTTATCCATTTTATTTTCTTCCATCGTGCAGAGAAACTTCTGTTTTTCTCGAAAAGTATTGAAAATCAGCCGAATTTATAGCAGACTATATTAAATATGATGTTTGGGTCAAAAGAGGGCTTTACGAAATGACAGCAGAAATCACCACATACATAGCATAATTCTGCCCTTTTTTCCTATCAAACTGAAAACCACGCAAAACAGAAGGCGTATTATGTCCGATTTATAACGGACTGGATGCGTCTTTTTCTATTTTGCATTAAAAATCTATAGAAGGGACGGAGCAAAGCGATGAAAGCAAAGAAACGATTTTGGGGTATGGTGCTGGCAATCTGCCTTGTGGCGGGACTTATGCCGAGAACTGCTTTGGCGGCGGGAACAGACACAGGAAAGGCAAGAGAAAATAGAACAGATAAATCAGCTATGCGCCCTGGGGAATGCAACGCCACGGGGCGCATTTGCTATCCCTGTCTAAATCATACATTTCGTCCTCACTCGCCTGCCGCCACACTGCAGTCAGGGCATAAAAAATCGCCGCCTGCAGTCAGGTGACGATTTTTCTTCTGATATTCTGTTGTCAGTGAATGAGCCAACTATAATCCTTGCGGCAGTCAAGGATATATTCTACATAAACCGTATCATCCTGGATTTGGTAAAGGACAAAATACCACTTCTCAACAAACATCTTGTGATATTTATTCGGCGTGATATACAGTTCCTCAAAGTAAGGGAAACGCTGCGGCATCTGCTTTAGAGAGCGCATCGCCGCCATAATCTCTTTTTTCTTTGCCGCCGCTGCCTCTTTATTGACCTGCGCCATAAAGCGTATATGCGTTCCTAACATCCTTTTTGCCCTGTCGGAAACAATGACTTTGTATTTGCTGTTTGATACCATACGCTATACCTCCGCAATCACTTCATCCAGATAAGCGTCCAGTTCATCAAGCGTACAGCCAGTTCTTCCCGCCATCCTGTCCTCCTCAACCGCAAGCAGTTCCTCACGGAGTTTCAGCATCTTCTCCCTGCGGTTAAAGGTTTCCATATCCATAACGACCAAATCTCCCTCGCCATTCTTGGTAAGGAAAACCGGCTCTGCGGTCTTTCTGCACATTTCGGCAATCTCGTTGTAATTCTGGCGGATTGCTGCAGATGGACGAATAATCATAGCCACACCTCCTGTTTTGCATTTGGTAGTATTATTCTAACCATATTGTACTCGTTTTGTGCTACCATTTCAATATGCACAGATATATTTTGCACAGAAATATTTACAAATTACAATCGCAGAAATATTTACAATTTATAATCGTTTCAAGGTCATACAGATACAATCCTTCTGATTTCCCGGCTTCTTCTCTCAACTTGTCGTCAAAACCGGATTCGGAAAACAGGGCATACCAGAACTTCGCTTTTCCTTTCAGGGGAGAAAGTTTTGCTGCTGTATCCAGGTACTCCTTCGCATCTTTTCCGACTGCGAGCAGGTCAATCTCCGTTTCAGCCACTCTGAGCCTGCTGTCCGTACTATTGTCACGGACGGTGGTCTTCCCCCACCAGCGCCCCATCTTTGTATACCGAAACGGCAGGGCATTTTTCTTCTGCTGTTCCCGGACAAATTCTCTGCAGATGTCTTCAAACACAGGCGAGGCGAACTCATGCAGCGCAGGCTCTACGAGATAATCATAAACGCCTTCTGTATCCCCATCCTCAAGCTGTGAAATATTTGCATATCCAAATGCATACCAGAAGCGGAAGAAATTGTCAGTCAGCCGGTAACGTCCGCGATTGATATTTGCCCGCTCTTTTATTCCGGTATCAACCGAAAACTCACGCTCCACAATTCCCAGTTCTATCAGGTTTTTCAGATAGACACTTGTTTTTGAGGTGTCTTCTACAAGGGATTTCCGGCTGATGTCATTCAGCCTCGTATTGCCGAGTGCGATTGCCTCGATAATGGAATTGTAGATGGGAGTCTCCCGGAGTTCCTGATGGAGCAGGAATTCTACTTCACTGTAAAGCACGGAACCTTTCGTCAGGATATTTTGTTTGATATTCTCCGCAATGGAACATTCCGGACGGAACTGATTCAGATAGTGCGGAATACCGCCAAGCACCGCATAGGCAATCACCTTATCTCTCTTTATCTAATCATGATTTACTAAATCCTGATTTGATATTATCGCGCCCGTAAACATATGAATTTTTAAGTGTTTTTTCCGGGCTGGCGCCCTATGTCAAATCACAAGAACCCCCTGCGAAAAATGCAAGCACTCTCGAATGGTGTACTTCGCCGTGCGCAACTTCGGTTCCGCGGTTTCACCGCTTCACCTCAGTCGCGGGCTGGCGCCCTATACGAAAACAGAAAAAGATTCCGGGAAGAATGTAAACACTCTTCCCGAAACCTTTCCTGTTTTCACGCACGGCTTGTTGCCGTCACGAAAGCTCCAGTTTCCCTGTATAGAGCTGATAGTAGGTTCCTTTGAGTTTGAGGAGTTCGTCGTGTGTGCCTCTTTCGATGATGCGCCCGTGTTCGAGCACCATGATGGCATCGCTGTTGCGTATCGTCGAGAGTCTGTGGGCGATGACGAATACGGTCCTGCCTTTCATCAGGTTATCCATGCCCTGCTGGACAATCTGCTCGGTCCTGGTATCGATGGAGGATGTCGCCTCATCGAGGATGAGCACCGGCGGGTCTGCGATGGCAGCGCGGGCAATGGCAAGGAGCTGTCTCTGACCCTGGGACAGTTCTTCTCCGTCGCCGCTCAAGTGAGTGTCATACCCCTGGGGCAGCATGCGGATGAACCCGTCTGCATGGGCAAGTTTTGCAGCCTTTACCACTTCTTCGTCGGTGGCATCCAGCTTTCCGTACCGGATATTGTCTTTGATGGTCCCGGTGAAGAGATGGGTATCCTGGAGCACGATGCCCAGTGAATGGCGCAGGTCCGCCTTCTTTATTTTATTGATATTAATGTCGTCGTACCGTATCTTTCCGTCCGCCACATCGTAGAACCGGTTGATGAGGTTCGTGATGGTGGTCTTGCCCGCGCCGGTAGAGCCGACGAAGGCAATCTTCTGCCCGGGCTTCGCGTACAGAGTCAGGTCATGGAGCACCATATGGTCCGGCGTGTACCCGAAGGTCATGTCGTAGAACCGCACATCGCCTTTTAATTCCTGATACGTGATGGTCCCGTCCGCCTGATGGGGATGCTTCCACGCCCACAGACCGGTGCGCTCTTTGCATTCCGTAAGGCTTCCGTCTTCCTGCCGCTTCGCGTTGACGAGCGTCACATAACCGTCGTCCACTTCCGGCTCCTCATCCATCATGTTGAAGATACGCTCTGCTCCGGCAAGCGCCATGATGATGGAGTTGAACTGCTGCGCCACCTGCATGAAGGGCTGGGTAAAGCTCTTGGTGAACTGCAGGTAGGATGCCATGACGCCCAGCGTGATATTGCCGATGCCCGCCACGGACAGGAATCCACCGAACACGGCTGTGAGCACGAACTGGAGGTTCCCCAGGTTTCCGATGATGGGTCCCATCATGCTGGCAAATGTATGCGCCCTGGATGCGCTCGTAAAGAGTTCCTCGTTCAGTTCGTCAAACTCCCGCTCTGATATCTTCTCGTGGTTGAATACTTTGATGACTCTCTGCCCGTTCATCCGCTCCTCGACGAATCCGGTGATGTTGGCAAGGTCGAGCTGCTGGCGGATGAAATATTTCCCGCTGTTCCCCGTGACGACCCGGGAGACCACGGTCATCACCAGTATCATCAACACGGCGAGCGCCGTCAGGATGGGGCTTAAGACCAGCATGGAGATAAAGGTCACCACAATGGTAAACGCCGACATGAGCACCTGGGGGATGGACTGGTTTATCATCTGCCGGAGGGTATCCGTGTCATTCGTGTAAAGACTCATGATGGAGCCGTTGGTATTCTGGTCGAAGTAGCGGATGGGCAGCGTCTGCATGTGCTCGAACATCTCGTCGCGGACACGCTTCAGCACGCCCTGCCCGATTATGACCATCATCCTGCTGTAGATAAATGTAGAGATGACGCCGCACAGGAAGATGGTCCCGAGTATCATGAGCGCCTGATACAGTTCCGTATAATCCGGGTTCTGCTGCCCAATCAGCGGGATGATAAAGTCATCCAGAAGGAATTTCAGCGACAGCGATACGGATATCGACGCCACCGAACTCATCAAGATGCAGATGAGCACGATGATGAACTGCACCTTATAGGTCCCGACTACATAGCCGAGCAGACGCTTCGCCGTCTTGATGGTGCCCTTTGTGACTGCCGGACCGCCGCCGGCTCTCTGTTTCACCGGGTGTACCGTAGTGTTTGTCGATTCACTCATCGTCCGCGCCTCCTTTCACCTGTGATTCATATACTTCCCTGTAGATATCGTTCGTCTTCAGAAGTTCTTCGGATGTGCCGATGCCGTTGATCTCGCCGTTGTCCATGACAATGATGACATCCGCATCTTCCACGGAAGAAATCCTCTGGGCGATGATGATTTTCGTCGTATCCGGTATCTCCTCGCGGAACGCCTGGCGTATCAGGGCGTCTGTCCTTGTATCCACCGCGCTGGTGGAATCGTCCAGGATGAGTATCTTCGGCTTCTTCAGAAGCGCACGCGCGATACAGAGCCGCTGCTTCTGACCGCCGGATACGTTGTTTCCGCCTTCCACGATCATCGTGTCATATCCCGCCGGGAACTCCCGGATAAATCCGTCCGCCTGCGCCAGACGGCAGACTCTCTGCACTTCCTCGTCCGTGGCGTTCTCATCGCCCCAGCGGATGTTGTCATAGATGCTTCCTGTGAAAAGGACATTTTTCTGCAGCACCATGGACACCTGGTCGCGCAGCGCCTCCAGTCCGTACCTGCGCACATCCACGCCGCCGACTTTCACGCTTCCTCCGGTCACGTCATACAGCCTCGGGATGAGCTGCACGAGGGTGGACTTGGCGCTTCCGGTTCCGCCGATGATGCCGACGATCTGTCCACTCTTAATATGAAGGCTTACATCCTTCAGGGACAGGTTGCCGCCCTCTCCCGCATAGCTGAAATCCACGTGGTCGAAATCGATATCGCCGTTCGCCACTTCCATGACCGCATCCGAAGCGTCCTCCATCTCCGGCACCTCGTCCAGCACTTCCGTGATACGGTCCGTGGACGCCTCCGCAATCATAATCATCGTGAATACGAAGGTAACCATCATAAGCGACATAAGTATCTGGAGCGCATACACGATGACGCTCGTCAGCTCTCCGGTCTGCATCGTTCCGGTGATGATGCTCTCGCCGCCTATCAGCACCATGATGATGACGACCGCATAGACGGTAAACTGCATGATGGGAGAGTTCCACGCCACAATCTTCTCTGCCTTTGTGAACAGTTTGAAGACGATGGTGGAGACTTTTCCGAACTTCTCCACTTCATGGTCGCCGCGGACATAGGCTTTTACCACCCTTGCCGCATTGACATTTTCCTGCACCGTATTGTTGAGCACATCGTACTCGTCAAACACCTGGATAAAATGCGGATGCGCCATCTTCGCAATCCCAATCAGCGCACCGCCCAGGATGGGCACCGTGATGAGCATGATGACCGCAATCTTCACGCTGATGGTCATCGTCATGATAAGCGACAGGATAATCATGATGGGCGCACGCGCCAGCAGGCGGATGGTGAACATGTACGCCATCTGCACATTGGTGATATCCGTCGTCATCCTCGTCACAAGGCTTGACGTGGAGAAATGGTCGATGTTCCCGAAGGAAAACTCCTGTACTTTATAAAAAATATCGTGGCGCAGGTTCTTCGCATAGCCTGACGAAGCGATTGCGCCCAGCTGTCCCGCCTTTGCTCCGAAAAAAAGGGCAAGTACAGCCAGAAAAATCAGAAGAAGCCCTATCTTGATAATATATCCCATGTCGCCGTTCATGATGCCGACGTCGATGATGCGTGCCATCAAAAGGGGGATGAGCACTTCCATCAGCACCTCAAGACAGACGAGCAGCGGCGTCAGAAAAGATTCGCGCTTATATTCCCTGACGGAACGAAGTAATTTTCTATTCATGGTCTGTTATCTCCTCTCTTCTTTTTTCATCACCTGACAAATTTTCCGACATCTGCTCCAGCACTTCCCTGCAGACGGCGAGCTTCTCTTCCGGGATGCCTCCCGCCAGAAGTTTCTCGATATAACGGATGTTCTCGAGGATGTGTTCCCGGACGCCCACCGCCTTCTTCGTAGGCGTCAGCTTCTTCAGGCGCGCGTCGCGCTCCACAGGCTCCCGGACGATGAACCCGTTCTTTTCCAGTATCTGCAGCGTACCCGTCGCCGTAGACCTGCGTATCTGAAATTCTTTCTCCACATCCTTCTGGTAGATATCCCGTTTCAGGGATTCAAAAAGGATGTAGTGGAGCACGAGCCTCTGCATGTTCGTCGTCAGGCTGTCCTCGCATTCGTCGAGGCACATCTGGCGCTTGAGCTGGTGGGAAAGTGTGTTGATGAGCCTTCCCACATCATGTCCGCATTCGCATGCTCCCGGGGGTGCTTTCCTGCACATCCTGCGTCTCCGTCCTTTCCTGTGAATTTAATTTGTTCGGTAACTAACAATACAGTATATGCGGTTCTTTTTTTATTGTCAATCCTTTATTTTTCACTGTCCGGAAGGTTTTTTCCGGGCAAAAATGACACATTTTACAAGGCGTTAGAAAAATATGGGATTTTTTAACGAAAATATTTCATATTCCAAACAAAAAGTGTGGAAATGTTACAAAAAAATATGTATAATTATAGAATAGTAAGTATGAAAGAGAGGGCTCATTATGAAGCAAAATAACATGTTAGCTATGATCTTAGCTGGCGGCCGCGGTTCTCGCCTTCACGACCTGACGAAGAAAGTGGCAAAACCGGCTGTTTCATACGGCGGGAAATACCGCATCATTGATTTCCCACTGAGCAACTGTGCGAATAGTGGAATCGATGTTGTCGGCGTTCTGACGCAGTATGAGTCTGTTCTCCTGAACAGTTACGTCGCAGCGGGACGGCGCTGGGGTCTGGACGCAAAGGACAGCGGCGTGTACGTCCTTCCGCCCCGTGAGAAATCCGACGCGGACCTGAACGTATACCGCGGGACTGCCGATGCGATTTCCCAGAATATCGACTTTATCGATACCTATTCTCCGGAATACCTCCTCATCCTTTCCGGCGACCACATCTACAAGATGAACTACGCGAAGATGCTGGCTTACCACAAAGAATGCCAGTCCGACGCGACCATCGCCGTCATCGAAGTGCCGATGAAGGAGGCGAGCCGTTTCGGCATCATGAATACGAACGAGACGGGACGCATCGTGGAATTCGAGGAGAAACCGGAGCACCCGAAGAGCAATCTCGCTTCCATGGGCATCTACATCTTCAACTGGAAGATGCTGCGCAAGATGCTCCAGGCAGATATGAAGAATCCGGATTCCAGCCATGACTTCGGAAAGGACATCATCCCTGAGCTCTTAAACGAAGGCAAAAACGTCTACGCATACAAATACAAAGGCTACTGGAAGGACGTGGGAACGATCGATTCCCTCTGGGAGGCGAACATGGACCTGCTCAGCAAGAACAACGAGCTCGACCTGCACGACTCCACATGGAAGATTTATACGGAAGATGTAACGTCTCTGCCGCAGTACATCGGCGCTGACGCAGTCATCAACAAGGCGTTCATCACACAGGGCTGCGTGGTGGACGGTGAAGTCCGCAACTCCGTGCTCTTCACCAATGCAAAAGTAGCCGCAGGCGCAAAGGTCATCGACAGTGTTCTGATGCCCGGCGCGGAAGTGGCAGAAGGCGCCGTCGTCACGCGCGCCCTCGTAGCGGACGGCATCAAGATTGGCAAAAATGCCGTTGTCGGCAGTGCGGGCAGCGAGAATATCGAACTCGTCGCAAAACGTGTAAAGGGGGACGAATAATATGTATAAGGCATTTGGCATCATTAATTTCGCCGGAAATCACATACAGGTAAACGGAGTTCAGGACTACCGTCCGGTAGGAGCGTTCTCGTTCCTCGGAAGATACCGCATCATCGATTTCCCGATATCCAACATGAGCAACAGCGGCATCGACAACATCCAGGTCTACGTGCGCAGGAAGCCCCGCTCCCTGACCGAGCATCTGGGCACCGGACGCCACTACAACATCAACTCCAAGCGCGGCAAGCTCAATATCATGTACGCGGAAGACGGACAGGTCGGCAATATCTACAGCACGGACATCGCCGCGTACATCGACAACCTAGACTGCATCGAGCGGATGTCACAGCCCTACGTGGTCATCGCTCCGAGCTATATGATTTACACGGCGGACTACAGTGAGTTCTTAAACGCCCACGTGGAGTCAGGCGCAGACATCTCCATGATGTACCACACCGTGGACAACGCAAAGGAAGCGTTCCTCGCATGCGACACGCTCAACATCAACAAGCAGAAGGGCGTGCTCTCCATCGAGCCCAACCGCGGAAATGCAAAGAACCGGAACATCTCCATGGATACTTATGTCATGAGCAAGGAACTGTTCCTGGACCTCATCACAAAAGCGCACAAGACATCCTCCATGTACACCTTCGCGGACATCCTGGATGAAGGATGCAAAGACCTGGACATCCGCGCCATCCCCCACAGAGGATATTTCGCGGCGGTCACGGATTTCAAGAGCTACTATGACGCGAACATGTCACTCATCAATCTGAAGAACGCCATGGACCTCTTCGACGACGAGTGGCCGGTATATACCCGCACCAACGACTCCTGCCCGACGCAGTACTTTGCAGACAGCAAGGTAATATCCTCCGTCGTCTCCAACGGCTGCCTCATCGACGGCACTGTGGAGAACTCCATCATCGGCAGGGGATGCACCATCAAGCCGGGGGCAGTCGTCAAAAACTGCGTGATCTCCGCAGACGTCGTCATCGGCAAGGACGTACATATCGAAAACATGATGGTGGACAAACACGCGCGGCTCATCCGCGGCAAACGCATCATCGCATCACCGGAGAAACCGGGATATATCCGCCGCAGCGATACGCTGTAAGGACAGACCAGTCCCGCATCATACAGGCGGACAAAAGACAGGCAGGCAAAAAAACAGGCAGGCAACAGATTCATTTCTGTTTCCTGCCTGTCTTTCTTTTACTTCGCTGCTTTCGGGAACTGCATCCCAATGCGGGTCCCTTTCCCGGGCGCGCTGTCCACCGTCACCTTTGCCCCGTGGAGCAGGGCTCCGTGCTTCACGATGGAGAGCCCCAGCCCGGTGCCGCCGCGCTCTTTGGAGTGGCTCTTGTCCACCCGGTAGAACCGCTCGAATATCCGCTCGTGGTGTTCTTCCGGGATGCCGATGCCTGTATCGGACACCGTGACTTTCGGTCCGTCCAGCGTATTTCCCACCCAGACGGATACCCGCCCGTTCTCCTGATTGTACTTCACTGCATTCTCACATACATTGTATATCATCTCATCCAGTATCTGACGGATGCCGTAATAGGTCACCGGCTCCCCGGTCACCTCCATGCGGATATTGCGCTGGGCAGCCTGGGGAGAAAGGCGGCTGATGATTTCCCGCGTGAGCTCATAGAGGTCCACGTTCTGCTTCTCCAGCTCCACGGATTCCTCGTCCAGTTTGGACAGCTTGATGATATCCTCCACAAGGGTGATGAGCCGGCGGGCTTCTTTGTAGATGCGCTCGGAGAACGCCGGGATGTCCGCCGGTCTTACCAGTCCGTTCTTCATGATTTCCGCATACCCGGATATGGATGTGAGGGGCGTCTTGAGCTCATGGGAGACATTGGCGGAAAACTCCTTGCGCATGTTGGAGACCGCTTCCTTCTCCCGGTTCTGCTTATCCATTGCCTGCAGGAACGGCGTCAGCTCCTCATAGGTCCGGTTCTCCAGCGGATGTTCCAGGTCCAGCTCATAGATAGGGCGGACGAGGCGGCTTGTCTGCCACTTCGCCAGGAACCATGCCAGGAGCATCATGAGGGCTCCCAGTCCGATGATGAAGGGAAGGTTGGCCAGGGCGGTCCCGATCAGGCCGTCCATGGATTTGGACACGCGCAGCACGGTCCCGTCATCCAGGAGGAGTGCATAATAATACAGCTCCTGCCCTACCGTATCGGACATCCTCACGTCCTCTCCCTCGCCGGAGGCAAAGGCTTCCCGTACTTCCTTCCGGCTGCCGTGGTCCTCCATGGTCTCCTCGTCCTGCCGGGTGTCATAGAGGACCTGACCGTCCCGGTCTATCTGAGTAACGCGCGTGGTCCAGTCCACGCCGTTCATCTCCTCCAGGTACTCCGCCCCCGATATGTTGATGGCTGCCCGGATGTAGCGCGCTTCCTGGCGCACTTCGCCTTCGAGCACCGAGAGACTGCTGCTGTATGTAATGAGTGTCAGTATGATATAAGAAAGAAGCAGAGTGACGGCGAGCACCGTCACCATGCTTCTCTGTATTCTCTTTCTCATGCGGCTCCTCCGACGCGGTAACCCACACCGCGCACTGTCTGGATAATCTCTCCTTTTTCTCCGAGCTTCTGGCGCAGGGTACGGATGTGGACGTCCACGGTCCTCGTCTCTCCGTCGAAATCATAGCCCCATATCTCGGTCAGGAGCTGGTCCCTTGTCAGGACGATGCCCTGATTGCGCATCAGCTTTTCCAGGAGCTCGAACTCCTTGAGGGTGAGGGCGACTTCCTTTCCGTCCACCGTGACCTCATGCTTCTTCACATCCACATGGACGCCGGACGTCTCCATGTCCATCCGGTCCTCGGTCTTCCCGCTGCGGCGCAGGACCGCCTTGATGCGGGAGACGAGCTCCATCATGCCGAAGGGCTTTGTCACGTAGTCGTCCGCCCCGGAATCCAGCCCCACGACTTTGTCATACTCAGAGCCTTTTGCCGTCACCATGATGACCGGGATTCCCTTTGTCCTGGACGAGGACTTCAGTTTTTTCAGAAGTTCCAGCCCGTCGTCTCCTGGGAGCATGATATCCAGCAGGATGAGCTCCGGCGTATCAAACGCCAGAGCCTCCATAAAAGCAGAACCGTCTGCGAAGCCTCTGGCTTTGAGCCCGGTCGTCTCCAATGTATATATCACAAGTTCACGGATGTTGTCGTCATCTTCCACGCAATATATCATCTCATCAGTTCTCCTTTGTCTGTAATCCCGCATGCTGCGGCAATCCGGTCCCCGCAGGAAACAGGATTCCCTGTCCCGCCTGACCGCTCTTAATCCTCGTGGACGAGCGCGCTGTCTTTGTGCACGCCTGTGATGGAGAATTCCACCCACTCGGCGATGTTGGTCGCATGGTCGCCGATACGCTCGAGATATTTGCTCACCATGATAAGGTCGAACGTCCTGCCGCCGTTTTCCCCCTTCTCTTCTTTGATGAACTGAATCATCTCATCGCGCACCTGCTCGAAAAAGCTGTCGATGGCGTCGTCTGCTTCCATCACGTCCCGCGCCAGTTCCAAATCCCTGTTCACATAGGCGGTCACGCTGTTGCGCACCATCTTGCTGACTTCGGACGCCATCGTCCCGATGACATGGATTTCCTCCGACGCTGCGGCGCCTTTGGAAGAAATGATGATTTCGGCGATATCCGCCGTCTGGTCGCCGATGCGCTCCATATCCGTTATCATCTTGAGCGCCGCGGAAATCCTCCTTAAGTCCCGTGCCACCGGCTGCTGCTGGAGCAGAAGCTTCAGGCACAGTCTCTCAATGTCCTTCTCGCACTGGTCGATTTCCTCGTCTTCCTCGATGACCTTTTTCGCCTGCTCGATGCTGCCGTCCTTGAGCGCCTGTGTCGCCTTGGCAATCGCTGTCTCGCAGAGTTCTCCCATATGTGTAAGCTGCCCATCGAGGGAATGCAGCTGTGCATCAAATCTGTTACGCATGATTTAACCGAACCTCCCTGTGATATAGTCTTCTGTCCGCTTGTCGGACGGGATGGAGAATAACTTCTCTGTGTCATTGTACTCTACGACTTCTCCAAGCAGGAAGAAAGCGGTATTATCGGATACACGCACTGCCTGCTGCATGTTATGTGTGACCATGACTATAGTATAGTCTTTTTTCAGCTCCATCGCAAGGTCCTCAATCTTGGAGGTGGAGATGGGGTCGAGAGCGGATGTGGGCTCATCCATCAGCAGCACTTCCGGCTCCACTGCCAGCGCTCTGGCGATGCAGAGTCTCTGCTGCTGGCCGCCGGACATGCCCAGGGCGCTCGTCTTTAACCGGTCCTTGCACTCATCCCAGATTGCGGCGTTGCGCAGGGATTTCTCCACGATGTCGTCCAGCTTCGCCTTGGAATGAACGCCGTGGGTCCTCGGTCCGAACGCGATATTGTCGTAGATGCTCATGGGGAACGGGTTCGGCTTCTGGAATACCATTCCCACTCTCTTTCTCAGCAGGTTCACATCCATGCCCTTGAAGATGTCCTCGCCATCCAGGAGGATTTCTCCTTCGATGCGGCAGCCTTCCACAAGGTCGTTCATCCGGTTGATGGACTTGAGGAGCGTAGATTTTCCGCATCCGGAAGGTCCGATAAATGCGGTAATCTTATTGGATTCAATCTCAAGATTTACGTCTTTGAGAGCCTTGAAGTCCCCGTAGTATAAATCCAGATTTTTGATACTTATCTTAGACATTTCCTTTTCCTTTCTGCTTGTTACGCTTTCGTAAGTTTTCTCGCGATGACGCTTGACAGCGCGTTGATGCCCACTACAAGGACGAGCAGGATGACCGCCGTCGCATACGCCTGGTCCATGTAGAGCCCCTCACTGGAGAGGACGTACATGTGGAGCGCCAGGGTGCGCCCGGAACCCATAACGCTGTCGGGTATCTGCGCCACCGTTCCCGAAGTGTACATCAGCGCCGCCGTCTCTCCCACGATACGCCCGATGGCGAGGATGACGCCTGCCAGGACGCCCGGGATGGCGGACGGGAGCACAATGCGGAACACCGTGCGCAGCTTGCCTGCGCCCAGCCCGAAGCTGCCTTCCCGGTAGGAATCCGGCACTGCCTTTAACGCCTCTTCTGTCGTCCGCATGATGAGCGGCAGAATCATGATGGCGATGGTGAAAGCTCCGGCGAGAAGGGAAAATCCCCAGCCCAGCGCATTGACGAAGAACAGCATACCGAACAGGCCGTACACGATGGACGGGATTCCGGAGAGCGTCTCTGTCGTCAGCCGGATGACTTCCACGAATTTATTCCCTCTCTTTGCGTACTCCACAAGGAAGATTGCGGAAAATATCCCGAACGGGACCGCGATGAGCAGGGACAGCAGCGTCATAACGATGGTGTTGACGAAAGCCGGCACCACCGATGCGTTCTCGGAGCTGTACTCCAGCGAGAACAGGGACGGTGTGATGTGCGGAAAGCCGTTTATCAGGATGTATGCGATAAGGAAAATCAGCACGGCGAAGGTGATGACCGATGCCAGCATCACCAGCAGCATGGTGATGAACGAACCCGGATGCTTCAGATACGTCCGGAACTTATCGCCGATGGATGTCTTATTTGCCATTTCTCTGTGATTATTCATGGTCCGCCCCCCTCTTGAGCAGCGCTACGCTGAAATTGATGATGAGGATGAACACGAACAGGACCACGCCCGTCGCGATGAGGGCTTCCCTGTGGAGTCCCGTCGCATAGCCCATCTCGATGACGATGTTTCCGGTCAGGGTGCGGATGCCGTCCAGCATGCTCCCTGTCAGTCTCGCCTGGTTCCCGACAATCATGATGACCGCCATGGTCTCGCCGATGGCGCGTCCGATGCCCAGCACGATGCCGGCGATGACGCCGGACTTGGCAGCCGGGATGATGACCCGGAAGATGCTCCGCTCTTTGGTCGCGCCCAGGGCGAGCGAACCTTCATAATAATGAGACGGAACTGCCCGCATGGCGCTCTCCGTCGTGCCGATGATAGTCGGCAGGATCATCATGCCGAGGATAAGGGAAGCCGTCAGGATGCTGTTTCCGTTTCCGGGCTTCTGCACCAGCCCTGCTTTATATAATGCGGTCCCGAACTCGCGTATCAGCGGAACGACAACGACCAGACCGAAGAAACCGTAGATAACGGACGGAATCCCGGCAAGGAGCTCTGTCGCAGCCTTCAGCGGTTTGTAAATCTGCTTCGGGCAGTACATCGCCATGAAGACAGACGTCAGGATGCCGATGGGGACTCCGAAGATGATGGCTCCCGCCGTCACGTAAAGGCTTCCCACAATCATCGGCAGGATGCCGAACTGTTCGCTGTTCGGACGCCAGATGTCGCCTGTGATAAATTTTACAAATCCAATCTCTCTCATTGCAGGGATGCCGTTTGCGAACAGGAATACGCAGATGAGCGCTACCGCCAGCACGGATGCGCACGCTGCCACGAAAAAGACTCCCTGCATGAATTTTTCAGTCCATGCTTTCGATTTCATTTTTTTCTCCCGATGAGCCGGGCAGATCAGTCTCTCCGCCCGGCTCATGATTTTCAAGTGAACATTTTCTCATCCGGAAATGTTTCGATTCTGTTTTCTGTCCTGCGCTGCCAGATTAGATGGCATCCCATGTAGCGACTTCGCCGAGGTAGATGCTCTTTACCTGGTCAGATGTCAGATCCTCTGTCGGGTTGTCCTGGTTCACGATGACTGCGATTCCGTCTGTCGCGATAACCGTGCCCTCAAGCTCTGCGGACTCTTCCTCTTTCAGCTCTCTGGATGCCATACCGATGTCATAGCTTCCCTCGATTGCGGATGTCATACCTGTTGTAGAATCAGATGTCTGGAGCTCGATGGATGCGTTCGGGTTTACCTCTGCATAAGCCTCGATGAGTTTCTCCATCAGCGGTGATACAGAAGAGGAACCGCCTACGACACAGCTTCCTTCCGGAGCCTCGCCTGCATAAGCCTCTACGTCAGATACCGGGATGTATCCCTCGCCTGCGACAACTTCCTGTCCCTCTGTGCTCATGATGAATGCCATGAAGTCTGCTGCCACTGCGTTGTCAGAATCCGGTTTTACCGCTACGTTGAACGGTCTGGATACTTTGTAGGAACCGTTCTCGATGTTCTCTGCCGTCGCCTCTGCTCCGTCAATCTTTGCTGCCTTTACAAGAGACTCGTCAAGAGAACCAAGAGAGATGTATCCGATTGCGTATTCGTTCTCAGATACCGTCGTCATCATAACGGATGTGCTGTTTGTCACCTGAGCGTCCAGGGTCGTCATATCGTTGTCTTCTTCATCTACCACTCCGAACAGCTCTGTGAAAGCTCCTCTCGTTCCTGAACCTTCCTCACGGGATACGACGGTGATGGCGTTTGCTGCGTCCCAGCTTCCGGAAGCCTCTGCGCCGCCTTCTTCTGTGCCTTCTGTGCTTTCTTCTGCTGCTGCATCGGCGCCCTCTCCTGATTCCTCAGAACCGCCGCCGCATCCGACAGCCATAGCCGCTACCATAGATACTGTTGCCAATACTGCGATAAACTTTTTCATTTTCATCTTTGATAATCTCCTTTTTTTCATTCAGATTATTATGTACCGCGCATCTTCTTTCTATTCGATGCGCCGCCGCGGAGCGTTCTCTTCCGTCGACGCTATCCATCATAAAAGAGAAATGTAAAATGTAAAATCAGGCTTATGTTAAATCTGTGTAAAGTCGAAAAAAGCCCTGATCTGCGCTGTTTTTCGCAAATCAGAGCTTGTACGTCCCGTCTATCCCAGCAGGAACTGCCCCATATCTTCTATCGTATAAAAGACTTTGTCCGCCCCCGCGTCCAGGAACCGTTCGGCGACTTCCCGGCATCTTGCCGCCTGTTCTTCCTCTCCGAGCGCTTCGTACTCTTCCTGTGTCAGTCCCATCTCGGAACTTCCGATGACAATGCCTGCGGACCAGACGCCTGCGTTCTTCCCTTCTTTGATATCCGATACCGTATCCCCGACTTTCAGGACCCGGCGCACCTTCTTGATATCCAGTGCTTCCATGTTGCGGAATATCATATACGGATACGGGCGTCCCTTCTGCCCCGCCGCGTCCGGGCTGAACCAGACGTCCGGCTCATATCCCTGCGCCTTCGCCGCCGGCACGACAATCTCCATCATCTTATCGTTATACCCTGTGGTGGAGCCAATCTTAATGCCGTGTCTTCTCAGCCGGTTTACCGTCTCCGCCACGCCGGGCTTCACACCACAGTACTCCGGCAGGATGCTTAAGAGCTTTTCCTCAAAGATAGCATAGAGCGCCCGGGCTTCTTCCTCCCCCGGCTCTGTTCCGTATTTTTCTCTCCAGAGGTCCCGGATGCGCTCCATCTTCAGCATCGTGCGGATATGGTCGATTTCCAGCATGCCCATGGGCTTTCTCACTTCCTCTATCGTCGGCTCGATGCCGTACTGTCGGAATACTTCCAGAAATGCCCTTACCGGAGCCATGCACCCATAGTCCACGGTCGTTCCCGCCCAGTCAAATATCACTGCCTTAATCTTCTTCATGATTATACTCCTCCAGAAATTCCCTGATAATCGCACACACTTTCTCTATGTCTTCCCGGTATATCTCTCCGATATTGCCGATGCGGAAGGTGCCGCCTCCGTCACCTTGCCCGGATAGATGGCATATCCCCTGTCCTTGATGTAATGATACATCTGCGAAAAAGTAAAGCGGCATTTCTCCGGATAGTAGAACGTCGTGATGATGGGACCCTGGTGCGCGCTGTCGATATACGGGCGTATTCCCATCTCTCCCAGCTTTTCAATGAGCAGACGGTTGTTGCCGATATACCGCCGGGTCCGCGCCTCGATGCCGCCTTCTTCCCGCAGCTCCTTCATCGCCTGGGCGAACGCCAGCACCACATGGGTCGGGGATGTGAACCGCCACTTCCCGTCCGCTTCCATGCATTAGGACCACGGTGTACTCTTTCTCCGATACATGCGCCAGTTCCAGAAGCCCTTTGCGTATCTCCTGGGTAATCTGCTTGTAGTCGTCATCCCAGGTGCAGTGGTCAAAAAGCATCTGCTGCTTCACCGTATCCGTCGTGGTGAGCGGTCCCGGTGTGAGAAGTTTATATGTTTTCATTTCTGTTTCCTCTTTCCTGCGTTTTGATTCTCTCTGTTTTTCCTGTCTTTGTTTTTCCTGTCTCTGCTTTTTTCTCCGTTCCCTGACGGCTTACAGTCCTGCCGCTTCCTTTGCCGCCTCGGAGACTGCCTGATGCTGCTCCAGCAGGTCTACCGTCAGCTTCTCCGGGAACACTTTCGGGTTCGCGGATTTGTTCGCCGCGTCTGTGGACTCTCCGTTGTACAGCGCGTTCGGATAGTAGGACTGCCGTTCTTCCCGTCCGTTCTCAATGATGCACTGCGCCATCTCCATTGCCAGCGGATTGGCATCCTCTCCCTTGTCAATAACTGCCACGGACTCGGTCAGGCTGAAATTGCCCTCCGCCGGGTCGATATAGTCGATGGGAAGTCCATCCGCCTTGTCCGCAACCGCCTGCTGCCGGAGTCCGAACCCGATGGCCACCTCACCGGCGCGCACTTTCTTCAGCGGTGCGGAGCCGGAATCTTCCAGATGGTCGCCCACATTCTCATAGATGCCTGCCAGCACGTCCTGCGCCCCGTCCTCGCCGTATTCGGATACAAGCGCCTGTATCAGAAGCCACGCCGTAGAGGACGCTGCGATATCTGTCACCGAGACATATCCCTTGTACGCCGGGTCCGCCAGGTCCGCGATGGACTCCGGCATGGAAAGCCCGTTTTCTTCCATCATCTCGGTATTGACGATGATGGTCCCTTCCTGGGAGGTAATGGGCGCACAGTAGGGCTCGAACGCATCGATGGTGTCCACGTCAAAGCTCAGGTCTGTAAACATGCTGTTCTGCTCCTGGGCGCTCTCCACATAGAAGGTGCTCATCGTCACCATGTCCGCCTCGATGTCCGTCCCCTCAGCCAGCAGCTTGCCGCCCAGCTCGGACGTTCCGAACGTCTGGAACATGTACTGTCCCTCGTAGCCGTTGCTGTCCAGCGCGTTCTCCATCGCGGTGATGGCTTCCTCATCTGCATTGGAATAGATGATGACCTGCTCATCCGACGAGCCGGTATCGCACCCGGTAAGTCCCAGTCCTGTCACAGCCACTGCCGCTGCGAGCGTCAGTGACGCCGCACGTTTTACATTCCCTTTTTTCATGTTCATCTTTTTCATGATTTGCCTGTTCCTGAAGCTGTCCGGCGAACAGCGTAAAGATATTGTTCTTCTTTATCTCGAGCTGGTTCAGGATGAATTTTCCGGTTGGTGGATGATTTCCTCCGGACGGGCAAACTGTGCAATCTTTCCTTCGTTGATGATCATCACCCGGTCCGAGAGCGTCAGTGCCTCTTCCAGGTCGTGGGTCACGATGATGGTTGTCAGGTGGTACTCTCTCGCGATGGTCCGGATGCGGTCCTTAATGGACTCCTTTATGACGCCGTCCAGCGCGCTCAACGGCTCGTCGAGCAGCAGTATCTTCGGCTTCATGACCATGGTCCTTGCAAGGGCGACCCTCTGCTTCTGACCGCCGGAGAGCTGTCCGATGCGCTTGCTCAGGTGCTCTTCCAGACCGAGCAGGCTGATGAGTTCTTCCACTTCTTCTCTGGAAGAGATTTCCGGCTTGTTCCTCAATCCGTATGTAATATTCTGATATACGTTCAGGTTCGGGAAGAGCGCGTAATCCTGAAATACAATATTGAAGCCGCGCTTTTCCATCGGCACGTCCGTAATATCTTCGCCCTGATAGAGAATCTGTCCGCCGTCCGAATCGACGATGCCCAGTATCAGATTTAGAAGCGTCGTCTTGCCGCAGCTTTTCCGCCGCCGCATGAGCAATTATACCTGCGCTGCTCCGTGCGTTTCTATCAGAAAAAAATCAAGCCTCTGTAAAGGAAATGTAAACTTTACAGAGGCTTAACATACGTTAAGATGTAGATTTTCTACGTCTGGCGGTCATACGCTTTTCTGCGCACCACCTTCTCGCATTTGTTCAGTTGTTCCACATAGTATCCGTAATCCGAAGAAATCAGACCCATATATATCATATCCACAATCAGAATCTGAGACGCCCGTGAGAAAATGGCATTTCCATAGAAATGCTGCTCCTGGCTGGTGCAGATGAGGATGTCCGCGTGCCGGCTGATAGGCGACCTGCGGAAATTTGTGATAGCAACGGTCATCGCCCCGGCATGCTTCGCCGCTTTCAGGGCATCCACCGTATCCCTGGATTCATCGGAATAGGAAATACCCACCGCCACATCCTGCTCCGTCAGCCTCGCCGCCGTAATCTGCTGCAGATAGCAGTCCGTAAAATACCGGCACGGCAGACCGAGGTAGGACAGCTTCGTCATCAGGTCCACCGCAGCGGCTTCCGAATTCTCCACGCTGTAGATGTCGATAAAACGGGATATCGTCCAGCCGGGTGTCCTCTTCCAGCGTATACCCGTACATGAGCTGGTCCTTCCCGCCGGTATCTTCCTTCTTCTCTGCCTTTGCAAGCTCTGCCACGAGCCGGTACCGGAACTCCCGGTATCCGTCGTATCCAAGCGCCTTGAGCATGCGCAGCACCGTGGGCTGGCTGACGCCCGCCTCCTGCGCCAGACGGTCGAGTGATAAATCCGGCACAAGCTCCATGTGCTCCAGGATATAGTCCGCCGCCTGCTTCTCCGATTTCCTTAAGTCCGCATATCCGGCTTCCAGCTGTATCGCAATCTCATTTTTCATATCCGCTCTCCCTGTGGATTCTCTACAATCCGCTCCCCGGCTCCCGCCGGTCCGGTACGGATTCCATTATAGCAGAGAGGGCATGCGTCCGGTATGTTCCGGCGTGTTAAATGTTTGTAAATCCGCAACAGCTCAGATTCCCTGAAGCCATTGATATCGCAGGGCGCATGATTATTTCTATGGAGTTATCTGCTGTATTCTCTACGGATTTATCTGCTGCATTTTCTCCTGCGGCTGTAAAAGACGGTGCCGGTCAGGGCAGTTCCTGCAGCGAGCATAACCGCAATCCAAAGAGCGATGTTGCTGTCATCGCCGGTCTGCGGGGAAACGGTATTGCCTGCTTGCTTACTTACATTGTCGCAACTGCCGTCATTTTTATCAAGCCCCTTTCTGTAAACTGTATCCCCAAAAATGGACACATCCTTTTCATTTATTTCCAGTTTTCGGACATTTTTCGATTTCCGAATCCCGTCCATCATCTTTTTCCCTATGAAGATACGGATGCCTTTCACGTCGCTGAAATCCTCGAAGGCAGATGCTGGCCGCGTAACAGAGCCAACATTGACGAACTGCTGCACGCCTGCGGTCTGAAAGAATATGACGTCATGGGAATCATCCGCGCGACCCACGGCTGTATGTACAACGACCCGGTATGGATTCGTTTTGAAGGTGAAACTCTGACTTATGATGATGTCAATCTGAGGAAGGACTGGTAATTTTCTGCATCTTTTTCCGCTCCCTCAGTTCCCGGAAAAAGCCGCTCATCAGCTCGCTGCACTCCTGCCCCAGCACGCCGGTCGTCACTTCCGCCTGATGATTGAACTCTTTCACATCCAGCAGGTTTAAGACCGAGCCTGCGCATCCCGCCTTCGGGTTCATGCATCCGATGACCACCCGGGGTATCCGGGACTGTATGATTGCGCCGGCGCACATCTGGCACGGCTCCAGCGTCACATAAAGGGTGCACTCTTCCAGCCGCCAGTCCCCAATCTTCCTGCTCGCCTTTTTGATTGCCGTTATCTCCGCATGGGCGAGAGGGCTTTTATCCGTATTTCGGCGGTTATATCCCCGTCCGATAATCTTTCCCTCATGAACGATGACGCAGCCGATGGGCGTCTCGTCGAGACGGTACGCCTTCTTCGCCTGACGTATCGCCTCCCTCATATATCTTTCATCTAAATATCTTTCATCCTTGCATTTTTCATCCATGTATCTTTCCCCGCCCGCTTCCATCCGGCTCTCCTTTTTTATTTCCTCTGCTGCTGGTCCTTTGTTCTTTTTTCCCGTTTTCCCGAATAAACTGGATTGAAAGAGACAAGACCAGAGGTACTTTTTTATGAATCCGGGAACTTATTATCTCTATGAATACGATAACACAAAACGCACGCGGAATGTAGGCTTTATCCGCGTGACGCACCGATTCCGGTCCTGCATCCTGCAGATTCAGGCGCGGGGGCTTCCCTTAAGAGAGTCCTCCTCCCTGGAACTGATTGCATTTTACCACGAACAGGACCGCCTCTTCGGCGCCGTAGCCGCCGCGCCGGACCGCTGCGGGAAAACCCTGTCCCTGCGCCTGACCGTATCCGAGACCTCTTTCCCGGACAGCCGTCCCATGTCCCGGATAGACGGGTTCATCCTGCGCAGACCTGGCAGTTCCCTGCATCTGTTCTGGATGGCGTCCGCTTTCTTCTTCGATGTAAAATCCGATATGCTCCGTCTTCCTGCGGAGGAACCGCCCGCGGAAGAGTCCGCCCCGCCGGCAGACGCACCGGAGGCAAATGTCCCGGTAGCACCGCCCGCAGAAGAGCCCGCCTCGCCGGCGGACACCCCGGAAGCGCCGTCCACGGAAGAGCCGGCTTCCATGGAACCATCCGTAGAATCCGCAGAATCCGCATCGTGCCCCCACGTAAAAAAAATCCGCCGTTCGGACCTCTCCATCCTCCCGCGCAGATTCTGGCACCTTGCAGACAACAGCTTCCTGCTCCACGGCTGCCGCAGCTACGGGCACCTCCTCCTGATAGAAGAGGACGGGCGCATGTGGCTGGGCGTCCCCGGCATCTACGATGCCCATGAAGCCCGCGCGGCAGACCTGTTCGGATTTCCGCGCTTTACACGGGCGTATGTATCCGCTGCCGGGCTTTCCAAAGAGGAGCGCAACGACGGCGCGGACTTCGGACACTGGTGCCGCTGCGTGGGACCGGGGAGCATGGCATAGCGCCCGGCTATAGCACAGCGCGCAGCCGCGGCAGACTTCCCGGCTGTCCGCTGACCACGCTCTCCGTCAGAGGATGCCGTTCATCTCCTGATAGAGGCGCTTTGCAAAGCTGTCCGTCATGCCGCACACATAGTCCGTCACAAGGAGCAGGCGGAGATAAAGTTTTTCCGGTTCACTCCTGCCTGCCGCCTGGAGGCGGTACGCATTTTTATAATTATCAGAGATAAACGATATGACGCGCCGGTCTATCGTATCCTGTTTCACATCCGTATCATAATACAGCACGGCGCGGACCAGCCTGTCCATGAGATTGTTGAGTATCGCCGACTCCGCCACTTCCATTTTGTAGATATCCATGGACGAAAAGACATACCGGTATGCCATATCGCCCAGAAGTTCCATCAGCTCTTCGCCGAACGTGCCGTGGAAGAGGTCCTGCCGGTACGTTCCCTCCATGATGCTGTCATAATTGGATGTAAATCCGAATGTGGCGCAGCTGATGAGGAATCCCTGCACGCTGACTATCCAGTTCTTCACCGCGTAGGACTCCGGGCTGCTCACGCACTTCTGCACGCCCCGCTCATAGAGCCGCTGCAGCTTTTCCAGCGGGCGGAACGGACACTGAGGACTGCGTTTCTCCAGCGGTGCAAGCTCTCTCTGGAGGGTATGGTAGGTGATATATCCCTTCACAAAGGCGTCCTCGATATCCGCCGTCTTATATGCCAGGTCATCCGCCGCCTCCAGGATGAAGGTCAGGGGGTGCCTGTGATTTCCCGCGCCCGTCGCCTCCGTCACATTCCGGAAGACCGTCTCATCCGCCAGATAATATCCCAGCTTCTTTTCCCGGATATCCCCGCTGTCCGGGCGGATTTCCGTGGATGACACGGGATACTTGATGATGGTGTTGAGCAGCGCGTATGTCAGGTTCATCCCGTACTCGTCCACAAGATAATGGAGCCTTGTGACGAGCCGGAGCGCCTGCGCATTTCCCTCGAAATGATACAGGTCCTCTTTCATCTGTCCGCTCAGCATCTCTTCCACCTGCTGTCCTTTGAACGACAGCTTCGGCAGATTTTCCTCAAACCACTCGCGGATGGCGATTTCCCCAAAATGTCCGAAGGGCGGGTTCCCGATATCGTGTATCAGTCCCGCGCACTCGAGGATATGGGAGATATCTTCCTTCATCTGCGGGGTAAACCCCGAATTCTTCCGGAATTTCAGAATGTTTTCCCCGATATTCTGTCCCAGGGACTTGCCAAAAGACGAGACTTCCAGCGAATGGGTCAGTCTCGTCCGTATAAAATCGCTCTTGTCAAGGGGAAAAACCTGGGTCTTGTCCTGAAGACGCCGAAATGAGGCGCTCCCGATGATTCGGTGATAATCCTTTTCAAATTCGCTCCTTAAGTCTGCAGCTTTTGACCTGCCGGAACTTTCGCGCTCCCGCGACCAGGAAAGCAGCGTCCTCCATTCCATCTGTCCTGCTCCTTTCACATCTGTGCCTGCTGCCGTCTGATATCCCGCTCCGCCGTCTGCGGGCGGAACGTCAGTCCAGATAGATTGGCGGCTCGTAGTTCCTTCCGAGCAGCGCTTTCTTCCGCTCCTGAAGCCCCAGGAATGCCCACTCCGTCATGTCGGTCCACTTGTGGATGGTGCGGTCGTAGACCTGCACATACCCGATTCTCGACGGGTGCATCCGCACGCTGTTGGACTGGTATTCTCTTCCAGTGTAGGGATTGACCTCGCCGGCTTCCCGGTCTTCCTTCGCGTCGTTGTGGGAGATGACCGGTTCAAAATCATCTTCCTGCTCCTGACCGGCGCCCTGCGCGGCATCTTTTGCCTTCGCTTCTTCCAGCTCTTTCCTGATATTCTCTACCGGCTCCCCGGCTTCCACGCTCTTCTCAAGTTCGGAGAGCTCCCGGTGTATCTCGTAGAGTTCCCCGATGGTCATATCCCGCTCCTCCACGGAATCCCCACCGGCTTGAGCCTTCTCCTGTGCAGACGCAGGCTCTGCCGCAGAGGCTTCCGGCGCACCCTCTGCTTCCGGCTCTGCCTTTGCCTGCTCTGCCTCCGGCGCAGGAGCTTCCGGTGCGACCGCTGCTTCCGACGCTGTCTCTGCCGCGGAGGCTTCCGGCACATTCGCTGCCACAGGCGCATCCTCTGTCTTTGCTGCAGGCTCCGCCTGGGACGGCGCTTCCCCCAGGATGCTCAGGTGGAAGGAGCATCCCAGTATCTGGGCGATCATCCGCATGTCCTGCTCCTGGAAATTATCCCGTCCGAGACGCTGGGTGAGATTCTGTCGGGACATTTTCTTTCCCGTGCGCTCTTCAATGACCTCTGCCAGCTGTTTGATGGTCATCCCTTTTCTGCCGAGAATAATCTTGACCTGTTCGCCAAATGTTAAATCTTCCATGGTCTTCCTCCTTATGTATCTTTATCTTCCCCTCTTCTGCTCAGAGCTGCTCCACGTGGAGCTCCCGGTCAATCCGCCCGTCCGTCGTGCACACCGCCATCCGGTACGCCAGACCCGGGACAGTATATTCGCAGTAGTGATACTCCTCCGGAAATTCCTCCGGCTGCCGGATAAGGACCGGTGGTTCTCCCTGCTCTCCCATCCGGATGCAGAACCGGTCCGCCGGGAGCGCCATGCCCTTTCGCGTCGCCTTCATAAAGCTCTCCTTGAGCACCCAGTACCGGTAGAACATCTCGGTCTGCGCCTCCCCGGAAGGTTCCCTGACAATGGCCGCATATTCCTCGGGACAGAAATAATGCTCTGCGATATTGAGCCGCAGCTTCCCCGTCTTCTCGATGTCACAGCCTACCTGCGCCCGGCTGCCTTCCACTTCCGCCGCACACATGACAAGGGTGCCGGAATGGGAGAGATTAAATGAACAGTCCTCCGGCAGTCCGTATCTTTCACGGATTTTCTGCCAGAGGAACCACACGCCCACACTCTGTGCCTTCATCCCCGGGTGCTTCAGCCTGTCCGCTTTCTCCCTGCGGAACTCCGGGACCATGTGATAATATCTCTCATAGCATTCTTCCCGGCAAAGCGGCGTCACATCTGCAATCCATGCTTTTACCATATGCTATTCCTTCAGATATCTCACTTCAAATGTATCAATCGTGATAGGTTTGTTAAACAGTGCGCCCTGGGCGTAATCGCAGCCCAGCTCCTTTAACACATTGAGCTGGTCCTGGGTCTCCACGCCCGCCGCCTGGACGGATGCGCCGAACTGACGGCAGATATCGATGACCGCCTGTGCCACGACGCGGCTTTTCCCGTTCCCGACGATATTCGTGATGAGGCTCTTGTCCAGTTTCAGACCATCGAATTCCATCAGAGAAAGGATGGAGAAACTGGAATCTTTCGCCCCGAAATGATCCAATATCACACGCACATTTCCTTTGCGTATCTTACTGCTCGTCTCTGCGAGCATCTCCTGGTTCATGTCATTTCCGGATTCAGACACCTCCACTTCAAGGTACTCGCATCCCACATGATATTTCTCGATGAGGTGGAGCATCTTCTCCGCGATGCTCTCCTGCCGGAGCGTCGCCCCTGCGAAATTCACCGCCACCGGGATTGGCTGGATGTCCTCCACTTCCCAGCGGTGCAGCGTCTTACAGACTTCCTCGAACACGTACAGGTCCAGGTAATGGGAGAGCTTCGTCTCTTCCAGGAGGTTGATGTATCTCCCCGGGTCCACGATGCCCAGGTCCTTGTGGTGATAGCGCACCACTGCTTCGGCCCCCGCCACCTGCTCTGTCCGGGTATCCATCTTCGGCACGAGACAGACGATGAAATTGCCGTGCTCCAGGTCTTCCAGAAGGTCCTGCTTGATGATGGGTTCATGATGCCCTTTTTTGAGATTCTTGTAATACTTCTTCTTCTCGTCCTGCATCATGATTTCCGCGCTGTTTACCAGCTTGTCCACATCGATGTCAACCTTTTCCCAGGCATATCCCATGGACGCCAGCCCCAGGCTGATATTGTCCAGCTTCGTATGGGCGGCGTATATCTGCTTTGTGAAATCTTCATAGGAAATATTTTCCGTGAGCACCAGGTACTCGTCCCCTGTCAGCCGATATACCTCGCCGCCGTGGAAGTACTCCCCGAGCACTTCGCCGACGCGGACGACCACCTCGTCCCCGTACTCTCTTCCGAATTCCTTGTTGAAATTCTTCAGCCCGTTGATATCCACCGAAAGGGCGCCCAGGGATTTCAACTCCCGGCTTTTCACATGCTCCAGGTAATCCACCAGGCTGTTCCGGTTGAGCAGACCGGTCAGATCATCGTGGTAGCTTAAATACTCCTGCTGCTTCTGCATCTTCTGGAGGGCGATCGCCTGAGGGATATAGGGAAGCACCGCCCGCATCAGATCCAGCGTGCATCCGCCCCTGTGGACGCCCGCCACGGCAAGGATCGCCGTCGTATCCCCGCCAAGGTCCCGGAAGACGCTGTAGCAGTCCGCAGTAGTATCCGTAATCTCCTCTTTCATCCACCTGGGCTGCTGTTCCTCCGAAAGCAGCTTCAGGCGGTCCCTCTGCCACTCCACATTTTCAGCGCACCATTCGTAGATGGTCTCGATATCTCCCTGTTCTTTCTCGATATAATATGCGTACTCTGAATCATAATAATCGCGCACTGTGCTCAGTACGTCATTGATGATGTCCATCAGCGAACGCGGTCTGTAGTTTTCACTCATCTCTTTCTCCCCTGTCTTCTGTATAGACACGAATTCCGTATCTGACTGCCGCTATACGCACTGCGCACAGGACCCGGGCGAAAACCCTCCCCTCTTATCAGATATTTACCGGAAATCATACAAAAAATACTGGTTTATTACATTTTACAACGCATTTTTATTGTAGTATACACCATGGGAAAATGCAAGATAAAGATACGGAAAAAGAGCGCCGCGCTGTACGGAAAAGGAACGCCGCGCCCTACAGAAAAAGAGCACCCGGCGCACATTCCGGCTGCTCTTTTTCCTTCTTTTCCCCCGCATTTTTGACGCTTCCGTCAGGAATTTTTCATCACGACGCTCTCAACCACGTCCGCCACATGCTCGCACGCATCCGCGCACCGCTCCAGATAGATATAGATATCTCTCCAGGCAATAACCTTCAGCGGGTCGCTGGCTTCTGTATACAGCCCCCGGATGCTCTCCATAAAGAGCTTGTCCGCCTCTTCCTCCAGGTCGTTGATGCGGATGACGAGCTGCTTTAACGTCTTTGACCGCTTAAAATTCTGAAATTCCGTGAGCAGGTCCTTTACCGCCTCGCAGCACTGGATGATGACATCCGTCATCTTCAGCGCATTCGGCTCTATCTCCTGCACATTGTTCATATACACGCGGAGCATGACGTCTTCGACCTTGTCGGTCACATTGTCGATGTTCTGGCTCAGGGATACGATGTCTTCCCGTTCGATGGGCGGAAGGAACTCCTTCGCCAGATGGTCCAGTATGTCATGCTTCTTCATATCGGCGCTGTGCTCGACCTCGTGAAGTCTGTCCAGCTTCTCCTTTAAGCCTTCCGGGTCGAAGCTCTCCAGCGTTTCCCTGAGCATCTGTGCGGCGCGTCTGGAATCCTCCGCACATGACACGAAATGATCAAAATAAAACGAATCCTGTTTCTTTGCCACTTGACTTTCCTCCTAAAATATCATGATAAATGCCTTTGCCACTATGAAACTGATGAGACCGCAGCCCGGAAATGTAAATATCCAGGTGAGCATCATATCTTTGACAACGCCGAAATTGATAGCGGAGAGCCGCTTCACCGCCCCCACTCCCATGATGGCGCTCGTCTTTGTGTGCGTCGTCGAGACCGGGATGCCGAAGGCGCTCGAGAGAAGGAGGCATACCGCGCCGGCAAGGTCTGCGGAAAATCCCTGGAACTTCTCCAGCTTCACCATATCCATCCCCACGGATTTGATGATTTTCTCGCCGCCCACGCTGGTGCCCACGCCCATGACGATACTGCAGAGCATCATGAGCCACACCGGGATGAGCATCCCCTCGACGCTGCTCTGCCCGTTGCAGAACGCAACGCCCAGAAACAGCACGCCGATGAATTTCTGCCCGTCCTGGGCGCCGTGCATAAAGCTCATAAATGCGGCGCCGAAAATCTGCGCCGGGGTGAAAAAGCTGTTTGCCCTGCGCCGGTCCATTGCCGCGCAGCAGATGGTGATGACTTTGCAGATGACCCACCCCATGAAAAATCCGAGCGCCAGGCTCAGGACCAGTCCGTAGAGCACTTTCACCCACTCGTCGAAATTCACGCCGCCCACGCCGTTGTGGATGGCGATGGCTGCCCCTGTCAGTCCGGCGATGAGGCTGTGGCTCTCGCTGGTCGGTATCCCGAACACGGAGGCTGCCACGCTGTAGACGACGATGGAAAAGAGCGCCGCGCACAGGGCGATGAGAGCTTCATCCGTCTGCCCGCCGAAATCCACCATATTGCTGATGGTAGACGCCACGGAGCTGTTAATCTTCGTCATGACGAGCACGCCGAGGAAATTAAACACCGCGCTCATCATGATGGCTGTCCTCACTTTCAGGCATCTTGTGGCAATGCAGGTCGCGATGGCGTTCGGCGCGTCCGTCCAGCCGTTCACAAAAATAACGCCCAGTGTGAGAAGGACCGTCACCATCAGCACCGGATTGGAAAATACCTGCTGACAAAATCCCGCAAAAGAAACGTCCATAATTCCTCCTTTTTGCTATTCCGCAAAAAAAGCTGGCTTATCATGCCAGCTTAATTTACACAAAATTTACTTAAATATAACATCCGGCCGCTGATATGTCAACGGCCGAATGATTCCTTAGCAAAAACTAAACTACTTCCGGTTAAACTACTTCTCACTGTAGTGATGTGCCTCTTCCAGCATCATGTCCTTTACCTTCATCAGACGTATCTGGGTGCTCCTCTCGTTTTCATCCAGCTTCATCGTGATATACCGGATGTTTTCCTCGGTTTCCGGAATGATGACATGCTCCAGCGCGTTCACGCGCCGCCTCGTCTTCTCGATTTCCGCCGCCATGAGCTGGCACGCCTTCTCGCACTCCGCGAGCCGTATCATGTCCGGCAGGATATCCGCCAGAGATTTGACCGCTCCGTCCAGGTCGCTGGACGTAAAGGCAAAGCCGTAGGAGTAGACGTCGTTCTCGTCCGCCGTCCTTGTCTGATAGGAAAATGTGGGGATTTCCACGCTCATCACGTTCTTCTCCCCGGCTTCCAGCGTCACTTCCTGCTTCGAGGCGAGAAACGCCGTTCCAAGCGCCGCCTCAGGCGTGGTCGCCTTGGCGATGACGAAGTTCCGGTTGGCAGCGCGGATGCCTGCCTCCACTTTTTTGCGCACATCCATATTTTCACGGACCAGGTCCAGGTACTGGCGCATCAGCTCGTCGCGCTTGTCCTTCAGCAGTTTGTGACCGCGTATCGCGGTGATGCGCTTCTTCTTCAGACGCGTCAGTTCCATCCTGGTCGGATTCACCTGTTTTGCCGCCAAAACGCCACCTCCTAGTAGAACTCATCCAGATACTTGTCGTCGATTCGTTTCAGCTCGTTCCTCGGCAGCATCCGCAGCAGCTTCCAGCCGATGTCCAGCGTCTCTTCGATGCCCCGGTCCGTGGTATATCCCTGGGAGACATATTCCTGCTCGAACGCGTCCGCGAATTTTGCATACAGCAGGTCCGTCTCAGTCAGAGCTGCCTCTCCGAGGATGACCATCAGCTCTTTCGCGTCTTTTCCCCGCGCATACGCTGCGAAAAGCTGGTTCATGGTATTGGAGTGGTCCGCTCTCGTCTTGCCCTCGCCAATCCCCTTGTCCTTCAGACGGGACAGGGACGGCAGCACGTCGATGGGCGGGGTCACGCCCTTGCGGTAGAGCTCCCGGCTCAGGATGATCTGACCTTCCGTGATATATCCGGTCAGGTCTGGGATGGGATGGGTCTTGTCATCTTCCGGCATGGTCAGGATGGGGATCATCGTGATGCTCCCGGTCTTGCCCCTCTGCCTTCCCGCTCTCTCGTAGATGGACGCCAGGTCCGTGTACATATAGCCCGGATATCCGCGGCGTCCCGGCACTTCCTTGCGCGCGGCGGACACCTCGCGCAGGGCGTCTGCATAGTTGGTGATATCTGTCAGGATAACGAGCACGTGCATGTCTTTCTCAAACGCCAGGTACTCTGCCGCTGTCAGCGCCATTTTCGGCGTGGCGATACGCTCGATGGCAGGGTCGTTCGCCAGGTTGACGAACAGGACCGTGCGGTCCAGCGCGCCGGTCTGCCGGAAACTCTCCACGAAGAAATTGGATTCCTCGAAGGTGATTCCCATGGCGGCAAATACCACGGCAAAGTTCTCATCTTTTCCGAGTACTTTCGCCTGCCTTGCAATCTGCGCGGCAAGCTGTGCGTGGGGAAGTCCGGACGCTGAGAAGATGGGCAGCTTCTGCCCCCTTACCAGTGTGTTCAGCCCGTCGATGGCGGAGATGCCGGTCTGGATGAACTCCTGGGGATAGCTCCTCGCCGCCGGGTTCATGGGCAGGCCGTTGATGTCCATCCGCGCCTCCGGCAGGATATCCGGACCGCCGTCGATGGGACGTCCCAGACCGTCGAACACGCGCCCCAGCATATCTTCGGATACGCCCAGTTCCATGCTCCGCCCGAGGAAACGCACCTTGCTGTTGGAAAGATTGATGCCTGTGGAGCTCTCAAAGAGCTGCACGAGCACATCGCTCCCGTTTACTTCGAGCACTTTGCAGCGCCTTGTCTCGCCGTCGGCAAGCTCAATCTCGCCCAGTTCGTCATATGTCACGCCTTCCACGCCCCGCACGAGCATCAGAGGGCCGGCTACTTCCTGTATGGTTCTGTATTCTTTTGGCATCTAACGCCCCTCCTTTTCAAATGCTCCCGCAATCTGCGCGTTCAGCGCCTGGTCTGCTTTTCTGTATTCTTCGTCCAGTTCCTCTTCCTTCACGTATTTGAAGCGCCCGATCTGCTCCCGCACCGGCATGGTGATGAGCTTCTGGAGGGACGCGCCCCCGGACAGCGCCTCCACGGCGCGGTCGTAAAATGCATTGACCAGGAGCATCATCATGTGCTGCTTCTTCAGCGAGGTGTAGGTATCCACCTCATGGAACGAGTTCTGATGGAGGAAGTCCTCGCGTATCGAGCGCGCCGCTTCCATCTTCAGACGGTCGCCCGGAGAAAGCGCATCCATGCCGACCATCTTCACAATCTCGTCCAGCTCCGCCTCTTCCTGGAGGAGGGTCATCATCTTCTGGCGTCCTTCCATCCAGTCCGGCGCCACATTTCCGTTGAACCACTTCTCCATATCATCCAGATACAGGGAATAGCTGTTCAGCCAGTTGATGGCGGGGAAATGCCGCTTGTACGCCAGCTCGGAATCCAGCCCCCAGAACACTTTTACGATGCGCAGCGTCGCCTGGGATACCGGCTCGGACGTATCACCGCCCGGAGGGGATACCGCTCCGATAACGGAGAGCGCGCCCTCGCGCCCTTCCTTCCCGAGGGAGATTACATGTCCCGCCCGCTCGTAGAACTGCGCCAGACGGCTTCCCAGATAAGCCGGGTATCCTTCCTCGCCGGGCATCTCTTCCAAGCGTCCGGACATCTCCCGGAGCGCCTCCGCCCAGCGGGAGGTGGAATCCGCCATCAGCGCCACCGAGTATCCCATGTCGCGGAAATATTCCGCGATGGTGATGCCGGTATAGATGGAAGCCTCCCGCGCCGCCACCGGCATATCCGACGTATTCGCAATCAGGACCGTCCGCTGCATCAGAGGCTGTCCGGTCTTCGGGTCTTTCAGCTCGGGGAATTCATTGAGCACGTCCGTCATCTCATTGCCGCGCTCGCCGCATCCGATGTAGACGACGATATCCGCCTCCGCCCATTTCGCCAGCTGATGCTGAATCACCGTCTTGCCGCTCCCGAAGGGCCCCGGCACTGCCGCCACGCCGCCCTTGGCGATGGGGAAGAAGGTGTCGATGACACGCTGTCCGGTCACAAGGGGCATCTCCGGCGGAAGTTTCTTCCGGTAGGGGCGTCCCCGGCGGACCGGCCATCTCTGCATCAGGGTCAGTTCCTGGTCGCCGTCCTCCGTCTCCAGGACCGCCACCGTCTCCTCCACCGTGAAGGTCCCCTCCCGTATCTCTTTTATGGTCCCCTTCATGCCGTAGGGCACCATGATTTTCTGCTGTACCAGCACGGTCTCCTGCACCGTGCCTATCACATCCCCGGCTTCCACCTCGTCCCCTGCTTTTACAGTGGGGACGAATTCCCATTTCAGGTCTCTCTTCAAAGACGGTACTTCCACACCGCGCTTCAGATTATTTCCGGAAATCTTCATAATATCGTCCAGCGGTCTCTGGATGCCGTCGTAGATGCTGGTGATAAGCCCCGGTCCCAGCTCTACGGACATGGGGACTTCCATGGATTCCACCGGCTCGCCCGGTCCCAGTCCCGACGTCTCCTCGTACACCTGTATCGACGCCTCGTCGCCGTGCATCTCGATGATTTCCCCGATGAGACGCTGGTTCGATACACGGACCACATCGAACATATTTGCATCGCGCATTCCCTCTGCGATGACGAGAGGTCCTGCGACTTTCTTGATTACTCCTGTGCTCATTTATCTACTCCTCCAAATAGAATATCTGAACCGACCGCCTGCTCCACTGTCTTTCTCACGCCTTCCACCCCGGAACCGGTATTTCCGGATACGCCCGGTATCCGGATGACCGCCGGCAGCGTCATCTCCTGATAGCGTTCCAGTTCGTCCGCCGCCGCGTCAGCCGCCGCTTCCGTGATATAGATGATGCCGTATCGTTCCCCGGCAAGGCGGGCAAGGGTCTTTCGGATTTCCTCCTGTCCGCTCACCGGGCAGATGTCAAGCCCCAGTGTGGCAAAGCCGTATATGCTGTCGTAATCGCCGACCACTGCAATCTTATACATACATCTCCCTTATCCTTTCCCGGATCACGTCATCCTCAAACCCGTTCTGCTTCCCGGTCAGGATGATGCGGACCGTCTTTATCTCATTCTCCCTGGCGACCAGGTATGCCAGCAGGGGACCGACGGAAAAGGTCTCGTATTTCTGGCTCTTCAATGTCTCGATCATGCGGTTGTCGCACCAGCGCTCAAAGGCGGACGGAGATTCTCTTAAGCTCTCCGCGCCTCCGGCATAGGACGTCCCCTCCAGATACCGGGCAATCTCTTCCGCTCCGGAAAGCGCCGCCCGTATCAGCTGGTCCACGTTCAGGCTCCGGCACTGCGCCATGGCGCTTCGCATAAAGTCCGCGCTCTTTCCCGTTTTCTGGCAGCGCACCGCAATCTTGATATCCGCGATGGCAACCATTGTATCGGCGTAATCCTCGATGACCGGTTCGCCGGACTTCTGCCCCGCCTCTTCCATTGCGTCGAGCGCCGCCCGGTCCACCAGGATGTCGCAGAGCTGTCCGTCTCCGGTGTGGAGCAGGGTGTCCAGCGCCTCCTGCGCCGTCCGCGCCATATTGCCCGGCAGCCGGGAAAATTCCCGGTTCTCGATGATGCGGCGCATCTCCTCCCCCGGGACGGGGCAGTCGTCATAGTAGAGCGCCGGATTCCTGCTGCCCGTATACACTTCCTTGACCGCCGCTTTCAGATTGTGATACAGCTTCGGAAAGGCGAGCACGTCGAACACGCTCATATCCGGAGCCACGTCCCGTATCACGTTCCACGCCTTCTCCTCCTCGCATTTGAGCACTGCCTCCGCGTCATTCCCCAGGCTGATATCGCCCCAGCCTTTCTCGATGACGGACTGCAGCACCTGCTGCGCGCTCCTGCATGCCAGGAGCTGACTGATAAAAGCATCCGAAAAAAGGGAGACTTCCAGCGCGCGGATTCGCGCCACCGCATACGTATATTTTGTATTACTCAAGCTAACCCTCCTAACATCTGCGCTTTATCCGAACAGCAGCCGGTTCATCTCGTCTGACAGTTCGTCTCTCCTGGAGTCAAATACCGCCCGGACCGTGCAGTTTTCTTCGATGCCTCCGTAGACGAGCAGGAATCCTCCGTCGATTTTCTCCGGTGTTTCGGAAATCTTCAGGCTTCCGCCTTTTTCTGCGGCGATGCGCCCGATCTTCTCCCGGAATCCTGCCGGCATCCTGTCAAGGTCCCTCCCGGAAAAGCAGATGACGCCGTCCTCTGCCAGGACGTGCTCTTTGAGCAGCTTCTCCAGCAGTTCAAAATACTTCCCGTCGTCCAGGGCAAGCACCGCATCGTATGCGGCGTCCAGCACCTTTCCTATCATTTCCTGCTTCGTGGCGAGGATTGCCTGTTTTCTCTGCATATCCGCAGCGGACTCCACACGCTGCGCATGCTCCTGTGCATCCCGCTTCGCCCGCGCAAGGATGTTCTCCGTCTCGCCCTTTGCAGACTCCTCTGCCAGGCGCACTGCCTCCTCTGCATCGGACTGTGCCTGGGCGAGGATGTTCCCCGCCGTGTCCCGGGCTTCTTCGAGGATGCGGGCTTTCATTTTATCCAGTCCACTCATGTTCCAGCTCCCCTTTCCTATACCTGGATGCCGCTGACAGAAAGGAAGGAAATCAGAAGGGCGAGGATGGCATAAGTCTCGACCATCGCCGGGAAGAGCATCGCCTTACCGAACTGCTCCGGCTTCTTCGCCACAATGCCGATGGCAGCCGCAGCCGTCTTGCCCTGCGCAATGGCGGAGAGCAGTCCCACCACGCCGATGGGCATGCACGCCGCGAGGATGAGGAGACCGGTCTGCACGGAAAGGTCTGCAAGGCCGCCGCCCAGCACGCCGATCTTCGACAGGGTGATAAAGCCTATCAGCAGCCCGTAGAGTCCCTGGGTGCCGGGAAGGAGCTGGATAATCAGCACTTTTGCAAACTTGCTCGGGTCTTCCGTCACGACGCCGGACGCCGCCTGTCCGGCGATGCCGACGCCGATTGCCGAACCCGTGCCCGACAGAAATACCGCGACAGCCGCTCCAAGTAATGCATATACGATTCCTAATTCACTCATGATAAAGTTTCCTCCTTTATTTCCGCATATTTTGTATTTTCTCTGAATGGGTGGAACGGTCGTCCGCCGCCCTCATAAAACTTTCCGAAAAACTCCACAAACTGCAGACGGTTCGTATGGACGTACGCGCCCAGCAGGTTGATTGCCAGATTCATGGCATGCCCGACGAGGAATATCAGGATAAAGAAGATGACCCCGACGATATTGTTCGGAAGCATGCTGCCCATCTGGTTGATGACCGAAGCGATGACGCCCGTCGCGAGCCCCAGTGCCAGCAGGCGGGAATAGGAAAGCACATCGCTTAGCCATCCTGTGATATTGTAAAGGTCGTAGGCGCCCAGCGCCAGCCGAAGCGCCGGGTTCTTATTCCCCCGCCCCGACATCAGGACGATGCCGACGGCTCCCGCCGCGGCGAGCACCTTCGCCAGTGTGTTGAGCCATCCCGGGAAGATGATTTCCATCTGGGCGATGGATGCGAACAGCTCACTCGGGAGCAGCATCAGGAGCAGCCCCACAAGGAGCAGGAACCACAGCACCACATCGCAGAAGAAGTCCAGATACTTCTTATCCTTGATGCACAGGTACCCTTTGATGGCAAGTCCTGTGAACAGGTGGATGACGCCGAACAGCAGGGAATAGAGCAGAAGCTTCATCGGCTCGTTCAGCGGGATGAACCACAGCGCCGGCGGCGTGATGGTCTCCCCGAAGAATTTCCCTGTCACGATATCCACGATGTTCCCGAAATATCCTCCGAAAAGGACGCCCCACACGATGGTCGAGAGCCCGCACCAGAAGAAGAGCTTCAGCGATTTCTTCATCCCCGGCGACATCCGCGGGAATTTCCATACAAGTATCCCGCACACGACAGCGACGATAACGCCGTATGCCGCGTCGGAGAGCATCATGCCAAAGAAAAACACATAGAAAAATGACATGATGGTCGTCGGGTCGATCTCCCCTTTGACCGGCAGTCCGTAGGACTCCACGACCCCCTCCATATTGGCGGAGAAGGGATTGTTCTTTAAGATGACCGGAGCTTCTTCGTCCTCCTTAAGTTCCTCCACATCGACCATGCAGTCGTATTTCTCCATCAGGCGGTCCGCCACTTTACCAGCCGCCGCTGCGGGGATGTACCCGCTGATGAGGAAGGTCCGCTCCGACTGGGGAAGCTCCCCCAGCACCTCATATTTGTCCGCGCGGACCCGGTAGTAATCTGCGACGACCTGGAGCCGCTCCCTCTCGTCCGCCAGTTTCCGTATCTGCTCCTCAATCTCCGCAATCCGCTCCCGGTGCGCCCGGATTTCCTCTTCCAGCAGTTCCTTCTGCCGGGCGGGCGCTTCGTCCCAGGTCTGGGACGGTCTGGCAAATCCTTCGCTGCGCAGCGCCTCCTCGATGGCGTCCGCCTCTTCCTTCAGGCAGACCACCGCGAGATAGACCGTGCCGGGCTCCCGGGTCAGGAACATGACCTCCGCGCTCTCTGCCTCCGGGGCTTTCTCAGCCAGTATCCCGTACACCGCTTCCTCTGTCATCCCGCCGGGCATGGTCCCCGGAAAACACACGGTCCGCTCCGTCTGTACGGTCCGAAGCGGCACTCCGAGGGGAAGCCACGGCGTCAGACCTTCCACGCTGTTTGTCAGCCTGGCCACGGCTGCCGTCTGCTCTGCGTGCTCCCGGTCCAGGTCGTAAATCTGCTTTGCGGTCCGCAGAAGCTCCCGCCGTTCATTCTGGATTTCCATGCCCTCTTCCATCGAGATGAGCTTCTTGCCCTCAAGGGCTGCAAACACGGACTTCTCCTCCGGGGCAAACCTGTCCAGGATGGCGAGCGCCTGGTCGACGGAGGCTGCCGCCTTGTCAAACCCCTGCTTTCTCTGCGCAGTGTCCATCCGCCTGAAATCCGCGTCCTCCTCATCGATGATATTGTCCACCTCAAGGACGCCCAGGCTCTGCAGTTTTTCCAGGATTGCTTTACGGTCTTTCTTTAAGGCGCAGATGCTGATTCTCTGCATCTTAAGTACCGCCATTTATGTGTCCCTCCTTTGCTGCATCATTCTCATTTACACAAGCAGCGAGAGCACTCTCCCGACTGCCTCCTGTTCTTTCTCTCCGGCAGAAGCCCGAAGCCGCTCTGTCTGCGCCCTGGTCTCCTCTGCTGCTTCGCGCTCAAAGGCTTCCCCGGCTGCGCGCGCCTGTTCCGCCTCGGCGTCTGCTTTTGCCCGGGCGCTCTGAACCGCCTCATCTCTTAGCTTCCCGCAGCGCTCCTTTGCCTCCGCCCGGATGCGCTCTCCTTCCCGGCGCGCCTGCTCCACGATTTCCTGAGCCTCCCGCTCCGTCTCGCGGATTGTCCGGATTGTTTCTTCTACCATTGATCATACACCACCTTTCCCTCTTTCTGTCTCCTTAGTTTTTCCATTCCTCCCTGAACCATACAGGGATGGAGATAAGTGTATCCTGTCATACATGGTTAGGACTATTGTATACCAAAATAACAGATAATTCAAAATAATTATCTGTATACAGCCGGATTTTCGGAAAATTTCATTTATATCACAAAAGGCACGGAAGCATCCACGCGCTCCCGTGCCCGGTTTTCAGGTATAGATTTAAGAAATCGAAAGAATCATCCCCCGGCATACAGCGCTGCCGCCACCGCCGCGTAATCCCCGATGCGCTCCCCAAGGGACCCCGGAAGGAGCTTGTCGCCGATGCCGCTCTCTTCAAAATACTCGTCCAGAGGCATGACCACACCGGACTCTGCGTAGGGCTTCGCCTGTCCGCCGCCGTAGGAGAAGAACACGTCTCCCTGTGTGCCGTTGGCTGCCGCTACCTGGAGTTTAGAAACATACTCCTCGTCATTTACATAGTCCTGTTCGATGTGGACATTCGGATATGCCTCGTTGAATTCTTCAATATAGTCATCGATAATGGCAAGCTTCTCATCCTCGACGAAGATATGCCAGAAGGTAAGGTCGCATTCGGTATCATCGATTACTTTTGACGGGTCCGCCTCTTCCTTTTCTTCGCCGCCGCATGCCGCAAGTGAGAATACCATCGCTGCTGCAAGTCCTAATGCCAATAATCTCTTTTTCATATTTCCTCTCCTTTTCATTTCCTCAGACCGTGTCCGGTCATCGTTTGATATCGTATCTGTTTGCTGATTTTTCAATGTTTTCATATACTGTTTCGGGCAGCTTGCTGCCGTACAGCCTGTCCAGCCCGAGAAGGGCTGCCCCTACGATCGGCTCATAGACAGACGACCGCACCTGTGCGTTTGGAGCAAGGCGGGTAATCTCTTCTGTCACCACCTGGATGAAGCGCGGAAGCTTGCATTTCATGATGCTGCCGGACAGGACGATCTCAATCTTCTCGTCCAGGATGCCCATCAGCCTCATCCTTGCTGTGATAAACCCTGCCAGATGCCTGCCGAAGTCTTCCCATATCGCCAGAGCCGCCGCGTCGTTGTCCAGCGCCGCCTGCTCCAGCAGGATGGGTATCCCCAGATACTCCCGGTCAGCGATACCGGAAGTCGCCCGCTTGTACAGCAGTGCGTCCACACTGTCCACATGGAAATAATCCAGCAGGATGTCCCTGAGCGCTGTCGGTCCTGTCAGCCCCATCTCAGCGTCAAACACTGCCTGGACAGCTTTCTTTCCAAGAGACCATCCGCCCTGGTACTCATCCGGTACATAGAAGCCGTATATGAACATCTCATCCCGGTTCCTGACCGCGCAGTTCGTGCCGGAACCGACGCATATCACAGCGCTGACCTCGCTGGAAGAGCCTGCCCGCATCGCGATGATGCAGTCGTTGACCACGCAGATTTCTTCCTTATGGAACCGCTGCTGCAATGCCGCCTTTAATACGCCGGCCTCGTCTTCCCAGTCGATGCCCGTAAGTCCTGCCGCGATATAATCCATCTGCTCCAGCGCAAGTCCGCTCTGGTTCAGGGCATTGTATGCGGCTTCCTCCACATAATCCAGATTTTTCCCGGGCTTCCCATCCGACAGACAGGTGCCGTCACTGCGTCCGAATCCGAGCACTTCGCCCGTCTCGCTGACGATGATGGCGTACGTTTTGCTGCCGCCCTGGTCTATTCCCATCACATATCTCATACTATTCCTCCGAAGCGAAAAACTGGGGCAGGAATTCTTTATTTGCCTCCAGCAGTTCCGGGACCAGCTTTTCTACCAGGTCGTACTGCCGCACGAGCGGATGCGCCAGAAGCGCCAGCTTCATCTTCCGGATGTCGCCTTCCACGGCTGCCTCCACCGCCAGCTGTTCGTAGTTTTTCACCGCTGCAATGAGTCCCCAGCACATCTCCGGGATGTGGCTTACGTGGAGCGGCTGCATGCCTCTGCAGTTGACGAGGCATTTCGCCTCTATGACCGCATTGTCCGGAAGGAACGGCACTGCGCCCCGGTTCGGGACATTGACGACCATCTCCCGGTCTGTGTTGTTGTAGACCGCATCCACAAAGCCGATGGCTACCTCGGAATATCCGCCGCCGCCTCTCTCGGCAAGGGCTGCCGGCTTCTCGCACACATTCGGGTCCGCGTAGGCGTCATACACCTTTTTCTCCAGTGTCTGCACATATTCGCCTCTGGTCTGACCGTCCGCGAAAATCTTGTCAATCTTCTCCTGTGTCTGATAGTACCACTGGAGGTACGGGCTGGGCAGCACGCCGAGCAGTTTGATGAGGTCGATGTTCACGGAGTCGTTTTCCTTTGCGATGGCAAGGAATTCTTCCTCTGTAACCGGGCGTCCGTCAATGGTGATGTTGCTCATAAAGTTCAGATGGTTCAGCCCCACATAGTCGTACTGCACTCTGCGGTAATCAATGCCCAGGGCTTTCTTCGCCCACATCTTCGGGAAGATGCCGCCGGAGCAGAAGCCTGCGATATTCGCCTTTGTATACTTTGTGACCGCTTCCGTAATCAGTCCGGTGGGATTCGTGTAGTTGATGAGCCATCCGTCCGGAGATACCTTTTCCATCGTCCGCGCCACATTGAGCATGACCGGTATCGTCCGGAATGCCTTCATCATGCCGCCGGCTCCGGTCGTCTCCTGTCCGACCAGACCGTATTTGAGCGGAATCTTCTCATCTTTGACCCTCTGCTTGTTTCCGCCGACACGAATCTGCGTATCGACAAACTGTGCCCCTTCCAGAGCTTTTTCCAGGCAGTTCGTGCTTTGGATGTCGACCGGGAGTCCCAGATGGTCTGCAAATCTCTTGCAGAACCCTTCCATGATTTCCAGCCGTTTCTCATTGATGTCGTACAACATGATTTCTTTCACCGGAAGGCGGTCCTTGTAATTCACAAGCTCTTCCAGCAGTTCCGGCGTATAGGAACTGCCCGCCCCTACAATCGTGAGTTTCAGTCTGTTGTCCATTTTGGTTGCTCTCCTTTCTTGTGTAACGTTCCACATCCGGCTATTAAAAATTACCTGAATCACTCAGGCAATTTTTTTGTAGATTCTCTGACAATGAGTTCCGGATAGAAGATTCTTTTTTCTCTCTTCATGCCCGGATTCCTGATTTGCGCGATCAGGAGCTTTACGGTCTCAACTCCAAGGTTATACAGCGGCTGGCGGATTGTTGTCAGACCCGGGAGCGGCTCCCTCACCCCGTAACTGAACGGGTCGTCGTCGTCAAATCCCGCAATCTTAATATCTTCGGGAATGCGTATCCCGTGCCGCTTCAGAGCCCTCATGCCCCCGTAGGCAAGCGTATCCGCCCCGAAGTATATGGCATCCGGAAGTGCATTCCTGCCTGTCTTCTGCAGATACTCTTCCACCATCTTCTCGCCGAGGTCAATCTTAAAGTCCCCGCAGTCAAATGTCACCGGGGACAGCCCCAGCTCCTTCATCGCATCCTCATATCCCTTCTGCCGGTCTGTCGCCACTTTGCTGAACTTCGTTCCAGTGATATGGAGGATGTTCCGGCAGCCGGTCTCATAGAGATGTTCCACGACCAGCCGGGAACCGTAGCCGTTCTCCACGATAACGTTGTTGACCGAGTCATCCTCCATCACGTTCTCGATGACCGCGATGGGGAAATTTGACTGGGATATCCTGCTGATGAGCTCGATGTCATCGTAATTACTTCCGTAGATGATGACGCCGTCTGTCCGCCCCGACGCGAAAAAGTCGATGTACTGCTCTTTGAGCTCCGCGCTGTTCTCGCCGCTGCAGAAAATCACGTGATAATTGGAATTCATGATTTCATGCTGGATTCCTTTTATCAGTTCAAAGAAATACGGTTCGCACAGGGAATCCAGTATGATCCCTATCATCGCCGTACGTCCTGTCACGAGCGCGCGCGCCGTTCCGTTCGGAATGTAGTTGAGTTCGCGCATCGCCTTCATGATTTTCTTTCTTGACTCTTCACCCACCCCTTTCTGTCCGTTGACGACTCTGGATACAAGCGTCTTTGATACTCCTGCTTTTTTTGCCACGTCAATTAGATTTGCCATAATTCATTTCCTTTTGTGTAACGTTCCACACACCTGGTACCTTCATTATATTCACGTCCGTGATTAATGTCAATGCATTTACTTTTAAAAGCACTTTTTTGTGCATTTTCAACAATCCCTTCCCGTTTCCTCCGGTCCGCGCCTCCCCGGCTCACTCCCACCTGAGCCGGTGCAGTTCTCCTTCCTTCTCCAACCCCCGGAATCCGTTCTGCCGCAGCGCCTCATACAGCACGATTGCAGCAGAATTGCCCAGGTTCAGCGAGCGTATCTTCTCCTGCATGGGGATGCGCACGCAGTTCTCCGGATGCTCCACAAGGATTTCTTCCGGGATGCCGGCGCTCTCCTTCCCGAACATGATGTAGCAGTCCGGCTCATAGCTCACTTCCGTGTACACCTTCCTGGCTTTCGTCGTTGCCATATAAATCTTCGCCCCCGGATTCTTCTCCAGAAAGTCTTTATAATCAATGTACACGGTCACATCCAGGTCTTTCCAGTAGTCCATCCCCGCGCGCCGGAGCGCCTTCTCGCTGAGGCTGAAGCCCAGCGGTCCGATGAGGTGGAGCCTGGCGCCTGCCGCCACGCAGGTCCTGCCGATATTTCCTGTATTTGCCGGGATTTCCGGCTCATGGAGTACGATATTGAGCATCTGTCTGCATCACCTTTCCTCTCGATATCCGGATTTCATCTTTCTCCGTCTGCCATCTCAGGAATTCATCCGGCGCCGGACGGTCCAGATACCGCGTCTCTTCCCCGTTTCTTATCACCCGGGCATTCTGTCTTCTGGCGGTTCCCAGCCGCACCCCGTGGGCGCCTGCCTCCGCCAGCGCTCCCAGCACTTCCTCCGCCCGGTCCGTCAGGAGGAGGAAGCTCCCAGCCGAGGTCATCTGATAGGGATTCAGCCGGCAGGCTTCACAGAACTCCACGGTCTCCTGCTTCAGCGCGATGCTGCGCATGTCAATCTCAAATCCCAGCTTCTCCTGCTCCGAGAGCTCCCAGAGCGCCGCCAGGATGCCGCCGCTTCCTATCTGCCGCGCTGTCACGGGCACCGGACTGCCGTCCGCCGCCTGCTGTACACGCCATGCGGCAAGGAGCTGCTCCGGAGCCACCAGCTCATTTTCCAGCGACGCCGCCTGGTCCAGAAACGCACCGGTGAACCTCTGCGCCAGGTCCGCGCGGGCTTCCGCAAGAAGCCGCAGCGTTCCCTCCAGACCGGCATAACCGCACAGGAGGAGGTCCTTCTCCTTTTCCTGCGCTTCTGCCGCCGGCTTCCCGTTCCGGTCCGCCGCTCTGCCTGCCGGTTCGGTACCGGCGCCTGCCGCTCCGCTGTTTGCCGCCGCGCAGGCGTTGGAATCCGCCGGAACGGTCCCCGCCGCGCAGACCGACACCATCGGCTGCGCCGCCATACAGGTCACTTCCCCCTGGAACGCTGTTATCTGCATCCGGAATTTTTCACAGGCGCGCTCCGCCTCCCCGACGATGTCGCGGAGCAGACTTTCCTCCGCCCCCTCGGGGAGCAGGACGCGGACCGATGCTCCTGCCGCTGCGCATCCTTTTGCCGCAAGGCTGCCCGCCGCATGGAGCACGGCATAGAATCCGGTCTTTGCATCCGTGCCGCTGATGCAGGCGTCCGCCCAGAGAAACTTTGTCCCCCGGTCCGCGCCAAGCACGGAACAGTCTGTCCATGGAGAGGGCTCTGCCGCCACTTCCTCCCGCTTTGTCCGCAGCTGCCGCCTGACAGACCTCTGCCATGCGGTCTGCGTGAATTTTCCCATCCGCATCGTCCATCCTCCTGTTTCTCTTCCCTGTCTGTCCGGCTGACCGCCCGCGCCTCCATGACCTGATGTCTGCTCAGCCCGATGCCCGGCGCGGTCCCGACGATTGCCTACGCGATGTACGGAAGTACCATCGTCAGTATCATAGCCGCCACCAGTACAAGGATGATAACCGATACGATACGGCGGAATCTCTTATCATGAAAATTCATTTTTTGTCTCCTTCGCTTTTTCTCTGTTTTCCTGTCTGCCATCCGGCAGTTCCACGCGGCAGACTGCCGCGTCCCCGCTCAGCGGGTCCCGCTTCCTGTAGTCGAAGAGCAGGACTTCTCCCCGGAGCCGCTCCAGATGGGTCATCTTCCGCATCTGCCGCCTGTCGCAGTCCATGTAGTCCTTCAGATACCGGTGCTCTTTTTCTTCCATCTTATAAAATGCAGCCGCCTCATCCGGATGGACTTTGTTTTCCGGCAGGAATGCCGGCCGGTTCTTTACATTATCCCGCAGATACATATCCAGTGTCAACCACTCCGCGTATTCTTCCGGGTCTCCCGCGCTTTTTCCCAGATGCATCAGGAAATCCCGGAGTATCTCATATCTGGCGATTCTGGAATGGCTGACCCGGAACAGCCCCCTCTCCTCATAATAATCTGCAAGCGCACCGTACATGGCAAAGGGCGATGAGAACGCCCGCTCCGCCTGCTCCATCGTATTGCGGAACTGCCCGCTGTTATAATAGACTTCCACCATCTCTTCTATCTTCTTGAGCCGTATCACGTCCTCATAGGAAAGCCATTTCGTAGAAAGAACCTCGTAGGGCGGGCGGTCCTGGCAGAGCAGTCCGTACCCCTGTGTCATTTCATACATGTAAGAGCCTTTGAGCACTTTCAGGAACCCGAGCTGGAGCTGGTCCGGCCGCATGGCATAGACCCGGTCAAAGGACCGGGCGAAACTGTCGTAATCCTCATACGGGAGCCCGGCTATCAGGTCCAGGTGCTGATGGACATTGCGGGGCTCGCGGATGAGCGCCACATTTTGCTCCACTTTCTCAAGGTCCATGGTCCGCCGGATTTCCCGTATGGTATCCGGATTCGTCGACTGGATGCCAATCTCCAGCTGTATCAGCCCGGGGCGCATGCTGCGGATGAGCCGTATCTCCTCCTCGTCCAGCAGGTCGGCTGCGACCTCAAAATGGAAGTTCGTCCTGCCCCGGTCATGCTCCCGGATGTATCTCCATATCGCTACAGCATGGTCGCGTCGGCAGTTGAACGTCCGGTCCACGAACTTTACCTGCGGGACTTCCCGGTCGATGAAAAACTGAAGCTCCTGCTTCACAAGCTCCATATCCCGGAACCGCAGGCTCCGGTCGATGGACGAGAGACAGTAGCTGCAGGAAAAGGGACAGCCGCGGCTGGATTCGTAATAGACAATGCGGTTCCTGAACTCCTCTGTATGTTCGTAAAAAAACGGAATCGTACTCATATCCAGCGCAGGGCGCGGCGGCGTCTCCACGATATCCCCGCCGCCGGTCCGGAAGGTGAGCCCGGAAATCCTTGAGAGTCCTGCCGGTGCTTTTCCATCTTCCTCTTTCCCTGCTCCGCCGTCCGGTGTTTTCAGTCCCGTCCGGTGATAATACTCCATCAGTTCCAGGAAGGTCGCCTCTCCCTCGCCCCGCATGACGCCTGTCAGCCGCGGATGCTCCTGAAGCATCTCCGCTGCATTCCAGGATACTTCCGGACCGCCCAGCCAGATGTCTGTATCCGGCAGGACTTTCCCAAGCTCGCGCAGGAGCTGCCTCACATAACTGATATTCCAGAGATAACAGGAGATACAGAGGATATCCGGCCGCCTGGTGTAGATATCCATGAGTATCTCGTCCACTGTCTGATTAATCGTATATTCCGCGATGCGGATATCTTCCGCCCACGTCCCGCCGTATGCGCGCGCGTATGCCCGAAGGCTGTATACCGCAGGATTGGAATGGATGTATTTTGCATTGACTGCTGCTAAAAGAATGTTCATCTGCATGCCTCCACTGTGCACGTCCTCATATACATAATAGCGCCTGCGGGACGTAGAACAAGGTCACAAAGAAAATACCCGGTACCAGACCAGGTATCTCAAAACATGTTATGCATACCATTACCTCCCTAAACAAAGATGATATTTGAAGGCATATTTTTCTCCTTTTCCACTTATTCTATCATCAATTTCACGCTCAGGCAATTTCTTTTCCCCGCATCCGTTGACATTTCTCCGAAAACCATGTAAAATTAAGACTCGTGCAGCCGGGGTGTTAGCGGTACCTTGTACCTGCAATCCGCTATAGCAGGGGTGATATTGCGCAGAGGGCGGCAGTCGGCAGAGCTGCCCCCGGTAAGTGACGTTGATGTCCGGGTCTTACGCGACGGGAACCTGTGAACCGTGTCAGGTCGGGAACGGAGCAGCACTAAGCAGGAGCTCCCGGGTGCCGTGAGGGTGCCTGGACTGAGTTAACTGCCTGGGTAACGTCTGTTGACCAAGCTCGAAGCGCAATGCACGAAAAAAATTAGGTATAATTGTCCGAATTTTCTGTTTATTTTATTTTAATTATATTTTTTTCTGATTTTGTATTGACATATCTTTTATTGTGAGTTATTATAGTTACATCAAAAGAAAAGGAGGACGGACCACCGAAAACGTAACCGCAACTTCATAATATAAGAAAAGAGAGGTAAAGTCCAATGGGAAAGTAACTTACAGATTCAGAAAACACTATTCAGATGAATAGTTTTATATAGATAAAAAATAAATAAAGGAGGCTAGATCCAATGGATGGAATAAGCTGAAAAATCCACTGTACGAAATACCAACGATACAGTGGATTTTTCATGTCCTTTTTTACATCGTTTCAGGAAAAAGTCATTTCAAAATGATTTTTTACTAATTTTTATTGCTCAATCCCGCTTTTCTCCGCCTCGAGCCTGCTGATCACTTTCTGCATCTTGAACGCCGCTCTACCGCAGGCCGCTGTTAAAACAGCGAGCAGCACAGCGAATCCCCAGGCGATCCCGGTGCCCGTAACCCCTCCGATCACTTCTACCAGAAAGCAGATCAGCTCCAGCGCGATCACACCCATGAACATTTTCAGGATCTTACGGTAATGTCCGATCATGGACTCCGTGTCCGTATACAGTTCAAAGGGTCCATCCGCCGCCCGCTTCCTCAGGATGATCCAGAATCCCCAAAGCGCAACTATCTCGATCCCCAGATCTGTCATCAGTTCCCGATACTCATCGCTGACATGATAGGCGTGGTCTCCAAAGTCGATCTGGTAGATCCACTCCCCTTTCCCGCATTTCTCAAAGCTGTAAAATCCGGCAAAAAATCCTTTCAGCGCCCAACCATCCGACACCATCTGATTCAGCCATTTTGTCTCCTGATCTTTATCAAAATATAACCGGAATCTGATCATAACATCCACCTCCTCATGCACGATCCATCAGGCCCGCATTTCCAAGCAGTTCCGCAAGCCGTGCCCGCTCTGTCTCAAATACTTCTTTTCCCGCTTCTGTGATAATATATTCCTTCTTCTTCCTTGACTCAGTCTCCTGGCTCACCACGCGGATCCATCCGCGCTTCTGCATAGTCTGCAACGCTCCGTAGAGCGTACCCGCCCCGAGGCTCACCCGCCCCTTTGTCAGTTCCTCCACTTCCTGGATCACGCCGTATCCGTGATTCGGATGACGTAAGGAAAGAAGGATATAGAAAAAAGCTTCAGTAAGAGGATTATCTTTCTCCGACATGAGACCACTCCCTTCTCGATATATCGTCCGATGATATATTATAATATATCGTCTCACGTTATATTTGTCAAGAAAAAACGGCAGATATTTTTTAATATCTGCCGTTTTGCGCGCCGGCTGTGATCACACTTTGAACCGGTATCCCACGCCCCAGATCGTCTCGATATACTGCGGGTGCGAGGTATCATACTCGATCTTCTCCCGTATCTTCTTGATGTGCACGGTCACGGTGGCGATGTCCCCGATGGACTCCATATCCCAGATTTCCCGGAACAGTTCTTCCTTCGTATACACATGGTTCGGATGGCTTGCCAGGAAGGTCAGGAGGTCGAACTCCTTCGTGGTAAAGGATTTTTCCTCTCCGCCCACCCACACGCGGCGCGCCGTGGTATCAATCTTCAGACCGCGTATCTCGATGACCTTGTTTTCCTCCACATTGCTGCCAATCAGACGCTCATAGCGCGCCAGATGGGCTTTCACGCGGGCGACCAGCTCGCTCGGGCTGAACGGCTTGGTCATATAGTCGTCCGCTCCCAGTCCGAGTCCCCGTATCTTGTCGATATCGTCTTTCTTTGCAGACACCATGATAATGGGAGTATTCTTCCGGTCCCGTATCTGGCGGCATATCTCAAACCCGTCCACGCCCGGGAGCATCAGGTCGAGGATAATGAGGTCGAAGTCTTCCTCCAGCCCCTTCTTCAGTCCGGTCTCTCCGTCATTCGCCACTTCCACCCGGAAGCTGCTCAGTTCCAGATAGTCCTTCTCCAGGTCGGCGATGCTCTCTTCATCCTCAATAATCAAAATGCGCTTACTCATCAATCGGTACCTCCTGATATTTTCTGATTACAAAATACATTGTCGTACCAGCGCCCTCATCACTGGTTGCCCAGATATTGCCTCCGTGCTCCTCGACAATCTTTTTGACAATGGAAAGCCCGATGCCGCTGCCGCCCTTGGATGAATTCCTGGACGCATCCGTGCGGTAGAACCTGTCAAAAATATACGGCAGGTCCTTCGAGGCAATCCCTTTTCCATTGTCGCCCAGTTCCACCTGGACGAAATCTCCCACATCCTTTAGTTCCATCGTAATCTTTCCCTTCGGCTTGTCCATGTATTTCAGGGAATTCGACACGATATTATTGATGACTCTCCTGAGCTGCTCCGGGTCCACGATGACTTTGCAGTCCTCATCCATGTAATTGTGGTAGCTGAAGGATACCCCCTTGGACACCAGTTCCATGTGCAGGTCTTCCGCACAGTCCTCAAAATAATCCTTTGCCGAGATGGTGGCAAAATTGTATGGTATCCTGTTCGTATCAATCTTGGAATACAGCGTCAGCTCATTGATGAGCAGGTCCATCTCATTGGCTTTATTATAGATGGTCCTGATATATCTGTCCATCTTTTCCGGCGTGTCCGCCACGCCGTCCATGATGCCTTCGACATAGCCCTTGATGGCAGTGATCGGCGTCTTCAGGTCATGGGAAATGTTGCTGATGAGCTCTTTATTTTCCCGGTCGAACTGCACCTTCTCCTCCGCGTTCGCCTTCAGGCGCAGGCGCATCTCTTCAAAATCCTGGCAGAGCTGCCCGATCTCATCGTCCGACTCCTGCCGTATCTCAAAATCAAGGTTGCCTTCCTTGATATTGCGCGCCGCCTTCTGCAGCTTCCCGAGCGGCACCGACACAGAGCGGTATATCCAGTAGATAAGGAGCGCTGTGGTGAGGAATACGAGAATCATATAAAGCTGCTGTATCTCGCTGCCCTCGCTCGTCCCGAAGGTCCGTACCGCCACAGTCATAAATATCATGGGCAGTATCATGACAGCCATAAAAACAATGATGAGTTTGGTCCTGAGTTTCATCGCCGCTCCTTCCTGTCTGTGCACCCTGGCGGTTTTGACGGATATCTGTAAATATTTTACAGATATTTCTTCAAATCGTCAACTTTATCCAGTTTTTCCCACGGCAGATCCAAATCCGTGCGCCCGAAATGTCCGTATGCAGCCGTCTGCTTATAAATCGGTCTGCGCAGGTCCAGCATGCGGATGATGCCCGCCGGGCGGAAGTCAAAGTTCTCCCGGAGTATCTCCACCAGCTTTTCGTCGGATACTTTTCCGGTCCCGAATGTATTGACCGATACGGAAGTAGGATGCGCCACTCCGATGGCGTAGGAAAGCTGTATCTCACAGCGTTTTGCCAGTCCCGCAGCCACGATATTCTTCGCCGCATACCGGGCTGCATACGCCGCAGAGCGGTCCACCTTCGTGCAGTCCTTTCCGGAAAACGCGCCGCCGCCGTGACGCGCCATGCCGCCGTAAGTATCCACGATAATCTTGCGGCCGGTCAGCCCGCTGTCTCCGTGGGGACCTCCTATCACAAACCGTCCGGTCGGATTGATGAAGAACTTCGTCTCCTCGTCCACCATGTCCGCCGGGATGATTTCATCGAACACATACTTTTTGATATCGCTGTGTATCTGCTCCTGGGTCACATCCGGGTCATGCTGCGTCGAGAGCACGACCGCGTCCAGACGCTTCGGCGTGTTGTCCGCGCTGTATTCCACCGTCACCTGGGTCTTTCCGTCCGGGCGCAGATAGGGAAGCGTGCCGTCCTTCCTCACCTTTGTGAGCTGGCGCGCCAGCTTGTGCGCCATGGCGATGGGATAGGGCATGTACTCCTCCGTCTCGTCGGATGCATAGCCGAACATCATCCCCTGATCGCCTGCTCCGATTGCCTCGATGTCATCCTCCGACATGGTGTGCTCTTTCGCCTCCAGCGCCTTGTCCACGCCCATGGCGATGTCTGCGGACTGCTCGTCGATGGTCGTGATGACGCCGCATGTATCCGCGTCAAATCCGAATTTCCCTCTCGTGTATCCAATCTCCCTGACCGTATCGCGCACGAGTTTCGGGATATCCACATATGCCTGGGTCGTAATCTCGCCCATGACCATGACCATCCCCGTCGTGCAGCATGTCTCGCACGCCACGCGGCTCATGGGGTCCTGCTCCATCAGCGCATCCAGGATGGCGTCGGAAATCTGGTCGCACATCTTGTCCGGATGTCCTTCGGTAACTGACTCTGATGTAAATAGTATCTTCTCCATTGTTTGAGACTCCTTTCTTCTGCTGTCTTTCTCTTTTCTCCGGATTGTCTGTACGGACTTTCGCCCGCCGCCTTCGCATCACAGGAAAGCAATTTCCCGTGATATCAAAAGGCAGCCCGCAAAAAGCGGACTGCCGGTCTATCGCAACAATCCTCTTATTGTTCGATTACTCGCTCAGGTTGGCACCTTCCATAAATGGGGTTGCCGCAGCTTCTCAGATCCTTTGTATCTCCACTGCTCTGAATAAGAGAAAGTTTCTGTAATGAAATTGTATTCCAGTAAGCAACTTTACATGGTATGGCGGGAAATGTCAATACTATTTTCTTCAATATCCCTTTTTATTGACAAACATTCCTGCCGGAGCCTCGTTTATCTCCCTGATTTTTTCCGGACTGACCTTATATCTGCGCTCTTCCGTCAGCAGTCCGTTCTTTTCCTGCTGCACATCTGTGAACTGCGTATAGCAGTATCCGCAGATTTCCGGAATCGATTTTATCCCCAGCGTCAGTTCCCGGAAGCGTCCCAGGAATTCCTCCTCACTGCAGACACTTGTCCCGTATCCCCAGTCTCCCTCTCCTTTATCCGCAAATGCGGCGCCTCCGTATTCACTTAAGATGACCGGCTGTCCGTGATAGGTAAATCCGTCTGCAAACGCCCTCCTGTAATTATTATGGAAAAATGCTCCGGAAAGGATGTCATCCATTTTAGCCCGGTATTTTTCCGCCATCTGCCGCCCGTCCTCTTCATAATCATGGAGCGTGACGATGTCTGTCACCGTATGCTCCCAGCCGTCATTTCCGATGACCGGGCGCATCCCATCCGCCATTTTCGTCATATGCCAGAGCATCTGCGCAAAATGTTTCTGCTGTCCGTCATTCTGTATGTCGGGCACGCCCCACGACTCATTGAGAGGCGTCCACACGATGACAGACGGGTGGTTGTAGTGCTGCTCTACGATGCCCATCCACTCCCTCGCAAAACATTCTGCCGCCTCCTCGGAAAACCGGTAAAAGGACGGAGCCTCCGCCCACACGAGCAGTCCTTTCACATCACACCAGTACAGGAATCTTTCACTCTCTGTTTTCTGATGGATGCGCAGCCCGTTAAAGCCCATTTCCAGTATTTTCTCAAGGTCATCGGTCATCTCTTCGTCCCTGCAGTCCGTCAGCCCGCCGTCTGCCCGGTATCCCTGATAGAGAATCAGTTTCTGGTACAGCGGCTGTCCGTTCAGAAGGATATATCCGCCCTCGCTTTTGACCTCCCGCATCCCGAAATAAGAGCGGAACCGGTCTGCCTCCCTGCCGCCGGACAGGATCACGACGTCCAGGTCATACAACGTTGGGCATGCCGGCGTCCACAGTGCAGCGCCCCATTCTCCGGCTCTCGTGTCATATACCGGAAGCCCTGCCCTTATCTCTCCGTTCCGGACGGATACCTCTGTCCTGCTGACTGCACAGCCCTGCCGGGAGACCGTACACTGTACAGTCAGGATATCGTCCTCTGTCCCTGGTGCCCCCACCCCCGGTTCCGGCATCCGGATGCGCATTTCCAGTTCCACTTCTTTTTTGTGGATATCCGGTGTGAGTTTCAGGCTTTTTACATAAACATCCCCCACCGGCTCCATCCACACACTCTTCCAGATTCCCGTGGTCTGGACATACCAGCATCCATAATTCCGGGGAAGCCATCTCTGCTTTCCGCGCATCTGTTCTTCCGACAGTCTGTCCTCTGCGCGCACACAAATGTCCAGTACATCCCCTTCCTTCCATCTGCCCGCATCAAACGTAAATCTTGTATATCCGCCGATATGACTGCCCTGATACTGTCCGTTTATCCACACTTTCGTCTTATAGTCGCAGCCGTCAAAATGCAGGAGGAATCTTCTTTCCGGCGGAGCGGTTTCCTGACTTTTCGGAATGACCATCCTCTTCCAGTACCAGACAACAGGATGCGCTTCTTCTTTTCCAATCCCGCTCCTGAGTGTCTCATAGGAATACGGGACCTGTATCTGCATGCTTCTGTCTGTCCCAGGCTGCAAAAGCTCTTCCTCCGTCTTCCGGTACCATGCCTCCCTTTCGCCTCTGTCCTCATCATCAAAAGCAAACTGCCATGTCCCGTCAAGAGAAATCCATTCTTTTCTCACCATCTGCGGGCGCGGATAGCCTGCTGCCATACCGTGTTCTTCCTGATAAAGAGAGAGCGGAGTGCACGACTCCGCTTTCCCTGCTGTTTTCTTCCTGCTCATTCTGTCTTCTATACCTCTACTCCGAGTTTGACGCTGGATACCGGGTCCTGCTCGATTGCCATATATGCGTCCGCCGCATCCTCAAGGCTCACGACCGGGTCTACAATATTTTCGCACTTCAGGAGCCCTTTTGCAAGCATTTCCCAGCACTCTTTGCATATCCTGTCAAAGCTCCATCTCGGATATTCCCTGTTCGGCTCGCTGCATGCCCTTGATATCAGGATATTGGGCTGGTTAAAGTGCGCCTCTCTTCCAAGGTTCAGCCCGCCGTGGCACTCTTTGTACCATCCCACGACCGCCACATTTCCATTGTACGCCACACCGCGGATTGCCTGCTGGAGCGCGTTGTAATTCCCGCTTGTCTCGATGATGACGTCTGCACCGCGCTTGTCCGTCAGTTTCTTAATTTCCAGACCCACATCCACATTTGCAGAATCCAGCGCATAGTCCGCTCCGTTTTCCAGCGCAACCTGACGGCGCTTCTCGATCGGGTCGCATACGATGACCATGCGCGCGCCTGCCAGTTTTGCCATCTGCGCGGCAATGAGTCCGATGGCGCCCAGACCGGAAACAACGACATTATCTCCCAGACGGACATTGCCGTCGCGGATGCCGCCCATGGCGAACTGTGCCGGGTCGTAGCATACCGCTTCCTTCCATGTCATGCGCTCCGGCATGAGCAGCGCTTCCTCCGGCTTTAATGTATGGGTGGATTTGAACGGTCCGTATCCTGCTATGCGCGTACCGATTTCAATCCCGTCCGTGCCTTCGCCTTTTTCCGTCACCGTTCCTACCCACATATTTCCGGGACGCATAAAGTACGGCGTATCCGCAGCTTCCTTACTCGCAAGGAAAAGCTGATACTCTTCGTCAAACACATTTTCAAGGAACGGGTCCTGCCCCCTGAAATGGGTGAACTCTGTCCCGTGCTTTGCCGCTGCATATTCTACTCTGGCACGGATTTTTCCCGCCTCCAGCGGCGCATCCTCGTACTCTCTTACAATCGCTTTTCTCGGTTCCGTAGAAACAACTTCTTTCAAACTCATCTTTTTATCCTCCGGCTATGTTCTGTTGTCTGTAAAAAATAATCCTGCTGTCCGCTCAGATTTCTATGATCCTGCCGTTTCCTTTTGACGACGCCACAACGCCCGCGACCATCTTAAGTCCGGTAAATCCTGCCTCGATATCTGCAAACGGCGGATTCTCACCTTTGATCGTGCCAAGGAAATAGCAGTCTTCCATAAATGTCACATCATCGTCTGTCACGACTTCTTCTGTCCGCGGTTCTTCGCCGTCTGTATAAATAAACACCGCATGGTTCTGGTCCGTAAATTCTGCCACCATCTTTTCGCACACGATGCGGAATCTTCCGTTCCACTGATTCTTCACCGCACAGTTGGAACCGGAGATGCTTCCCAGGGCTCCGCTCTCGAACACGATGTTGGATATGCTCGTATCCTCGATGGTGTACCCTTCCACATCCTGATGGCACATATTTGCCACAAATCCGGACACTTCTTTTGGCTGACCCATGAGATACAGAGACATATCATACAGATGGATAACCTGTTCAAACACCTGTCCGCCGCATTTTTCGGCGTCCCGCCACCACGGACTGTGGAGGCTGTTGCACTCATAATTCGCCGTGTACAACGTTGGTCTTCCCGCCGTCCCGTTTTCAATCATTTCCTTAAACCGTCTCACTGCGCCGCCGAACCGCATCTGATATCCGACCTGGCTGTGCACCTGGTTCTCGCGGACCGCCCTGACCATGGACTCGCCTCTTGCCACATCCAGCGCGATCGGCTTTTCGATAAATACATGGATTCCCTTTTTCGCCGCTGCCTCGAGCTGTCCCTGATGCGCAAACGGCGGGAGGCATATGTACAGAAGGTCCAGGTCTTCCTGCTCGATCATCTCAAACCCGTCGTCATAGATATTACACGTAATCCCATGCTCAGAAGCATATTTTTCCGCATCGTCTTTCGGACAGGAGCACAGCGCCGTGAGCTCCACATCTTCCATTTTCAGCATGCTCCCGGCATGCGCCCTTCCCATATTTCCCATCCCGAGGACAGCTGCCTTATATTTCTTCATCATTTCCATGCCTGCCTTTCCTAGTGATATTCCGGCATCCAGTCTCTGTGTGCCTCGAGCATCTCATCACACATGCTCTTAATCTCATCCATGGACAGCTCTGCCGCTGTATGCGGATCGAGCATCGCCGCCATGTAAAGGTCTTCCTTCTTTCTGCTCCGGGCAGCCTGTATCGTCATCCTCTGCACGTTGATATTCGTGCGGTTGATTGCCGCGCACTGCTCCGGGAGGTCGCCCACATAGCACGGATGGATGCCTGCTCTGTCCACAAGACACGGCACTTCCACCGTAGCGTTGTAGGGCAGGTTCGTGATAAGCCCGTTGTTTCTGACGTTTCCGTGTACGCGGTAGGGCACATCGTTTTCCATGGCATTGACAATGAACGATGCGAATTCCCTGCTCTTCTCATGGGTAATCTTCTCATTGTTTACGACTTCTTCCCGCATCTTCGCCCAGTCGTCTATCTGCTTGATGCAGCGTCTCGGATATTCATCCAGAGGGATATTGTACCGGTCAATGAGCTCCGGATATTTCGATTTGATAAACCAAGGCGTATATTCCGCATTGTGTTCGGATGACTCTGTGATGTAATATCCGAACCGGAGCATCAGCTCATAGCGCACTTTGTCTTCTTTGCTGCCGATATCCGACTCGCCGTCAAGGAACGCTTTTGCCCGTCTCTTAATCTCCGGATACAGGTCGTTTCCTTTTCCGTCTCTTACTTCCAGAAGCCATGCCTGATGGTTGATGCCGGCGATGTCCCACTTTGTCTCCGGGACAAGTTCTTTCATGCCAAGCGCCTCGAAAAGCTGCGGGATGCACACCTGCACGCTGTGGCACAGACCGACGCTGTTGATCCCCGTGTACTCCTGAAGGTAGCCGGTGAGCATTGCCATCGGGTTCGAGTAGTTGATAAACAGCGCGTCCGGGCACACTTTCAGCATGTCCTCTGCGAAGTCTTCCAGCACGGGGATAGTCCTCAGCGCCCGGAAGATGCCGCCGATGCCAAGGGTATCCGCGATGGTCTGGCGCAGACCATACTTTTTCGGTATCTCAAAATCCGTGATCGTACACGGGTCGTATCCCCCGACCTGTATGGCATTTACCACATATTTTGCGCCTCTGAGCGCGTCCAGCCTGTTCAGGTGGGCTTCAATCTTCACCTTTCTTCCTACGTTAGCCGCTATGTTCTCCAGCATCCTCCTGGAGTCTTCCAGGCGTACAGGATCAATGTCATGCAGAGATATCTCCAGGTCTCTGATTTCCGGCGTCAGGATGCAGTCGCCAAGCACGCTTTTTGCGAATATCGTACTTCCTGCGCCCATAAATGCTATTCTCGGCATAATACTTTCCCTTCTTTCTGAATTATTTTTCTGTCTTTTTCTCTTACCCTTTCATTCCTGTAATGGCGATACCCTCGATAATGTGCTTCTGACCGAACAGATATACCACCAGCACCGGTATGACCGCAATCGTAGACGCCGCCATGATAAGCGACCAGTCCACGGTGTATTTTCCCTTGAACATATTCAGAAGAAGCGGCACTGTAAAGTTCTCTTCCGAATTCAGGAAAATAAGCGGTGTATAAAAGCTGTTCCAGTTCCACATGAATGAGAAGATGCCAAGCGATGCCAGCGCCGGTTTAATGAGCGGCAGGACAATCTTGTAAAAGATGCGTCCGAACCCGGCGCCGTCTATGATAGCCGCTTCCATCAGCTCGTCCGGCACTCCCATGACAAACTGCCTGCACAGGAACACGCCCATCGGCATATATGCAAATGTCATGAGGATGATGCTCAGGTGCGTATCGATGAGTCCGAGCTGGCTCATCATCAGGAACAGCGGTATGGAGATTACCGTATAGGGTACCATCATGACCGCGATAAAACCTGCGAACACAATCTTGTGCCCTTTAAACTGCAGCTTCCCGAGCGCGTATCCAGCCATAGCGGATGTGAGTACCTGACCGATAACATTGATGACCGCCAGTTTGATGCTGTTCCAGTATGCCCTCGCAAAAGGCAGCGCCTCCATCGCTTCTTTATAGTTCTCCCACTGGAACCGCTTCGGTATCAGTGTGGGCGGATAGGCAAACGCCTCCTCCGAGCCTTTCAGCGACGTCGATATCATCCACAGGAACGGGAAGAGCGCGATAAATGCAAGTATGATGAGGACAATCTGCAGGACGATGTGCGATGCAGTTTTTCTGGTAAAACGGATTCTCCTCTTCGGCAGATATTTTTTCGCATATATTTTTTCTGTCATCTCTTCACCTACTCTCCGTAATGAACCCATTTGTTGGATAGTTTAAACTGGATCGCCGATATTGCCACTACGACCACAAACATCACAAGAGAAATCGTGGACGCCTGCCCCATCTCGTATTCCTTAAAGGCAGTCTGATAAATATGGAGCGCAAGTGTGTATGTGCTTTTTGCAGGTCCTCCCTTGGTGAGCAGGAACATCTGGTCAAATACCTGAAACGCATTGATCATCGTCGTAATGGTGACAAACAGTGTTGTCGGAGAAATCAGCGGGACGGTGATGTGCAGGAACACATCTTTCGCCGTCGCCCCGTCTATCTTCGCCGCTTCCACATATGTGGACGGCACATTCTGGAGTCCGGCAAGGAACAGCACGATGTTATATCCGAGTCCCCACCAGATACTCATGACGATCACAGCGCCCATAGCGGTCGCCGGGTCCCTCAGCCACTCTTTCCCTTCAAAACCGAAAAATCTCAGGACCATGTTCAGGATACCGAACTGCGGCTGATATATCCACGACCATACCACTGCGATACCTACCGATGTCACTACCTGCGGGAGAAAGAATACCGCGCGGTAGAACAGTTTTCCAGCTACTTTGTTGAGCACCACTGCCAGGAGCAGCGCCAGTACGATCGAACACGGCACATAGATGATCGTGTAGACCGCTGTGTTTTTCACAGATGTCCACATCGCCGGGTCTGTAAATACCGTTTTGAAATTCTCCAGACCGATAAATTCCGGAACCGTAAATCCGTTCCACTCATAAAAGCTCAGCACAAAGGCTATGATAATCGGGATAATCCCAAAACAGAGCAGACTGATCAGCTGGGGGAGTATAAAAACTACTCCCCACCGCTGCCGTGATGCCGCAAGACTTTTTTTCTTCATAAGCATTTCCTTTCTCAGCTATCTCGTCCCGGAGCCTCTGCAGAACATCCCTTCACAGGACTGCCTACTCCTCTGCCAGCATCTCTGTTGCCACTGTCTGCATATTTGCCTGGGTCGTCGCTACATCCTGCTCGCCGACCAGCATCTTCTCTACTTCTTCGTTGAGTGCGTCTGTCAGTCCCGGATGTGTTGCCTCTGCACTCGGATAAGTAAAGGAGATATCCACCGCGTCAAGGAAGTACTGTGCATGCTCCGGCTCGCCTGTAAGAACGATGTCTTCCAGTCCTGCGATCGTCGGCACTGCATTGCCCTGACCTTCCATACGGATTCTCTGACCTTCTTCTCCACAGTAGAAGGAGATGAACTCCCAGACTGCTTCCGGATTCTCAGAGTTCTTATTGATAACCATCGGTGAGGACGGCATTGCGGAAAGCACTTCATCCGGTGTCTGATAATACGGGAACGGAACGACATCATATGTAAAGCTCAAATCCGTGAAATCTGCCACGAACCATCTGCCTGCATACAGCATTCCGGCTTTGCCGGATACGAACAGCGTATCCGCCGACTCGCCGCTCTCCAGTGTTCCTGCATAGGTAAATGCGTCGGACTGGATATTGTCGTTGAGCCATGTAAGACCTTCTGTCACGCGCTCGGAATCAAAGTATGCCGTTGTCATATCTTCGGAATAAAGCGTATCCGGGTCTGAACTGAGCACGGAATAAAGAGGCGCCCAGTAATTCTCATAGACAAAGCCTACATTCCCTGAATCTCTCAATGCTTCTGCCATCTCCTGCAGCGCTGCGAAGTCCCATTCGCCGGCATCGTAAAGTTCCTGCGGGCTCTGGAGACCGAGGCTTTCAATCAGGTCTTTGTTGTAATAGATGACCATCGGGTTGCAGTCTACCGGCACCCCATATATCCCCTCTTCATACATGAAGTTCATCAGGATGGATTCCGGTACGTCTGCGGTCTTGAGTGCAGAATCTTCTGACTCGAGATATTCGGTCAAATCCAGAAGCATTCCGGATTTTTCCAGTTCGCCAAATGTGGCTTCTTCTGAATAGAAGCAGTCCGGAGCTGTCTTGGAATTCAGGGATGTCATAATCTTTTCATTGTAGTTATCTCCGGGGAGACCGGTCATTTCCACCTGAACGGTTTCACTCTGCTCGTTGAATGCATCTACTGCTTTTTCATACTGCTCCAGCTCTGCCGCAGAACCGCCGACTGAAAACCTGACGATTGTTTTTCCGTCTTCGGTCTCTGTCTCTGCGCCACCGCCGCCGCATGCCGTGAGCATAGATACTGTCATTGTTCCCACGATAGCCGCTGCTGCAAGTCTTCTGAATTTTTTCATCTTGTTTCCTCCTTTTCTGCTGAAATAAACTGTTTCATCACACCACAACCATTGAAACGCGTCTCTTTTTTCTAATGGTGATCTTAAGCTTATTGTAACGCAGTTCTGCATTTTCAAAATAGCCGTCTGTGTTTTCATAATGGATTCATGTTGTTTTTTAGATATTTTTATGATATCATCCCACATATCGGAGGTGTTGTTTGTGAAAATTGAAGCCTATTGCAATCCGGATATCCATTTTGACTTGGAACTTAATTACTGTGGTCTGGAAGAATGTACCCCTGATTTTGTAATGAATCCACATACCAGGGATGGCTATCTGATACATTACATTACCCGCGGGAGCGGTTTTTTCCAGTGCGAATCTGACATTTATGAGCTTCGGACGGGAAATATCTTCATGATTGTCCCGGATACGCTCGTGAGCTACCGCACCGTTCCGGAAGACCCGCTGGCTTTCTGCTGGTTCTGCTTCTCCGGAAGCCGTGCGGGAAATATCCTCCCAAGGATCGGTCTGTCCGCGGGTGCGCCTGTGCGCCATCTGCACTCCCGCTATTCCATCAACGAGCTCATCAAGCAGTGTTCCGACATGCTGGAATCCCCGGCCCCATACAACGACTTCATGGTCCAGTCCTATCTCTGCCATATCCTGTCCAATCTTGCAGATTCCTATTCCATGAGCACAAAGTCAGAGTCGGAAAAAAAAGATATCATCGAAGAGCATATCGAACGCGCGATCGCATATATCAAGTTTAATTATATGAAACCGCTCAGTATTCAGGACATCGCGGACTATGTGGGACTGGAACGGACTTATTTTTCCAAGATTTTTCATAAGTTTACCGGGATGACCGCCCAGAAATATCTCCTGCACGAAAGGATACAGCACTCCCGCCAGCTTCTCGAACGCACATCCTATACTTTGAAACAGATTAGTTCTTATGTGGGGATACAGGACGAATATTATTTCTCCAGAGTCTTCAAGCTGGAAACCGGTATGTCCCCGCGCCAGTACCGCGAGACGCTCCACGAATAGACTGTACCGGCATAAGGCTGCGCAGGCATGATAGCTGTGCAGGCATGAACAGGCTGTGCAGACATATAAAAAGCGCTCCGCCGGCAGCTTTCTCATCTGCCGGCGAAACGCCTTCGCTTTTATCTTATTCCTCTTTTTCCGCAACTCCTCAGCTGACTTTCAGCCGGAATTTCTGGATTTCCTTTTCGTTTGTCACTTTCTCGATCATGCCGCCGAGGCTTCTCAGCTTCTCCTCAAACCGCTCATATCCTCTCTGGATATAGACGATGTCATCTACGATGGTGAAGCCGTCCGCCGCCAGTCCTGCGATGCACAGTGCCGCGCCTGCCCGCAGGTCCGGTGCGCTCACCCGCGCCGCCGAGAATTTCTCCACGCCTTCGATGGTTGCGGAGTTTCCTTCTATCTTCACACGCGCTCCCATGCGCGCAAGCTCGTCAAGATACTTGAAGCGATTCTCGAAGATGCTCTCCGTGATGGTGCTCGTTCCTCTTGCAAGCGCCAGCGTCACGCCAATCTGCGGCTGCATGTCAGTCGGATATCCCGGATAGGGAAGGGTCTTGACCTGAGTTGCTTTCAGACGTCCTTTCGCCACAACGCGCACCGCGTCGTCGAACTCCTCCACCTCGCATCCAATATCAATCAGCTTGGAAATCGTCGCATCCAGATGCTTCGGGATGACATTCATGACTGTAACGTCTCCCTTTGTCGCCGCTGCGGCGAACATAAAGGTACCCGCCTCAATCTGGTCCGGGATGATGGAATACTCGGACTTGTGCAGGGTGCGTACGCCTCTTATCTTAATGACGTCGGTTCCCGCGCCCCTGATATTCGCTCCCATGCTGTTCAGGAAGTTGGCTACGTCAACGACGTGGGGCTCTTTCGCGACATTTTCCATGATGGTGAGACCGTCCGCCATAGCGGCTGCCATCATCACGTTGATTGTCGCGCCCACAGTCACAACGTCAAAATACAGGTGGGTCCCTTTCAGATGCTCCGCCTCGGCAACGATCTTCCCGTGCTCGATGTCCACATCTGCCCCCAGTGCGCGGAATCCTTTGAGATGCTGGTCTATCGGTCTGCTCCCGATATTGCATCCGCCCGGCAGGGCTACTTCCGCACGTTTGTATTTTCCGAGCAGTGCTCCCAGAAGGTAATAGGAAGCTCTGATCTTCTTGATATAATCGTATTCAATGTTGAAATCCCGGATTGTACTGCCGTTTATCTTTACGGTATGTCTGTCAATCCTCTGGACCATCGCCCCAATCTCACTGATTGCCTCAAGCATTACATTCACGTCATTTACATCCGGCAGATTCTCAATCAGTACGGTCTCATCCGTCATGATTGCTGCCGCCAGGATGGCAAGGGCTGCATTTTTGGCGCCGCCAATCTCTACTTCTCCCACGAGCGGGCTGCCGCCTTTAATGATATACTGCTCCATTTTGCACCTCGGCTCTGATGTTGTTTCAATCATCATATCACAAAACTGCGTATTTTTAAATTCCTTTTTCCTGCCAGGAGCCGTACGCCCCATGGCATATCAGTGCAGCTGTCCGCACCAAATCATTATTTTAGTTTCCTTCCGGGGGTATTGTCAAGCCTTTTCCGATATTCTGCCGCTTTTTTGTGTTTTTTTACCGCATTCAGTACTTTTGCAATGGTATCCTCAATGCGGCCGTTATCCACATGCACTGTGATATCCGCATACTTTTCAAAATAAGGCGCTCTCTCATAGTACAGGTCTCTTAAGGACTGTCCCTCCCTGAGCACCACGCCCCTCTTTTTGGGATTGCGTATCCGCCTTTTTATTGTCTGATAGGACGCCTTTAAATATACAACCGTCCCAATCTTTTTGAAATGGCGCATCGCTTCTTTGCAGTAGACCACGCTCCCGCCCGGCGATATGACCGAGTTTTCCGCTTCCACGGAAGCATTGACTTCATTCTCAATCTTCAAAAACCCGTCCTGTCCGACCTCCGCCATGATTTCCCGGAGCAGCTTGTGCTCCCGCTCCTGGATGAGAAGGTCCGTGTCGATGAAATTCATCCCCAGGCGCTTCGCCACCACGATTCCCACCGTGCTCTTTCCGGCGGCGGGCATTCCTATAAAAATCAGATTCGTTTTCATGCCAGATTCTCTCTCGTATTTCCTTTTCCTGGCGCGGATTGCGCATCCGCGCGTTCGTCCGAAAGAATTATACCACAGTTCCACCGGTTAGTAAAATCTCCGGTTTCTCCTCCGATGGCTGCACCGCCGTTTATACAGTTCCTGGTAGAGCATCACCTCTATGAGGTCCCGCAGATGCATCTCTTCCGCCGGTCTGCCGCCGTGTCCTTCCTTCTCCGCCGCAGGTATGCGCTCATGCCGGAGCACATTCTCATATGCCCTCCTGCACATCAGTTTCAGCTGCAGTTTATCCGGATACTGGTCATATATCATGCTGTTTTCATATTCCAGCCGGTCGCATTCCTCTTCCACATAGGGCAGGAGTCTCTTCGGAAGCTCCGGATACATGCTCCGGAGATATTCCGCATCTGTTCGCTCCGTCTTCTCATCTTCATAGGAAAAGGGCATGGGATATGCCATATAATAAGGCAGTTTTTCGTTCATGGGCAGTCACTCCCGGATTGACATTATATAGCCAGTATATGACAGGATCGGACCGATGGTTCCTGACAGGGCTTCAGTCCGGCACCGGACCGATTCCCAGCGCCCCGACCAGAACGAACAGGGCGAAAAAGACGAGAAGGAGAAGGAGAAGCAGCAGCCCGCCTGCCAGGGCAAACGTCTGCCCGCACGGTCTTCCTTTTGCCTTTCTCCATATCCCGCTGCACAGAAGCGCCAGAAAACCGCCGATGCAAAACAGCGGAAATACAACGCCCACTCCGGTAAAGAGAATGGCATCCGCTTCCCACTGCATACTGTCGAGGAATAAAAGCAGCACCACAACAGCGCCTGCTTCCCCTTTCCACCAGAAAAGGACGCCTTTCGGAAGTTTTCGTTCCCTCTCCGGCGTCCCTGACTTTTCTCTGCTTTTCTTTTGTTTCCGGCGTTACGACTCGCTCTCGCGGAGTATCCTCTGTACTTCCAGCCTGGTCTCTCCCACTCCGATGATGTCATCCCGCTGTATCACGACCGGCCGGTCAATCCGCTCTCCGTTTAAGAACGTCCCGTTCCTGGAACCCTCGTCTTTGAGATACAGTTTATCTCCTCTGTGGATGATGACGCAGTGCATCTTGGAAATCCTTCCGTCGCTCATGATGGGAAGGTATTTCTCATACATGCTCCCGTCCTTTCCTCTTCCGATACCGACTGTATCATAGAAAGTGAAGCTGTATTTATCCCAGCTGTCAATATCTTCCATGATAATCTTCCACTGGCGGCGCTTTTTCTTCTTCGGGCTCTTCACCGGCTCCGGCTGTTCCTCCGGCTCCTGTCTGCGCCTGCGCTGCGGCGGTGCGTCGTCCTCGTCGTCCTCGTCATACTCGCTTTTCCTGCCGCGCCCCCGCCTGCTTCCGTGTTCCGCCGCTGCAAGAGCTTTATTTTTCTTTATGCTTCCGAATGACACGCCCATCATCCCGACACATCCGACGGCGAGCACTGCCATTACAATCCAATACCACATAGTAATTCCCTCTCCTTCAAGGTTTAATAGTACTATACTTTTTCCCCGCCGGCAAGTAAAATGTAGACTTTTGTCGAAACCCGTATTGCAAAAAGAAAACACCTGACAACCTCGTATACATATAGTATAATGGCATTGTTCCAAGTCAATGACACCTGCAGCGCAGGGACACACCGGACAAAGGAGAAGAATCATGAGCATCATCCGCCCTTTTAAAGGCATCCGCCCCCGTAAGGACCTGGCGTCCTCTATCGCCGCCCTTCCTTACGACGTATACAGCAGCAGCGAGGCGCGCAGCATCGTTCAGGCGCAGCCCATGTCATTTTTGAAGATAGACCGGGCGGAGACGCTCCTGCCGGAAGGCACCAGTCCATACGCCCCCGAAGTTTACGAGACGGCGAGGCGCACCCTGGACGGAATGATTGCAGACGGGTCATTTATCCAGGATGAAAGCGACTGCTTCTATATCTATGCGCTCACCATGGACGGCAGGACCCAGACCGGACTGGTGGCGTGCGCTTCAGTAGACGATTATCTGGACAATGTCATATTAAAACACGAAAACACGCTCGCCGCCAAAGAGGAAGACCGCATCCGGCATGTGGACGCCTGCAGCGCCCAGACCGGACCCATCTTCCTTGCATACCGCCCCTGCCGGAGGCTGCACGACATCCTGGAGCATGTCATGCAGGAGGCGTCACTGTATGATTTTACCTGCGACGACGGGATACGGCATCAGGTATGGAAGATTGCAGAGCCCGGATGCATTGCTGAGATTTCCCGGATTTTCAGGGACATTCCCCATCTCTACATCGCGGACGGGCATCACCGCGCCGCATCCGCAGTCAAAGTCGCCCTGAAAAGGAGAGCCCGGGATGCGAGATATTCCGGCAGTGAAGAGTATAACTACTTCCTCTCGGTCCTCTTTTCCTCGGACGAACTGAAGATTTACGATTACAACCGCGTCATTACAGACAGGAGCGGGTGTACATTTGACGGATTTCCTGTTAATATAAAGGATGGCTTTCAGACGGAACAGATGGGCGCGCAGCCTTACCGCCCCGTCCGCAAGGGGGAGTTCGGCGTATACTTCCGGAAGAACTGGTACCGGATGACCGCCGCTCCTTCCCTGTTTACCGGAGACCCGGTAAAGGACCTGGACGTATCCGTCCTTCAGGACCACATCCTGGATGCAGGATTTGGCATTAAAGAGCCGAAAAGCGACCCGCGCATCCGTTTTATCGGCGGGATACGGGGACCAAAAGCGCTCGAGGAAGCCGCGGACGAGACGGACGGCGTCGCATTCGCCATGTATCCGACGTCCATGGAAGAGCTGCTCGCCGTAGCCGATGCAGGTCTGCTCATGCCGCCGAAATCCACGTGGTTTGAGCCGAAACTGCGCAGCGGACTCTTCATCCACCGGTTCTGACCCCTCCGCCTGTGCCGCCGGACGGCGCCGGCTCTGAGAGGATAAAATCATATAAATAAGCGAGAAAAGGGAGATGTATTTTTTATGGAAAGAAATGAACTGTGCTGGTGCGGAAGCGGAAAGAAATATAAGAAATGCCACATGCCCATCGAAGAAAAGATGCTGCTGCACGCGGAAAAGGGGGAAATCGTCCCTACGCGGAACCTTTTAAAAACCCCCTCCCAGATTGAAAAGATTAAAACAAGTGCAGCGCTCAATACTGCGGTTCTGGACGAGGTGGCAAAACACATCCGCATCGGCATGAGCACCGCCGAGATTGACGACATCGTGTACCGCTTTACGACCGAACACGGCGGCATACCGGCTCCTCTGGATTATCAGGGCTTCCCGAAGAGCGTATGCACCTCCCTCAACAATGAGATATGCCACGGCATACCGGACGAAAACATCATCCTGAAAGAAGGGGACATCATCAATGTGGATGTGTCTACCATTGTGGACGGATATTTCTCCGACGCCTCCCGCATGTTCAAGATGGGGCGGATATCCGAACGGGCAGAAAAGCTCATCCGGGTCACCGGTGAATGTGTGGAGCTTGGGCTCGCGGCGGCGAAACCCTGGGGGCACCTGGGCGATATCGCCGACGCCATCAACACCCATGCAAAGGCAAACGGCTATTCTGTCGTGGAGGAGATAGGTGGTCACGGCATCGGTCTGGAGTTCCACGAGGACCCGTTCGTGAGCTATGTAACGCCAAAGGGCAGCGAGATGCTCCTTGTTCCGGGCATGATGTTCACCATCGAGCCGATGATAAACGAGGGCAGCCCGGACTATACGGTGGACGAGGACAACGGCTGGACGGTCTACACCATTGACGGAGGGCTTTCCGCGCAGATTGAATATATGGTGCTCGTCAAAGAAGACGGCATCGAAGTGCTTACGAAATAGAATGACAAAGGCAGCGCATATCCATCCTGATATCCTATCATCCGGATATGCCGCTGCCTTCTTTTTATCTAAGATGCTCTGTCACGCGTAATGCCGCACCCTCAGACCGATTCCCATGGAATCTGCCAGCGCGCGGCTTGCCTCGATGTCTTCCTTTGGCAGGACGTCCACCACGGTAAAGCGCACGTCTTCGATGACCTTTGCACAGCCTTTTGCAAATTCCAGCATCCCTTCAAAAGCATCATCAAACTGCGGTCTAGTCACAGCCATGTACTCCTCTGCCGTCGGCGCGTTCAGGCTGATAGAGATGCAGTCCGCCACTTCTGCCAGCTCCGGTATCACATCCCTGCCGTGATACAGATTGGCAAGTCCGTTGGTATTGATGCGGATGCGTACACCGTATTTTTTCTTTGCGTATTCTGCGGATTTCACAAGGATATCCAGCGCACAGGTCGGTTCTCCGTACCCGCAGTAGACAAGTTCCCCGTATCCTGTAAAGTCAAATGCATCCAGCGCAGCAGTCACTTCTTCCAGCGTCGGGTCCGTCCGGTGCCAGAGCGTATCAGCGTCCCCCACGCTGTCCCGGTGGCTGCGGATGCAGAACGTGCACGCGCAGTCGCACTTGTTCGTCAGATTGACATAGACCTGGTCCTTGTAAGTGTATAAAATATCTGCCATTTTTTCTTTCCCTGCTTTCTTCTTTGTATCCATGCCGGGGTCGCCCCGCTTTCTTACGCCCTGCCGCCCAGCAGGCGCCGTATCTGGACGTTTGCGTGGGACCGTTCCAGTATCACGGCTGCCGCATAGAAGAGCGCCGCGCTCCCGCCCGACTGTATCAGGCTGCCCGGTACCGCTGCCGCCGCCCCTGCAAAAGAACCGAAAAGCAGCGCTTCCGCAAGGTAATAGCCTGCTGCGGAGAGGAGTCCCGCAAGGACAGGCGCCGCCAGATTGCGCCTGCACAAAAGTTTGTCATGCTTCCCGGTGAAGGGGAGGACGATGAGCATCTTGATGATGACTGTCACCGGCATCCACATGGGCGCTGTCAGAAGGTCTGCCAGCCCGCCGCCAATCGCAGCGGCTGCCAGCGCGCACGGACGCGGGAGGAAGACTGCCGCCAGATAGATCAGCGTATCTCCGAAATGGATATACCCGCCGTTCGCCCCATAGGGAATGTGGCAGATATAAGCCGTCATCACTGTGACCATAGCGGCAAATATGCCGGTTGCAACGATTTTTAATGTCCTGCTCTGTCCTGTCATGTCACATGGCTCCTTTCTTCCCGCCGTCTCCGGCATTTCCGTTGTCTCCGATGCTCCCGCCGTCTCCGGCGCTTTTGTTGTCACCGACGCTCCCGTCACTTCCGGCGCCGTCCTTCAGACGGTTTGCCTCTCCCAGCATCCAGAGGTATCTCTCATATTCCACGCCGTCATTTCTCGGGACTCCGTCCCGCACGGCGTCTGCGATTGCCCGCTCAATCATCTCTCCTGCCAGCTTCATGGAATCCGCCAGGCTGTCCCCGCGGGCTCTGCCTCCTGCAATGACCGATGCGAAAAGGTCCCCGGTCCCGGAGTAGCTGTCCCCGATAAACGGAAATGCCGAGAAAGACGCACCTTCCTTCGTAAGCGCCAGATTTCCCATCATCTCTGTTCCGGTCTCTTTCTCCCGGTACCGTATCCCCGTGACGACGATTTCCTTCGTCCGGTCTGTCAGCAGGTTGGACGCCATCTCCTCCGCCGCTTCTCTCAGGTGTCCTTCCTCATGCATCTCCCGGACCATCCGGCAGTCCGTCCCGGTCAGCAGGCACAGCTCCGTCAGGTTCGGCGTGATGATATCCGCCCGGGATGCCAGACGGCGCATCTGGTGTTCCATCTCCCCGGTAAACACCGGATAGCGGGCTCCGTTGTCCCCCATCACCGGGTCCACCAGCAGGAACGTATCTTCCCCGCAAAAGACATCCAGGAACCGGAGCACCTTTTCTATCTGATGACCGCCCGAGACAAACCCGGTATAAATGCCGTCAAAGCGGACCCCCATCTTCTCCCATTCCCGGAAGACGGACTCCATCCGGTCCGTATAATCATCATAATAATAGCTCGGATATCCTGTCTGCGCACTCAGCACCGCCGTCGGCAGCGGGCACGGCTGAACCCCCATCGCCGCGATTGCCGATATGGCGGCTGTGAGGGAGCATTTCCCGAATCCGGACAGGTCGTTTATCACTGCAATCTTCTCTGTCATTTCTCCTATCCCGCCTTATTGGAATTTATGCGCTCCATGATAGCACGCATCTGGTCATTTCAAAACAGCCAGTTATTCGATTTTTAACTAGTCCAGTTTTTCCGGTAAAAAAAAGAATCCTGCAAAGCAGGATTCTCCGCCTGCGGCGGACCGCAAAGGCATTCCCGTCAGCGCCATTCCGGCTGCGGCAGACATCTCTGTCAGTGCCACGCCGGGCGCAGGGGTTTTAACACGATTGCGGAGTGGCGCCCCATATTGAGCACGACCTCGCCGTTTTCCACGATATATTCATCATATGCCGTAGTATAACCTTCCTCGTAGGTGTAGATGAGCCGCTTCATCCTGCCTTCCCTGTGTACGCCCGAGAGCCATACCGGGACCGTCACCTGCTTTAATTCCCTGCTGTTGTTGAGCACCACGACAATCTGCTCGTCTTCCTGGAATCTGGCGTATGCCAGGATATTGTGGTCCGCGTGGAGCAGCTTGATGGAGCCTTTCTTCAGCGGTTTTTCCTCTTTGTGGATGCGTATCATCTCTTTGTGGAATTCCAGGAGCTCCAGGTCCTCCCTGCCCCACGGATATGTGCGCCGGTTGTCCGGGTCGGTAAATCCGCACAGACCGACTTCATCCCCGTAATAGATGGTGGGCGCTCCCACCCAGGTCATCTGGACGGTGACCGCCTCCCGCATGACCGCCGGATTGACTCCTTCCTCAGCCGCTTTGGCGCCCACGTGCTCCGCGCGCCCGACGATGTGGTTCGTCCGCGTCAGGAACCGGGAGTGGTCATGATTGGAGAGCTCGTTCATCGCCACCTGAAGGGACGGGGTGAGCATGCTCGCCATGAAATGGCGCATCGCCCCCACGAAGTTGTCCGGATTGCCCCACAGGTCCATCCGGCGCTCATCGCTGTGCTTCTCCATCCCTGTCAGGAACCAGGTCAGCGGCTCCATGAACGCGTCATAATTCATCACGCTGTCCCACTCGTCGCCCTGGAGCCATTCGATGGGGTCCCCGTAATGTTCCGCCAGGATGATGGCGTCCGGGTTCGCCGATTTGACTTCCTTGCGGAAACGCTTCCAGAACATATGATTATACTCGTTGCTGCAGCCTAAATCCGCCGCCACATCCAGGCGCCATCCGTCCACATTGTAAGGGGGCGACACCCATTTCTTCCCGATGTCCATGATATACTGTTCCAGTTCCGGCGAGTCTTCGTAGGCGAGCTTGGGCAGCGTGTCATGCCCCCACCAGCCGTCGTAGCTTCCGTTGTAGGGCCATGCTTCCTCACGTCCGTCATGGAAATGGAAGAAATCACGGTAAGGACTGTCCGCGCTCACATATGCGCCCTTCGGATATTCCGGCTGGGGCTCGTAGATGCGCTCCCGGTCCAGCCACTTGTTGAAGGAGCCGCAGTGGTTAAAGACGCCGTCCAGGATGACCCGCATCCCTCTTTTGTGCATCTCGCTGACAAGGGTTGCGAACAGCTCGTTGCTCGCTTCCAAATTGCGGATATCTCCCACTCTCTTCTGGTATCTGACCGCATGGATATTATCCTGCGCCCCCTCCGGCAGCACTTCTTCCGTATCCGCCACGATTTTTCCGTAATGAGGGTCGATATAGTCGTAGTCCTGGATATCGTATTTGTGGTTGGACGGAGAGACGAACAGAGGATTGAAATAAATAACCTCCACGCCCAGGTCCTGGAGATAATCCAGCTTATCCATCACGCCCTGGAGGTCGCCGCCGTAGAAGTTGCGGATATCCAGGGACGCCGGGACCTGGTCCCAGTCCTCGATCTTCCGGCTGGGCGCCCCGATATAGATATACTCGTTATCCGTCACGTCATTGGACGTATCACCGTTGCAGAAGCGGTCTACGAAAATCTGATACATGACCGCCCCTTTCGCCCATTCCGGCGTCCGGAATCCCGGCACGACCCGGAATGCGTAATAATCCTCTCTGTGGTCGGAGACGCCGCACCGGTTATAATACCATATCTGCTCTCCGCTCTTTATCTCAAAGGAATAGCAGAACGGCTCTTTGCTGAGCTGCCATTCAATCTCATAATAATCAAACTCGTCTCCCACGAGCACCTTCCACATGGAATAGCTGCGGTCTTCTGTCAGGAGCAGCACTTCCTCCACGTCATTGTGCGCCGTGCGGAAGCGCAGCCTGATCTTCTCATTTGCTTCCGGCTCCGCAGGGATGACGTAATCCTGCGTACCGTCACAGAACAGCGCGTCTCTGTTCATACATTATGCCTCCTCTTTTCCGCTGTCCTCAAACAGAGCCTCAAACTCATCCCGTGTGATCTTCTCTTTTTCCAGCAGAAGCTTCGCGCACGCATCCAGCACACCGTGGTGCTCCTGGATGATGTTGCGGGCTTTCACGTAGCATTCGTCGATGATGCGCTTGACTTCCTCGTCGATGGTCCCGGCAATCTTCTCGCCATAGCCCCGCGACATATGTCCGAAGTCACGCCCGATAAACACTTCGTCGCTGTCATTGTCATAATTGATGAGTCCCAGTCTCTCCGACATTCCGAATTTGGTTATCATCGATTTCGCGATGGCAGTCGCCTGCTTGATATCCGCGGACGCTCCCGTCGTGATGTCATCGAAGATTTCTTCTTCCGCCACGCGTCCGCCCAGGGATACGGTAATCTCCTGGAGCATATGCCCCTTTGTGTTGAACATATCGTCGCGCTCCGGAAGCGGCATCGTGTAGCCGCCCGCTCCGCCGGTCGGTATGATGGACACACTGTACACCGGTCCCACATCCGGCAGCACATGGAACAGGATGGCATGCCCCGCCTCATGGTATGCCGTGATGCGCCGCTCTTTCTCCGAGACGACGCGGCTCTTCTTCTCCGGTCCGATGCCCACCTTCACAAATGCATGGCGGATATCCTGCTGCTGCACATAGACGCGGTTGTCCTTTGCCGCGAGGATGGCAGCCTCGTTCAGAAGGTTCTCCAGGTCCGCCCCGGTGAATCCCGCCGTCGTCTGGGCGATCTGCCGCAGGTCCACATCGTCGCCCAGCGGTTTGTTCTTGGCGTGAACTCTCAGGATTTCCTCCCTGCCGGCCACATCCGGACGCCCGACGATGACATTCCGGTCAAAGCGCCCCGGTCTTAATATCGCCGGGTCGAGGATGTCTTTCCGGTTCGTCGCCGCCATGACGATGATGCCCTCGTTGACGCCGAATCCGTCCATCTCCACAAGGAGCTGGTTGAGGGTCTGCTCGCGCTCGTCATGTCCGCCGCCGAGACCGCTGCCGCGCCGTCTTGCCACTGCGTCTATCTCATCGATAAATACGATGCACGGCGCATTTTTCTTCGCGTCCTGGAACAGGTCGCGCACGCGGGACGCTCCCACGCCCACGAACATCTCCACAAAGTCCGAGCCGGAAATGCTGAAGAAGGGCACGCCTGCTTCGCCCGCCACCGCCTTTGCCAGCAGCGTCTTTCCGGTTCCCGGAGGTCCTTCCAGGAGGACGCCTTTCGGTATCCTTGCACCCACCTGGACATATTTCTTCGGAGCTTTGAGGAAATCCACGATCTCCTCCAGTTCTTCCTTCTCTTCTTTGAGACCCGCCACATCTGCAAATGTCACTTTAATCTCATTCTGCCCCGCCATCCTGGCGCGGCTCTTGCCGAAGTTCATCGCCTTTGCATTGGCTCCGCCGCCCTGCCGGTTCATCAGGTAGAAGATGAGCATCACGCCGCCCAGCGTCACGAGGAGCGGCAGGAGCACGGTCGTAAAGACCGAGTCCTCCGGTATGGCGGACAATCCGTAGACGACGCTGTGCGCGTCGAGAAGGTCCTCCACCTCTTCTACATTGGAGACATTGACCGAGCGGTTCTCGCCGGTATCATCCAGCATGAAAGACACCGTACCGGTAGGCACGGCGCTGTTCTGGTCGATGTATACATCCGAGACATTTCCCTCTTCCACCTCGGAGACAAAGTCCGTGTATGTCATTTCCTGCCGGTGCACCTGCATCCGGCTCGCCATCCAGAGCGCAGCGACCACGATGACGATGAACATCAGTATCGTAGAGCCGCTGACCGTCCTGTAGTTCCTGTTATTGTCCAAAGCTATTCTCCTTCCTGCTCTATGCCTTCTACCACGCCGATGTAAGGAAGATTCCGGTATCTCTGGGCGTAATCCAGCCCGTACCCCACTACGAATTCATCCGGTATCTCAAACCCGCAGTAATCCGCCTTCACATCTTTGACCCTCCTATCCGGTTTGTCCAGGAGCGTGCACAGCCTCATCGCCGCCGGATTCCTCTTTTTAAGGACATCCATCAGATAATACAGCGTATTGCCCGAATCCACGATATCCTCCACGATGAGGACTTCCTTTCCCTCTATGGATTCGTCCAGGTCTTTCGCGATGCGCACGACACCGCTGGACGACGTGCCGTCCCCGTAGCTCCCCACGCACATAAAATCCAGGGAAACCGGGACTGTGATGCGCTTCGCCAGCTCGCACATGAAGAATACGCCTCCCTTTAAGACGCAGATCATATGGATGTGCTTTCCCGCATAATCCTCGCTTATCTGTCTGCCGAGCTCCCGGATGCGCTCGTCAACTTTCTCCTCCGGGATGAGTACCCTGACTGTCTCTGACATGTTCTTCTTCCTCCGTTATCTTTATCTCAAGAACTTTTTTCGTACGGTCTGTCAACTGATATGCACTGCTCATCCGGTATCCCGGTATCCACACGATGTGGTGCCCGTCCGCGATGAGCGGCAGTCTGTCCCGCATATCCCGCGGGATTTTTTCATTGATAAGATACGATTTCAGTTTCTGACGCCTCCCTGCTGCGTCCACAGTCAGGTAGTCCCCGCTCTGCCGCGTCCTTACAGAGAGTCCATGTTTTATTATATCATAATCCATCCATTTCGTGTAGCTTTTTTGCGGGATATCCCGGGCATATTCCACAGAGAACTCCTCCACAAAACAGCTCTCTATCTCCATCCCGAATCCGGGCAGCGCCGTCTTCCCCGGAACCGCAAGCTCTATCGCACCTGACAGTTCTTCCGCACCTGACAATTCTTCCGCACCCGACGGTTCTGCCGCGCCTGCTTTCTGAGCGTCCTTTGCGCCGGCAGCTGTATCCGGGCTTCCGTCCGCCGCATCCCTGCCGCCCGGGCTTTTGCCAAGGCGGATTTCTTCGTAGATGCGCTCCGCCTCCGCATTCCCCGGAAGGAGGATGCGCTTCCCGCTCTGTTTGCCTGCGAGTCCCAGCACGTCTGCCACGTGGACGGCGCCGATGTCCTTCCCGCCGCCGAGCACGCAGGCGATGCAGCGCTTTATGAGCTGCTTCTGCACTGCTGCCGGCTCCTGTAAGAGCGCCTCCACCCGGATGCAGAGCCGCTCCGCTCCCGGATATCCGCCGGTTACGCACCGTTCCCATGCCTGGTCCGTGCCTGCTTCCAAATACTCCCAGACCTCCCGCGCCTGGACGGACAGCTCATCGATATGCCGCACGGAGCCCGTGTTCACCTGCTCCCGGAGCGCCGGTATGACATGGTGCCGTATCCGGTTCCGGGTGTAGGCGTCTTCCCCATTGGTCCGGTCCGTGCGCCAGGAGATATGCTGTTCTTTCAGAAAGGCTTCGATGTCCGTGCGCTCCAGGTACAAAAGGGGGCGTATCCACCCGTCTTTTGCCGGCCAGATGCCGCAGAGCCCCTGCACTCCCGTTCCCCGGGCGATGTTGAGAAGGACGGTCTCCACATTGTCATCCCGGTGATGGGCAGTGGCAATCTTCGTGCACCCGTCCTCTTTTCGCATGCGCAAAAACGCCTCCCGGCGGACCGCACGCCCCGCCTCCTCACAAGATTGTTTCCGTTTTCTGGCAATCCATTCCACATTTTCGTGAAAACAGCGGCACTCCACTCCCAGTCCGGCGCACAGTTCCCGGACATAGCGCTCGTCCGCATCCGCCTCTTCCCCCCGCAGCCCGTGGTTCACATGGCACGCCTTCACCCGGAAGCCCAGCCTCTCCTGGAGCTTCCAGAGCACAAAAAGCAGGCATACCGAATCCGCTCCGCCCGATACGCCTGCGACTACCACGTCTCCCTTTGTAATCATGCCGTGGTCCGTCATATAGTCCGCTGTCAGTTCCACGATATTTTTCATCATATGTAAACTATAACCAATCATCCGGGAAAAGTAAACCCGTCTTTCCATATCCCGACTGCGAGCACCGTCATATCGTCTTCCGGCTCCCGCCCCGTCCACGCGAGCACCTGCTCCAGGATGTGGTGCGCCAGTTCTTTCGGATTCCGGATATCCGTTCCCTGGATGATGGTCTCCAGCAGGATGTCCTGCTCTCCCACCGGCAGGGCGTCCAGCACACCGTCCGTAACCATAATGACAAAATCCCCGTCCTCCAGCTCCCGCCTGACCGAATCAATCTCCATATGGTTCATGACGCCGATGGGCAGGCTTGTGGAACTTAAGTGCTCCACATGGTCCTTTTTCCGGATAAAGGTGGCGGACGCGCCCGCCTTGATAATCTCGCACTGTCCCGTATACAGGTCAAACACCGTCATATCCACCGTGGAGTAATGGATTTCCTCCCGCCCCATGACAAGGGTCGTGTTTATCATCTGCACCGCTGTCTTCTCCGGAAAGCCTGCGCTGATGAGCTCTTCCAGCAGTTCGATAACCAGCGTGCTCTCCCTGCACGCCTCCTCCCCGGAGCCCATGCCGTCCGAGAGCGCCGCCACCTGCCTTCCTCCCGGGGATTCGATGAGGGCGAAGTTGTCCCCGGATATCCGGGCGCACCCTTTCCCGATGCGCGCGATGCCCTGCATCGTGTAGAAGACCGGCCCTTCCATGCAGACAATGGTCGTGTACTCCGACCCCATCATCCGGGCGCTGTCGCCCGGGAGGACGAACCGCCGCCCCACTGCGTCCGTGACCGCCCTCACCACTTCTTTTACCGCCACTTTCTGCTTCTTCATGCACCTTGCCGCCACATGAATCTCATACTTTCCCTCCGCATTCATGAAGAAATGCGTATAGAGCACCCGCAGCCCCTTCTTCTTGAGCGCGCCCGTAATCTTCTTCTCCAGCCTGTCGTCCGTAAAGATGCTGTCTTCCAGCTCTCTGGCGGTATGCTGTATCATGTCGGCGAAGGTATCCATCTGGATGGCGCAGCTCTCCCGGCTCCTTGCCATGCGGTTCACCCAGATGATGTTCCTGCGCGCTTCGTGGAATCCCGTGAGCATCTCCCGCAGGAAACGGGGCGCCATGATGCAGCGCTGCATCAGCTTCCGCTTGACCTCGGTGTTGAGCTCGTTGCCGTAATGGTCCACCGCAGAGAGTATCTCATATCCCATCTGGCATGTATGGATATGGTTTTCTCCCCAGCACCATCCGCACTTCTCGCATTTCCGGCAGACTTTCTCCCGGACGCGTTCAAACATCTGGCTGATTTCTTCATCAGAAAATGCCTTTTTCTTTTCTTCCAGCATCAAGAACGTCCTGGAAAGCTGTTTTAACGAACTCGCGTATTTTTCTATCTGCTCCACATACGGACTTCCGTGCAGCGCCTGCCCCTGCTCCATCTCACATTCTCCCTTCATGCACGAAGACTCCGGGAGAATTCTCCCGGAGTCTTCATTGGTAAATTCCTGTTCTGTTTTCATCGGTCATCTGGACGGCTTGAAGATAATCTCATCCGGATCAACGAGGTTCAGCTTGTCCTCTGCGGTATCCTTGATATAGTCGTCCGTCTTTACATAATCCTCAAACTCTTCCACTTCCTGCGCGCGCTTCTCCTCTTCCCGTATCTGCGCTTCGAGTTCTTCCTCCTGCGCCTTGTACTGCGCGTTCTTCGCCTGGAGCCTTATGGAGCTGACCGCAAGGGCTCCGGAAAGGAATACGAGCACCGTGCATATCATCAGGATGCTGCGCTTATAGCGGCGCAGCCTGGAAGTCTTCTTCCGGCCGCGGCGCCTGCCGTTTTCTCTGTTCTCTGTTCTGTTCATTCATACTCACCCATTTATTAATATATTTTACACCCCGTTAATAAAAATATTTTATCTGTTTTTCTCTGACTTTTCAAGCCTTTTTCTTTCTCTTCGGATAATTTTCTTTATCCCTTTTAAAACCAGCCATCCCGCCGCTGCCCCGCATGCCGCTCCCAGCAGGAAATACCAGCGGATAACGCCGTAAGCCGCCTCATACATCCGCCGGTACACATAGATGGCGGAGCACACCCAGAACAGGATGTCCTCTGTCTCCACAGCCGCCATGCCGTGCGGGATGAGCCGCCGGATGACGATGAGGATATGGTACCCGTAGAACACCGTCATGCCCGTCAGCACGGCGTAGAGAAAGATATCCGCTTCCCGTCCGATTCCGAGTATCATGCCGGTCTATTGAAACAGCTTTGCCAGGAAGCTCTCCCTCTGCTTCCCCGCTGTGGATGCGCTGGAATAGGCGACGCTGTCGATATTGCCGGACAGGTCTACCTCGCCTTTTTCCACGCTCAGACGGTTGACGTGGAGGTCGGTCCCCTTCACCATGAGCATCCCCTGCTCTGTCTCCAGCAGAATCTCGTTCAGGTCAAAAGAGAGGACGTCAAGGACCCCTGTCACCGTGGCTGTCTTCCTGTTGTTCACTACAAGTCTGTGCGCTTTCGCTATCCGCTGTTCTTCCATCCGCTCTCCCCTCCATCCTGCTTCTGTGCCGTCCGGCGCCGCCGGTCATCCTGCACAGACGGGGAATCCGTCCCGCATCCGGGAATCATCCCACATCAGATATATATGAGGGGACATGCTCCTTTATGCATCTCTGTCACAGATACCGGAACATTTCTGCCGCGTCCTCTTTCTTCGTCGTCTCCTGGAGTTTGAGCACCTCCGCCTTCACATTCCGCGTGCCGAACTGTATCTCGAGCACATCGCCGGGCTTTACCTGAGCCGACGCCTTTGCCGGCTTTCCGTTGATGGTGACGCGCCCCGCGTCGCACGCCTCATTCGCGACGGTACGGCGCTTGATCAGCCTTGACACTTTCAAAAACTTATCCAGCCGCATATTTCTCCTCCTGTCAATAAGAAAAGCACTTACAATGAATCCCATCGTAAGTGCCTGTCTGTTCTTTTATCTCACAACTGACAAATTAGTTGATAGCATCCTTTAATGCTTTTCCAGCTTTGAACTTCGGAGCCTTGCAAGCCGCAATCTTCATTGTCTTTCCTGTCTGCGGGTTTCTTCCCTCTCTTGCCGCTCTCTTGCTCACTTCAAATGTACCGAAGCCTACGAGCTGTACTTTGTCGTCTTTCTTAAGCTGCTCTGTTACTACATCGATAAAAGCTTTTAATGCTTTTTCAGAATCTTTCTTGGAAATTTCTGCTTTTTCTGCGATTGCTGCGATGAGCTCTGTCTTGTTCATGGATAAATTCCTCCTCTTTATTGTACGTTACATACAATCTTGTTCTGATTATTTAAAGGAAAAAACACCCAAACAGCCGTGTTTTCCGCCTTTATGTATTGTTATAACGGTTTGCCGGTACTTTGTCAAGATTTTTCGCCGTTTTTTACGGCATTCTTCACGTATTCGCCGTTTTCTTACCGCATTGCCCTTTCCCCCGCGGCTTTACGCCATGACCGGTCTGAGCGCCTCCGCCAGTTTTTCCTTCTCGCTCTGCGCTTCCGCAAGGTCTTTGCCCAGCGTCGTGAAGTATATCTTGATTTTCGGCTCTGTTCCGGACGGACGGATGATGACGGTCGCTCCGTTCTCCAGTTTATAGAGCAGGACGTTCGCAGCCGGAAGCCCTGTCGCCGCGGAATCCTGATAATCCGTAACGGAAGCCACCCTGTATCCGGCAATCTCTGTGAGCGGAGTCTCCCTGAGCCCCTGCATGATGCCGGACATCTTGTCCATCCCGCTCAGTCCCGGGAACTCAAAGCTGTCCACCTTGTTGAGGTACCGTCCGTACTGGCTGTAGATTTCTTCCAGCCTCTGCTTTAAGGAGCTTCCGATGCTCCGGTAGTAAGCCGCCATCTCGCAGATAAGCATGGAACCGATGACCGCATCCTTGTCACGCACATAGGGTCCCGCAAGATATCCGTAGCTCTCCTCGAATCCGAAGATGAACCGGTCCACTTCGCCCGCTTCCTCGAGCTGTGCAATCTGGTCGCCAATCCACTTGAATCCGGTGAGGACGCTCCTGAGCTCGACTCCGTAATGCTCTGCCACAGCGTCTGCCAGCGGCGTGGACACGATGGATTTGACCGCGACCGGTCTCTCCGGCATAGTCCCCTTCTCGATGCGTCCCGCGCAGATATAGTCAAGGAGCAGCACGCCCACTTCATTTCCGCTCACCAGCTCATAAGAGCCGTCCGGGCATTTCATGGCGATTCCCACACGGTCTGCATCCGGGTCGGTGGCGAGCATCAAATCCGCCCCCTCTTTCTCCGCGAGCTCCAGTCCCAGCTTCAGCGCGTCGAATATCTCCGGATTCGGATAACTGCAGGTGGTAAAGTAGCCGTTCGGATATTCCTGGTCCGGAACAATGGTGATATCCGTCACGCCGATGTCTTTTAACACCTGGGTCACCGGCACCAGTCCGGAACCGTTGAGCGGGCTGTACACCAGCTTCAGCCCTGCCGTGCTGCACAGACCCGGGCGGACCTGGCGTGACTCGATGGCGTCATACAGCGCCCGCTTGCAGTCATCGCCCACGAAACGGATGAGTCCTTCCTCCACGCCCTGTGCAAAGGACATGCAGCGCGCTCCTGTGAGCACATCGGTCTTCTGTATCTCCTCATAGACGATCGCCGCCGCGTCATCGGTCATCTGGCAGCCGTCCGGTCCGTACGCCTTGTAGCCGTTGTATTTTGCCGGATTGTGGGACGCGGTCACCATGACGCCCGCATTGCAGTTATAGTACCGGGTCGCAAAGGAAAGCGCCGGCACAGGCATCAGCGCGTCGTAGATGCGGACTTTGATGCCGTTGGCAGCGAGCACGCCTGCCGCTGTCTTTGCGAACACATCGCTCTTGAGGCGGCTGTCGCAGCTGATTGCCACGGTCTGTGTCCCGCCCTGGGTCTTCACCCAGTTTGCGAGTCCCTGGGTCGCCTGGCGCACCACGTAGATGTTCATGCGGTTCGTCCCCGCTCCGAGCACGCCGCGAAGCCCGGCTGTCCCGAACTTCAGCGCCACCGCAAAGCGCTCTTTGATTTCATCGTCATTTCCCTCAATTTTTGACAGTTCCGGCTTCAGGTCCGGGTCTTCCAGGTCTGCTGCCATCCAGCGTTCATACTCTTTCTGATACATTTTTACCACTCCTGACATTTTTTCCGGCGGTTTTTCCACAAAATCCGCCGTTTCTCCCGGGTATTCAGACATCCGCCCACCCCGGGCATCTATCAGTCTTAATATATCATGTTTCCATCCGGACGGCAATAAATCTGCGTTAAATATAACAGGAAAAAACATCGGCGAGAAATGCCCGTTTCTCCTCCCGCTGGCGGACCGCGGTCCTTAATTTCTCCACGCTCTTTTCCGGGAGATACACCTTGCCGGACCGGTAGTAGCCGTCCGCCGTCTTCCAGTATTTCTCCGGATAGGCGAGCCGGAGCGCCACATATCCTTTCTCTGCCGCGCTCAGCGGGCGCACCGTCTCATAGGCTTCCAGAAGCCGCCTGCCGGTCTTCTGCTTCCAGAAATACTTCTCCATCGCCTTTCTCAGGAAATAATACAGGTCGTCTGCGCAGACGCCCGCATGCAGGCGCTCAAAGCCTGTCACCGCCATGCCGTCCGGCAGGATGAGGATATTGTGGTAATTGTAATTGCCGTGCACCAGACCAGGTTCTCCGGCGCCCTCCCGGAAGAGCCCGGCGTCCCCGTCTCCTTCCATGCGGCGGAGCACTTCCTCCGCCAGATGGTACATCTGTTCAAAGCTCTCCAGGAACAGATACTCAAATTCATTCTTTGCCGGTCTGGACCGGATGAAGCTGCGGACCTTTTTCAATTCCCGGTTGCGGCTTCGGATTACCTCCGCCGGCTTGCGGCTTTGGACTGCCTCTGACGGATTGCTGCTCAGGATTTCCGACAGGGGCAGGGCGGACAGTTCCCGGTGCAGGCGCGCCAGCAGGGCGCAGGCGCATGCCGCCTCGTCTTCCTGCCGGATGTCGCACTCCCGCCCTTTAAACCATTTCCTGAGCAGATACGTCCTTCCGTCCCGGGATGTCACGACCAGTTCTCCGTCCTTTGTAAAGACCGGTGTATCCACCCGGATGTTCCCGCCCGCTTCCAGGCGGCTTTCCACCAGATATAAAAGAGAGGCGCGCCGCGCAGACAGCTTTGTCTCCCGAAGCAGCAGCATCCCCTCTTCTGTATCGCAAAAAAACGCACCCCTTATCTTTCGGGTGCTCTTTACTCTGATATCATATTGTTCCAAGACTTCCAGTTCGTATTCTTCTCTCATGGCTGCCCCCTGTCACCGCGTATTCTAACTCTCTCTAATCTATGACGGGGGCAGTCCCTGTATGAATCATTTTTCCATTTTTTCTCTTACATAGGCGCAGAGGATATCCCGGTCGTTCCGCGCAGGGTCGTCGATGACGTATTCCAGGAGTTCGCTGAGCATGCTGCCGATCTCCCTGCCCGGCTTCATCCCGAGCTCCATCAGCTCCCTGCCGCCCACGGCGAGCTGCCGCAGCGTGACGCACTCTCCGTCGATGAGCGCTTTCTGGTAGAGCTCCCGCATGGCGATGATATTCTCTATCTTCTCACGCCTGCGATAGGGGCTCTGGGCCTTTACATCCGCCATCCGGACCGCCAGATAATAGGGGAAGAGGTCTACCCCGATGCGGTTCATGGCGCGGCGCACATTTTTCGGCGTCGCCTCGGTCCGGTAATCATGGTAGCAGACAAGGCGGGTCACTTTCTTCACCGTGTCATTGTCAAACTTCAGCCTGCGCAGGACCTTTCTGGCAATCTCCTCGCTGACGAGGGCATGCCCTTTGAAATGGTCCCGTCCGGTCTCATCCGTCGTCTTCACGGACGGCTTGCCCATATCATGGAACAGCATGGCAAGGCGCAGGATTTTATCCCGCTTGACATTCTTCAGCGCATGCAGGGTATGCTCCGCCACATCGTACTTGTGGTGCGGCGTATGCTGCTCCACGCCGGCCATGGCGTCCCACTCCGGCAGGATGACCTTCGTGATGCCCAGCTCATACGCATCCTGTATCCGCTCCGGATGAGGGGACACAAGGAGCTTTACCAGTTCCGCCTGTATCCGCTCCGCGCTGATATTTTCCAGCGCAGGCGCAAGTTCCCGGATGGCGTCTGCCGTCTTCTTCTCGACCGGGAAATCCAGCTGGGCGGAAAAACGCACTGCCCGCAGGATGCGCAGCGCATCCTCGGAAAACCGCTCCTTCGGGTCGCCCACGCACCGGATGAGATGATGGTTCAAATCCTGCATGCCCCCGAATGCGTCCACAAGCCGCACTTCGTCATTGTACGCCATGGCATTGATGGTAAAGTCCCGGCGCCGCAAATCCTCTTCCAGCCGGTTCGTAAAATGGACTTCCTTCGGATGGCGGCTGTCCTCATAGGCTCCGTCTATCCGGTAGGTCGTCACCTCAAAGCTGTCCTTTCCCAAAAGCACCGTGACCGTGCCGTGCTCGATGCCGGTGTCCACCGTCCTGCGGAACAGTTTCTTTATCTCTTCCGGCCGCGCGGAAGTGGTGATATCCCAATCTTCCGGGCGCCTTGCGAGGATCGAATCGCGCACGCAGCCGCCCACCGCATACGCTTCGTATCCGTGGAGCTGGAGGTTATTGATTATCATCAGCACTTTCCCGGGCAAATTAATCTTCATCCGACACTCTTCTTTCTCATCTTTCCCTGACCGCACCCCTTTGGACGGTCTCCAGTATTTCCTGTTCCCTTTTGTGACAGGTAAATATTATAACCTGCTTTTTTTGTCTGCTCAACCATTTTAATACAGATTCCAGCCTTTTGTCATCATAAAATGCAAACGCATCGTCCAGTATGACCGGAAGGGGCTCCTCCAGGAGCATCTCCGCCGCCGCCATCCGCAGGGAAAACCAGATCTGTTCCAGCGTTCCCCGGCTCAGGCGCTCCGCCGGGATGCGCCGCCGTCCGTCCCAGACCGATATCTTCCCGTCCGGCTCCCGCTTCAGGCGGGAATACTGTCCGCCCGTCACTCCCGCAAATATCTCTTCCAGCCGCCCGTCCAGGGCAGCCGCCACCGCATCCCCTGTCTCCCGGGCGGCTTCCCTCAGTTCTTCCCGGGCGGTCTTAAGCGCCCGCAGATGCTTCTCAAGCGCCAGGGCGCGCCCGGATGCCGGCAGTTCCTCACACTCTTCCTTCAGGGCGCTGCAGAGGGTCTCCTTCTCCGCGCGTTCCGCGCGCAGCCGGTCAATCTCCCACTCCAGGCGGCTGCATTGCCGGCGGAACGCCTCCTGCGCATCCCCGTCATCCGGCTGTCCCGCATCATCCGGCTGTCCAGCGTCATCCGGCTGTCTCTTCTTCCGGAAGCTGACAGTTCCGGACACTGCCCCGATGCAGAGAAAGAGGACTGCCCCGCCAAACGACAGCGCCGCCCATTCAAAAGACAGCCCCCGCACCGCGCTCCAGATACCGGAAAACAATGCGGCTGCCCCGGCGATCAGGCACAGCGCCGAAGCGACGGCAGGTCCCCGCCCCCGTCTGCCATGCGCCGCCGGACGCTGCTGCCGTGCACCGCCCTGCTCTGTTTCCCCGGCGCCAGGCATCCGCAGCGCATCCCTTTGCTCCGCAGCCCGGGCGCGAAGGTGCCGCAGTTCCTCTCTTCGCTCTGTTTCCTGAGAGCGCAGCCGCTGCGCATCCCGCTCCAGATAGCCGCACTCCCGCAGCTTCTCCTGCCGGCTTTCCCGGAGGGCTGCCTCCTCCTCTTTCAGGGCGGCAGCCGTCTCCTTCTGCCGGTCCTTTAACACCTGCTCCGCCGCCTGCAGGTCGAACTCCCCGCCGCCCGTCTCATAACAGTTCGCCGCATAATTTTCCAGCGCGTCAAAGAGGGGCTGTCCGGGCTGCGCCCTCAGCTGTCCCACAGAGACTGTTCCGTCAAAAAGAGCGGGGCGCACTCCGCCAAGGAGCATCTCCAGGTCCCCGTCTGCGACCGAGAGCTCCTCCCCGTCATCCTCGCACACCAGATACGCGCGCTCTGACTGCCGGGCGAAATTCCGTTCCAGGCGGAAGTGCCTGTCCCCGCAGACAAACCGCATCATCCCGCCGTACCGCCCCGGCTCGTCCCACGGCTCATAGCGGGTAAAATCATCCCTGGCAGCCGCCCTTCCGCGCCCCCTCTCCATCCCGAAGAGCATGGCGCGGATAAACGCGTGCAGCGTGGACTTCCCGAATTCATTTTCCCCTTCTATGACCTGCACGCCGTCCTCCAGAAAAAACCGCTGCCCTGAAAATTTCCCGAAGCCCCGGATGTAAAGCTCTGTAATCCTCATGTATGACTCCCCTGTCTCCTGTTCTGATATCCGCCGGACCTGACGTATCAGTCCGAACCTCTGCCACGCGCGGCGAGGAGCGCTTCCACGCCTTCGCAAAGCGCCAGAGCGTCCTCGCTCCCTTCTGCACAGCCGTCAAAGCGGGCGATGTACTGTCCCAGTATGTTCTCCCTGTTTTCCCGGTACAGCCGGTCCATATCGTACGCCGGCACGGTCTCATCTGCTGCCTCCAGCAGGTCCAGCTCTTCCGCCAGATGCTTCGTGTCAAACCGGATGTCACCGTTTCTCCTGCCCTTCAGCGTGACGCTGTACATATGCTCTTCTCCGGATGCGCAGATGGCGTCTTTCAGCTTTCTACGCACACTGACGTTCGTGTCCGACTGCTCCACTTCCAGTTCCAGCTCCACATACTCCCGGCAGGCGCAGGGAATCCACTGCGTCCGGACGCCGTCCCGGGTAATCTCACCCTTTACATAGCCGTGGGCTCCGGTATCCTTCCGGTCCACGGGCTCCAGCGCTCCCGGATAGATGATGAAATCCGCCGCGAGCACCTGGGGTTTATGGATATGCCCCAGGGCAATGTAATCAAATCCCGACCGCTTCAGCTTCTGTACGTCCAGCGGGATATGCCGCTCATCCCCGCCGTGCGCCAGCAGTATCTCAAAAGGCTCCCTGCCGGCTGCCTTCATGCCGTCGTAAAGAGGCTCTGTAATCTCCCTCCTGTGGTAGCTCAGACCGTACACCGCAGTCTGAAGCTCCGGGAAATCCACGCACTCCAGTTCTTCCCCGAAAAGAGGGTATACACAATCGCTCCACCGGAAGGACAGATACGCGCCGTCCCGCCGGATGTAATCGTGATTGCCCGCAATCAGGACCACTTTTGTGCGCGTCAGGCGGGAAAAGAGACTGTCCAGCTCCATCAGCTCCCGCACGAGGGGCTGACGGTGAAACAAATCTCCTGCGACCAGCAGCAAATCCGTCTGCTCTTCCTCACAGACATCCAGCACATGCTCCAGCGTCTTCCAGAGCTCCGCCGGACGGCGCGCGCTGTACAGCGGTCCGGCCGCCGGTCTGGCACCCAGGTGCACATCCGCTATGTGTATAAATCTCATGTCCGCCGCCCTCCTTTCCTATGCATCCTCCCTGGCTTACCGCGCAGAAAGAGGGCGTACACGCAGCACGCGACGCCCTCGTAAGATTCTGTCATCTGTTCCTTATAATTCACAGTTATTCACGGTGCGCGGGAACGGAATCACATCGCGGATATTGGACATGCCCGTCAGATACATCACGCATCTCTCAAATCCAAGCCCGAACCCTGCGTGGCGCGTGGAACCGTATTTCCTCAGGTCCAGATAGAACCCGTACTCCTCTTCTTTGAGCCCCAGTTCCTCCATGCGCGCAAGGAGCTTGTCATAGTCGTCCTCTCTCTGGCTCCCGCCGATAATCTCGCCGATGCCCGGCACAAGGCAGTCCACCGCAGCGACCGTCTTCCCATCGTCGTTCTGCTTCATGTAGAACGCCTTGATTTCCTTCGGATAATCGGTCACAAATACCGGACGTTTGTAAATCTGCTCCGTGAGATACCGCTCGTGCTCCGTCTGGAGGTCGCAGCCCCAGGATACTTTATATTCAAACTTGTCGTTGTTCTTTTCCAGGATATCGACTGCCTCGGTGTAAGTCACCCGGGCAAAATCAGAGTCCACTACATTGTGGAGCCGGTCCAGGAGCCCCTTGTCCACAAATGAATTGAAGAACTCCATCTCCTCCGGCGCCTGCTCCAGCACATAGCGGATGACATATTTCAGCATCGCCTCAGCCAGGTCCATGTCGTCGTCCAGGTCTGCAAAGGCAATCTCCGGCTCAATCATCCAGAACTCCGCCGCGTGCCGTGTTGTGTTGGAATTCTCCGCGCGGAAAGTGGGACCGAAGGTGTAGATGCTGCGGAATGCCTGGGCATAAGTCTCGCCATTTAACTGTCCGCTCACCGTAAGGCTCGTCTCCTTCCCGAAGAAATCCTTCGCATAGTCTACGGAACCGTCATCCTTCTTCGGCACATTCTCCATATCCAGCGTCGTCACACGGAACATCTCGCCCGCGCCCTCACAGTCGCTGCCTGTAATGAGCGGCGTGTGCACGTACACAAAGCCTCTCTCCTGGAAAAACTTATGGATGGCGTAAGCCGCCAGGGAGCGCACGCGGAACACCGCCTGGAAGGTATTCGTCCTGGGGCGCAGATGGGAAATCGTCCGCAGATACTCGAAGCTGTGGCGCTTCTTCTGGAGCGGGTAATCCGGCGCCGACGCGCCCTCCACCTGCACTTCATCCGCCTGTATTTCAAAGGGCTGCTTCGCCTGGGGTGTCGCCACCAGCGTGCCGGTCACGATGACCGCTGCGCCTACGTTCAGTTTTGAGATTTCGGCAAAATTCTCCAACCTGTCATGATATACGACCTGAAGCGGCTGAAAATACGAGCCGTCATTTACCACGATAAAGCCGAACGTCCTGGAATCCCGCAGACTGCGCACCCAGCCGCCGACCGTGACTTTCTTATCCAGATACTCTTCCCTGTTCTTAAATAACTCCCGTATCGTTGTCAGTTCCATATCCAAAAACTCCTTATCCCAATATTCACGTACTAGTATAACACCGGAGAAGCAGTCCGTAAACAGCAGAATTTCCGGAACAGGTTCCATTCCGGGAAATGCATTTTAATGATCTGTCAGACCAAGGAGCCAGTCCCTTGCATTGATTCTGCGTATCCCGTCATATTGCGCTTCCGGGTCATCATCTAGCGTCAGTATCGTTTTCGGATAATGATCCCGGATTGCCATCAGTGGTCTCAGTTCCCGTTCCAGCGTCTTTTCATCCCGCACGGAAAGAGCGACCTGATAATACCATGTCCCTCTGCTGTTCTGTGCAACAAAATCCACTTCCATGGAATCTACTTTCCCAACGTATACATCATATCTCCTGCGAAGCAGTTCAAGATAGACGACATTCTCCAGAATGTGCCCCGCATCCATCTGTCTGGAACCCAGCAGCATATACCGGAGTCCAATGTCCACTACATAATACTTTTCCAGGGTCCTCAGATATTGCTTCCCTTTAATGTTGTACCGCTTTGCCTGATAGATGATATAGCTTTCTGTCAGAGCCTCCAGATATTTCTCTACTGTTTTTGTATCAATCTTTCGTCCGTCAGAAGTCATCGTGTCCGCTATCTTTTTAGATGAAAGGGGATTCCCGATATTATCAAACACAAACCGCAGGACGCTTTTGAGCATCATAACATCTGTAATCTTCTTCCGGCTGACAATATCCTTCACGACAATCGTATTGTACAGACTCTCCAGATAATCCCGGATTTCATCCGGCTGTCCTTTTAATTCCACCGTATACGGAAACGAACTGTTAACCAGATATTCTGTATACTTCACGCCGCGGTCATCCATGCTGCCCGTACTTTCCATATATTCTTTAAAGGACAACGGAAGCATTTCAATCTGCACATATCGTCCGGAAATCATAGTTGCAATCTCGCTGGAAAGCATCCAGGCATTGGACCCTGTAATACAGATATCTACATCATTTCTGACATAGAGGCTGTCAACAACTTTCGGGAACATTTCAACATGCTGGATTTCATCCATAAAGATATAGGTCATTTTTCCCGAAACCAGCCGCTCCTTCAAATAACTGTACAGCTTTTTATAATCTGTCAGCTCTTCAAAATCCATATCCTCGAAGTTAATTGAAATAATCTGCTCTTCCTGTATTCCCTGTTCCATCAGCCACTTCTGATAAATCTTTAAAAGCGTAGATTTTCCACATCTGCGGATGCCTGATATGACTTTAATGAGCTTTTTGTCCTTAAAAGCAATCAGCTTATCCAGATATTCTTTGCGCTGAATAATCATGTCTATCCCCGCCTTTTTTCGTTCTTAAGGTAAGTATATCCAAAAAGTCGCTAAATATCAATAGTTTTTGGACTGCAATCCAAAAAACTATTCCAAAACATAGGACGGTCAGGAATGCAGCTTATCCCTTATTCCACTGTCACCGATTTCGCAAGGTTCCTCGGCTTATCGACATCCAGACCTTTCGCCACACTCACGTAATACCCCATGAGCTGGAGCGGCACGATGGCAAGGCTTGTCATGAAGTAAGGCGCCGTCCTCGGCACATAGACGGAGAAGTCCGCCGTATCCTCTATATTGTAATGCCCGTATGTGGTAAGACCCATAAGGTAAGCGCCGCGGCTCTTGACTTCCGCCATATTGCTCAGCGTCTTCTCAAAGAGGTCATCCTGTGTGAGCACGCCGATGACGAGAATGCCGTTCTCCACAAGGCTGATGGGACCGTGCTTGAGCTCGCCCGCCGCGTAGGCTTCGGAGTGGATGTAGCTGATTTCTTTCATTTTCAGGCTGCCCTCGAGGCTGATGGCGTAATCCAGCCCCCGCCCGATGAAGAAGATGTCCCGGGCATTGGCATACTTGCTGGCAAACCACTGGAGCCGTTCCTTGTCATCCAGCGTCCTCTGTATCTTATCCGGCAGAGTCTCCATTTCCGTCAGGAGCGCGCCGTACTCTTCCCGGCTGATCCTGCCTTTTACGAGAGCCGCCTGGATTGCCAGCAGATACATGGCGATGAGCTGAGTGCTGTACGCTTTGGTCGTCGCCACGGAAATCTCCGGTCCGGCATAAGTATACAGGATGTAATCGCTCTCTCTGGCAATGCTGGAACCCACCACGTTCACGATGCCAAGCGCCGGTATCCCACGCTCTTTTGCCAGCCGCAGCGCGGCAAGGCTGTCCGCCGTCTCGCCGGACTGGGACACCACGATGATGAGCGAATCCGGCTCAATGATGGGGCTGCGGTACCGGAATTCGGACGCCAGGTCCACTTCCACCGGAATCCGGGCAAGGTCTTCCATCACGTATTTTCCCGCCATGCCCACATGATACGCCGAACCGCAGGCAATGATGTAGATGCGGGAGAGTTTCTCCAGGACTTCATCGGTCAGCCCGGTCTCCGCCAGACTGACTGCGCCGTCTTTGACATAGGCGCCGATCATATCCTGGACCGCCTTGGGCTGTTCGTGTATCTCCTTGAGCATGAAGTGCTCGTATCCGCCTTTTTCTGCGGATTCCGCATCCCACTCAATCTCCACCATCTCTTTCCCGATTTCTTCCCGGTCAATATTGTAGAAACGGACTTCATCCGCCGTCAGCTCCGCAATCTCCAGGTTGCCGATATAATACACATTCCGCGTGCGGTCAAGTATCGCCGGGACGTCGGACGCCATCAGGCTGCCTGTACTGCTCCGCCCGATGATGAGCGGACTGTCCTTGCGGGCGGCGTAGAGGGTCCCCGGATAATCCCGGAACATCACGCCAAAGGCATAGGAACCGCGGATGCGCAGCATTGCCCTTGAGATTGCCTCCAGGGGCGTCCCGGTCTTCCTGTAATAGTAATCCACAAGTTTCACTGCAATCTCAGTGTCTGTTTCGGAATAAAAGCTGTATCCCGACCGGAGCAGCTTGTCTTTGATTTCCTGGTAATTTTCGATGATACCGTTATGTACCAGCACAATGGACCGGTCGTCCGTGCAGTGGGGATGGGCGTTGTTTTCCGACGGTTCGCCGTGGGTCGCCCAGCGGGTGTGCCCGATCCCGCACGTCCCGTACACGCTCCTACCGTTATCCGTCTTCTCTGCAAGGACTTTGAGCCGCCCCTTTGCCTTGACAATGGAAATCTCATCCGTCTCGCTGCTGCGGACTGCAAGTCCCGCTGAATCGTATCCTCTGTATTCCAGCTTTGACAGCCCTTTCAAAAGGATCGGCGCCGCCTGCTCTGTCCCTGTAAATCCTACGATTCCACACATGATTTCTCTTCCTCCTTCTCTGAGGTTAGCGTCAGTGTACAAAAGGGCAATACGGTCCCTTGTACACTGACGCTATCTTCTCTGAAAAACTGCTTTTGTATGGATATGCATTTTTATGCATATCCATACATTCTCATATGTGCTCTATCATAGCATCTGTACACAAAACATGTCAACTGACTGCCGATTCCGGTTGCCGATTCCGGCAGACATCATTTCTTCATCTTCGGCTCGAAGAGGAAAGACGCGATGTATCCGAAGATGAGCGCTGCCGATATCCCCGCCGCGCTCGCCTGAAATCCGCCCAGGAAAATACCTAAAAACCCGCTTTTGTCCACTGCCTCGCGCACGCCTTTCCAGAGCAGATTTCCAAATCCCAGAAGAGGCACGCTCGCCCCGGAGCCTGCGAATTCCTGAAATGGTCCGTATATGCCGCAGGCTCCCAGCACGGCGCCGGTGCACACAAGGAGCACCATGATGCGCCCCGGCATCAGTTTCGTCCGGTCAAGCAGGACCTGTACCGCCGCACAGATCAGTCCTCCGGTAATAAATGCTGTCACATATTCCATCTCTGTCACTCTCCTTTTTCTTCGTCCGGCTCCCGGTGTTCCAGTATGATGCCGTGGGCAATCCCCGGCACGCTGGCTCCTTCATTAAAGCTCACAGTAGACAGAAGAGCGCCGGTCGGCACGAAGAGCACCCGCTTCCACTCTCCGGATTCAATCCTGGGCAGGATGAAGGACGCCAGCGTCACCGCTGCACAGCCGCAGCCGCTCCCTCCGGCATGAGTATCCTGCCTCTCCCGGTCAAACACGGTCATCCCGCAGTCCAGGTGTTTCCTGCGGATGTCATACCCCTTGCCCCGTACCAGGTCAAAGAGGATGGACTGACCGATGCATCCCAGGTCGCCCGTGATGATGCGGTCATAGTCCGCTTCGGTGTATCCCGTATCCTCGAAATTCTGAACAATGGTATCCATGGCGGCAGGCGCCATGCACGCCCCCATATTCTGGGAGTCCTTCAGCCCATAGTCCACAATCTTTCCCACCGTCACACCGGCAATCCGCACATGGGACATACGCGGCGCAGCCTTCTCCTTCTCAATGCCGCCCTCCGCCCCGTGCGGCGCGGTTTCCTCCTTTACAGTATCTCCGGCTGCGCGGCGCGGTGCAAAGTTTTCCGTCGCAGTGTCTGCAGCTGCGCGACGCGGCAGCTCTGTATCGGCGGCTGCCACAAGAAAAGCGCCGCTTCCGGTGACGGTCCAGTGTGCCGAGAGCGGTCGCTGATTGGCATACCCCAGTGGGAAACGGAATTCTTTCTCCGCGCTCCCGAAATGGCTGGATGTCACGGCAAGCATGTATTTCCCGTATCCTGCCGCTGCGCTCATGGCGGCGAGCGCCAGCGCTTCGCCGGACGTGGAGCAGGCTCCGTACAGTCCGAACATCGGTATCTGCAGCCCCTCCACTCCCATGGACGTAGCGATTCCCTGCCGGAGCAGGTCGCCTCCAAAGAGATAGCGGATGTCTTCCGCTTCGACCCTGGCTTTGCCCAGAGCCAGCACGCAGGCCTCCTTCTGCATGGTGCTCTCCGCTTCCTCCCAGGTCTGGGCGCCGAACAGGTCGTCTTCATTTGTGATATCAAAAAGTTTCCCGAGCGGTCCCTCTGCCTCCTTGCTCCCGGCGACAGAAGCCGCGCTCACGATGTACGGTGCGTCACAAAAAAGCAGGCTCTGTTTCCCTTGCGTGATGCGTCTGTTCATAGATATCTCCTCATTTCTTTCCACTTGCTCCTCCCTCGGATTCCACCCCTGTTATCCCGTCCTTTTTCCTTTCTCCCCCGTACTGCCGGAGCCAGGACCGTCCGGATGACAGTCTGCCGATATCTGCCGGCATTTACAGACAGTATTTTCCGTTTGGAAGAAAATATGCATCGCGGGGAAAAAGAAACGGTGCAGGAATATTTTTATCTGCGCGGGACAAAAGACGTATATTTTGCAGGAACCGGATGGATACTAACCATCATCTTTGAATACCGGGAGGAGAGATATTTATCATGGATAAGATACAGCGTCTGAAACAAATCAAACAGTATGAAGACTATGTCAAAGGAAAAACGCCCCGGCACAATGTCTGGCTGAACATGGTCAAGGCATTCTTCGCCGGAGGCACCGTCTGCTGCGTCGGGCAGGTCATTTCCCATTACTGTGAACTGCAGGGGATGACTGCCGACGAATGCGGGAGCTGGACTTCCATCACCCTCGTGCTGCTCAGCGTGCTGCTGACCGGCACCGGCATCTATCCCCGCTTTGCGAAATGGGGCGGCGCAGGGGCGCTCGTACCCATTACCGGCTTTGCGAACTCCGTTGCCGCTCCGGCGATTGAATACAAAAAAGAAGGACAGGTCTTCGGCATCGGATGCAAAATATTCACCATTGCCGGACCTGTCATCTTGTATGGTATCTTTACGAGCTGGAGCCTTGGGTTTATCTACTGGCTGTTGACGCTCATACAGTAAAAATGATTTTTCTGGATGACAGGTCTTCGCTCCGCCGGACCTGCCATCCTGTATCTGTGTTCACTTTCGATTCTTTCTGTAAATCTCTTCGAGTCCTTTCAGCAGCAGATTGTCATCCAGGATGATTCTGCGCCTGCAGTGCGGGATAATCTTCGCCGCCAGTCCGCCTGTCGCAATCACAGTCACCTCGCCCTCCAGTTCATCGCTGAGCCGGTCGATGATGCCGTCGATGGCTGCCGCTGAACTGTAGATAACCCCACTCTTCATACACTCAATCGTATTCTTTCCGATGATGCGCTCCGGCGCCTCCAGGCTGATGCCTCCAAGCTGCGCCGCATGCGCGGTCAGGGAATCTAAGGACACTCCGATTCCCGGATAAATCATGCCGCCCACATAATTCCTGTCTTTGTCGATTACGCACACCGTGTTCGCTGTCCCCATGTCAAAGATAAGGAGCGGCACCGGATACTCGGAAAGCGCCGCCACAGAATCGACGACAAGGTCAGCTCCAAGCTGCGCCGGATTGTCCATGCGGATGTTCAGCCCTGTCCGGATGCCAGCACCGACAATCAGGACCTCCTTCTTCAGTATCTTCTCCACCGCCAGCTTTGCCACCATCGTAATCTGGGGCACGACAGACGAAATGATGCCGCCCTCTATCTCCGTTCTGCGGATATGATAGATGTCCAGCACATTTTTGATATCTATGGCATATTCCAGCTCCGTCTTCGTGCGAATCGTAGAAAGGCGCTCGACGAAGACCGTCTTTTTCTCCTGAATGCACCCGATGACAATGTTTGTATTTCCGATATCAATAGCCAATATCATTCCGAAAACCCAGCCTTTCCCTTATCGTTTTCTTCAGCAGGACCCTGCCGATGCAGAGCGTGAGGATGCCCGCAACGATTGCCTCGGGCACGCCGTTGATGCCGATGACGGACAGGATAAATGTATACACTGCCGACACAGCCACGTCATTTGCCTGGGCATATCCCTCCCGGAAAAATAAGAAAATCATGTTCATGACGAGCAGTGTATTCACAAGCGCTCCGGACACACCCGCCAGGACAAGCCCGATGCCGGATACGCCGCGCTTCCTGCTTTCTTCACTCACACACCGGAGCACCAGTCTGTATACAAAATACGGCGCCACGCCCACCAGAATGCGCGGGACAAAACAGATGACAATGCTCCAGAAGCCTCCGCTCATCTCGCCGATGCTGTAAAACGGCGTAAAAACAAACGATGTGGCGGTCGGATTTACCGTGTTGTTGATAAAGCTCGTCAGCCCGAAGAGGAATCCCAGCACTGCGCCCTTCTTCGGTCCCATGAGCAGTGAAGCGATGATGACCGGGATGTGGATGATCGTAGCCCTTGTAAATCCAAGCGGGATATAGCCCAGAAAGGGGGTAAAAGCCATGATGCATATGATTGCACCGAATATCGCCACCTGAACCATGCTCATCGTGCTGTATCTGCTTCCTGCGGGTTTCTTCGTTATTAAATTGTTCATGTAAATGCCTCCCTGTTATCATTCCCTCTACGGGGATACAATACTTTTGGCTCTCATCTTCATAATCTGGTCCAGGATGCAGGAGGCGGTCTCCTCTTTTGACAGTTTCCCGAGTGAGATTTCCTCTTCCCCTGTGACCATCGTCACCACGTTCGTATTTCCTCCGAACCCTGCGCCTTCTACTCTCAGGCTGTTTGCGACGATCATGTCGAGATGTTTTTTCTCCAGTTTCTTTCTTGAATTTTCCAGCAGATTTTCCGTCTCCATGGCGAATCCGCACAGGAACTGCCCTGGGCGTCTGCTCTCGCCCAGCTGACCCAGGATGTCGTCTGTCCGTTCCAGTTCCAGCGTCAGCTCTCCGTCGTTCTTCTTCACCTTCCGGCTGCTCACGTGTTTCGGACGGTAATCCGCCACAGCCGCCGCCTTGACAATGATGTCCTGCTCTGCCGCACGCTCCGTCACCGCCTCATACATCTCCCGCGCCGACGTCACCCGCACTACATCCACAAATTCCGGCGGTTTCTGGACCGACGGACCTGTCACCAGCGTAACCGAGGCGCCGCGCATGGATGCGACCTTCGCCACAGCGTATCCCATCTTTCCGGTGGAATGGTTCGTGATATAGCGCACCGGGTCAATGGCTTCCTGAGTGGGACCTGCCGTCACCAGCACCTTCAGCCCCTGCATGTCCTTCCCGTACCCGACTTCCCGCAGGATGTACGGAAGCAGCCGCTCCGGCTCCGGCATCTTGCCCGCTCCGGTATCGCCGCACGCCAGATACCCCACCGCCGGCTGGATGACCTCATAGCCGTAATGCTCCAGCATCTTCAGATTGTCCTGCACAATGGGATTTAAAAACATGTTCGTGTTCATCGCAGGCGCAAGGATTTTTTTGCAGCGGCACGCCATGACCGTCGTGGTGAGCATATCGTCCGCAATGCCGTGCGCCAGCTTTCCGATGACATCCGCGCTCGCCGGCGCGATCATCACCACATCCGCCCGCTTTGCCAGCGCCACATGCTCCACCTGGAACTGGAAGTTGCGGTCAAATGTGTCCACCGGGCATTTGTTGCCTGTGAGCGATTCAAAAGTGACCGGGCTGATGAACTCTGTGGCATTCTTTGTCATCAGGACATGGACATCCGCCTCCAGCTTCTTCAGCGCGCTGGCAAGGTACGCCGCCTTGTACGCCGCGATGCTGCCCGTGACTCCGAGAAGAACTGTCTTGTTCTTCAGCATAGCTTTTCCCCTTTCTGTAATTTTGAAACCGATGTTTGTGAACATCCCGCATCTTTCATCGGGATTGCTCCGGTTCGGGTTCATTATAGGCTATGGGGGGAGAAAAATCAATCTGTACGCGGATTTCTCCTAAAATCTTTCTGTCAGGTCTTCATGGCTGATGAGCTTCGGAAATTTATCTCCCGGATGGTCCAGATACCAGTATGCTACAGATATAAAATCATCCTCTCGCTGCAGAAACCGGCTGGCATTCCCATCATCATCTTTAATCCATCCCAAATCCTGCATGGTAACCCGTATATCCTTTTGAAACCTCACCGGGTCACATACATGCCATCGATAAAGACTAAAACGCTGCTGAATCTGATATAATCCATCCGGACGTTCTACATGAGGAAGACCTGTGTACAGATTGCTGTATGTTGTATATTCCGATTCCGTATCCCAGTTATAAGCTCCCCCGAAATAATCCTCCAGCCCGGTAGAGCAGATTGTCGGATATTCTCTGTCACCATCCAGATAAAATTTGACTTCACCCTCTCCCCACCATCTTGCCGCGCGGTTCAAACCGACATAGAGGGCTGTACCGATATACATACCGCTGCCCTTAACGCCATCGAGCACCGTGTGTGTCTCCCGATACTTTACAGGCATGGATACCCGCATCTGCGCGTGAAAATAACCGGCGTCCTGTTCCACAGGTCGTTCCTCATAATTAATCTGATAATAGACTGCTTTTTTGTTCGTTGTCCTGTTTTCCAGGAGGATGCGCGCATGCTTCCTGAACGGCATGGGGATATAACAGTTAAATCCCCTGTTTGGGTTCACCGCCATCAACAGAGAATCCACATGATACTTCGGTCCGCGGTTCCAATATCCTTCTTTTGAATTCTGCGGTCCGATAAATCCATACAGGAAAAATTCCGGGACAGGACATTCTACAGACGGATATTCCGAGTCATCCCAGTATATTTTTAAAACCAGCCCCTGGTCAATCTCTCCTGCCATCCATATACCTGTTATCATCCCCTCTGTCTGTATATCTGCCAGGACTGCCGTATCCCGCGGAGCTGCCCATATGTATGGTCTTGCTTTCCAGCCTTCCCCCAGTTTTTCCGCCGGACTTCCTGCCTCAGGCACAGACATGGCTGCATGTCCCTTTTCTCCCGTCGAATTTTCCGGACAGATGCTCCTGCTTTTATATTGTTTTATCTGATAAATCCACGTCATCTTTCAGCCTCCTATCCTTTTACCGCTCCTGCTACCATTCCTTCTTCAAACCGCTTTTGCATGCACAAATATAAGATGATAATTGGAAGAGAAGCAAGTATCACTGCAGCGAAAACAATATTCCAGTCGGTCGTATATCTTCCGATTGCCCGATAGATTCCTGTCGTTATCGTACTTCCCAATTCCGGTTCAAGCAGATACAGCGGCGGAAGAAAATCATTCCATATCCACATCCCGGAAAAAATAAGGACCGTTGACGTGCAGGGTTTAAGCAATGGAAACAAAATACTTCTGTATATCGTGAATTTCCCTGCTCCGTCTATCCTGGCTGATTCTTCTATTTCAAGCGGCAGTGTCTTAAAAAACTCCACATACAGGAAAAAAGCCGTACTAAAATACACTGCACAGTTGAAGAAAATCATACCCGGAAGTGTCTGGAACAGATGAAAAATCTGCAGCGTCTTAATACTCGGAATCAATATCATCTGTACCGGCACCATAAGTCCCAGCAGGAAAAAACTCTGTATGAGCACAAACTTTTTCCCTCTTTTTCTGGAAAGAATATATGCAGCCATAGAAGCAGTAAATATCAGGAGCAGCAGAGAACTTCCCGTAATGATGATGCTGTTCATGTACAATCTCGGTATGTCTGCATTGACCCACGTATCTGCAAAATTCTGCAATGTAAATTCTTTCGGCAGGGATAACGGAGAACGTGCTATTTCACTGTACGGTTTGACCGAATTTATGACAGCAATATAAAGCGGTATTGCATAAATGACTACTATAATTGCCAGGATACATTTCGAGATAATATGCGTCCAATTTTTCTTCATCAATAATCCACCTCCAGTTTACGCAGTGCAAATCTCTGCAGGATACTCACGACCAAAATAAATAAAAACAACACAAGTACGATTGCCGCGGAATAGCCGAACATATTATACTCTGTCATTCTGGACACCGCATTGACAGCAACCGTTTCTATAGTCTGAGGCGTCATGATTTTTACAAAATCATATTGCCTCAGTCCGGAAATCAACGAAAACATGATTCCTATCGTAAGTCCCGGCGTCAGCAGAGGAAGAGTTATCCTGAAAAAACTGTTCATTTTCCCCGCCCCGTCAATCGCGGCAGCCTCATACAACTCCGTGGGAATCGTCTTAAGTGCTGCTGTGTATACCGTGATATAAAATCCTAACGCTGCCCATGAAATCGTAAATGTTACAGTCAAAGTCGTAATCAGCGGATTTTTAAAAAAATCGAAGGGTCCTAAATGGAAAAATCCCATAACCGTATTGATAATGCCTCCATTTCCCTGCGTCATGTACGACCAGATAAAAGAGACGACCACACTGCTTAATATCGCCGGTATAAAAAGCACTGTCCTGCACACATTATTTAACCTGTTCTTTTTATTCATCCAGACGGCAAAAAGAATACCAAAAACATTTTGCAGCAGTGTCGTTCCTACTGTAATGATAAATGTCACCATAAACGCATCACGGAATCCCTGGTCTGAAAGAAGGCTGATAAAATTCCCCGGTCCGGTAAACTCCCCCGTCGCAACGATTACCCTATCCGCTTCTATCCT
>DXAL01000016.1 GCA_019117125.1 Candidatus Mediterraneibacter merdipullorum
TATGCAGGAAGAAAGCAGCGCAAACGTCAGATGAGACAGCTCTGGATCGCACGTATCAACGCTGCGGCAAGAATGAACGGACTGTCCTACAGCAAGTTCATGCACGGTCTGAAGATGGCAAATGTTGACATCAACAGAAAAATGCTGGCAGAACTGGCAGTAAACGACAAAGAAGGTTTTGCAACACTTGCAGCACTTGCAAAAGAGAAAGTTGCGTAGTAAAATAAATGCAGAAGCCCGGTCCCGCTAGGGATTCGGGCTTTTGTTATACCAGTTCAGCCATGCATGAAACGCGAAGAGGCCCCGTGCTTGCACGGGACCGCGAGCGGCATCATGCATGAGAAGAGCGCCAGTACATGAGCAAAGGAGCGGTGAAGGCGCGGGGAGTACGAAGTACGACTTTGCGAATGGCGCGGGCTGAACGGAACGAGTGGAAAACCAAAGCCATGCATGAAACGCGAAGAGGCCCCGTGCTTGCACGGGACCGCGAGCGGCATCATGCATGAGAAGAGCGCCGTCACATGAGCAAAGGAGCGGCGCCGGCGCGTGGAGTACGAAGTACGACTTTGCGAATGGCGCGGGCTGAACGGAAAAGGTGGCAGTACATACACAAAGGAGCGGCGAAGATGAGAAATCACGAAGTGACAACAGAGCAGGACCTTCTGGATGCTGCGGGGAAGATATCAGAACCCGGCTGGGCGCGCCGCCCGGTGTGGCGCTACGACAGGACCCGCATCCAGTCGCCTGCATTTCGCATAAAAGAGTGGGATTATTATCTCGTGATGAATGGAGAATACGGGGCGGCATTTACCCTTTCGGACGACGGATATATCGGTCTGCAGTCTGTATCCCTGCTCAATTTCCGGGAGCGGTGGGAACACACGGAGACTGTCCTGACGCCGTTTCCCATGGGGAAGATGAAGATGCCCGCCTCCTCCGGGGAAGGAACGGTCACATACCGGGATAAAAGGCTCCGGCTCAGTTTCCGCGTGGAAGGAAGCAGGCGCATGATATCCTGTGACTTCCGGGATTTCTGGCAGGGAAAGCCTTTGTACTGCGAGATTGCCCTGGACCAGCCGAAGATGGATACGATGACCATCGCCACGCCATGGGGCAGGGGAAAAGCATTTTACTACAACCAGAAGGTCAACTGCATGCCGGCAGAAGGCTATCTGTCTTTTGACGAAAAGACGTGCTGGTTTTCCCCGGAAAAAGACTACGGGACACTGGACTGGGGGCGCGGCGTGTGGACTTATGACAATACATGGTACTGGAGCTCCGGAAACGGGACGGTGGGCGGAAAACCTTTCGGGTTCAACCTCGGATACGGTTTCGGTGATACATCGGCGGCGACGGAGAATATCCTGTTTTATGAGGGAAAGGGACACAAGCTGGACGATGTGACATTCCATATCCCCGCAGACGATTACATGAAGCCGTGGCGTTTTACATCCAGCGACGGACGATTTGAGATGGAATTCGAGCCGGTGCTGGACCGATCAGCTTCCATGTCCGCTCTGGTCGTCTCCTCCGACCAGCATCAGGTATTCGGGAAGATGAGCGGGAGAGCGGTGCTGGACGACGGAAGATTTATCGAGCTGAAAGATTTCCTGTGCTTTGCGGAGAAGGTCCACAACCGATACTGAGAAGCTGCATGAATGATACGGAGAATGGATGGGACTGCAGCCGGGGTGTGAAAAACGGGTAAACGAAAGTCAAAAAGATAATTGTTACAAATGCCAATGGACATGGATTTTTAAAAATGTTAGAGTAATTGTCACCAGAAAATACATTTACGAAGGGGAAGAGAAATATATGACAGATAATGAATTGTTATTGGCGCTATCTGATATGCTGGATAATAAATTAGAAGTTAATCAACAAGCAATAGTTCACCGACTGGAACGGATGGAGAAACGTATAAAACGGATAGAAGACACTATGACACTGTTTATGTTTCACAATGAAAATGAAATCGTACCACGACTGCAAAATATAGAATCGTGTTATACAAGCGCTTATTAAAAAATTTAAGAGAAGATTTAAGAGAAGAAAACAGATTCAGAAAAAAACAGTTGACATCTCTGTTGTGACGTGGTAAAGTCTCTTTAAACCAGTGAGGAAGAGTAAGTAGTTTCAATGAATGTCTCCCAGAGAGCTGCGCGTGGTGGGAGCGCGGCAGACGGACATGGAGCGAATGGACTTCTGAGGGCGAGCTGAAAGCTGTGAGCCGGGAACCGGAAAAGATATATCCGGAGAGGCGGCGGGCTGCAAGTAGGTGAGACGGAGAGCATCACTTCGTTACCAAAAGGAGCATATGTCAGTATGCGATGAGTGGATGTAGATTTACATCAAGCCGGGTGGCACCGCAGGAGTTGAACATGTATGATGACTCTTGTCCCTGCAATAACTAGTTGTTGGGACGGGAGTTTTTTTATTGCAGACGAACTCCGGTCCCGGAGGAAAGAAAGGAGAAGAATCATGAGCGAAAAGAAGATTCCTTACAAAATCTACCTGGAAGAGAGCGAAATGCCAAAAGAATGGTATAATGTCCGGGCGGACATGAAGAACAAGCCGGCTCCCCTTCTCAACCCGGCGACATTAAAGCCGATGACGGCGGAAGAACTTGGCGTCGTTTTCTGCGAAGAACTTGTCAAACAGGAACTGGACAATGACAACCGGTACATCAAGATTCCGGAGAAGATACTGGATTTCTACAAGATGTACCGTCCGGCGCCGCTTGTGCGGGCATACTGCCTGGAGGAGAAGCTCCAGACGCCGGCGAAGATTTATTATAAATTCGAGGGAAATAATACGTCCGGGAGCCACAAACTCAATTCCGCCATCGCCCAGGCGTTCTACGCGAAAGAGCAGGGGCTCAAAGGCGTGACGACGGAGACCGGAGCAGGTCAGTGGGGAACCGCCCTCTCTATGGCATGCGCTTATCTGGACCTGGACTGCAAAGTCTTCATGGTAAAATGCTCCTACGAGCAGAAGCCGTTCCGCCGCGAGGTGATGCGGACATACGGAGCCAGCGTGACGCCGTCCCCGTCAGAGACGACGGAAGTGGGCAGGAAGATACTGGCGGAACATCCGGGTACTTCCGGAAGCCTTGGATGCGCCATCTCTGAGGCGGTAGAAGTGGCGACTCATACGGAAGGATACCGGTACGTGCTCGGCAGCGTGCTGAATCAGGTCCTCCTCCATCAGTCCGTTATCGGGATGGAGACGAAGATTGCCATGGATAAATACGGAATCAAGCCGGATGTCATCATCGGATGTGCGGGCGGCGGGTCGAACCTTGGCGGTCTGATATCCCCGTTCATGGGAGAGAAGCTCCGCGGCGAAGCGGATTATCAGTTCATCGCAGTGGAGCCGGCATCCTGCCCGAGCCTGACAAGAGGCGTGTATGCATATGATTTCTGTGATACCGGTATGGTGTGCCCGCTGGCAAAGATGTATACGCTGGGAAGCGGATTTATCCCGTCAGCAAACCATGCAGGAGGACTTCGCTATCACGGCATGAGCTCCACCCTGTCCCAGCTTTATGCGGACGGATACATGGAAGCACGTTCCGTGGAACAGACGTCTGTATTCGAGGCGGCAGAGCAGTTCGCCCGGGTGGAAGGCATCCTTCCGGCGCCGGAGAGCAGCCATGCAATCCGCGTAGCCATCGACGAGGCGATGAAATGCAGGGAGACCGGAGAGGAAAAGACCATCCTGTTCGGGCTGACCGGCACCGGATACTTCGATATGTATGCATACGAGAAGTACAACAACGGCGAAATGACAGATTACATCCCGACAGACGAAGACCTGAAACCGGGCTTTGAGGGACTTCCAAAAGTAGAGTAATGAACCAGCGGCTTATGAAAGCCGTCTGACAGAACAAACATGTACCAAAAAACGGCAGGAACTGTATCTGTATTAGAGCAGGACAGAAAATCCTGCCGTTTTGTGAATTTTCGGTAATTTTAATAAAATATCTACAATTTTCAAACTTCATATTTTTCGGGAAATCCAGTTGACATTTTACCGTGAGCATAGTATTATATCACTTGTGGTCGTCACCGAGAGGTGAGGCTGCAGCATACAGGATGCGGAAGTGTCGGAACTGGCAGACGAGCAAGACTAAGGATCTTGTGACATTCGTGTCGTGTGGGTTCAAGTCCCATCTTCCGCATTGGAAACCTCGCAGAAAAGCGAGGTTTTTTTATACCGGAGCAGACTGTTGGTCAAAGGAAAAGAATAGGATACCTTCGGGAACACGAACAGGGAGATTCACAATCATGAAGAAGAGAACACTCATATTGCTCATTGCAGCGGCGCTCGCCCTCGGCACAGCCGGCTGCGGAGAGGAGAAAAAAGCGGGAGAATCCGTCACAGAGGAAGTGGACAGCTTCACAGAGGAGATGTCTGAGGAACTGGACGGACAGTTCACTGCTCCCAGCGAGGCGGTGACAAATGCGGTGGCAAATACATGGAACACCCAGGACGGGGCGGTCTATGTGCTCAACGGAGACGGCACGGGGACGAAAGACGGAGAGGCGCTGGAATTTGAGTGCGGATTCGATGATGAGAAGAATATCACTCTCCTTATCACGATGAAAGATTCCGAAGAGGAATCACTGTATGCGATTTCCACGGATGAGACCGGGTACGGGATTGACCTGACGTCTCTGGACGGCGGGGAAGATATGGTATTCCGTCCGGCTGGACTGGAATTTCTGGATGCCGGGGACGAGCGGGTCAAAGCTCTGGTAGGCGAGTGGTCGGACGAGAGCGGGAACGGCTATGCATTCGACGCCCAGGGAAATGTGACCATCAGCAGCGCCGACAAGGATACGGACGGCACATACAGCGTTGTTGCAGATGAAAGCGGTGACCTGTATTTCCGTATCGTCGTCGAGGGAGGCTCCCTGGAATTCGCTTATACGCTCAGCGACGACGGGACCGGGATGGACCTGGTCGCTCCGGGCACGGATACGGTGCATCACTGGACGAAAGGCTGAGACTTTTTGCAGGAGCCGGGCAGACGGAGCCGGACAGATGGCAGGCTGGGCAGGTTCTACCGGCGGGTCTGGTCCCGTCCGGTGAGTTCGTCCAGCGTGATGCCGAAGTAGTCGGCGATGCGCATCAGCACATAGATATCGGGCAGCGTGATTCCGCGTTCATAGGCGGAGAGCGACTGCCTTTTTATATTGAGTTCTGACGCCAGCGTATCCTGCTTCATATCCAGCCCGGTGCGCAGGGCGCGTATGTTTTCCCCGATGAGGTTTTCCCTGGCCGGATAGCCTTCGATATGGGTCTTCATACAGTTGTATTTTCTGAAGGGATGGTTCCCGGTCGTGTCTTTCATGCGGTTTTCTGCCGAGTCCCCTGTATGTTCCACACCTCTGTTATTTTATCATTCCTGTCGGATATCCGGAGGCGATATCCGGAATATGAGTGCAACGATACATTGCATCCGGATATCACGCAGTAGGTTATCAGATACAATAAATGTAAAATACTAAGGGGTGTGAGGAAGTACATTGGATAACCGGATCAGACAACTGCGCAATGAGAAAGGGTTAAGGCAGGAGGATCTTGCCGGGATGCTCAACGTGTCCCAGCAGACGGTAAGCCGGATTGAAAACGGAGAAAATTCCCTTCCGGCAGATATCGTAAGAGACCTGTCGAGACTGTTCCACGTATCCGCCGATTACATATTGAAGCTGTCGGATTTCCGGATGACAGAGGAGTACCGGATTGAAATCGAGAAGGACCTGGAGCAGAAGACCGATTTTATCCGGGCGTTCAGCAGGCTGAGCAGGACAAACCAGGAACTCATAAGCCGCCTTGTGGGGGAACTGGGAGAACGGCAGGCGGACGAAGGAACGGCAGGAAGGAACAGCGAGGCGCCGGACAGATGAGGGAGCGGTGAGAAGGACAGTGACGCGGACGGTGCCGGAGCAGGAAAAACGAAGGACAGTCAATGTAAAATTAACTGTCCTATGCTTAAAATATTCAGTTTTTGCCCTGTGAAATTGATACTTTTTATTTCACACCCTTAAAAATGCAGATACACCTCTAAACTCAATTTTCTCTATTAAAGGATAAAAATCTTGTGCCTTGAAACGTCAGCTTTCCTATATCTCCTGTATTCGGCTGATTGTGATGTGTGGTATTCTGGCTTTTTTGAAACCTCCACCTAAAACTAACTATAATTTAACAGAAAAATATAAATTTTTTAAGATTATATTTTTAAAAAATTCTTAAGCTGCATATCTCTTTTTCTCAACATAGTATGGTATAATTACAATAATTTACAGGAACCCGGCAATAATATCAGATAAAAAGGTGGAGGGAAATGCCATGTTGGAAAAAGTGGACCTGACGAAGAAAATCTCAAAAGAAGAATATAAGGAAAAGATGCCGGAACTGGAAGCGCGCCTGGGACGGCTCCAGAGGGAGTGCAAGGCGCTCTCGATTCCGGTGCTGATTGTGTTTGAAGGGTTCGGAGCAGCGGGGAAAGGCGTTCAGATCGGGCGGCTCATCCAGAGCATGGACCCGAGAGGGTTTGAGGTGCATCCCATCAAGAATGAGACGGAGGAGGAGCGGATGCATCCGTTCATGTGGAGATTCTGGACGAAGACGCCTGCCCGGGGCAGGATTGCCATCTATGACGGGAGCTGGTACAGGCGGGTGCTCATCGACCGCTTCGAGAAACGCACGAAGAACAAGGACCTGCCGGCGGCGTTCCACTCCATCAACTCTTTTGAACAGCAGCTGGCGGAGGACGGAAACCTCATCATCAAGCTGTTCCTGGACATCGATAAGAAAGAGCAGAAAAAGCGGTTCGACAAGCTGGAAAAGAACAAAGAGACGGCCTGGCGCGTAAGCCAGGGAGACCGGGAGCGGAACGCACACTACGATGAGTACGCGGCGATGATGGAAGAGATGCTCTTCCAGACCGATACGGACTATGCGCCCTGGACCATCATCGAATCCATGGACCGCAGATTCGCTACTCTGAAGATTTATACTACGGTCATCAAGGCGATGGCGGACCAGATTGAGAAAATCCAGGCGGAAAAAGCCCGGAAGGAATCCGGCAAAGCGGCGGAAACAGCGGCGGATGCCGGTGCGTCCGGTGACCTGATAAGAAAGATTGCAGAGGAGACGGATGAGGAGATGAAAGACCTCCAGGTATCCATCCTCTCCAAAGCCGACCTCTCCCTCCACTATGAGCGGGAAGAGTATAAGGAAAAACTGGAGAAACTGCAGTCCCGGCTGGAGAAGCTCCACGGCGAACTCTACCGCAGGAGGATTCCGGTCGTGCTGGGCTTCGAGGGATGGGACGCCGGGGGAAAGGGCGGCGCCATCAAGCGTCTGACTGCAAAGATGGACGCCAGGGGCTATGTGGTGAACCCCACCGCATCGCCCAATGACATTGAGAAAGCCCATCACTATCTCTGGAGGTTCTGGCGGGCGATGCCAAAAGACGGACATGTGTCAATCTTCGACCGGACCTGGTACGGGCGCGTGATGGTGGAGCGCATCGAGGGATTCTGCACGGAAGCGGAGTGGAAACGGGCGTACAGGGAAATCAACGACATGGAGAAAGACCTCTCTGATGCAGGCGCCATTGTCATCAAATTCTGGATGCATATCGATAAGGACGAGCAGGAACGGCGGTTTAAGGAGCGTCAGGAGAATCCGGAGAAACAGTGGAAAATTACGGATGAGGACTGGAGGAACCGTGAGAAATGGGACCTCTATGAAGATGCGGTAAACGAGATGCTCATGCGCACTTCCACGGATTATGCGCCCTGGGTGGTCGTCGAGGGAAATGACAAGTATTACGCCCGCGTCAAAGTCTTAAAGACGGTTGTGGATGCCATTGAAAAGAGACTGAAAGAGGAATGAGGCCATGACGATAAGAGAACAGCTTGAAGAACGGGAACTCCAGTATCTGAGTCCCTACGCGGCATTTTCCTGCAAGTCGAAAGGAAGGATGCGGGACGAACCGCAGTGCGATATCCGCCCGGTCTTCCAGAGAGACCGGGACCGGATACTCCACTGCAAATCCTTCCGGCGCCTGAAGCAGAAGACCCAGGTGTTCCTTCTGCCCAGCGGCGACCATTACCGGACAAGGCTCACCCACACCCTGGAGGTATCCCAGAATGCCAGGACCATCGCGAAGGCGCTGCGCCTCAATGAGGACCTGGTGGAAGCCATCGCCCTGGGGCACGACCTGGGGCATACGCCCTTCGGGCATGCCGGCGAGCGGGCGCTCAATGCGGTGTACCGGTTTTCCCATCAGCGCCAGAGCCTCCGGGTCGTGGACTGCATCGAGAAGGAGGGACGGGGGCTCAACCTGACCTGGGAAGTGAGGGACGGCATCCTGAACCACCAGACGGCAGGGCATCCTCATACGCTGGAAGGACAGGTATTAAGGCTGTCCGACAAGCTGGCATATATCTATCACGATATGGACGATGCCATCCGGGGCGGCATCCTCACTGAGGACGATATCCCGGCGGATATCCGGGAGGTCCTGGGAAATTCCTGCAAGGAGCGTCTGAACCGGCTCATCCATGATGTGATTACGAACAGCATGGACCGTCCGGAGATACATATGTCGCCGAAAGTCGAGAAGGCGATGGCGGACCTGCGGGCGTTCATGTTTGAAAATGTCTACTTAAACCCGAAGGCGAAAGGGGAGGAAGACAAGGCCGTGCATATGGTCGAACAGCTTTTCGACTTTTACATGCACCACCCGGAGGAACTCCCGGAACAGTTCAGGAACGCCCTGGAACATACGGATATCAGCAGGGAACAGGTGGTGTGCGACCACATCGCGGGGATGACGGATTCCTATGCCGTCAAGAAGTTCCAGGACTATTTTGTACCGGAATCGTGGAAAATTTAAAAATAAATAAAGGAAAGGAAGGACTTTTGTCGAATATATAATACAGGAGAATCTTTTTGGAGGCGTGACATGTACTATCCGGATGAACTGATCGAGGAGATAAGAGCGCGAAACGATATCGTAGATGTAATCTCGGGATATGTCCGGCTGCAGAAAAAGGGCAGTTCCTATTTCGGGCTCTGCCCTTTTCATAATGAAAAATCCCCGTCCTTCTCCGTGAGCCGCCAGAAGCAGATGTACTACTGTTTCGGGTGCGGCGCAGGGGGAAATGTCTATACGTTTCTGATGGAATATGAGAATTACTCGTTCCAGGAAGCCGTGAAGGCGCTGGCGGAGCGGGCGGGCATCCAGCTCCCGGAAAATGACGGTTCCAGGGAGGACCGGGCAAGGTCGGACCGGAAGGCTGTCCTATTCGAGATAAATAAAAAGGCCGCGAAATATTACTATGTACAGCTGAAATCGGAACGCGGGAGACGGGCATACGCCTATCTGAAGGACCGGGGGCTCTCCGACGAGACGGTCACGGCGTTCGGTCTGGGGTATTCCAACGGATACAGCGACGATCTGTACCGGTATCTGAAGAGCCAGGGATACAGCGAGGAGCAGATACGCCAGGCAGGGCTTATCAACACGGATGAGAAAAAGGGCGTCTACGACAAGTTCTGGAACCGGGTGATCTTTCCCATCATGGATGTCAACAGCCGGGTCATCGGATTCGGCGGGAGAGTGATGGGGGATGCCAAACCGAAATACTTAAATTCTCCTGAGACGGAAATATTCGATAAGAGCCGGAACCTGTACGGGCTGAACCGGGCGCGCAAGTCCAGGAAGCCCTATCTCCTCCTGTGCGAGGGATACATGGATGTGATATCGCTTCACCAGGCGGGATTTACCAACGCGGTGGCGTCCCTCGGGACCGCCCTCACATCCGGACATGCATCGCTCATCCGCAGGTACGCGCAGGAAGTCTATCTGACCTACGACAGCGACGAGGCAGGGACAAGGGCGGCGCTGCGCGCAGTCCCCATCCTGAAGGAGGCGGGGATATCGGCGAAGGTGGTCCGCATGGACCCCTACAAAGACCCGGATGAATTCATCAAGAACCTGGGCGCCGGGGCATACGAAAAGCGCATCAGCGAAGCGAAGAACGGCTTTATGTTCGGGCTGGAAATGCTGGCAAAGGAGTACGACATGGCGTCGCCGGAAGGGAAGACCGCATTTTTCCGGGAGGCGGCGGCAAGGCTCCTCACATTCGAGGACGAGCTGGAGCGCAATAACTACATAGAGGCTGTGGCATCCGCGTACCGGGCGGATGCGGGAAGCCTGAAAAAGCTCGTCGCCAAGGCGGCGGTGAGCGCCGGCATGGCAAAGCCCGTGGCGCGTCCCAGACGGACGGAGGACGGGGCGAAGCAGAAGCCGAAAGAGGACGGGATACGCACGGCGCAGAAAGCGCTGCTGACGTGGATGATCGAGGAGGAGCGGCTGTTTGACAAAGTCAGCGGCTATATCCACCCGGAAGATTTCACCGGGGAGCTCTACCGGAAAGTGGCGCAGCTTCTCTACGCACAGCATGAGAGCGGCAAAGTGGTGCCGGCGGGCATCCTGGACCACTTCACGGAGGAAGAGGAGCACCGGGAGGCGGCGTCTCTGTTCAATACAAAGATACGCCAGCTTACGACAAAGGAAGAAGAAGAACAGGCGCTGAAGGATATCATCCTGCGCGTCAAGCAGCACAGCATCGACGAGCGGACCATGCATCTGGACCCTGCCGATATGGCAGGACTGCAGAGGCTCATGGAGGAGAAGAAAAAGCTCGAGGACCTGCGCACACTGCATATTTCCATTGATGAAGGATAAAATAAAACAAGATAGCCCGCGCCTGTGCGCCGGCAGGGAAGGATGGACAAATGGAAGAAAACACACAGAAATTTCTGGAGAAACTCAATGAGCTGACCGCTCTCGGAAAGAAGAAAAAGAGCATACTGGATGTCCAGGAAATCAACGATTTCTTCTCCGACATGGAACTGACGACCGAACAGATGGAAAAGGTGTTCGATTATCTGGAGGCAAACAATATCGATGTTCTGCGCATCAATGCAGACACAGAGGATGACACGGACATGGATATCGACGACATCATTTCCGATGAGGAAGAGGTGGATATGGAGAATATCGACCTGTCAGTCCCGGAGGGCGTGAGCATCGAAGACCCGGTCCGCATGTATTTAAAGGAAATCGGAAAAGTCCCCCTTCTGAGCGCGGAGCGCGAGATCGAACTGGCGCAGAGGATGGAAGAGGGAGACGAGGACGCCAAGAAAGAACTGGCTGAGGCGAACCTGCGCCTTGTGGTCAGCATCGCCAAGCGCTATGTGGGGCGCGGCATGCTCTTTCTCGACCTGATTCAGGAGGGAAACCTGGGTCTGATAAAGGCAGTGGAGAAATTCGATTACCACAAGGGATATAAATTCAGCACCTATGCCACATGGTGGATTCGCCAGGCAATCACGAGAGCCATCGCAGACCAGGCGAGGACCATCCGCATTCCGGTCCACATGGTGGAGACCATCAACAAGCTCATCCGCGTCTCCAGACAGCTCCTCCAGGAGCTGGGAAGGGAGCCCCTCCCGGAAGAGATAGCAAAAGAGCTGGACATGCCTGTGGAGCGGGTGCGTGAGATTCTGAAGATTTCCCAGGAGCCGGTATCCCTGGAGACGCCCATCGGCGAAGAGGAAGACAGCCATCTGGGCGACTTCATCCAGGATGACAATGTGCCGGTCCCGGCGGAAGCGGCGGCGCAGACTCTGTTAAAAGAACAGCTTGACGAGGTCCTCGACACCCTGACAGAACGGGAGCAGAAAGTCCTCCGCCTGCGCTTCGGCATGAATGACGGACGGGCGCGCACGCTGGAAGAGGTTGGAAAAGAATTTGACGTGACAAGAGAGCGCATCCGCCAGATTGAGGCAAAGGCGCTCCGGAAGCTGCGGCATCCGAGCCGGAGCCGGAAGCTGCGGGATTATCTGGACTAAAGCGGGGCGGACATGGAATTATCAAAGAGACTCAGAGCAGTGGCGGACCTGGTGGGAGAGGGATGCGTCCTGGCGGATATCGGGACAGACCATGCCTACGTGCCCCTCTTTCTGCTGGAATGCGGGCGGATTCCGTCCGCCATTGCCATGGATGTGAACAGAGGCCCCCTGGAGCGGGCAAAAGTCAATGTCCGAAGCAGCGGATACGAGGATTGCATCGACCTCAGACTTTCGGACGGATTTGCAGCGCTCATGCCCGGGGAGGCGAAAAGCGCGGTCATCGCGGGGATGGGAGGTCCTCTTACGATACGGATATTAAAGGAGGGAGCCCGGACCGTCCGAGCTCTTGACGAATGCATCCTCCAGCCCCAGTCAGAAGTTGAACAGGTGAGAGCCTTCCTTCTCGGGGAAGGCTTTTCCTTTCTGGAGGAAGACATGGTGGAAGAGGACGGAAAATACTATCCGATGATGAAGGTGCGCCCCCCGGCGGAATCCGGAGAGCATGAGGACGCCTGCGCCGGTCCGGATGACGCCTGTGCCAGTCCGGACAACGCCTGCGCCGGTCCGGATGACGCCCGGCAGTGGGACCGGACAGAGCTGCGCTACGGGCGGCTCCTTCTCCGGAAGCGCCATCCGGTGCTGGAACAGTTCCTGGAACGGGAGATCAGGCTGCGAAAGGACCTGCTCGCCCGGCTGGAAACAGAAGAGACGTCCCGCGCCGCCGCAAGGATGGGCGAGATAAAAGAAGAACTGGAATGTGCAGAGAAAGGGATGGAATATTATGCTTTGCAGAGAAATCATACAGGTGATAGAAGCCACATACCCGGCGGATGCGGCTCTTGATTTTGACAATGTGGGACTCCTCGCCGGCAGGCGGGAAAAGGAAGTGCAGAAGGTCTATCTGGCGCTGGATGCCACGGAGGCGGTGATCCATGATGCCATCCGGGCGGGGGCGGATATGCTCATCACCCATCATCCCCTCATCTTTTCACCGCTTCGGAGCGTGACGGATGACGATTTTGTGGGAAGACGGGTCATGACCCTCATCCGGAACGACATGGCTTATTATGCGATGCACACAAACTATGACGTGCTCGGCATGGCGGCGCTCTCTGAACAGATACTCGGGCTGCGGGATACGGAGGTGCTGGACGTCACGATGGTACGGGACGGGAGAGAGGAAGGCATCGGCCGCGTCGGAAATCTGGAGCGGGAGATGACGCTGGAGGAATGCTGCGTGGACATCAAGCATAAGCTTCATCTGGGGAGCCTGAAAGTCTTCGGAGATATGGAGCGGAAGATATCCCGGCTCGCCATCTCGCCGGGGTCCGGGAAATCAGCGGTGGCACCGGCAGCAGCAAAAGGCGCGGATGTCCTTGTCACCGGGGATATCGGACATCATGACGGGCTGGATGCGCAGGCACAGGGGCTTGCGGTCATCGATGCGGGACATTACGGGACGGAATATATTTTTATCGACGACATGAAACGGTTTTTCGACCGGAAGATGCCGGGAGTGGAGGCGACTGCGGCGCCGGTCGTGCATCCTTTCCAGGTCGTCTGAATGTGAGGGAAAAAGACTGCGTGCGGGAGGTGCGTTATGGCGGAAAAGATGTGCAGAGTCCGGGTGGACGGCGTGGAAAAGGAGTATCCGGCGGGGACTGCTTACCAGACAGTCGCCCGGGATTTCCAGGACAGGTATGAGCATCAGATCGTGCTGGTGTTTGTGGAAAAGAACCGGCTCCAGGAGCTTGGAAAGCCTCTGGAAGAGGACTGCAGCCTGCGGTTCGTGACGACAGCGGACCCCATCGGCTACAGTACCTATAAGCGGAGCATGTGCCTGCTCCTCGTAAAAGCGGTCCACGATGCGGCGGGACCGGGCATGGTAGAGCGGGTGCGCATCCATTTCTCCCTGGGCAGGGGCTACTACTGTACGGCAGAGGGCGGCATCCGGACAGACAGCGCTTTCCTGGAGAAAGTGGAGTCCCGCATGCGGGAGCTGGTCCGCCAGCAGATTCCCATCCGCAAACGCTCAGTTCATACCGACGATGCGGTGGAACTCTTCCACAGGTACGGGATGTACGACAAGGAACGCCTCTTCGAGTACCGCCGGGTGTCCAAAGTCAACATATACAGTATGAATGAGTTCGAGGACTATTATTACGGGTATATGGTCCCGGACGCCGGGTATCTGAAATATTTCGCCCTGTATCCCTATGACGGGGGATTCGTTCTCCAGATGCCTTCCCGTGAGAATCCGGAATCTGTGCCGGAGTTTACAGCCAGCCCGAAGCTCTTCCATGTGCTTAAGGAGTCGGTAAAATGGGGGGACAGCCAGGATATCGAGACGGTCGGGGCGCTCAATGACATGGTTACGAAAGGCGATATGCGGGAGGTGGTTCTTGTCCAGGAGGCTCATCAGGAACGCCAGATTGGAGAAATCGCAAAGCAGATTGCAGAGCGGAGGGACGCGCGGTTCATTCTGATTGCGGGACCGTCCTCCTCCGGAAAGACGACTTTTTCCCACCGCCTGTCCATCCAGCTCCGGGTGAACGGGCTGAAGCCCCACCCCATTGCAGTGGATAATTATTTCGTGGACCGGGAACTCACGCCCAGGGACGCGGACGGAAATTATGATTTCGAGTGTCTGGAAGCCATTGATATCGAGAAATTCAACACGGATATGGAGGACCTGCTTGCGGGCAAAGAAGTGTATCTCCCGGTTTTTGATTTCAAGGAAGGGAAGAGAAAGACCGAGAACAGCCCGAAGCGGCTCGGTCCAAATGACATCCTCGTCATCGAGGGGATACACTGCCTCAATCCGAAACTGACGGAAGCGCTCAGCGACGAGCGGAAGTTCCGCATCTACATCAGCGCGCTCACCCAGCTCAATATCGACGAACACAACCGGATTCCATCCACAGACGGGCGCCTCATCCGGAGGCTTGTAAGGGATGCCCGCACAAGAGGCTCGTCGGCGATGCGCACCATCGCCATGTGGCCCTCGGTGAGGCGGGGCGAGGAGCGGAACATCTTTCCCTATCAGGAAGAAGCGGATGTGATGTTCAATTCCTCCCTGCTCTATGAGCTCGCCGTGCTCAAGCAGTATGTGGAGCCGCTCCTGTTCGGGGTAGATAAAGACTCGGAACAGTATCTGGAAGCGAAGCGGCTCCTGAAATTTTTTGATTACTTCGTGGGGATTGGAAATGAGTATGTGCCGACGAATTCCCTGCTGAGGGAATTCATCGGCGGCGGATGTTTTCAGATATGACGAAGTTTCCTGTTACGACGGAGTTTTCTGTGAACGTTTAGAGGAATGCTCACAGGTACACTTTCCGGACGTGGTCCATATTTGCGGTCATGTTCTGAAGGAGCAGGTCCGCGATGGTGACTGCGGTCATGGACTCCACGACCACCACCGCACGGGGGACGATGACCGGGTCGTGCCTGCCGTGTACGGTAATCTCCGAGTTGTCCCCGGTCACGCTGACAGTCTGCTGGGTCCGCGCGATGGAAGAGGTAGGCTTGACCGCCGCTCTTAAGACGAGGCGGGAGCCGTCGCTCATGCCGCCCAGCACGCCGCCGGCGTGGTTGCTCTTCTTCGAGATGACGCCGTCCTCCGAGAAAAACGGGTCGTTATTTTGACTTCCCGTGGATGCGGCTGCGGCGAATCCGTCTCCGAACTCGACGCCTTTCACCGCGCCGATGGACATCACTGCCTGTGCGAGAAGCGCATCCAGCTTGTCGAAGACCGTCTCTCCAAGACCTGCGGGCAGTCCGTCGGCGATGCATTCGACGATGCCTCCGCAGGAATCTTTCTCCGCCATCAGGGAGGCGATGTATTCCCCTGCTTTCTCCGCTGTGGCGCAGTCCGGCATGTAGAGGCTGTTCTTTCCGACCTGGGAGAGGTCGACCTTTTCATCCGGGATGTGGAAAGGACCGATGGACCGGGTGTAGGCGCGGACGGTGATGCCCAGTTCCTCCAGCATTTTTGCAGCGACTGCGCCTGCGGCGACGCGCCCGATGGTCTCACGGCCGGAGGAGCGTCCGCCTCCGCGGTAGTCCCGGAACCCGTACTTCTCTGTGAACGGGTAATCGGCATGACCCGGGCGGAAGAGGGAGGCGATATTGCCGTAATCCCGGGACCGCTGGTCCTGGTTGCGGACCAGAAGGGAAATTGGCGTTCCCGTGGTCTTTCCCTCAAAGACGCCGGAGAGAATCTCTACGGCATCAGCCTCATTTCTTTTTGTCGTATATCTGCTCTGACCGGGTCTTCTCCGGTCAAGGAATCTCTGGATATCTTCTTCGCACAGCGGAAGTCCTGCCGGGCATCCGTCAATCACGACGCCGATGCCGGGACCGTGGGATTCTCCCCAGGTGGTGATGCGAAATAGTTTTCCGAATGTTGAACCGCTCATATCTTCTGTCTCCTTTCGTCTGCCGCAGTACATCCTGTGTATCTGACGGCACAGCACAGAGATTATTATATCGGAAGAGAACGGAGGATACAAGGACCCGGAAAGAGAACTTTGGCTTTTTTTCCTGTACATTTCCGGATATTCGTACTATAATGTTGCCGAGATTGGAAAGGGAGATGAGAAACAGATGAGCCGAGAAGACAGACGTGAGCCTGAAATCCAGCAGAAAGAATCTGAACACCGCTCAGAAGAAGCAGAAAAAACAGAGATTGATTATATAGAAGAAACCACAGCAGAAGAAACCGCAGCGGAAGCAGTCACGGCGGAAGACGCAGACGCGCCGTCAGATGCCGGAGCGGAAGCACCGGAAACGGCGCAGGAGGACGATGCGGAAGATGCTGACCCGGAGGATGCGGAAGATGAAGCCGCAGAAGACGCTGACCCGGAGGATGCGGAAGAGGACGCTGACCCGGAAGATGAGGAAGAGGACGACCCGGAAGAAACGGAACCGGGGAAAAAGGTCCGCAGGCGCCGGGGAAGACGGAGAAAGAAGCAGAAAAAAGCAGGAGCCGGGAAAAAGGCATGCATCATCGCCGGGAGCATCCTCGGCGTGCTTGTGCTGCTTTATCTGGGGGCTGCCGCTTTTTTCATGAGCCACTTCCTTGTCAATACGACCATCAACGGCAGGGATTTTTCCGGAAAGACTGTGGAGGATGTAAAGGAATATCTGAAAGAGCAGGTGGCAGACTACCGTCTTACGCTGCTGGAGAAGGACGGCGCAGAGGATGTCATCACCGGCGCGGAGATTTCGCTTGTCTATAAGGACAACTCGGAGGTGGAAGCTGCGCTGGAGCGCCAGAACCAGCTTCTGTGGATTGCGTCCCTGTTTTCCCCGTCCTCGGAGGAACTCACGGTAGGCGTGGAATTTGACCGGGCGGCGCTGGATGAGAAGATACAGACGATAAAGGCGGTCACGGCAGAGCAGACGGAGCCGGTGAATGCCCATCCGGAGTTTGACGGGGATTCCTATGTGGTGGCGCCGGAAGAATACGGCAGCGCGGTAGACATGGAGACTCTGACGGCAAAGGTGCGGGAGTACATTACGGACTTTCGTCCGCAGCTGGATCTGACGGAGGAGAAATGCTATCAGCTGCCGGAATACACGTCGGATTCCCCGGAAGTCCAGGAGGCGTGCGACGCCCTGAACAAGTACATTGCTGCCAGCATCACGTATCCCATGGACGAGGATATCGTGGTGGACAAGGAACTGATCTCCACCTGGCTCTCCTGCGACGGGAACATGAAGGTCACCTTTGACGAGGACGCGGTGCGGGAGTGGATGCGCGAGTTCGGCTCCAGGTATGACACGTACAAAAAGACCAGGACCATCACGTCGCCCACCGGAGAGAAGACGGAAGTGTCCGGCGGTACTTACGGGTGGATCGTGGATGAGGACACAGAGACAAAAAATCTGATAAAAAGCATCAAAAACGGGGACGTGGAGAAACGGGACCCGGCTTATAAGCAGACTGCAGCTTCCCATTCGGCACAGGACTGGGGAAAGACTTATATTGAGGTGGATATTTCCGAGCAGCACATGTGGTATATTGTGGACGGCTCTGTCGCCATGGAGACGGATGTGGTGACCGGGCGTCCGGACGGGGACCGGGATACGCCCACCGGCGTGTATTCCATCCTTTACAAAGAGCGGGACTCTACACTGAAGGGCGACATCGACCCGGATACCGGAGAGCCGTCCTATGAGACGCCGGTGGCATACTGGATGCCGTTTACCTGGCAGGGGCACGGCTTCCACGATGCTACGTGGCAGTCGTCGTTCGGCGGTTCCCGCTATGAGGTGAGCGGTTCCCACGGGTGCGTCAATATGCCTTATGACAAGGCGGGACAGCTCTTTGAGATGATCAGCGACGGCACGCCGGTCATTGTCCACAAATAAGATGGACTGCGCAGGGAACTGCCTGCGGCAGCAGGCGCGGTTGAGAAAAAACACAGGACAGGATGAGACAGGACGATGTATGAAGTATTGAAAAAAGACGGCAGGGCGAAACGGGGAAGGCTCCACACCGTACACGGTGTGATTGAGACGCCGGTGTTCATGAATGTGGGGACCGCGGCGGCGATCAAAGGAGCCGTATCCACGGATGACCTGAGAGGGCTCAAGACGCAGGTGGAACTTTCCAATACCTACCATCTGCACGTGCGCCCGGGGGATGAGGTGGTGAAAAAGCTGGGAGGACTGCACCGGTTCATGAACTGGGACAGGCCCATTCTCACGGACTCCGGGGGATTCCAGGTCTTTTCCCTGGCGTCCTTGAGGAAGATTAAAGAGGAAGGCGTCCATTTCCATTCCCACGTGGACGGACGGAAGATATTCATGGGACCGGAAGAGAGCATGCGCATCCAGTCCAACCTGGCGTCTACCATCGCCATGGCTTTTGACGAGTGCCCGCCCAGTGTGGCGGACAGGAAGTATATCCAGAATTCCGTGGAGCGGACGGCGCGGTGGCTCGCTCGCTGCAAACGGGAGATGGAACGGCTCAATTCCCTTCCGGATACGATCAACCCCCATCAGATGCTCTTTGGCATCAACCAGGGCGGCGTGTACGAGGATATCCGCATCGCGCACGCCCAGATGATTACAGAGCTCGACCTGGACGGATACGCGGTGGGCGGTCTTGCCGTGGGAGAGAGCCACGAGGAGATGTACCGCATCCTGGACGCGGTGGTTCCCCATCTGCCGGAGGAGAAGCCGACCTATCTGATGGGCGTCGGGACGCCGGCGAACATCCTGGAAGCGGTGGAGCGCGGCGTGGATTTCTTCGACTGCGTCTATCCGTCCCGCAACGGCAGGCACGGGCATGTGTATACGGACCACGGGAAGATGAACCTGTTCAATGCAAAGTACGAGCTGGATGAGCGCCCCATTCAGGAAGGCTGCGGATGCCCGGCATGCAGAAGCTACAGCCGCGCATACATCCGCCACCTGCTCAAGGCTAAGGAGATGCTTGGCATGCGGCTGTGTGTGCTCCACAACCTGTATTTTTACAATACCATGATGGAAGAGATACGCGCCGCCATCGAAGCCGGGGAATATCAGGCGTACAAAAAGCGGAAACTGGAAGGACTTTCCGGAAATGCGTCTTAGGATTTTGTGTTTTTCCTGTGTATTTCCACGGTTTTTTGAAAAATGCCCTTGCAGGAAAAGGAGATTTTGTGTATAGTAGACTTATTGTCGGACAGATAATAAAAAGTCAGGAGGAAATAGAATCATGGGTGGAGGAGAAATGATCAGCATGCTCGTTTTGTGGGCAGTCGTGATCGGACTGATGTGGTTTTTGCTTATGCGCCCGCAGAAAAAAGAACAGAAGAGAGTACAGGCAATGCTCGCATCGATGGAAGTGGGAGACACCGCGCTGACGACGAGCGGATTCTACGGCGTCATCATCGACATTACAGATGACGATGTCATCGTAGAGTTCGGAAACAACAAGAACTGCCGTATTCCCATGCAGAAAGCGGCGATCGCTCAGATTGAAAAACCGAGTGCAGAATAAGACCCGAAAGGGCAGGACCGGAGTGAGACCTGGCAGGACAGGTTCCTTCCGGTCTTTTTATTTCGCAGGAAATTGTTTTCCTGTGAAATAAAAACGCTTTGGCGGACGCCGGCAAAATTCCAGAGCGCCCTCTATTTTTTCGGCTCTACTACTTGAAAGAGTCTGGGAAATGCGGTATGATAGACAGTGATATTTTAGCTGGAAATGAAAGGGTGAACGGATATGGAGAAGAAGATCGGTGTGATAAAAGGGGATGGCATCGGACCGGAGATCGTGGATGAGGCGCTGAAAGTGCTGGACCGGGTCGCCGGTGTGTATGACCATTCCTTTTCTTATACCCAGCTCCTGATGGGAGGCGCTTCCATCGATGCGAACGGGGTGCCGCTGACCGAAGAGACGCTGGAGGCGGCAGGAAAGAGCGATGCGGTGCTGATGGGGTCCATCGGCGGGGATGCGAAGACATCGCCCTGGTATCAGCTGGAACCGTCCAGACGTCCGGAGGCGGGACTTCTGGCGCTGCGCAAGGGGCTGAACCTGTTCGCGAACCTGCGCCCTGCGGTGCTCTATCCGGAGTTAAAAGGAGCCTGCCCGCTGAAAGAGGAGATTGCGGACCGGGGATTCGACATGATGATTATGCGGGAACTGACCGGAGGTCTCTACTTCGGGAAGCGCAGCACAAAGCAGGAAGACGGCGTCCTCGTGGCGCGGGATGAGCTTACATACAGCGAGACGGAGATACGGCGCATCGCCAGGCGCGGGTTCGACATCGCCAGGAAGAGGCGGGGAAAGGTGACCAGCGTGGACAAGGCGAACGTGCTGGATTCTTCCAGGCTCTGGCGGAAAGTCGTGGAGGAAGTGTCGGCGGATTATCCGGATGTGACGCTGGAACATATGCTGGTGGACAACTGTGCGATGCAGCTCGTGAAAGACCCGGCGCAGTTCGACGTCATCCTGACGGAGAATATGTTCGGGGATATCCTTTCTGATGAGGCGAGCATGGTGACTGGCTCCATCGGGATGCTCGCAAGCGCCAGCTTAAATGAGACGAAGTTCGGGCTCTACGAGCCAAGCGGCGGCTCTGCTCCGGACATTGCAGGAAAGGGCATTGCCAATCCCATCGCGACCATCCTGTCGGCAGCGATGATGCTCCGGTATTCCTTTGACCTGGACAAAGAGGCGGACGCTGTGGAGAAGGCAGTGGGAGCCGTGCTGCAGGACGGGTACCGGACTGCGGATATCATGTCCGAAGGGATGAAACAGGTCGGCACCTCAGAGATGGGCGACCGCATCTGCGCGTATATCGGATAACTGTAATCGGGTAACTGTAATCGGGCAACCATATGGAAAAATCAATCGGACAGACCGGTCAGGAAACAGGACCGGACTCATCCGGGAGGAAAGAGAGGAAAGACAGATGAGAAGTGATACTGTGACAAAGGGCGTGCAGCAGGCACCCCACAGGTCGTTGTTCAATGCCCTCGGCATGACAAGGGAAGAGCTTGACAGACCGCTGATCGGCGTGGTGAGCTCCTACAATGAGATCGTGCCCGGTCATATGAATCTGGACAAGATAACCGAGGCGGTCAAGATGGGCGTCGCCATGGCAGGCGGGACCCCGGTGGTCGTACCGGCCATCGCAGTGTGCGACGGCATCGCCATGGGGCATATCGGTATGAAATATTCGCTGGTGACAAGGGACCTCATCGCAGATTCCACGGAAGCGCTGGCCATGGCCCACCAGTTCGACGGCCTGGTGATGATTCCCAACTGCGACAAGAATGTCCCCGGACTGCTGATGGCTGCGGCGCGGGTCAATATCCCGACCATCTTCGTGAGCGGCGGTCCCATGCTGGCAGGGCATGTCAAAGGCGGACGGACCAGCCTCTCCAGCATGTTTGAGGCAGTGGGCGCTCATGCGGCAGGAAAGCTGACGGATGAGGACCTGTGCGAATTCGAGAACAAGGCATGTCCGACCTGCGGCTCCTGCTCCGGCATGTACACGGCGAACAGCATGAACTGCCTGACTGAGGCGCTGGGAATGGGGCTGCGCGGGAACGGCACCATACCGGCAGTGTATTCCGCAAGGCTGCAGCTCGCGAAACATGCGGGCATGCAGGTCATGGAGCTGGTGCGCAGGAATATCCGCCCGCGGGATATCATGACAGAGGATGCCATCCTCAATGCTCTGACAGTGGATATGGCGCTGGGATGCTCCACAAACAGCATGCTCCATCTCCCGGCAATCGCCCACGAGATCGGCATGGATTTTGAGATTGACTTTGCCAACAGCATCAGTGAGAAGACGCCGAACCTGTGCCATCTGGCTCCTGCAGGGCACACCTATATCGAAGACCTCAACGAGGCGGGCGGCGTCTACGCTGTCATGAACGAACTGAACAAGAAGAATCTGCTGAACCTGGACTGCATGACCGTGACCGGAAAGACGGTAGGGGAGAATATCAAAGGATGTGAGAACCTGAATCCGGAGGTCATCCGCCCCATCGACAACCCGTACAGCCAGACAGGCGGACTGGCAGTGCTCAAGGGCAATCTTGCCCCGGACGGCAGCGTGGTGAAGCGCTCGGCGGTCTGCGATGAGATGCTCGTCCACGAAGGACCGGCAAGGATATTCGAGAGTGACGAGGAAGCGACCGAGGCCATCAAGAGCGGCAAAATCAACCCGGGCGACGTCATCGTCATCCGCTATGAGGGACCCAAAGGCGGTCCGGGCATGAGGGAGATGCTCAACCCGACCTCCGCCATCGCGGGATACGGTCTGGGCTCCACGGTGGCGCTTATTACAGACGGACGGTTCAGCGGAGCATCCAGAGGAGCTTCCATCGGACACGTGTCGCCGGAAGCGGCGGTGGGAGGTCCCATCGCGCTGGTGGAAGAGGGAGATATCATCAAGATTAACATACCGGAACTGAAGCTGGAGCTGGACATCTCTGAGGAAGAGATGGCGGCAAGGAGAGCAAAATGGCAGCCCAGAGAGCCGAAGGTGAAGACCGGCTACCTGGCAAGATACGCGGCGATGGTGACTTCCGGAAACCGGGGCGCCATCCTGGAAGTACCGGGAAAGAAGGAGGAGACATGCAGTTAAATGGTTCAGAAATCGTCATCGAATGCCTGAAAGAGCAGGGGGTGGATACGGTATTCGGATACCCGGGCGGAGCCATCTTAAATGTCTATGATGAGCTGTACAAGCATCGGGACGAGATACGCCACATCCTGACCTCCCATGAGCAGGGGGCGGCCCATGCGGCGGACGGCTACGCCCGCGCGACCGGAAAAGTAGGCGTGTGCCTGGCGACCAGCGGTCCGGGTGCAACGAACCTGGTGACCGGCATTGCCACAGCTTACATGGATTCCATCCCGATGGTCGCCATCACCTGCAATGTGGGCGTATCCCTCCTTGGGAAGGACAGTTTCCAGGAGATTGATATCACAGGCATCACGATGCCTATCACGAAATACAGTTTTATCGTAAAAGATGTGACAAAGCTGGCGGACACCATGCGCAAGGCGTTCCGCATCGCAGGTTCCGGGCGTCCGGGACCGGTGCTGGTGGATATCCCGAAGGATGTGACGGCTGCGGTCACGGAGTACGAGCGCCAGGAGCTGGGCAAACAGGTGCCCGGACATCCGCACATTGACAAAGAGAAAATACAGCGGGTGCTCTCCATGCTGGAAGCATCGGAAAGACCATATGTGTTCGTGGGGGGCGGATGCGTCCTCTCCGGAGCGAGCCGGGAGATACGGGAGTTCGTGGACCGGCTGGACGCACCGGTCACCGACACCCTCATGGGGAAAGGCGCGTTCCCGGGGACAGACCCGCGGTATACGGGCATGCTTGGCATGCACGGCACGAAGACGTCCAACTACGGTGTCAGCGAGTGCGACCTGCTCGTCGTTCTGGGCGCCCGGTTCAGCGACCGTGTGACCGGGAATACCCATACCTTTGCAAAGAATGCAAAGATACTCCAGATAGACATCGACGCGGCGGAGATTGACAAGAACATCCTGGTATCCGAGGAAATCATCGGGGATGTGAAGGAAGTCCTCACGCTTTTGAACCGGCATCTGAAACAGCAGGAGCACGGGGAATGGCTCTCGCATATACAGGAATATAAAGAAGCCTATCCGCTGCGGTACCACCCGGATATGCTGACGGGACCGTTCATCGTGGAAGAAATCTACCGTCAGACAAAGGGCGACGCCCTCATCGTCACAGAAGTAGGGCAGCACCAGATGTGGGCGGCACAG